>CAWBCW010000026.1:77500-405000 GCA_963787345.1 uncultured Bacillaceae bacterium | reverse complement strand
ATTTCACCGCTACCCACACCTCATCCCCGCATTTTTCAACATACGTGGGTTCGGTCCTCCATCCAGTGTTACCTGGACTTCAACCTGGACATGGGTAGATCACCTGGTTTCGGGTCTACGACCACATACTAGAACGCCCTATTCAGACTCGCTTTCGCTGCGGCTTCGTCTTATCAACTTAACCTTGCATGTAATCGTAACTCGCCGGTTCATTCTACAAAAGGCACGCCATCACCCGTTAAAGGGCTTTGACTACTTGTAGGCACACGGTTTCAGGAACTATTTCACTCCCCTTCCGGGGTGCTTTTCACCTTTCCCTCACGGTACTGGTTCACTATCGGTCACTAGGGAGTATTTAGCCTTGGGAGATGGTCCTCCCGGATTCCGACGGGATTTCACGTGTCCCGCCGTACTCAGGATCCACTCAGGAGGGAACGAAGTTTCGACTACAGGGTTTTTACCTTCTTTGACCGGCCTTTCCAGGCCTGTTCATCTACCCCGTTCCTTTGTAACTCCATGTTGAGTGTCCTACAACCCCAAGAGGCAAGCCTCTTGGTTTGGGCTGTTCCCGTTTCGCTCGCCGCTACTCAGGGAATCGCAATTGCTTTCTCTTCCTCCGGGTACTTAGATGTTTCAGTTCCCCGGGTCTGCCTTCAGTACCCTATGTATTCAGGTAAAGATTCTATCCTATTAAAGATAGAGGGTTTCCCCATTCGGAAATCTCTGGATCAAAGCTTACTTACAGCTCCCCAAAGCATATCGGTGTTAGTCCCGTCCTTCATCGGCTCCTAGTGCCAAGGCATTCACCGTGCGCCCTTTCTAACTTAACCAATTTTCATGGTCTTACTTAAAAAAAGAACTTACTTACAATGATGTCTTGTCATTACATTATCTAGTTTTCAAAGAACAAGGTTTTGAGAGATTATTCTCTCAAAACTAAACAAGCAGATCCGTCACGTTCATCTCTAAAAAGAGACGTTCCGAATATATCCTTAGAAAGGAGGTGATCCAGCCGCACCTTCCGATACGGCTACCTTGTTACGACTTCACCCCAATCATCTGTCCCACCTTAGGCGGCTGGCTCCTTACGGTTACCCCACCGACTTCGGGTGTTACAAACTCTCGTGGTGTGACGGGCGGTGTGTACAAGACCCGGGAACGTATTCACCGCGGCATTCTGATCCGCGATTACTAGCGATTCCGGCTTCATGTAGGCGAGTTGCAGCCTACAATCCGAACTGAGAATGGTTTTATGGGATTAGCTACACCTCGCGGCTTCGCAACCCGTTGTACCATCCATTGTAGCACGTGTGTAGCCCAGGTCATAAGGGGCATGATGATTTGACGTCATCCCCACCTTCCTCCGGTTTGTCACCGGCAGTCTCCTTAGAGTGCCCAACTGAATGCTGGCAACTAAGGACAAGGGTTGCGCTCGTTGCGGGACTTAACCCAACATCTCACGACACGAGCTGACGACAACCATGCACCACCTGTCACTCTGTCCCCCGAAGGGGAAGGTCCTATCTCTAGGATGGTCAGAGGATGTCAAGACCTGGTAAGGTTCTTCGCGTTGCTTCGAATTAAACCACATGCTCCACCGCTTGTGCGGGTCCCCGTCAATTCCTTTGAGTTTCAGCCTTGCGGCCGTACTCCCCAGGCGGAGTGCTTAATGCGTTTACTTCAGCACTAAAGGGCGGAAACCCTCTAACACTTAGCACTCATCGTTTACGGCGTGGACTACCAGGGTATCTAATCCTGTTTGCTCCCCACGCTTTCGCGCCTCAGCGTCAGTTACAGGCCAAAGAGTCGCCTTCGCCACTGGTGTTCCTCCACATCTCTACGCATTTCACCGCTACACGTGGAATTCCACTCTTCTCTCCTGCACTCAAGTCCCCCAGTTTCCAATGACCCTCCACGGTTGAGCCGTGGGCTTTCACATCAGACTTAAAGGACCGCCTGCGCGCGCTTTACGCCCAATAATTCCGGACAACGCTTGCCACCTACGTATTACCGCGGCTGCTGGCACGTAGTTAGCCGTGGCTTTCTGGTTAGGTACCGTCAAGGTACGAGCAGTTACTCTCGTACTTGTTCTTCCCTAACAACAGAGTTTTACGATCCGAAAACCTTCATCACTCACGCGGCGTTGCTCCGTCAGACTTTCGTCCATTGCGGAAGATTCCCTACTGCTGCCTCCCGTAGGAGTCTGGGCCGTGTCTCAGTCCCAGTGTGGCCGATCACCCTCTCAGGTCGGCTACGCATCGTTGCCTTGGTAAGCCATTACCTTACCAACTAGCTAATGCGCCGCGGGCCCATCTGTAAGTGACAGCTTGCGCCGTCTTTTAGCTTACCAACATGTGTTGGTAAGAATTATCCGGTATTAGCTCCGGTTTCCCGAAGTTATCCCAGTCTTACAGGCAGGTTGCCCACGTGTTACTCACCCGTCCGCCGCTAACCTTTGGGAGCAAGCTCCCTCAGATTCGCTCGACTTGCATGTATTAGGCACGCCGCCAGCGTTCGTCCTGAGCCAGGATCAAACTCTCCAATAAAGTGTTTGAATAGCTCATAAAAATTTGTTGTCCGAAGACAACGGTTTTTGTTACATATAGTAACTATACTAACGTTGACGTTTCTGCTTTGTTTAGTTTTCAAAGAACAATTAGTTATTCCATCATCTTATTGACGACGAGACTTATTATAGTAAATAAATTATTGTATGTCAACTACTTTAAGTCATTTTTTAAAAGATGTGTAACTCGCATCAGCGACGTTAATTAATATATCACCTTAAATCATAGAAGTCAACTTCTTTTATAATCTTTTCTTTTGCAAACTTTTCTCCCCATTATTACCCGAAGAAAAGATTAGTGACGAAAAGTCATATTATCACCATATTCTAATAAAATCAATCCTTACTTAAGGAAATTGAAAAGGTTACTTTCTTTATTTTATAAATGCGAAATAACTTTATCAAATAGCAGACAAGACACCTATTATATAAAGGTTGATATCCCTCTTTAGTTCCTTTTATCCTTTTTTGACACAATCTTGTTTAGGGATAAGGTTAGCAAAAGCAAGAAAAATAATACGACTACTATAGAAGATAAACGTAAAAGTCTCCCCCCATACCATCATGTTTGTGGAATTAATCGGCCCTAAGCTTGCTCCTATAAATAAGATAAACGTATAGAGCGACGTCACAATTCCTTTATTATCTCCTCCCTAAGTGTCCAACAATTTCAAGTAAAGTGGGTACAACCGTCGCAATACCTGATACAAAAATGATACTCATCACAGTTGTTAACACGAGATTTTGGCTAATCCCCATGAAGAGCAAACCAATAATGGCTAAACTAAAACCATAATAAACTACTCGATAAATGCCAAATCTACTAGAAAGTCTCCCTGTTAATAATGAAAAGAGAATTCCTATTCCACCCAAAGCCCGAACAAAGAAGATTTGCTTATCACTAAAATCAAACTTTTTCTCTAATAACTCCCCTAAAGATGTATACATCCCAACAAAGGTCATCAAAATGGTTATAGATATAAGATAACTAATGATAATTGTCTTTTGTTGAAATGGGATCCTAAATCTTTTTATAATCGAAAGAAAATCTGTGTCTTCTTTCCTTAGATCTGGAGGAAGTTTTAGTAATAAAAGAAAAGTTACAATATAAATGACACTAAAAAAGGAAAAAACAGCCTGCCAATTCCACCGTGACTCAATAAAGTCGCTAATCAATTGACCAACAATCCCAGCGAGTAAAAAACCGACACTTAAAACTCCAAGTGTGGTCCCGCGTTTTTCTAGAGGAAATACCGAACCAATATAGGTGATCGCAACCGGTGAAAAGGTCGTAGATGCTAAGCCATGAAGTGCGCGAAGGAACAATAATTGCTCGAAGCTGCTTGCTAAACTGGCTGATACGGTAAAAATCACGATGCAAATTTGCCCGTAGACCTTCACTCGCTTGAGCCCGAACTTTTCAGCTGCCACTCAAAAAAAGATGCAGCCCATAGCAAAGAAAACCGTAAAGATACTCCCAGTCATGGCTGATTGACTCCTTGGAACAGAGAATTCACTTTCAAATACTGGCAATAGCGGAATTATCATATAGAGTGAGCATAGTACGACAAGTCCCGTCCAAAACATAATAAAAACCATGAAGCCCCAATTAACGAAATTCCTCTCCAGTTGCTCTCTTCTCATCGTATCACTCTCCGACAAGTTTATTTCTTCATCATTGATTCTCTCCTTATATATTCAAAAGGCATAGAACTTTTTATTGAGGAGCACAATATGGGTAACGAATCAATTCAATTTATTTAAATGGAGGCTTTTTTATGACGCAGCAAAAAGATCATCTTGAACAGTTACAACAGGCACAACAGAATGTTCAAGCTGCCCACCAACGCCTACAGGCAGAAGAACAAGAGTTGCTCACTGCTCAACAGCAGGTTCAATCGCTCACGCAACAATTAATTCAGGCTCAAGGACAAGTGAAAAAAGAACAAGAAGATATTTTACAGGCACAGGACCAATTACAGGAAGCCCAAACCATTGCCAATAATTATTCAAATTTGGAATAATAAAACGAGGAGACCCCAGATTAAACTAAGGTCTCCTCGTTTTATTTTTAAACAAATGTTTGATTAAGAGTTGCTATTAACTTATTACTAGATAAAGTGTTATTCTGGGAAACCAATGCGGTTTGAATTCAGACAAAGTTTGGTGTTTATGTTTTTTGTCCGAATAAGAACTGCTTTCAGACTCCGTTCTGGCTTTCTATTTACTTCCTGTCAAATCAACTTTTCTTCCATCACAAAATCGACCCTTCCCTCTCAAAAAACACCAGAATTAATCATAATATTACAATTTCCGACAACAAATCCGACTTTTCTGTTATATACTCTAGTAAAGTAGCGAATTTTGACATAAGCTTAATATGATTACCATTGTAGTTATAATACGCAGATTATTAAAGGTAAACATACTCTTTACTAAAGATGAGGGAGCGAATCATGAGATTTAAAACTATGTCCATTCGATTTTTGATTAGTGCGTCATTTGTTATTCTGATGGTGATTACTTTGATTGCAATCAGTACAATCATTTTCACAAGTTGGGACAAATCGTCGGACAGCATTATTGAAAAAATGGAGAATGATGCAAGTAAAGACATCGTTAATGAACTCGATACCCTTCTACACGTTCCAATTAATATAAACGAAATGAACCAAAAGATCATCGAGAATGAAATGTTAGACCTCACTGACAAAGAAGTACGCGATATTTACTTTGCCAGTATTCTTCAATCAAGCGATTCGGAAATCTATAGCTTTAAATATGGTTTAGAGAATGGGGATTTTTACGGAGCTCGGCGAAATGCAGACGATGATATTGAAATTTACCGAAGTACCGCCGAGACGAACGGCCATTCTTTTTATTATTCTACGAATGAAGATTTAACTGAAGATGAATTTATTGGTGACTTTGGTGAATTTGATCCGCGAACGAGAGATTGGTATCAATTAGCGAAGACGGCTGGAAAGCCGATTTTCACTCCACCTTACAATCATTTTGTGAAAAATGACTTAGTCATTTCATCGAACTATCCCATTTATAATACAGAGGGGATCCTACAAGGAGTATTAGGGACAAACATTACGATGACAAGCCTGAATCACTTTTTAGAGGAAGTTCTAGCTGATGAATTAGCAACAGCCCTTGTTATTGACCGGGTCACGGGAGAACTCGTAGCTAACTCAATTGGAAAATCTAATTTCAAGTTACTTGACGATGGATCTTTTAAGCAATTGACTGTCGATTCAATTGATAATACAGCGATTTTAACAGCCTATGAAGCCTATAAAAAGGACACAACAGACACGGATACCATTCAAGAAACAGCCGATGGAAAACTGCATGTTCGGTTGACTGAATACAAACAATCAGGCATTGATTGGTTAATTATTACTGGAATTCCTAATACACTATTCGCAGCTGAAATCCATCAAAATATTCAAACGGCTATCCTGTTATCTGTTATTGCTCTACTCCTTTCGTTCGCCATTTATCGAAGAAGTACGGATGCCATTTTACAACCAATTAACGAATTAATTGAAACAGCGGAAAAGTTTTCAAAAGGAGACCTTCGTCAAAGAGCAAGAGTATACAAAGATGATGAAATTGGCCATCTCACTCGTGCCTTTAATAAAATGGCTGATGAACTAGACAGACATATTCACCACCTCGAGGATAAAGTTAGAGAAAGAACAACAGAAATTCAGAAAACCAATCTTGAACTAAAATTCGCAAAAATACAAGCAGATAAGGCCAACGAAGCGAAAAGTGAATTTCTCGCCAATATGAGTCATGAAATCCGTACCCCGTTAAATGCGGTCATCGGCTTCAGCGAACTTCTTTCCAATTCCATACAGGATGAAAAATACAAGAACTACCTCCAAACGATTCACGTGGCGGGAAATAATCTACTCACGATTATCAATGATATTCTCGACCTTTCCAAAATAGAGGCGGGGAAAATTGAGTTGCACTATAAACCGATTAATATGCGTAAGATTATGTCAGAAATTCAAACGATGTTCAGACATAACGTTCAGCATACAAGGGTTGAATATAAACTAGATATTCATAACGAACTTCCAGAACTGATTTTGTTTGACGAGGTAAGAATAAGACAGATATTATTAAACCTGGTAAACAACGCAATTAAATTTACGGAAAAAGGACATGTCAAGGTAACTTTACAGGTTTTTCCTTCCCATTCAAATGACTCAAGTTCAATTGATCTTCAACTTTCTGTGGAGGATACTGGAATCGGTATTCCCGTGAGTGAACAAGAACGGATCTTTGAGGCGTTTACACAAATTTCCGGCCAAAGCATTAAAAAATATGGCGGTACGGGGCTCGGACTTTCGATTACGAAAAAGTTAGTAGAAACAATGAATGGAACGATTTCCGTGCAAAGTAAGGCCGGAAAAGGAAGTACATTTCTCGTTCAATTTATAAATGTTCAAGTCGCTGCAACTGGGACCCTGCCAGAGGAAACCGATCTGTCTATCTATTGGAAGAATAAATTTTCGGATGAAACGATTCTTGTCGTTGATGATATTGAGACAAATCGTTATTTAATAAAAGAATGGCTCACCTCGTTTGGGCTTCGAGTTATGCTTGCAGCAAATGGTCATGAGGCACTGAAAGCCTGCGAGACGAAAAAACCAGATCTCATTATTACAGACTTGGTTATGCCTATTATGGATGGATTTGAGACCGCTTTGAAACTAAAAGAAAATCCAGAAACGTGTAACATCCCTATTATTGCTTTAAGTGCTTCGAATCATGTAGACATCCCTGAGGGGACTTTTGATGATTACTTAATAAAACCCATTAACATAGGGCAGCTAGTAAAGACAATTACTAAATATCTTCATATCGAAAATGAAGCGGAAAACACGGTGTCAAAAGTGGAGAATCAACTTCAACTACAAACCCTAACTCCGGAAATCAAGGAAGTGTTGAGGCCATTACTGGCAAGCTTAGAATCCTCCCTCATTATTTCTCATGTTCAGAATTTAGCTCAGACAATGATTTCATTGGGTGAAGAGCATCAGCTGGATTATATGAGCGCCGAAGGTGAAAAGTTGCTGGGTTATGCCGATTGTTATGATATCATGAACATCAAAATACAATTAAGGAAGTTAAAAATAATATTACTAGAGGGTAATCCAAATGGAAAATAATTTAGTATTAATCATTGATGATAATCCAAATAATATACAAGTTTTGGCTACAATTATGGCTGAATGCGGATATGATCTCGGGATTGCCCAAAGTGCACACGAGGTCTATCAATTTTTAGAAGCTAACTCTCCCGAGCTTATTTTATTAGATGTAGAGATGCCTGATATCGATGGATATGAAGTATGTGCTACGATTAAAGCGGACCCACGCTATCAAGATATTCCAGTCATTTTTTTAACGGTAAAAAGTGAAATGGAGGATATCGTCAAGGGTTTTGAACTCGGTGCCGTTGATTATATTACCAAACCTTTTAATCGTAAAGAGCTCATTTCAAGAGTACGAACCCATATTTCCTTGAAAAGGTCTTGGGATGAATTAGCCATTAAAAATGTGGAACTTCAGCATTCACGAGATGCCTTTGCAGAAAAGAATAGTGAATTGGAACAAGCATTATTGGTACAACAAAAGCTGAAGGCAGAAAAAGATCGATTAACAGCTGAATTGTTACAGCATCGCGACTTGTTGGAAAAGAAAGTCGAAGAACGAACAAAAGAAGTTGCTACAGCTAATAATAAAATCATGAAGATTGTTGAAAGTATTTCTGACGGATTTTTGGCAGTGGACAAAGAATGGAAAATCATTTATTTGAATAATCATCCTTATTTTCCGGATAACATGACGGCTGGTGAATTATTGGGGAAAAGTATTTGGGATGGTTTTCCTGAAGCTGTTGATTCGGATTGGTACAAAGAATTCCAACGAGCCATGTCGGTAAGAAAGCCGACAGTTTTCGAGACACCCTCCTTGTATAAAGAGAGATGGTTCTCTGTTCACGTCTACCCATTTGATGATGGAATTTGCTGTTTTTTCCGCGATATTACAGAATCAAAAAATTATGAACAAGAAATGAAACGATTGTCAGGACTTGATTTAATTGGCCAAATGGCAGCAGGTATCAGTCATGAGATTCGAAATCCAATGACGACCGTTCGCGGCTTTTTACAGCTATTAAGCACAAAAGAGGATTGTATGCAGTATAGTGAATTTTTTACCTTGATGATTGATGAACTAGACCGCGCCAACTCGATCATCACCGAATTTCTATCCATGGGCAATACTCGATCATCTGGTTTACAAGAATTAAATTTAAATTCAATTTTGAATGATATTATGCCATTGCTGCAGGGGGATGCGTTTAACGAAAATAAACAGGTTCTAATGAAGATGTCTAAAATTCCTAACCTCCTTTTAAATCGTAACGAGATTAGACAACTTATCCTAAATTTATATCGAAATGGCTTAGAAGCAATGAAACCAGGAAAAACCTTAACGATTCATACGTATACAGAAAAGGATGAAGTCATCCTCGCTATTGAAGATGAAGGCGTTGGCATCGATCCTGAGGCGCTTGAAAAACTTGGAACCCCTTTTTTCTCAACGAAAGATAATGGTACTGGCCTCGGCCTCGGTGTCTGCTACGGCATTGCCGCCCGCCACCGAGCTAAAATCGATATCGAAACCAGTCCAGAAGGCACCACATTTTTTGTAAGATTTTCCACTGAAATGAAGAACAAGTCTACTGTTTCCATGTAAGAAAAGCGGGAGACAAAATCATTTACTGAAAGAAGTTAAAACCAAGGGATCTTACTCCCTTGGTTTTTTGTTGAGTTGGCGGCCGCTCTTTTTCTGGCTTTGATGACCTCTATTGCTAATTTCAAATTCGTTGCCTAATTCAACGTCATTCTTTTGATCTTGCTTCTCAATCTGAGCTCTTGTTTGGTCTTTGTTTTGCATTCCTTGATGGGACACAAGCTTCATCTCCTTTCAAAATAATCCTTTTTTATTATGTACAAGATTAGCAGGATTAAACTGAAATTAGTGCCTGAAATCATCCGGAATTTAGTAATAATAAAACGGTTCCCATGTTAGCTGCATAAGAACCGTTTTTCTTTTTAATAAATCAACTGAATAAACTCGTCTTTTTTGATATTTCCGAAATAGTGTTGGATATCGATGTCCTTCAATGTTTCTTCGAGGGCTGCTTTTTCATAACGTACACCTATTAGTTTCTCTTCGATATCACCCACCTCACCCCAGCCAAAGAAATCACCGTAGATTTTGGCACTTTTGATGACTCCTTTTGCTACATCTAGACGTACATCGATCGTTCCAGCTGGGAAGCGTTGTGAGTGTTGAATATCAAATGTAGGAGACTTTCCGTAATTCCATTCCCAAGTTTGATATTTATTTTTCGAAATCTCATGGATTTTTTCCCAGTCTTCGTCTGTTAACACATATTCCTTAACTTCTCCGCCTTCTTGTTCAAATACGCTTTTCAAAATAAATTGGCGAAATTCCTCAACCGTCATCGGCTTACTAATATAATCAGAGATATTCCCAACCCGTGCCCGAACTGATTTTACCCCTTTGGATTCGATTTTTTCTTTTTTTGGCTTTAACGCTTTTGCAACCTTATCCAAATTAGAATTAAGCATGAGCGTTCCATGCGTATACATACGGCCGCCTGTTGCATATTGAGCTGTTCCGGATACTTTCTTCCCATCAATTTCGATATCGTTTCTTCCCATTAAATTGGCATTAGCACCTAACTTCTGCAATGCGTCAATCACCGGCTTCGTGAACTTTTTAAAATTATCTTGCAGACTATTCCCTTCATCTTTCGTAATGAAACTATAATTCAAATTGCCTAAATCATGATAAACTGCGCCTCCGCCAGACATCCGGCGTACAACAATTACATTATTCCCCTCAACATATTCCGTATTAATCTCTTCAATCGTATTTTGATTACGGCCGATAATAATTGAAGGGCCGTTAATATAGAAGAGTAAATAAGATTCATTTATATCTAAGTGCGTTAATATGTATTCTTCAATCGCCAAATTAATCTGCGGATTGTTTATTCCTTTATTATCGACAAACAACATCTTTGATCACCTACATTTTTCATTTATCTGGATTGTTCCAGCCTCTATCATAATACCTATTTTTTATTTTGTAAAAGTGCTAAGAGCCTTCTAGAAAGGGAGCCTAGCACCCCTACTTTAGATTAATTTATTTTCTTGCATAGTTGAGGTAAGTGCTCCAATTGCATCTTCAGCATCGTCACCTACAGCCGTTACTTTTATTTCAGCGCCTTTCGTCACACCTAAGGACATAACGCCCATGATTGACTTTAAATTAACTGATTTTCCCTTACATTCCAAACTGATGTCAGAACCAAATTTAGTTGCAGTATTAACTAAAAGAGTTGCCGGGTGGGCATGGATTCCTGCTTCATCAACGATTGTAAATGTTTTTTCTGCCAATTCAATTACCTCTTTCATAACCATTATTTTTTTAGCAAACAGGTATGCTTTAAATTAATCAATGGTTATTATTCCACCTTAGTCCTCCATATATGCCCACCAACCGTATGGAAACACCTTTGCCTTTTTATAATTGAATGGATAGATCCAGACAGTGTTATTCCTTTAAGAGACCTTCTACTCTTGCTACTTTATCTTCCATCTTCCGCTTGATATCCCGACGATCATCAATGCGGATGCTTGTGCAAACTCTAGCAAGCCCCTTTTCAAAAGGAACTTCATGCATCGCTTGGATAACTTCGAATAATTTTGGCAGATCTCCTTCAATAATTGTGTTCATCGGAGTTAATTGATAGCGAATAGCTCCTTGCTCCTCAAACTTTTTTAACACCTTCTGGATATCTGCTACATAGTGACTTACACTAGGAGATTCTGTACCAACCGGAATGACTGTAACATCAACAATAGCCATAATTATTCACCGTTCCCTTTCATCATCAATCTGTATTTTTATATGTAGTTTATCATAAGTTGAGATTCCTTTGATCAAATCGATAAATATAGGATTCATCTTTCCTATTTGATTACGATAAAGATACTTGGAAAATTCGTGTGATATTTTTTAGATTTTGTAACACGATAATGATTAATAGCCCTTAAAATAAATTAAACCCACTCACTATTATCGTTCATTACAAAGGGCATGATAGTAGTATAACAATAGTAAAAATAGTGGCAAAAGTAATATTACTAATTTATTTAAAAGGTTAGTTATTTCTTTCAATTCTTTCCCTTTTCTAACCTCCACTATATACATTCATTTATTTCCTCAAATGAAAAGTTTACTGCTTTTTCACTATTTCACAGGAAAACGGCATATTTCCCTTGGCAATTTATTCATTTCCCGTCTGAATTCACAAAATTGGCTAGGGTTTCTGCATTTTTCCTCATTCGCCAGTCCGGATTTTCCCAGTTATCTTAAAAGTACCCGGGAATACATAGAACAGGTGCACGTTCTGAGAAGGCGAAATTACAATGGAATTTGAACAACTAGCTGCACAGTACTCAAACATGATTCACTCGATTATTCATTCACTTCATATTTACAAAAACCACGATGAGTTTTATCAAATTGGCCTAATCGCATTATGGAATGCAAGTGAGCAATTTGATGAAACGAAAGGGCAGCTTTCAACTTATGCTTACAGTTTTATTAAAGGACGCATGTTAAATCACTTAAAAAAAGAGAATCGACAGGAGGATCGGAATACAGCCATGTGTGAAGAAGATTGGGTGAAAATTGGCTATGAAGACCGTTACCTTGAGAAAGAAACATTGTTAAGTCACTTTTACCATTTAACAGAGAAAGAAAAACAATGGGTATGTTTGCGGTTTTACGAAGGACTAAGCAATAGAGAAATCGCCGATCGCTTACAATTAAAAGTCACAACTGTTCGTTCATGTGAACGGCGTGCAATGAAAAAGGTAATCAGCCGAAATTAGTCACTGAGGAGTTGAGCCCTCTTGTAATCTAATATCTAACAGACTAGTAAAAGAGACTGCTTGTATATATGTAAGCAGTCTCCCTTTTAAAAATTTCATGTGATATTTAAGCACAGCAAAACTACACTAAAACAAGCTCATGTAATTGTGCATCAGTTAATGGAAGATGATCTCCGATGGAATTCATCTCTTTATACAAACTTATAAATAGAGCATCAATATATTCATAAACATGTTCCCTAGTATACGGGTCAACAAAAATATAGTTATAAAATGAGGACTCTTGAGAACCCTGTAGTTCTGTACGATACCTTTTGTAATTCTCCAATAATGGCGCCAATCCAACTGCAAGTAATGGAGAATAATAAAATTTAAGCGATACTCCCGTCACTTCATTTCTCAATAATTGCAGATCTTCAGCGATATACTGTACCGTTGCTACCGGAAGCTCTATGCATGGATCTGAAACCCGTTGCTGAATCTCCTCGTTATAAAAAAATGAAACCACTTCTTTCCCACTTCCATCCGGGTCTTTAACATCTACTGCAATAAGATCTATGTCCTGTAACCTTTTACATAGTCCCTTAAATAACTCCATGCCTTCCGGATTCATTTTCATACCAACATCTCCCTATTAAAAATGATATCAAGTGTGAAACCGCTTTCAATTTTACTTACCTTACTTGTAAAATTCCACCATAAAATAGAGTCATAACAAAAGTTCATTTACCTTAATGATAACACGGTCTGAAAACGGATGAGTATGACAGTTTCGTGAACATTTTAAACCACCTTGCTTATTTTCTATAAAGTGAAACTTCCATCAGTAGGGGGGTTCTTCCATCCCCCACTGATGGTTAGTCATGCAGAGCCTGATGGATTTATCTCACCAATCGGAGCTTTACGGGCAGTTGATCTCCCACCTATCTTCTTTTATTGTACTCAGAATCTTGAGGTGCGGTCTTACTGCCCGTTAAGCCTGATGAATCAAAAATCCTCCCAATTATCTTTTCTATCTTTTTAAAAACCTATCTTCAAAATCTTGCAGTTTTTCGCAGCAAATCGTTTAATTCGATAGGAGAATTTCGTTATTTCTCACCTTATTCGTAGAGGATTAACGGTTTAGGTAATTTTATGACGAGGGAAACTTAGTCTGTTTTACAAGGAAAAAGGCTATGAATATGGAATTACTCTACACAGGGAAAACAACCCTATCTTTTCGGAAAGGTAGTGATACGATGTTTTATGTGATTCTACATCGAAAGGTTCCTGCAAAATCCCATGTTTCAGGTGAAAATGAAGCGGTGGAGACTGTCCAAAAGGTTCTTGCTTTGCATCGAGTCAAAGTGATGACGATGTTTAGATTAAGCGAAAAAGTGAAAGGGAAGTTCAAAAAAATGGAGAGGCCTGAGTGAAGGGTCCGCCAAGCGCATCGAACGTATTTCCCAGTTAATCCGAATAAAACTAGAGGACATCAAAGGAAAAGTACTAGCCCTATCCCCTTCGGTTCGCCAATTCATAGGTCCAGGTGATTAACAATTCGTATTGAAGAAAGGTGGTGGTGAATGATAATTTCTATGCAAGAGTTGAAAAAAGCAAAAAATAAATAGGCCTAAAATATAATAAATTGATTCCTGCAGCCGCCCTCTGCAGAGAAAAGCGCTCCTTCGATATCAAGGAGCGCTCATTACTTAAAGACTTGAATTGGGTATAGTTCCAATACTTAATCAGATCATTTATTTATTGATTAAGCTTCCCTATACAACCTACAATTTCCCAACGCTTTCCATTAGTTCCTTATTCACTTCCATTGTTTGAGCAGTGCCTAACACTTCAGTTGTTGGCACCGCAATTTGGGTGGAATTCCCTCTTGTATAAGATTTGATTAGTTCTGCGATATCGATGCCGGTCATTTCTTTTAGCGGCTCTTGCATATCAACCATTGTTTTCGTAATACTTCTTCCAAACGATGGCACACCTTGGCCATTGCCTGAATCGATAATTTTGACAGAATCAATATTATTAAGTGGCTGAGCGATTTTTTCTGCGAATACCGGCAGCATTTCAATTAATTTCTCTGTGATGATGACATCGCCGTGTTTTTCCATCGCTTCTGCTAATAGTTTACGAGCTTCAGCTTCTGCAATCCCACTTTCACGGATTACATCCGCTTCAGCTTTACCACGTTGACGAATAACTTCCGCATCGGCAGAACCTTCTTCTCTCCGAATTCTTGCTTTCGCTTCCCCGTCTATTTCCGCTTTGCGTGCTTGGGCCTCAGCTTTCCGAGTCGTCTCATAGTATTCTGCATCAGCTTTCGCCTTCCGCACCTTGCTTTCCTCTTCCTCTAACTTAACCGCCCGTTCTCTTTCTAAAAACTGAAGCATTAATTCTTCTTCTTTAACTTCTTTTGCTAATTTTGCTTTTTCCAATTCATACGACTGTTCTGATTTTGCCCGTGCCCGTTCCGTTTCTTCTTTAAACGCTGCATCATTAATATCCTTTTCCTTCTTCGATTCGGCGACAGAAATTTGACGTTTATATTCTTCTTCCTTCGCCTCTTGTTCCATTTTCGCCCGGTGAATTCGTGTTTCTCGTTCACTATCAGCTTCTGCTATTTCAGCTAGCTTGCGAACTTCAGCAATTCGTGGCCGCCCTAAGTTTTCAAGATACCCATTTTCTTCATCGGCATCTCGTAAATCAGTCAACCCTAATGAAGTGATTTTAAATCCCATTAAATCTAATTGCTTCTGTGCAATTTCTTGTACATCATGATTGAACTTTTCACGATTGCTATTGATATCTTCAACAGTCATTTTGGATAAGATCGCTCGCAAGTTACTTCCAAGCACCTCAATAATTTCCAATTCAATTTCATCTTGTTTTTTCCCTAAAAATTGCTCTGCATAGTTGGCAATTCCATTTAATGTATCGGCAACTTTAACCATTGCGACTGCATCGGCCACAATTGGTACACCACCAAGGGTGTACACTCTTGGTGTCGAAAGCTTTAATTGAAACGAAGTCAAATTTACCGGTGTCGAGATTTGAAAGCGTCTTAACCGATACCCTCCTCCACGAATGATTTTCATCGAACGGCCTTCCTGGTCTGTGAAAATATTCGTCTCTTTCTCTGGATCGCCGAGCTTCGGTCCCGTAATGATTAACGCTTCATTCGATTTTGCAGTTCGATACCGAATTCGCACCCAAAAGTAATAACCAATACCTCCAAGAGCGGCCAAAATCAGAACTGGAATTAAAATAATAAGTGCACCTAGCATACCCTTCCCCCCTAAAAGATAAAAATAGTAAGACATTTAATAATACGAATAAAACATAAGAAAGTTTCAAATATTTGCATAGGTAAAAAAAATTGCCAGGCATCCTCCAGTTGGATGATACCTAGCACCTTGTATTCTTACAGGAGCGGATATTGATGATGTTTCCGGCACACCGGATAGTACTTGTCATTCCCGCCAATTTGAATTTGCTCTCCTTCGCGAACTGGCTGATTGGATTTGTCTACACGTAATGCCATAATGGCCTTCTTGTCACAAAACCAACAAATCGTTTTCATTTCTTCAATCTTATCTGCATACAGCAACATGTATTTACTGCCCTCAAATAAGTTATTTTGAAAATCATTTTTCAATCCGAAGCCCATAACTGGAATATTTAACTCATCCACTATCCTTGCCATTTGGAGGACTTGTTCCTTTGAAAGAAATTGAACCTCATCAACTAAGACGCAACTTAATCGGAAAAGCCACTCACTCACAATTTGAAAAATATCAGTATCGGCCTCAATGGGAATCGCTTTTTTCTTTTTTCCCACTCTCGATGATACCCAGCCAGCTTCATCTCGATCATCAACCGATGGTGTGAAAAGCAAGATATTTTTATTTTGTTCCTCATAATTATGAGCAACCTTAATGATTTCAATCGATTTACCACTGTTCATTGTCCCATATTTGAAAAATAACTGAGTCAAAGTGTCTCACCCCCCATTTTAGAACATAGTAAACAAAAATGAATTTCTTCCCTAACTTATTTCCTGCAGAAATTCCCTCTAATTTAAATGATTGGAAAGCTGCAATTTTCAATTGTAATAATTTGTTCCATGTTCAATATCTGTATGATTTTTTCCTTAATGAGAAAAGATATACGAAACATTATTTCATTCATTTTACATGAAAGGAGATTTCCATGAAAAGAAAATGGTCGTATATACTTACAGGTTTATTCTTTTCTATGTTCATTATTACAGGATGCAATACGAATGACGATATGCCTCCTCCGCCTAGGGCAGACAATCAAGAAGACACCAATCAAGAAAAACCTGCTGTAAAAGAACCAACTAAAAAAGCAGAGGATCTCCTAGATGATGGGAGCAAGATTTCAGAAGAGGAAAAACAAAGAGACCAAAAAATTGAAGAGAATATCGAGAAAAATGTGGAGGAACTTGAATAGATAGAAGAAATTATCCCCATTTTGGAGGTTAGCTTTCCAAATTTGTCAGGACAGGGGAATTGACAATTATTAGATGGTTATCTGACATCACTCCATCCGTTCATTCCCCTTTCTCCATATTTCTTTCCTAATTTAGTCGCCCAACTTTCACACCAAAATTCATCGTAAGGAGTGAGAATATGTCCTTTTGCCCTTTTGTAGTTCCGATAGTGATATCGAATAGCTGAAGGGATATTGATGACAAACGGCGTCAAAACCCCCAACATCATATTTTGAAAGCTATGTCCGTATTCATGCTGTTTTAAAACTAGACTTGCGTTTTTCTGAACAAAGAAAAAGCCACCTAAATTCACACCGCCCCAATTTCGGCCAACTTCAAAATAAATGGCATAGCCAAACCTTTTTGGCCTATGTCCGCTAAGGACGAAAACTAATGCAACAACAACTCCGATTATATTTAAAGGGATTCCCCAAGTTAACTGAACCAACCAGTATAAAAAAATCCACATATCTTGATCCTCACTACAATTATGGTGGCTAGGAGCCAATCTCCCACAAAATGGACGATACTTTGCATCCTTTTATTATCATATAATCATTTTACAGGTTCCTTGACAAGCCTATCTCATCTATACGTTTATCCTACTAATGCATTATTTTTACAAATAATTTAATAAATCTAAAAATTCAACAAGGGTTTTAGCTAAATTTGTAGAAATCTATTGATACAAGGTGAAGATTGGAATACAAAAAAAGAATGGAGTGTGAATGATATGTTGTCCAAATTCAAATGGTTGTTTCGGTCGCAAGCTGAACAAATAACGGTTGAAAAAAGGGTAATAAATATAATGACTCGTTTAAAAATCGAGGATTATCATTTCAACTGGGACCGCGACAGTTGTTATATTGAATTTTCTTATCAAGAACAATCATACAGGTTGGACCACTCTATTACAAAGGCGAAAGAAAAAGGCGTATTTGGCTTACGAAATGGATTAGATTGCTTAATGGAATTAGTCCTGACACTTGAGGATCTTTGTAAAATCATTGAAAGAGGAACATATAAGCTTGAAACATGGGTAGCTGGTATGGAACTGGAAATAGAAGACTCCATACAAGACGAGGAGGAATATGAGTATCCACAATTCGTTCAAGAAAGGGCCCCTCGGATTCTTCGAATGCGAAATTAGGCGCAAAATACCTTTTTGATAATTACCCCTATTTTGAACGCTGATTCTCCTTTCATATTTGTAACCCCTTACACCAATAATAGTATATAATACACTTTACCATTATCCTAAAATTACTTTTAGCCCCCAATTTATGCTAGGTACCTAACAATTGTTTCCATTATGAAAGGGGCCTAGCATCTATTCATTGAACAGAACTTACTATATTTTAACAGGGTTTTTATCTATAATGGATGAGGATGTTATTATATTTTTCAATCAAGAAAGGATAAAATCATGCGGGCGAATAGAAAGCGTAAGAAAGGCAAGCGTTGGCTGAAAATTACGGGGATTCTTTTATTACTATTAATCATCGGAGCTGGGGTATATGCTTACTCCATTTTTAACTCATTAACAAATGCCGTTGACACGATGCATCAGCCGATTAAACGAGAAAAATCTGAAAAACGTCCTGAGGAAATTACCCTTACGAAACAGGAACCATTCTCTATTTTGCTGTTAGGGGTTGATGAACGTGAAGGAGATCGTGGACGTTCAGACACGATGATTGTCCTAACCGTAAATCCAAATCAGAACTCCATTAAAATGCTAAGCATCCCACGAGATACAAGAACAGAAATTATTGGCCATGGAACGACAGACAAAATCAACCATGCCTATGCCTTTGGCGGCGAGGAAATGTCGATGAATACGATTGAGAATCTACTCGATATTCCAATCGATTATTACGTTCGCGTCAACATGGAAGGCTTTAAAGATATTGTTGATGCCGTTGGTGGAATTCAAGTTAATAACAACTTAGACTTCTCGAGTGATGGACACCATTTTAAAACCGGTCAGATTAACCTGAATGGCGATCAAGCACTGTCATTTGTTCGGATGCGTTATGACGATCCTAAGGGCGACTTTGGCCGTCAAGAAAGACAGCGTCAAGTGATTTCAGGAGTAATCGATCGTGGTGCATCTTTCAGTTCTCTTACTAAATTTGATGATATCTTTGCAGCTTTAGGTAAAAATGTTCGAACCAACCTAGCTTTTGCTGAAATGTACGATATTCAAAAAAATTATAAAAATGCGATTGGAACGATCGACCAGTTACAAATGACCGGCCAAGGAACAAAAATTAGTGGAATTTATTATCAAGTCATTTCCGAAGCAGAACTTAAAAAAGTCCAAGACGAATTGAAAACTCATTTAGAGGTTTAAATTGTGTGCCAGTTATCCTCCAGTATATGGAGGATAACTGGCACTTACTTTTTATATATAGTTTATATATAATCAATATATAAACTTTGTGAAGGATTTGGTCTTTTATGTACAATATAAAGGCAGTTTCAAAAATCTTAGATATGCCTTCGGTGACGATTCGTTCCTGGGAAACCCGATATCATGCTATCTCTCCCGAACGAACAAGCTCTGGACATCGCATGTATACCGAAGAAGATGTGAATGATTTAATATGGTTAAAAAAACAAGTTCAAGAGAATGGCATAAACATCAGCCAAGCTGTGGAATTATTAAAAGAGCAAAAGGTAAGAAGTACCGAGAGCAGTACACCTCGAGCACAACAAGGTTTTGATATTCAGATTCAAGATCTATTTGAAGCAGTAGTTAATTTAGATGCTCATACATGTGAATTTCTCTTTGATCTATATTTCTCCCAATTTCATTATCGAACGGTTCTATTCTCCATTATGGTTCCACTCCTGTATAAAGTTGGAGAAGCATGGGAAAAAGGGGAACTTCATGTCGCCAATGAACATATGATAAGTAATATCGCCCTGCAGCGTTGCACAAAAATTATGAGTATCTTTAACAC
Organism: uncultured Bacillaceae bacterium; assembly: GCA_963787345.1. Lineage (GTDB taxonomy): Bacteria > Bacillota > Bacilli > Bacillales > Cytobacillaceae > Bacillus_BD. The sequence goes on along the minus strand of CAWBCW010000026.1, from coordinate 384,924 downwards.
ATCGCCAAGTTTGCCACGGGTGATGGCGATTTGTCCATCCGGTGAACAACACCAAATCGGTTTGATGCTTTTTACATTATTTTTGCGAGAACAGCATCACCCTGTCTACTATATTGGAGCGGATACACCGTTAGAAGGCATAGAAGCTTTAATTAAGAAAAAAAACATTAATATCCTAGTGATTTCAACTTCCCGCTCAGAAGACGAAAGGCTTATTCAACAATATGTAGACACCCTCTCACAGCAGATTCCCCATCTAAAATTCGTTGTAGGCGGACTCGGAATAAAAGAAAGACATATCGAGCCACCAAGATGGAATATCCCTGCAAATGATCCTAATTGGTCATTAATTTGGAACGAAATTATACAATAAAAATTTGAAGTGCCAAATACCATCCAGAAAATTGGAAGATATTTGGCACTTCTTTTTATTTCTTTAAAAATGAAACAAATTTCTAAAACAAAATGATTGCTATTCCTTTTCAATTCTTATATATTAATTATATAAAACTTATAAAATAGTTATACAAAGGCAATATAAAGGAGTGACTCCATGTTTTTAGCCTGGAATGAAATCAAAAACAATAAGCTTCGTTTTATCCTAATCATCGGTGTGCTCACACTTGTTTCCTACCTCGTGTTTCTATTGTCGGGACTCGCCAATGGACTCGAGAACTTGAATAAAGAAGCCATTGATAAATGGGAAGGTGACGGCATTATTTTAACGGAAGAATCCGATATTACCCTTCCACAATCCGTTATGGACATCGATGCCTATGACGGGAATGGGGCAAGCGATTATGCTGTGTTAGCACAATTTAATTCAATCGCAACGACCGGTGACATAAAGGCAAACGTCTCTATTTTTGGAATTAAAGAAGAGGAATTCATTATGCCGGAAGTAACCGAAGGCAAAGCTTTTGAAAAAGAGGGCGAAGTGATTGCTGATGATTCCCTAAAAGAAGATGGGTTCAAAATTGGCGACAAACTGAGCCTGTCATCCTTAGACACAACTTTAACCATTACAGGTTTCACTGATAATGCTAAGTTCAATGCCGCTCCGGTATTGTATACCGATTTAGAAACTGTTCAGCAACTGCGTTTTGGTGAAGGGGTAGAAGAGTTGGATTACCAAATTAACGGCTATGTACTGCGAACCGACTCATTAGAGGCTGTTACGGTTGATAAAGACTTACAGGTTATTGCAACGCAGGATCTCATTGAAAGTCTACCCGGCTACTCAGAACAGAATCTGACATTGACTTTTATGATTTATTTCTTATTTATCATATCAGCAGTCATTCTGGCGATTTTCCTTTATGTATTGACAATTCAAAAAATCAGTATTTTCGGTGTGATGAAAGCCCAAGGTATCTCAACCGGGTATTTAGCACGCTCCGTCATATCCCAGACGTTTTTATTAAGCCTAGCAGGTGTAATTACAGGGTTTATATTGACTGCGTTGACAGGATTTTTTCTTCCAGCAGCCGTCCCTATTGCTTTGAATTATCTTGATATGCTCCTGTATGGCATAATTCTCATCATCGTTTCTGTGATGGGGGCGTTATTTTCAGTCCAAACTATTGTCAAAGTAGATCCGTTAGAAGCGATAGGGGGATAAAAGATGTTTTTATTAGAATTCAAAGATGTAAAAAAAGTATTTCGTTCCGGGAAAAGTGAAATCGAGGCGTTAAAACTGACAAATTTCAAAGCTAGCCAAGGCGAATTAATCGCCATCATTGGTCCTTCAGGGTCAGGGAAAAGTACCTTTTTAACTATTGCTGGCGGCCTTCAAGCACCGAGCAATGGCGAAGTTTTAATCAATGGGAGTAATTTGGAAAAGATGAATGAGAAACAACGGGCTGCAGTTCGGTTAAAGGAAATTGGATTTGTTCTTCAGTCTTCCAATTTGGTACCGTTCTTAAATATTCGTCAACAAATGCAACTGTTGGATAAGGTCAAAAAACAGAATCTGTCAGCCTCACAATTAGAGGAATTATATGAATCTCTCGGAATTCATGAATTACTAAATAACTATCCTTCCGATTTATCAGGTGGACAACGCCAACGTGTGGCCATCGCCAAAGCTTTGTACACCAACCCAAGCATTATTTTAGCTGACGAACCCACCGCCTCGCTTGATTCAGAGCGAGCCTTTGAAGTAATGGAAATGCTAAGAAGGGCCACGAAGAATAACAAAAAAGCTACCATTGTAGTCACACACGATACGAGATTGATTGATTATTGCGATAAAGTCTATAACATTACAGATGGCAGGCTGAAACTTGTATCCATAAACGAGAAACAAAGTGCAGTTTCTGCTCATGCCAAATAGGGTGTCAAATAAAGCGCTAGGTACCTTCCAGCTTTGAAGGTACCTAGCGCTTATCTATCTTTACCTTTTTAATGCGTCAAGATCCGCAATAATTGTCACATTTGGATGCTTGCTTAGTACAGTTACTGGACATTCCTCAGTCAGTTCACCATCCAATAGTCGAGAAAGCACCTCCGCTTTTTGTGCCCCTGAAACGAGTAGAACAATCTCTTTGCTCTTCATAATTGTCGCAATTCCCATTGTTATTGCATGGGTTGGAACCTCTTCCAGGCTGTTGAAGAATCTAGAATTGGCTTGTCGAGTTTCGTGAGTTAATTCCACAATATGTGTCACAGAATCAAAAGAAGTTCCTGGCTCGTTAAATCCAATATGGCCATTGACTCCAATTCCGAGAATTTGCAAGTCGATCCCGCCAGATTGTTCAATCAACTTTTCATAGTTTGCGCACTCCTCTTCAAGAGAAGTAGTTTGATCACCTTCTGGAATATGGGTATTAGACTTTTCAATATCAATATGATTCAATAAATGTTGATTCATGAAAAAATGATAGCTATTAGGATCATCCTCTGAAAGCTCTACATACTCATCTAAATTAAAAGTTGTCACGTTTCGGTAAGAGGTACCTCCATTTCGATGATCCTCAACTAACTTTTTATACAACCCTTCTGGTGTACTGCCTGTAGCCAAGCCAAGTGTAAGACGGGGATTGTTGTGAACCTGTCGGATAACATACTCACTTGCTTTTTGGCTTAATTCTTCATAATCGTTGACTTTGATGAGATTCATAATTTTCTCCTTTCTAGTTTAAAGTTTCAGGCACTTTAGTTTAGTTTATTTTCTACAAAAGAAACAATACCCCGGCAAAGAGTATATTTGATACGGAGCCCGTTATCAACGATTAATAGATCTGCATCCTTCCCAATGGCAATACTTCCCTTTCGGTCAAAAATACCGATTTGTTTCGCAGGATTTATGGATGCCATCTCGATAATATGTTCCAGTGCTACATCTGGAATCTCCAGCATCCTTTTTGCCCCTTCATTCATTTTTAACATACTGCCAGCAAGGGTGCCATCCTCCAAAACAGCCCGTTCCTCTGAAACGAACACCTGTTGACCGCCAAGTTCATACATCCCAGGCAGCAACCCTTTCGCCCGGAGTGCATCTGTGATCAACATTAACCGGCCACTGCCCATATTTTTGTAAATTAATTTTACCATTTTTTGGTCGATATGAACACCATCTATGATCAACTCGCCTTTCAACTTTTCTAACTGAAAAGCAGCCCCGACCACGCCAATATCACGGTGATGGATTCCTGTCATCGCATTACATAGGTGGGTCACTTGGCTAACTCCATAGGAAACAGCCTTTTCTATCCCAGCATAGTCAGTATCCGTATGTCCTGCCGATACAGTAATGCCAGAATTCACCAAATATTGGATAAATGAACCATCCAAATCCTGTTCAGGTGCTAATGTGATGATCTTGATCAATCCGTTTGATTGTGTTTGCCATTTTTTAAAGAGCTCTAGATCGGGTTCCAAAATATAATGAGCAGGCTGTGCACCTGCCCTATTTTTATTAATAAACGGTCCTTCTAAGTGAATACCGAGCATCTCCGCTTGACCAGATTTATTCTTATAATGAGCAGCATTCATCAAAGCCCTTTCGATTCTTTCGGGAGCTTGAGTAATAGTCGTCGCTAAGAAACTTGTTGTCCCCTCTCTCGGTAAATGGGAGGCAATTGTATCTAATGCTGCTTCTGTCGCATCCATAACATCCGCTCCGTATGCCCCATGGATATGCCCATCAATGAAGCCGGGAATGAGATTTAAATTTTCACCTTCAATGACATGTGTCAGTTCAGTTGCAAACGATGGAACCCCTTTATGGTAGATTTCCTTTATTTTACCCTCTTCAACTAAAATAGAACCATCAGCAATGATCCCCTGTTCTAGATAAATATTAATATTTTTGATGAGGAGCGATGTTGGATTGTTCAAAATATCATTCCTTTTTAAATTATGGGGTTCCAAGTCCCTTTTTCATATAATCAACTTAATCAAACGTTTGTTTAGATTCTCATAATCCCAATCTATATTGTACTATTTCCATTATACATTCCATTTATTATGGCGCCTAGTCCCTTCCAATTCGGCAGTATACCAGACGCCCTGACCTTAAAACCTCTCGTAACACAACGATGCAAGAATACCCGCTGTTAGGATGGTAAGGCTTGAAAAAACAACACTTTGCAGACCCAATGTTTGAAAGCCGAGAAGAACAATGATTACGTCCATAACTGCAATTAGAAGTCCTATATTTAATGCGGTTGCTTTTGATATGAAGTAAGCGATTAAGTCCGTTCCCGCTGTGCTTGTCTTATATCGAAGCATGATCCCGACACCAATTCCGCAAATGGCCCCGCCAAGAATTGCACTCAATCCAATCGGGAGAGAAAATTGATAGGGAACCAATAAATCAATAAAAATAGCAGTCAAAATCATCCCATAAACACTGCCATGAAATTGCTTCCGGTCCTTTATCCAAGCGTAAATGATTAATGGAATACTTAACAACGCTGACCAAAGTCCCGCATGAAAATCAAAATGATAATGAAGTATAAGAGCCAGACCAATAAGTCCCCCATCCAACAAGTGATGCGGGACTAAAAATCCATTTATTCCAATCCCTAGCAAAAAACTTCCAAGCACCATTGCTATCCATCTCGCTAAGACCTTAACCACCCCATTTTTAAATTGCCGCTCCCACTACTATCTCTATGAGGCTTGTCTTTGAAATATTCGAGAAGGAACACCTACCAATAAGCATCCTTCTTGATAAGTAGCTTTCCTTTTGAAAAAATGGAATAGACAAAATAAGGAAAGGGGTAGTGTGTAATGAAGGTATTCGTAATCGGAGCTAATGGGCAAATTGGTAAACAGGTTGTTAGTCTCCTGCAGAAAGGGAATGAACATACCGTGCGTGCGATGGTACGAGATGAAAAACAGGCTGTCACCCTTAAAGAAACAGGCGTTGAAGCTGTTGTGGCAAACTTAGAAGGTTCTGTTGATGAAATTGCCGAGGCGATTCAAGGCTGTGACGCAGTGATTTTCACTGCTGGATCTGGCGGTCATACTGGTCCAGATAAAACATTATTAGTTGATTTGGATGGTGCAGTAAAATCAATGATCGCCGCAGAAAAAGTTGGCGCAAACCGATATGTGATGGTCAGTGCGATTGGGGCACACAACCGAGAAATCTGGGCAAATAGTCCAATCAAACCTTATATGGTTGCTAAACATTTTGCTGACAATGCACTTGTTGCTAGCAAGCTAAACTATACCATTGTTCGTCCAGGTGCATTATTAAATGAATCTGGAACTGGAAAAGTCTCTGCAGCTGAGAACTTAGCTCGAGCATCGATTCCACGTGAAGATGTTGCAAGAACACTTGTCGCAGTACTAACGGAAGGAACCACGTATAAACGTGCATTTGACCTTGTTGCTGGCGACACCCCTATTGCAGATGCATTGAAGAGCCTATAAAATTTTTAATGCCAGATGCCCTCTAGAAACTAGAGGGTATCTGGCATCCTTTCTTAAAATCCAATCGATACATATTTCACTTCGAGGTATTCATCCATTCCATAATGTCCGCCTTCTCTTCCTAGTCCGCTTTCTTTGAAGCCTCCAAATGGGGCTTGCGCAACAGAAGGAAGCCCATCATTAAGCCCAATAATCCCATACTCGAGTTCTTCACTAATCCGAATGGCTTTGCCCAGGTTTTCCGTAAAAACATATGCAGCTAATCCATATTTTGAATGATTGGCTCGTTGGATGACTTCCTCTTCCGTTTTAAAAGTTGTCACAGGTGCCAACGGCCCAAACGTCTCCTCTGTCATACAGATCATATCATCAGTTACATGACGAATAATCGTCGGCTCAAAATAATATCCATCCCCGATATCGGCTCTTTTCCCTCCAAGAAGAATGGTTCCACCCTTACTTACCGCATCTGCAATATGTTCTTCTACCTTATTGATTGCCTGTTGATCAATTAGCGGCCCTACATCCGTATCTTCTTCCAAGCCGTTTGCTACTTTTAAAGTTTTTACCGCTTTACTGAATTTCTCATTGAATTCAGCTTCGATCGCTTCATGTACATAGATTCGATTCGTACAAATACAAGTTTGGCCAGCATTTCTAAACTTTGAGGCGATAACTCCCTCTACTGCCTTATCGAGATCCGCATCATCCATCACAATAAACGGAGCATGACCACCTAATTCCAAAGAAATTTTCTTTACTGTATCGGCAGCCCCTTTCATAAGCAGCTTCCCTACCTCTGTCGAACCGGTAAACGTTAGCTTACGGACACGATCATCTTGCAGCAGCAAATCACCAATCGCACTGGAATCCCCTGTTACAACGTTTAACACGCCTTTTGGAATGCCAGCCAAATGGGCGAGTTCCACCAGTTTAATTGCGGTTAGAGGTGTTTGAGAAGCTGGTTTGATCACAGCCGTACAACCGACTGCAAGTGCTGGAGCCACTTTCCTCGTAATCATTGCCGCCGGGAAATTCCACGGTGTGATGGCTGCAACGACCCCAACTGGTCTTTTTTGGATGAGAATCCTTTTATTCGGATGGGATGAAGGAATCGTTTCTCCATATACTCGTTTTCCCTCTTCCGCATACCATGAAACAAAGCTATTCGCATAGTTGATTTCACCAAGCGCTTCTTTCAAGGGCTTCCCTTGTTCTTTTGTCATCGTTATTGCAAGGTCTTCTTTATTGTCATCGATTAATTGAAACCATTTCATCAGCAATTGACTGCGCTCACCTGCTGTTTTAGCAGACCATTGCTTAAATGCCCCATAAGCCGCATCGACTGCTTTTTTTGCCTCGGCTTTTCCACCATTCGGAACTTGCGCAATCACTTGTCCCGTAGCTGGATTGATAACATCAATAAATTCGTTATTTTCACTACGAACACGTTCTCCATTAATTTGCATTAAATGTAAACCCATTGTATCCCCCACTCTATTATATTTAATTAGCCTCATTTGATAGAATAGTAGAAGCCTTAATAGATTCTTCTAAAATCTGTAACCCTTCATCCAACTGTTCATCAGTAATAACTAATGGCATGAGTAGGCGAATCACATTTCCAAAAACACCAGCACTTAAAAGTAATAATCCTCTTTTATTCGCTTCCTTAATAATATCATTGGTTAAGTCCTTTGCTGGCTCTTTTGTTTGGCGATCCTTTACGACTTCGATGGCACACATCGCCCCAAGACCCCTTACATCACCAATACAATCAAACTTTTTGTAAAACTGTTGAAACCTATTCGTCACCATTTTTCCAATTTCGATTGCTCGTTGATTCAGCTTCTCTTCTTCTATAATATCCAAAACCGCCAAGGCTGCTTTGCATCCTAATGGACTACCGCTGTATGTCCCACCAAGCTCACCAGGATCAGCAGCATCCATAATTTCCTTCCTCCCGATCACTCCACTAATTGGGACCCCTGCTCCCATTGATTTTGAGACGGTAATTAAGTCAGGAATAACATCGAAATGCTCCATTGCAAAATGATGGCCTGTACGAGCAAACCCTGTTTGAATTTCATCTGCTACAAACAAAATCCCGTGCCTTTTGCAAAATTCAGCGACTCCCTGTACAAACCGTTTTCCTGGAACAATAAAACCGCCCTCTCCCTGTACCGGTTCCATAACCACAGCCGCAATCGTTTCAGGAGCGACATCACTAATAAAGTAGTTCTGGAATTGCTCCAGTACGTAATTTTCATATTGCACTCCAGTTAACTCGCTCGGACGTCTGTACGGATAAGGATATGGAGCTCGATACACTTCAGGAGCAAACGGCCCAAATTCAAATTTATAGGGCTTAACCTTGCTTGTCATCGTCATCGCCATTAAGGTTCGTCCATGAAAACCTCCGGAAAACGAAAGAATCCCTTGTCTTTTTGTATACTTACGGGCAATTTTCACAGCATTTTCTACCGCTTCAGCACCGCTGTTTTGTAAAAGAACTTTCTTTTCATGTTTTCCAGGTGCAAGACTAGCAAGCCTTTCTGCCAGCTCAATATAAGATTCGTACATCATAACATTGAATCCTGTATGGATAAACTGATCAATTTGTTCATTCAATGCGTGCTTGACTTTCGGATGACCATGCCCCACGTTCATCACTCCGATCGCCCCTACAAAATCAATAAATGTATTTCCGTCAACATCAGTAATGAGTGCCCCCTTAGCTGTTTTTGCAAAAGTGGGAACCCCATTGCTAACTCCCTTAGGCACAATTTTATTTCTTCGTTCTACTAACCCTTTTGACTTTTGCCCCGGCAAATTTCCGTGAACATTCGCATTACTCATGACCATCTCCCTTTCATCCATGAAAATGCATGATTATGGTGGGGTCAGGGGAAACAGGTTCCTTGTCCCACCTTCATTTCCAAGCCCTAATTATCTTAATTTATGACTCTATTAACTGATTCATTACAGATTTAAAACGTGAAACAGGAGAATCCAATGATAGATTCTCCTGCTTTTGATAACCACGATATAAGGCTTTTGAACTCTGTCATTCTAGAACCTTCTATATGTTTCACTGTAGACTATTTTATCCCGATTTCCTCACCATTGCTGTTGTATATTTTTAGGCTCGTCACATCGACGCCCTCTCGAACGGTCCATTTTCTAACGTTTTCAGCGCCTCTGATTTCCTTGATATTACTGTTGTCAATGATGACGTGTTGAACACGTTCACCGTTTAAGTGAACGATGGCGCCTTCGTTCGTTGGACTGACGGTGACGATATTGTTTTTCAATCCCTCCCCCTTAATGGAAGCAGATGTTTTCACAAGAATGCCCTCTTTCATATGAGGAGACTTTCCAATTTCAACTTCCGCGGCTTCTTGATCGATGATGATGATATTTTCTTTTGCATTATTCTTTCCTGTAATCTCAATCGTGATTGGCTGTGTATAAAGGTCATATGATTTTCCACCTGGTAAGGCTTGAGTATAACGCAGCATCGCATGAACCGTGCCGTTACTTTGGGCCGTTATCATATTGCCTTCTACTGTTACATGATCCTTCCCATCAATGAAGACAATTTCAGGCTGAACGCCTTTCACTTGACGATCATAAGTTTCGATTTGTGCGTTTACTTCTACACTTCTTCTTACTGACAAATGATATTCGGTTTGCGTTGGCGTAATGCTTGATGCCCAATCAGCAGCCCAATGATTATAATCCGTTGTTAAACCGTTTGTTCCTAATAAAAAGTAGTTTACAAACAAATCCTGATTTCGAAATGTCCACGGCCAGAACGTAATTCCACGATGCTTAGCTGCTTCCATAAAGTTTTCACCTAAACCACCATAACTTGTATTAAAAGTGGAGTTTAAGTTTTGAATTACATTCAATGCAGCACGTAAAGAAGGATTTACATTTGTTTCATTCGCAATGCCAGAAGTTAAAAAGCCAATTGACATTCCTGGCATTTTTTCTGCTAGCAACTCCAATTGAGAAGCATTGAAAGAAATGACAGATACTTGATTCTCAACATCCATTTCGTTAATTAATTCAATCAATTTATCTACAATTTCTGGATTGCCACTCTTGATTTCTACAATATGTTCGACCTCTTTGCCTTTAAACTCTTCGAAAAACTCTCTAAGAGTCGGAATTCTCGCATCTGGATACTGTTCAGGGAACTGGTCATTAGCAAGCAATTCCTTTAGTTCCGCCAATGTATAGTTTTCAACATATCCTGTTCCATTTGTCGTCCGATCAAGGGTTCCATCATGTAAGATGACAATATGTCCGTCTTTTGTTAAATAAATATCATTTTCAATATGATCTGCCCCTTTTTCATAGGCAAGAATCGCACCTTCTAATGTATTTTCTGGTGCAAGCCCTGGGATCCCACGGTGTGCTAACATATATGGTGTACGGACAAGAGTTATATTATCTTGGTAAAACTCTAAAGCAGCGATATTCTCTTCATGCTGATCCGTTACCATTCCATTTGGACCTGCTGTAATGATTTTGTGAAGATCAACAGGTTTGGAATCCTTCTCTTCTTTTATCCAAACGGTCATTAACTTCTTCTGTAAGTACTCAACATTCTCTCTCGTTGCTGCACCTTCAGGAAGAAGGATGATTTTCGCTAGATGGCTATTCGTTGTTCGACGAATGTCCATTAATTGCTCCTCACTTAGCTGACCTGATACCTTATATTCAATAATCCCGCGAATAATTGGATAAGCTTCCCTTGCCTTTTTTACCAACTGAGGTTGATCGGAAAGAATAAAGGCATCCTCTAATTGAATTTTCTTTAAATATTGGATCAATGGTTGAATGGTCGCCTCATCATTGATTCTGAACGCTGGAATGACCTTCCTATCCAACTTTTCAATCACAGCTGAAAGACTCGCAATCTTTTCTCCTGTTTCATCCGTTACTTCTAGTTTACTATTCACATGGAAAATCGCAGTGGATGGAAGTTTTCCGTCCATTAATCCATTATAATCCTCACTTGAATCTACTTCTGCTACAACGCTTGGTGCAAGAGAAATACTTGTGTCTGGTTCTGTAACCGCGACAAAGTTATTACCCGGTCTAACAATCTCTGGCAATTCTTCTGTTTGCAATGTTACCTTAATATTGTCCACTTTTGTTAAACTACCTGCCGTTTGAAAACCAATTCTTCCCTTTTCATAAGAAGTTGCTAATTCCGTATCGATAAGCAGCTCATCATTGATCCATTCCTGTACACGGTTTTCATATGCGACAACACTGTAGCGATACATTTTGTCCTTGCTAATTGATTCACTATAGCCTGCCGTTTCAGGTACATTCCACGCATTTTCTGGTGTCCTCTCGGCAAATTCCACCCCATTCGCTGCTGTTGCATTTTGACGGACTGCCATTTGATAGTAAGGATAGCTATTATTCTGGACACGATACATGATGGAATTCCAGCGACCCGTATTATTAGCAGCGATATGGGTCATATCTGCTTCAATTTTATAATTCCCAAATAACCCTAAGTATTCAGGAAGCAGTACACCTGTGCCGTTATAATCATCGCCTCTGCCATCGATTTCAAGAGCTCCTGCTTTCACTTGTACCTTATCATCGCTTGTACCGCTGAGCTTTGTCCAATCTTCTGGGATCTCTGATAAATAATCAAAATCCTCTTCATACAAGACGTACTCCTCATCCTCTTCCCTTTTTACGACTAAAAGAATCGGAGTAGTCGCCTCATCCTTTGTAACCGTTACGGAATAAACACCCGCTTTTTTTGGTAAAATTGAATCTGCTGTAATCTCAAGATCTCCACTATTTGAAGACCATTTCACTTGATCACCTGTCACTTGTCCTTCTGTTAAATCATTATTAGCAGTCTGGAACGTAACTCCATTGATCGGAATGGAAACTCCAGCTGTCCCTAAAACATACCCGTCTTCATGCTGTAGAGACTTCACTTTAACACCCTCGACAGACGATTTGACCGTCACCTCTTTTTCTACTACAGCATTTTGATAGACCGCCATAATCGTTGACCTTCCTTCTTTAAGAGGATAAAGTTGTCCATCGATTATTTTGATAACAGACTCATCAGAGGAATAGAGCTTTACATTTTCAGTTGGTACAGACTCTTTAATGTCATCAGAGAACTGCACTTCATAGGATACATCTACCGGACCAGTTAACGATTCCAATTCTGTCGGAACATCCATCATGATCTCATCCGCAGTAACTCTTGTTACTTTCAAATTGTCAAAAGCAACTTTACTTTGATCAGCACGTACGCCCACTTTTCCACGTTCTAGCATACTAGTATCTAGACGTTGGTCTGTTAAAAGCGTATATTCTGTACTATTTTTTGCTTTAATATATTCTTTCACTTGATTATCAACAATTCTAATTTTCAATGTATACTCTTCACCTAAAGCAAGCGGTTCTGTCCATTTTCCTGTAATTGGAACAGACCAAGCGTTACTAGGTGTTCGATGAGCAAACTCATAGCTTCCGTTTTGTCGAACAGCCATTTGATTGTATTGATTTAATCCATGATCAGAAGCTCTCACAACTAAAGAAGCCCATCTCGCACTATTAAGTACTTCTTCAAAAGATAAATCGGCTTCAACGACATAGTTATCCCATCTAACAGGAGCCAATGCTGCCGCGGAATGACCAGAGGCACTTCCATCATAGACGAGTTTCCCATCTCCGCTGTTTGCATCTTTCACGATTTTAAAACTTTGACCGCCTGAATTAACATGGGAAGTCCAATTCATTGGGAATTCACCAGTTTCATAACTATCAAAATTTTCCTCTAGAAGCAAATGACTCTCTGTGCCGTTCACGGTTTCTTCACTCAGGTTAACGATCCCGTAGCCACTTGTATCATTCCAAAAAGAGCTAGATTGATAGGCACTCCATGCACTAAACGGAGCATCAGTTTTATCATCACGATGGGTAACATTGATTTCAAAGCCCAATTGTTTGCTAAGAACAGGATCGAAATCTAGCATTTCCCACGGAATTGCTACCTCTGCACTCCAGCCTCTTTCTGTTTTTTGAATGGCACGAAGGATATCATTTTCCGCTTTATTCTTATGGTTGGCAGCAGCACCAAAATAAAATTGTGGAGTCGTGCTATTTGGCTCATACACCAAACCAATTTGCATATCATTTTCAACAAATGGTGCCGATTGATGGAGACTTGGGTCGAAAAACATGCTAATGTTGTCCTGCTGGAACCAACTTCCCGCTTCATTATGCACCAAGTTATCATCCTCTACTATAACCCCAATATAAAGATATTTATGATCCCATAACATACCAAACTGCGAATCTTTGAAATTCCCCTCGCCAAATCGTACGTCAATAGGTTCATTGATCGACCACATTTCTTCATTTAATGTCCCATCAACCACAGGTTCCAACAACGTTTTCTTAATGTCTAAACTTTGTCTTGTTGTTCCTGCTGCTTTTGCGTTAATCCCATTCAGTGGAAATGAGCTCAACACTAAAATAGCAACGAAAAACAGCAAGATAGACTTACGTATTTTCATTCCAGCTTCTCCCCTTATTCGATTATTGAATTATCCTTACATTATTATTTATCTTAACTACTACCAATTCAGTCGATGCCTCCTCTCCCATGTAAGGAACACCAATAATCGTATCAATCCATTGAAAAAAGCAATGAGGAACAATGTAAAAAATTTATATATTTTATTGAAAAATCAGTCACTTTGTCATAGGACTAATGTATTGCGACGAATGGAAACCTCAGTGTTCAGGGCTTCTAGACCGCCAGATTTCAACTTAAACCTTTTCCCTCTCAATTTTATTGGTGCCGGTCTTAACGCCTCAATAAAAAAAGAAAAGAAAACAAATCACTCATTATAGATGATTTGCTTTCTTTTCTTTTAAAAACTGCCCATTTCTGAATGTTACCTAGTGCATATTATCGTCAAAAATTAGGAGACCACTTGAACTGTCTGTTTCACCTATTAGGGTCTTTTCCCTTCTGAGATCATTTGATTAATCTGCTCAATTAGCTGTGGAAGTTCGCTCATTGTTTTAATTGTGAATTGAGCCCCGTGTTGTTTAAAGGATTGTTCTGTTTTTGAGATGGCTTGGTCTTTTTCTGTTTGAGTAAGAGATTCAAATTCCTCTTGACTTAATCCCATTTCAGAGCTTCCAATCACAACACCCACTGACCAAACGCCTGCATTCAAGCCTTCTTTAATATCTGAAGCAGTATCCCCGACCTTGACAACCTTCCATGCAGCCGATAATTTCAATTCCTCCATGTTTCGATAAATCATATAAGGATATGGTCTTCCCATAGACTGGGTATCATCTGCTGTAAAATAACAATCAGGACGATACCCTTTATCTGCTGCATTCGAAACGACAACATCCATCATCGCCTGCGTATAGCCGGTTGTCGAACCTATTTTCAATCCTTGATTTCTTAATAATTGAACCGTTTCAACTACTTCAGGAATCGGATCTGTGTATTCTTTTAACGTCGCCATCAGTGCAGGCTCAAAATCAGCATACAAATTCTCTACATCTCGTTCAGTAAAGACTCTTCCATAGCTGCTCTTCCCACAGTTTAGAGATTCTTGGCATCGATAACATGGCACGAATATGATCAATCTTTAACATCCCCATGGGAGCTCTTGCCTCTTCCATTGTCACGTCAATGCCCGCATTCTTAAAAATATCGATAAATACATTTACCGGTGCAAAACATCCGAAATCAACAGCTGTTCCCGCCCAATCAAAAATAACGCCTTCCACTTTACTCATTTCAATACCACTCCCATATATTCTTCGATTACTTTGCATAGCGCTAAAATATCTTCTTCATAGATTTCACCAATATTTCCGATACGAAATGTTTCTACATCTGTCAGCTTTCCTGGATATAGGACAAATCCTCTTTCCTTCACATAGTGATAAAAGTCTTTAAAGTTGAATTGTTCATTTGGAAAAAGGAAAGTTGTAATGATCGGCGATTGTTTTTCCTCAGTAATATATGGATAGATTATCCCATTTTTCCAAGCCTCTCTCGTAAGACTTGATTATTCTTTTGATAGCGAAGGAATCTTGCTGAAATACCACCTTCCGCTACTAACTCATCCATTGCTCTTGAGAACGCTGCAACGACATGGGTTGGAGAGGTGTAACGCCATTTTCCATCCCTGTCCATTTCCTTCCATTGATCATATAAATCCAATGATAGACTACGAGAAATTCCTTCACATGCCATCAATCGATCGAGCTTTGCAATGATAAATCCAAAGCCAGGTACACCTTGTATACATTTATTAGCGCTGCTGATTAAAAAGTCAACTCCAAGTGCAGCGACATTGATCTCCATCCCACCGAAACTACTCATCGCATCAATGATTAATGTTTTACCAAATTCCTTTGATAGGTTTGAAACCATCTCAATTGGATTTAAAATGCCTGTCGTTGTTTCGCAATGGACCATAACAAGATGTGTAATCCCCTGATCTTTTTCTAAAATATTTCTTAATTCCATTTCATCTGGGTACTCATCATAAGCCACATGATATTGCCGAAAGTTTAATCTGGTATGTTTTGCAATTTTCACAATACGCTCACCATAAGCACCATTCGTGATAATTAACACTTTGTCGTCATCCTTAATAGCTGACGTCATCACTGATTCTACTGCAAACGTACCACTTCCTTGCATCAATACAGCGGTATAATCCTCTTTGGTTACTCCTGCAAATTCAAGTAACTGCGCTCTAATTTTTTGTGTAATCGATTTATAATCATCATCCCATGTACAACGGTCAAAGAGCATTTCTTCTTTTACTGCGTTTGTCGTTGTTAATGGACCTGGTGTTAAAAGCTTATAATTATGCATATCCTTTAGGTCCCCCTTTCATTATTTTGCTGAGTTGAAAAATTCTTGGTGTTTTTCTAATAATTCAACAGTTAATGATTCTTCATATTTTTTTGGATGAGCAGGTTTATTCATATCATCGACAGTTTCACCTTCATAAAGAACTACTGGATAGTGTGTGATTAACTCTTCTCTTGCATCATTAATAATGGTCTCTGCCATTTCCATCGCTAAATCAGCCTTTTCATCTTCTTTATCCACGACCGCAACTGATTCTGTCAGCGAGAAGTTCCCTTCAATTGGATCCACATAATCAATTGGAGCACCTGTTTCTTTTGCTTGTACTGCTTGGTGACGAAGTCCAAAACCTACCGCTACTTCCCCTGCTTGTACTTTTTTAATAGGACCTGAACCAGAACTTTCAAGATGCGGACCAACATTTACAACTAAGTCATGAAGAATCTTTCTTCCTTCTTCTTCTCCATACTCACTAATCACAGCTTGAATTAACAACCATCCAGTTGAAGAATCAACAATATTCGGGATAGATACTAACCCACTGTATTCAGGTTTTGTTAAATCTTTAATAGATGTTGGCATTTCTAAGCCATTTTCTTTCAGTACTTCCGTGTTTACAAAAATCGCACCCGTAATCGACAAAATTGGTGTGAAATAGGACGGATATTCCTCTAATGCCTTTGTTTCAAACGTTAAATCTTCAAACATTGAATGTTGCTCTTGCGCACTTTCAATAAAATAGGAACTCATTGTGACTAAATCAGCTTCAATCTGTCCTCCCTCTGCTAATAACTTTCCACCTAATTCAGAAGTTCCTAATGATTGCACTAAGTACTGTCCTTCATAACCCGCACCATCAAGGGCATTTTCCATCGCAACAACCGCTTCTTCATCCCCATTTGTATAAATCACAACTTCATCTGTACCATTACCACATGCCCCTAGTACTGTCACTAAACCTAAAATTCCAACTGCTTTTTTCATTGATTTAAACATGATTTTTCCTCACTTTTCTAAAGTTTTTATACATCATCCAAAATGGTTTATCGCTTTTCTTAAAAATATTACTTCTATGAAACACCATCGTTAGTTGCCTTTCTTTGTAAAAATCCACAAATTAATTTTACAGATAAATTCGTAAAGAAAATGAGGAGTGACAACACAAATATTTCATTAAACTTCGCAAAATGCTGTAACTCTTGAATTTTACTTGCGACCACTGCCGTTTTCGCTGATACTAAAAAGATAATTCCGCTAATGGTAACCATGGCATTAATAAAGTAATAGCTGAACATCTCGAGCACGGTAGAAGCTGAGTTAGGTAAAACAACTCTTATAATGGTCTTCAACCAGCTATCCCCTAGTAACTCACCAGTCGTTTCCCAAGATGGGTTCATTTTCGTTAATGAGTTTTTTGCCATTAAATAAGGCGTTGTAAAATAGTGAACGATATTGCATAAAACAATAATCAGAAACGTCCCTTTTAAACTGCTTCCATTAAACAGCAGTAAATATGATAAACCTAAAACCATTCCAGGAACGGTATTCGTAATCATGGAAACAACATCAAAGGATTTTCTTCCTTTAACTGATGTACGGACATTCAAAATCGCAGAACCATACGCCATTACAGTTCCAACAACAGCCGTAAAGAAAGCGATGATTAATGAATTTTTATAAACTCCAATCAAATCACGTGATTGAAATACATTCTGTTATATGTTTCAACGTAAAATTTAAATCATAAGGAAAACCGTTCATAAATGGTGCAATAAACATAATCGCAAACACTGAAAAGATGCCTAAAATAATGACAGCTGAGATGGAGCCTAGGATACTGTCTCTCCATTTATTTTCCATCAATTCAATATTAGAAAATTTATCATAGTGAAAATTAAATTTTTCCAAGTAAGTTAATAGTAAAACTGCGAATATTGCCGGTACTAGCATAAGAATGGCTATCACAGCACCATTGCTAAAGTTAGGTATAGAACCGAGCATCACTTGATACAGTTGGGTTGCACACAACCTGATAAGTTCCACCGATAGAGGCAGGAATCCCAAAATCTGTAAAACTAAGGATAAAGGAGAGTACAAACGCACCACCTAATGTCCCTAATAACGGACGAATAATTGTATTAGTAAAACTTCTTATCGCCCCGTCACCCATTAATGTTGAAACAATAAAAAATTTCTTATCAATATATTGAAACGAGTTATTAATTAGAAGAAAGGCTGCCGGCAATGTATAGATAACATAACCAATTAATAAGCCATTAAATCCATAAATCTCCAAATAAATCATCGGCCAATAATCTGTGTAATCAAGCCCTGTTTTCCAAAAGAATAAATAATCGCAAAGCCGTAAGTAATGGTTGGAAGCAACATCGGAATAAGAATTCCAATATTAATAATACTTTTTAATGGACGGTAGATCCGTGTACAATTAATCGAATAAGCGAGAATAAAAGCCAAGCTCGTCGTAATAACTGCCGTTAACCCGGAAACTTTGACACTATTCCATATCGACTGCATTAAATCCGGATTATTTAAAACTGTTACATAATTTGAAAGTCCGAACCCCTGCTCAATTTCAAAGGAGCGAATAAACAAAATAGCCAGCGGTAGGATAA
This sequence comes from uncultured Bacillaceae bacterium, assembly GCA_963787345.1. Lineage (GTDB taxonomy): Bacteria > Bacillota > Bacilli > Bacillales > Cytobacillaceae > Bacillus_BD. The sequence goes on along the minus strand of CAWBCW010000026.1, from coordinate 366,486 downwards.
GAAAAGCCGCAAACACAATGGCTATTGCCACAAAAATAGGACGGATTTCTCTTTTATTAGACATGTTGATCACCAAATAAATTTAAGATATTTTGTCTTTTAATTTGTAATTGTTTCAGAATAAACTCTTTCACAAAATGATTGCTTGGTTGATGAATAATTTCATTTGGAGTTCCAAACTGTGCGATATCACCATTATGAATGATGAGAATTTTATCTGACATCGTTAAAGCTTCCTCAGGATCATGAGTGACAATAATCGTTGTTAGTTTAAATTCCTTTGCAATTGATTGGATCCGTTCTTTAATCGATTCTTTAATGACGCCATCTAACGCACTCAAGGGCTCATCCAATAATAGAATCTTTGGTTTCATAACCAACGTTCTCGCAAGCGCTACCCTCTGCTTTTGTCCTCCTGACAATTCTCCAATTTTCTTTGTCAAATGCGGTTTTAACTCCAAAAATTCAATATACTCTTGAACTTCCTTTTCTGTCGTTAATCCTTTTTTATTCCTTAATCCGTACACGATATTTTCATAAGCATTTAAATGAGGGAATAGAGCATAATCTTGGAAAACAATATTAAACCCTCGATCTTTCATTTGGACTTTACTTACATCCACATCATTAAAGATGATTTTTCCGTTATCCATTTTTGTTAAGCCTAAAATAATATTTAATAGAGTTGTTTTTCCACTTCCGCTTTGTCCCAGCAGAGAAACAATCTCTCCAGTATTTATTTCTAAGTTGATATCTTTTAAAACAGTTTTTTCTCCAAATTGTTTGCTGATATTTTGCAGTTTTAGCAAACTGGCCACCTCCTCGATTACAGTTCTCAGTATAAAAACCTTGTGTAAATCGGAATATAGATTTTCGTAAATTATATGTAAAATATGCATAAATTTTGCATATCTCTACCCCAAGTGATGCACAATTTATGTTTTAATAATAATGTAATTGTTGCTCACTTTTGTCCTAAATGAGGCAGTTACAGACAAAAAATCTAATTGGACGGTGAATTGGATGTTTCCATTAGAAAGGCAGAAGAAAATCATCGAGCTATTGATGATTAAAAAAGTTTTAAAAATGACGGAGTTAACAGAGGAACTCAATGTTTCCGTTGATACTCTTCGTAGAGATATTAATACCCTTGCTAAACAAGGAAAGATTGAAAAAATTTACGGAGGAATTAAGTTAGTCAAATCAGAGTTTGGCGAGTCTTCAATTGATGAGCGAATGATCAATCATTTGGAGGAAAAAGAAATGATCGCTCAAGTATGTAGTGAACTGATTAATGATGGAGACTGCATCTATATTGATAGTGGTTCAACAACGTATCAAATCGCCAAGTATATTAAACAGAAGCGTAATTTAACCGTTGTGACCAATTCCATTCCAGTTGTCATTGAACTCATGAATAGTGACGTTGAACTCATCATCATCGGAGGTAAAGTTCGAAAGCCCGAACGGTCTGTTGTAACGTTTGAATATCTCTTTAACTTTAATGAACTTAATCTATTAAAAGCGTTTATTTGTACAAGTGGCATTACGATTGAAAAAGGCATCTCTGACTATAATTTAGAAGAAGCGTTAACGAGAAAAAAAATCATTGAATTATCGAAGGAAGTCTATGTTGCTGCCGATAGTACAAAGTTCGGAAAAGATGTCACTGTTGGAATTGCACCTCTCGATAAAATTCATTCCATCATCACAGACCACAGACTAAATAACGACTACGTTAACCAATTTAAAGAAATAAACACAAACCTAATTATTGCAAAATCATGAAACATGGGCTAAATATTCCCATGTTTTTCGTTTACCTAAAACTAGTAATAAGAATCTGAACCAAAATCATTTTCCTCGGTTTCAACTTCATAATCATCGGACCAATAATATCAATACTCATACCGCCTATCATCATCTGGAGTCTCATAATAATCCATCATCACTTGTTGAAACGACATAGGTGTTCACCTATGTTTACAAAATGAATATTCTATAGTTGAAGCCATTTTAACGAAGGAGGAGTCTTCATGGGCTACTTTGTGAATGTAGATTCAGATGTGAATTTGTATGTAGAAGATATTAACCCAAGTGGAAAAAAGACTATCGTGTTTTTACATGGTTGGCCGCTAAACCATAAACAGTTTGAGTATCAATTTAATATACTTCCCTCAATGGGATACCGTTGTATCGGAATTGACTGGAGAGGATTTGGGAAGTCAGATAAACCAATGAATGGATATAGTTTTGATAGGCTTGCAGACGATATCCGAACAATCGTTAACACGCTTCAATTAAACCACTTTACTCTCGCAGGCCATTCTACCGGTGGAGCTATCGCAATTCGATATATGTCTCGTCACAACGGCTTTGGGGTATCCAAGCTTGTTCTGATCGATGCAGCCGCTCCAACTGGATTTACCGCTGAAACGGCTAATCACTTTCTTAAAGAAGTCTTAAATGATCGGCCTAAAATGATGCAAGACGTAACAGATGGCTTTTTCTTTCAGTATATAACAAAACCTTTTTCAGACTGGTTTATGCAAATGGGATTACAAGCAGCAAGTTGGTCAACAGCTGCAATTATCGTTACATTAAGAGATGAAAATTTGCATGCGGATCTTTCGAAAATAAAGGTGCCTACTTTAATCATTCACGGTATTCATGACAAGGTGATCCCATTTGCACAAGCCGAAGAATTAAATCAAAAAATAAGAAATTCACAGCTAATCCCCTTTCAATATAGTGGGCATGGTACCTTCTGGGAAGAACGAGATAAGTTTAACCAACTATTAATACAATTTGTTTAGTTAAGGATTGATTCTATTATTTTATCCAAGACTTTACATGAACATTGTCCTTATTTGAACAGACATTTTAAAAGCCGACCTTTATAGCAGTTATCTAGATTTTCAAAAATATGATTTGCTTACACCGTAACCAATCAATATAGAAGAACAAAAAGGCAGGAGTCAGAAGAACTGCCCTTCTGTTTCAGTTAATGAATGGCGAGCATGCCTTCATGTAGTTTTAAATTTCCACCTGACATTTAATAGACTTTGTCGCACTATTTTAATAGATGTTCATCATGGGTGACCACGATAAACGCCTTGTTTCTTGATTTTACTTCCTTTGAAATCAGTTCAACAATTTCAATAATATACTTTGTGCCAAGATTCGCTTTAGGTTATCAGCAAAATAATGTTTGGGTCATTCATGAAAGCGCAAGCAACCATGTAAAAATATAGCTGAACTAAAAAATGTTGTCTTAAACAGACAATTTACTGTAGAAGTAGCTCCTGATTTACATGAACGCGTGTCTGAAGCTGTTCGCTTAAAAGCCATTGCAAAGGAAAAATTACAAGAAATCGTAGAATAACCTTTGGCTGAAACAAGGAAAACCGTCTGAGGCCACTAAAAAGTCTATTTAAAGAGAAAAGGAGATAGATCAGCTACTATATGTAGATGTTCTATCTCCTTTTATTCACTTTATATTAATGAAGAAGTCTACGAACTGATTCAAGGAAATCCTTTTTTAGCAGTCTCGAACCTTCTCTCTGTTTCACAATCTATTACTCAGATTATTAGAAATCCGCTCTAGTACAATATTAATTCCTTCTCTTTCATTTTCATGAATCTCGTGGTATTCGTCATGATCGCCACATTCCCCTATGATTTCATATTCCTCTTCTCTTTCATATGAAGTAATGACGATTTTTGGGTGACCATTTTTCCCCTTTTTTGCAGGAATCAGCAAAATATTCATCATAAGTCCCTCTGTCCTTCTCAAGTTTTTTACTTACTATTAATATACCACATTAACCTCTAACCTCTTATTAAAATTCCCTAAAACTATTGTAAGATTATAAGCCGTTTTATCGCCTTTCATGGGTCAATATTTATTGACACCCCATTTTACGTCTGTTATGGTTATACACATAGGTATATAACCATATAACTATTAGAGCAAAAGAAATGGGGTGAAGCGATTGAGCAAGCTCTTTGATCGGGATAAACCCATTTACCTGCAAATCAGGGAAAAGATTGAAGACCAAATTGTCAACCAACAATTACTTGAAGGGGAACAAGCTCCTTCAACGAACCAACTTGTTAATTTTTATAAAATTAATCACGCAACCGTATCAAAGGGGGTCAATCAATTAGTGGAAGAAGGTATTTTATTTAAAAAGCGTGGCATCGGTATGTTTGTTGCTGAAGGCTCCCGAGAGAAATTAGTTCGAAAACGGAAAGACGCCTTTGTAGATGAATATATTGTAAAGCTTGTACGAGAGGCAGATAAATTAGACATTGGCGTAGATGAAATCATTGAATTAATGAAAAAAGTGAAAGGACGTGGAACGAATGACCGTGAAGGCTGAGGCGAACAATCTAAGCTTACATTATGGAAGTCACACCGCACTGCGAGATGTATCTTTTACACTTGAGGATGGTAAAGTTTACGGCTTATTAGGAAGAAATGGCGCTGGGAAAACGTCCCTTCTTTCCATCTTAGCTTCCTTTCGCGAACCATCAGATGGGATGCTTTTGATTAATGGAGAAACGCCTTTTGAGAATGCTGTGATTATGCAGCAAGTTCACTTTATTTATCCGAAAGATTACAAAGAAGAATCCGATAACGTAAAAACCATGTTCAATAATATGAAAAAATACCGACCATACTTTGACATTGAATTTGCAAATCAACTCGCCGGGCGCTTTAAGCTCCCACTAGATAAGCCGGCTAAACAATTTTCAAAAGGGATGCAAGCAGCTTTGAACGTCACATTGGGCTTGGCAAGCCGTTCTCCCATTACCATTTTCGATGAGGCCTATCTTGGAATGGATGCACCAACAAGGGACATCTTCTATAAAGAGTTATTAAACGATCAAGAAAACTACCCACGAATCATCATTCTTTCCACTCATCTCGTTTCAGAAATGGACTATTTATTTGATGAAGTTTTAATTTTGCATAAGGGAAAAATCGTTCTTCAGGAGGACTACGAATCACTTGTTACAAAAGGAGCTTCCATTACAGGTGCTGCAGATGTTGTCGATGAATTTGTTCGTCCATTGAAGAGACTCAATGTCCAACAATTAGGAAATACAAAGTCAGTGATGATATACGGAGATTTGAGCGACCAAGATCGGCAAACCGCCCTTGAAAAGGAACTTGAAGTTGGACCAATCTCGTTACAGGATCTATTTATTCATTTAACAGAGGAGGAGTAAGATGAATCATAAAGCTATTTATCCAAAAGTAGCAACAGACTTATTTTGGATACAATTTTTTTGGTCTCTCGGTTTTCTAGGTGTGATGTTCGTGATTCACGTCATTAAAATCATCGTTCATGTTATTAATGACACCGGAGTTAATTACTATTTTTCAGCGATTTATACCTCATCTAATATTTTTATGTTAGTCATAGGGATTATTTCGGTCTACGGATTTCTCGGCCATTATATAGGCAATGGTGTAACAAGAAATGATTATTTTAAAGGAGCCGTGCTATCCACGATCGGGTTATCCTTTGCCATTCCTGTAATAGCTAGTGTTATCTCCCTCATCGAACATTGGCTTATCCGTTTAACGCAATGGTATACGGTTGAAAATAACCCTTTTTCAAATCGAAGTTCGGGAGAAGACAACAATGTTATTGGAGATATCATTGAATCGGTGGTTATCTCTCCGTTTATAGATCTTCAAAGCAATTGGTTACTAGCTATCTTAATCTTTGCATTAAATCTCCTAACCTATTTTGTCGCCGGTTGGATCATCAGTGCCACTTTTTACCGCTTTGGTGTGCTGATCGGTTTAGGATCCATTGTTTTGGCACTTGTAATTCTCATTGCTTCAGATGGGTTGTTAAGCGCGGCATTAGGATTACCAGTCTTTGAGATGTTGGCCCCTCTTCCGCTTTCTTTACCCATTTCTATCCTAGGTGTCTTAGTCATTCTCGGAATCGCTCTCTGGATTATTCGGCTGATGACGAGAAGAGTTGCCGTGAAAATGTAATGAAACATGTGAAAGATCCGAAGCCACTAAAAGGCTTCCAAATAGTTAGAAATTATCTTACAAAGATAATAAATATTGAATAATAGAAAAATCCCCCAATTTGTTATAGTAGAGTTGACGAGAAACAATCACCAAAAAGGGGGGGGTTTAATGCTTAAAGACAAAGGTATGCAATTAAGCTTCTTAAACACTCTTATTATAAGTATTAAGGAAGATCTGCCAAAGAATCTGAACTCATGGCCAAATTATTGATTTTTACAACGCCTTTATAATTTATCAGATGTACGGTAGTGATTGAAGATGCTTCGTTAAATTTAGCTTATACGTATTTTCTTGACATAAATCCGGAAGATGAATTACCTCATCCCAGTCCCTTAGCGAAGTTTAGAAGAAAAAAATTAGGCGATTCAGAGAAGGCCATAGCCTATAGGATGGACGAAGAGAGATTTAGTTATAAACGAGTGGTTTTGTAATTAAGGTAATAAAAATAATAATAAAAATACGCAAAGGTTAAAAGTGGAAGAGAGTACTACAGATGTTCCTTCGAAAAGGGAACGATCAATTAAGCATGTCCATACAAGCCAAATTGACAGCCATAGCCGTTACTTTAAGAGGATAGTTAAATAAAATACTATCCTCATCAAAAGGCCAAAACTCTGATTCTTTATCTCTCATTTACTATATTATTGAAAAATTGATGGGATTCGAAAATCTCAAAAGAAAAAATTCCTTAATTTGTGCTTAATTATTTAAAAAGTGACTTTTTCAGTGGTTTCAAACCGTCCCCACATTTCTAGTATTGATTCTCGTTTCGTGAAAGAGAAGTATCATCCACAGTAAAATGCCTAGATTAGTGCTTTCGCCAATAAAAACCAGCGTATTGTTTCATTACTGAAAAACGGTCTATTTACCCAATCTCAGCGATCATTCCGAGTGAAGTTCATTTATAGCTATTTGGAATGACTGTACAAGAACATATCCCCTTAGCAACTTGAATGTTCCTCATTGCTCCATTTCTCTCCCGCATAAAAAGCTTTCAAATGATTCATGGTAACATCCATAACTCGATCTACACGATCCTCACTACATACCGCACATCTATATTGCGAACCAATCCATAGATGTTGAACACGTACATCTGCTTTATGGCCATGTTGATAAACGGAACCATCCAATTCAATGCTCATCGTCTGTAAATCGGTTGCTAAACCTGTTCCTAACCATTTCACATAACTCTCTTTCGCGGTCCATAAATCATAGAAATCCTCCATGTTATGGACTTGAAAGAGCTTCTTCTCTCTTTCCGTCCATACACTTTGAAAAATCGAAAAGTCGCGAGAAACCATTTGTTCAATATCAATTCCTACTGGACGGTCACTTATCGCACAAACAGCATACTGACCAGCATGTGAAAGATTAAAATAGAGTTCATTATTTTCTAATTCCCATTTACCAAATTCATTTACCTGGTATTTTAGTTCCAACGGTTCACATTGTAATTGTTTCGCTAACTCCATATGTTGTAGCAAACTGCCGATCAAGCTACGTAAACGATCTTCGTAATGACGGAATCGCAAAATATATTCTTGACGTTCTTTGGAAAGGAAAGAAAGAAACTGATCAAACAACTTCTCTTCTATCCTTTCTATCTGACAAACATATACACGAATCATGCTTTACTTTCACTTATTCCTTTATCTTCATTTAATGCGAAAGCCTCCGATCGTACTGATAACGTAAAGGTCCACCCGAGCAGCAATAATCCGATCGTGCCCAATAAAGCGATTTGATAGGCGATAACACTATCGACTACTTGCAGAGCCATTGATAATATGGTCGCAACAATGGCAATTCCTAAGGCAGCACCCACACGATTTAACATATTATATAAAGTTGTCGCCTTACTCATATTCATCCTTGTGACACGATTAAAAGCAGATACTTGAGCTCCAACCACTGTCTGTCCTAAAAAGATTCCAATGAAAAACATTAACACCCTCAATACCCACGGATTAGCGGTTGGTCCTAATGTAATAATACTCAAAAACACAATCACGGTTCCGATTAACCCGGTTTGAATCACTGTTCTCATCCCAAATCTCTTAGATGTTTTCGGTAAAATTCGTGATGCGACCATTAATCCTATTGCCTCTGTAAATAGAATGAGTGAACTTTCTAGTGCAGAAGCTGAATACGTATATTGATACATCAGTGGAAATAAATACAGCATTCCCATTAACGCACCCATTGAACACATCGCAACAAAGCTTAATGAACTAAAAAGTTTGTCTTCATATAAACGTATATCCAGCAAAGGCTCTGTGAGTTTTTTTTCATAACGATAAAACTGTATGAGCAATGAAATGCCGATGACACCGAATACAAGAACCTTCCACGTTACCCCTTCAGAGGCGATTAAACTTAAAGCCATCATCAAAGTCGGCAAACCCAGCGCTACATAGATATAGCCTTTTAAATCAAATTTGGACTCGAACACTTCAAATTCCTTCAGTGTAATGACTCCTAATGCTACAACAAACAGTCCAAATGGAATATTAATAAAAAATGTCCACTGCCAGGACATATACTCTGCTAGCACGCCTCCCACTAACGGCCCAATGGCAGGTGCAAACGCAATGGGCAGCACAAGCGACCGTGACAGCCTTTGACGTTCTGCCGGAGAAAATGTCCGAAATAACAATGCCATACTAACAGGTGTAATGATTCCACCTGCTAATCCTTGTAATACCCGTGCCAAAATCAGACCTGTTAGTGAATTGGCAATGCCACACAAAAACGAAGCCAATGTAAAGACGAATACAGCTATTAAAAAGACTCGTTTCACTCCAAAGCGATTCGCCAAATACCCGGCCGCCGGCAAACTAACCGCTATGCTGCATAAATAACTGATATTAATCCCGTTTGTACCATTTGCATGTACATTAAAATCCATCGCAATCGTTGGTAAAATCACATTCATAATCGTACCATCAATCGACACCATAAACATGGCGACGACATACAAAACCATAATGTTGACATGTTTCTTCATTAACATATAATCCCATTCATCGCTTCTCTTAAACTTGTCGGCCTCATGTCCTGCCAATTCTGTTCAATGTATTGCTGGCATTCCCCCTTCACCCTCGGTCCATATTCTTTGTTCCAGCCATTTGGTATGTCAATAGAGACTGGCCATAATGAATATTGACCCTCTTCATTTATTAATACGACATAATGTGACTCTTCATTTTCAAATGGATTATACATGTTGTTTCTCTCCTTCCTTCTCTTCAAGCACTTCCTTAATCACGTTTCCAATTTGTGCAAGCGGAATAGGCTGGCACATATCCTTATGTTGATAAGGAATGTCATAACTTTCAATTTGACCTGTAATAAATGGTCTCCATGACCCAGCATCTACATGCGGAATCCAATCTGGAACAATCGTTGACTTGAAAAATAACGCATTGCCTTTATAGCAGCCAGCTTCATGTTCCTTTAATAAGCGAATCGAATTTTTATATACTTCTTTTAAATTCATGATTGTTTCTTCTGAAAGGGAGGCAAGAGCACTTCCTTCTGCTTGTAACTGTTCGATGACATATTCTTGAGTTAATTGCTCGTCCATTTCTGGCTCATATCCTGCCTGCGCAAGTAAGGACACAAGAGCTTCTTGTTCTTCACTCACCTCAAATGGAGGGGTAAAGTTGATTGGATAAGCATCTAATATAATGAGCCGTTCTACTGTATAACCTTTTTGCTGCAATTGAACGGCCATCTCTTGAACAACATTCCCACCGAGCGACCAGCCTAATAAACGATACGGACCTTTTGGCTGTATTTGCTGGATGGCCTTAATGTATCCCTCTGCCATTTCAGCCAATGTTTTGGGCAGTGTTTCTTTCTTTCCTATCCCTTTTGCCTGTACACCATAGATAGCTGTATCGGTTGGCAATGTTTTTAGCAGTCCTGCATAGCACCAACTTAAACCACCTGCCGGATGAACACAAAACAATGGATTTTCGCCTTTACGCAGCGGTAATAGTACGTTAAGGGCATGATGTTTATCATCTTCTTGTAATTTCTTCGCTAGCCTTTCCACCGTCTGCGCTTCAAATAGATGACCAATATTTAATTCCTTGCCAAAGGCTTCTTTAATGCGCCCCATCAGCTGAACAGCTAGTAGGGAATGACCGCCTAAATCAAAAAATCCGTCTTCAACTCCCACTTGTGGGATGTTCAATACATCTTTAAAAAGCTCACATAATAACTCTTCCTGAGGATTACGAGGTAAAACGAGTTCTTTTACACGTATATCCGGTTTTGGAAGTGCCTTTGTATCTAATTTGCCATTCGTTGTGAGCGGCATCTCCTCAATGACCGTAAATGTTGATGGAATCATATAGTCTGGCAGTTCTTCAGCCACAAATTGACGGATTTCCCGTCCCTCAACAACTTGATTATGTTCCGTCACGATATAAGCTGCTAAACGTACATCTCCTGGAACATCTTCTCTAACGATGACGACAGCTTGTACGATTTGCGGATGCTTAAGCAGTACATGCTCAATCTCCCCTAATTCAATTCGAAAACCCCGAATTTTCACTTGATTGTCAATGCGCCCTATATAATCGAGCTCGCCATTTTTTGTCCAGCGCGCTAAATCTCCAGTCCGATACATCCTGCTTCCAGGCTTGCCGTATGGATTGGCGATAAACCGTTCGGCAGTCAACGCTTTACGTCCTAAGTATCCTCGTGCTAAGCCTTCCCCTGCTACATACATTTCCCCAATCACATTCGGTGGAACAGGCTTAAGCTTTGCATCTAGTACATACACATCTAAATCAGGAATGGCAACACCGATTAAACTGTTGGCCTTCCTGCGCGTCATTTCCTCTGTTATTCGTACATAACTTACATGAACGGTCGTTTCGGTAATGCCATACATATTAATCAGTGCAGGCTTGTCCTCATCATGCCGACTGTACCAATCTTCTAAACGACTAAGATCCAATGCCTCTCCCCCAAACACAATATAGCGGAGATTCAGCTGCCTGCCGATTTCAGGATGCTCTTTATCTGCTTGCATCAGTTGATAAAAAGCGGACGGAGTTTGATTTAATACGGTTACATTTTTATGAGCTAATAATTGTAAAAATTGCTTTGGCGAGCGGCTCACCTCATGTGGGACGACAACAAGTTCTCCACCGTAAAGAAGGGCTCCCCAAATTTCCCAAACCGAGAAGTCAAACGCATAAGAATGGAATAATGTCCAAACATCTCGTTCATTAAAACCAAACCAGTGTTGCGTTGCATGCAATAAACGAATGACATTTTGATGCGGAATCACAACCCCTTTAGGGCGACCTGTCGATCCTGATGTATAAATAATATAAGCAGGATTTAAACTAGTTAATGGTGCTAGTCGTTCTCCTTGTGAGATGTTTTTATTATCATATTTTTCAATAAATCCAAGATCGATATAGGTATACTCGATATCTTCTATCCTATTTAGTAATTCCATATCACTTTGTGTAATAAACATATATGGCTGAACATCTTCTAAAATGTACTCAATCCGCTCTTTAGGGTAGGATGGATCAATCGGGACATATCCCGCTCCTGTTTTTAATACGGCAATGATACTTACGAGCATGTCGAGAGAGCGTGGTAACAGCAATACGACATACGATTCTGCCTGAACCCCTCTAGCCATTAAATGCCGTGCCAATTGATTCGCTCTTTGATTTAACTCCTCGTAGGTTAATTGCTTTCCATCAAAAGAAACGGCTACACGTGTTGGATGTTTCGCTACTTGCCTTTCAAACTGTTCAACAATTGTCGATGGCTCTGTCTCTAGAAAATCGGAATTCCATTCAATCAAAGCTCGCTGACGTTCTTGTTCTGTAACAATAAGTAAGTCTTCAACGGTTCGATTTTTCTCTAATTGGGAAAGGACCATCATAAAGCGATGCATCAACACTTCAATCGTGTCTGCATCATATAAATCGGTTCGGAATTCCACAACCGCTTCGATTCCATTCTCTTTTCCATCTACATATAATTCACGCATTTCAATACTTAAATCGAATTTCGAAAGCCCTACTGTATAAAGCTCGATCTGTGCTTCATTATCATCTAAATCTAATACTGGCATCGGTGTATTTTGGAGAGCAAACATAATTTGGAATAACGGATGGCGAGAAACTACGCGCTCCGGATTGATTTTCTCTACTAATCGATCAAACGGAATGTGCCCATGTTCATAAGCCTCAATACTTGTTGTGCGCACACGTTCGATTAACTGTTCAAATCTTGGATTATCACTCGTATCTACACGCATGACAAGTGTGTTAATAAACATACCAATTACATCAAAGGTTGCTTCATCTTCTCTCCCCGCCACGGGGCTGCCGACTACAATATCTTCACCAGCACCGATCTTTGTCGCCATGGCAGAAAAAGCGGCAAGCAACACCATATATAATGTGGCATTATGTTCTTTTGCTAGCTGTAACAATTGCTTATGCAATTGCGCAGGGATGATAAACTTAAAGCTATCCCCTTGAGCTTGTCGGTTTGGCTTCCGTTTATGATCTACTAACAGCTCGATTTCATCTGGTATTCCTTCTAATTGCTTTTTCCAATACTGTAATTCACGATCTTGTAATGAAGCGCCATTCACTTTATGATCAAGGAATTGTTGTTGCCATAACGCATAGTCTGCATATTGAATAGGTAGTGGCTCTAACGGCAGTCCATCGTAAGCTGCTTGTAAATCGTTTGTAAGAGTGGCTAAAGACCAACCATCTGAACTAATATGGTGCATAACGAAAACGGCAATCTTTTCGTTTATAACGGTGACTTTAAATCCAACCTCTCGCTGCAGATCAAATGCATACCGAGTTGCTTCTTTAATCGCTTTTTCTTCCTCATCCTTTGCAATCGTTACTACGTTGAACGTAACAGGTTCTTCCACAAGCTGTTGATATGGAACGCCATCAATTGCCGGATACCTCGTTCGTAAAACATCATGTCGATTGACTACCATTTGAACCGCCTCTTTGAATTTGGCTACGTTCATTTTTCGCTTAAATGTTAGAACAAGTGGTATATTATACGTCGGACTCGGACCTTCTAGATGATGGATAAACCATAAGCTTCGTTGATTAAACGAGAGCGGAGTATAGGTCTGACGCTCCCTTTGTTGAATTTGTTGCGGCATGTCTTCTGCCTGTTGATGTTGAAGGACATCTGCTAACAATTCAACCGTTGGATATTCAAAAATCATTGCAATCGAAAGATTTACTCTCAGCTCATGGCGAATTTTCAGAAGTAACTGTGTCGCTAAAATAGAATGACCGCCTAAACGGAAGAAGTCTTCGTCAATCCCAACCTGTTCAATCGATAATACCTCTTCAAATAATGCGCAAAGCGTTTTTTCTAACTCCGTTTGTGGTTCTTTCTTCTGCTCAGCATTCATACTAGGCTTTGGTAATCGTTTTCGATCAATTTTTTCGTTATTCGTTAATGGCATCGCATCTAGCTGCACAATGGAGGAAGGAACCATATATTCTGGCAGTTCTGCCTTTAAAGAATCTAGTAACTGTTGATGATCCACTTCACCTACAATATAAGCGACAATCCGCTTATCTCCTGGGACATCTTCACGAACAATCACAACCGCTTGCTTGACCTCTTCATGCTTTGTTATTTTTGCTTCGATTTCACCAAGCTCAATACGGAAGCCGCGAATTTTAATTTGGTGATCGCTTCGACTAATATATTGTAGCGTTCCATCGGTATTCCATTGCACCAAGTCACCGGTACGATACATTCGGCTTCCCTTCGGACCGTAAGGATTTGCAACGAAGCGCTCTGCTGTTAAATCTTGTCGTTTGAAATAGCCACGAGCTAATCCTTGTCCTGCAATATACAATTCACCCATAACACCTGCTGGCACAGGCTGTAACATCGCATCCAATACATAAAGCTGTGTTTGATGAATCGGTTTTCCTAAAGATGGGAAATCGTCAATTTCAGCTGGAATTAGTGTCATTGTCGACCAAATCGTCGTTTCAGTTGGTCCATACATATTGTGAACCTCACAACCAGCTCTACTTAGCTCATTTGTCAGAGTAGTTGACAGCGCTTCTCCACCAACTAATACGCGTAAACCATTCAACACATTCGGTGAACTTTTCACGAGGTATTGCCATACAACGGGAGTTGCTTGCATCATTGTAATGTTTTCCTGCTTGATGATGTCAGCTAACTTCTCGGGATCTTGTACTTCTTCCTTCGATGCAAGAACAATACTTGCCCCGTTTAGTAATGGTAAAAAGATCTCTAATGCTGAAATATCAAATGAAATCGTTGTGATCGCAAGCACTCTTTCCTTTTCATCTAATTTAAACGTTTGCTGCATCGATTTTAAAAAGTTCATTAAACCTGCCATTTCAATGACAACACCCTTTGGATTTCCGGTTGAACCAGATGTGTAGATCATATAAGCGGCTTGACGAGGGGATGGAATCGTCTTCCATTCAACTAAATCGCTTTCCCCCTGTACCTTTTGAATATGAACGGTATTAACCTGTACAGTGAAAGGAAGCTCATCGGAATTTACTAGAACAATCGATGGTTGTGCATCCTCAATCATATAATTCAAACGTTCTCTTGGGTATGTTGGGTCAAGAGGAACATATGCGGCTCCTGCCTTTAGTACCGCAATCATGGCCGAAATCATTTCAACGGAGCGATCCATACAAATCCCGACAAAATGTTCGTGGTGAACCCCTTTATTCCATAACATGGATGCAATATGATTGACTTGATTCATTAACTCGCGATACGTAACGGATCGATCATTCATTCGAATAGCAATTGCATCAGGTGTACGAGCTGCCTGTTCTTCAAAAACTTTCGGTAAATGATCCATGTCCACTTCATTATTCATGTCATTCCAATCCATGAGAATCTGCTGGCGCTCACGATCATTTAAATAATCAACTGTAAATAGCGGCTTCATTTCATTGATTAAAAGCTGTGTGAAAAATTGCTTAAAGCGAAGAGCATGTTCTTTCACTTCTTTCTCGCTGTACCGAGCACAATTGCCAACAACATCTAAACGCATGCCTTCTGAAGTTCGATACATGTTAAATGAAATATCTTCAACGGCACCTATCGCTATTTTTTCCGTTTGCCCAATCACTTGACCAAAGTGTAGATCTTCATAAAACGGCATAAAATTCACCTGTGGTCCTGTCAGCAATTCATTAGGACTCAGTTGTAAATCCCGGCGCATTTGTTCATGGCGATACAGCTGATGCTTTGATACAAGAAGCATTTTACATTTCGTCTCTAAAACAAGTTGTTCAAAGGCTTGCTCAACCGTGAAATCGAGTCGAAATGGAACCGTATTTACTTTTGTGCATGGTACATTTACTGCCTTACTACCAAAACGTCCCATCATCAGTACACTTAATACGATTGATTCTGCATTTGTTAAACGCTTCGTATAAGCTGCAACGGCAGCCATTACAATATGCTGGGCATTCACCTTTAATCTCTTTGCAGTTTGTTGTACTCTTGCCCAAGTTTCATTTTCAAACATGCTTTCATATAAAAAGAGCTCGCCATTGTCCAAATCGGTGCGATTGGATAAACTAACAATTTCAATATCTGCTAGTTCATTACGCCAAAAATCCCGATCTTGTTTATACTTCTCAGACTGTTTGTATTGCTGTTCTTCCTTAATTACCTCTTCATATTCACCAAAATGTTTTGTATAGGATTGACCATTCAAATAGGCCTGATAACGCTCAGCCATTTGCTGATAAATTAAACGAAAGCTATAAGCATCACTTACTAAATGATGAATGCGTAAATATAAATAATGGCAATCACGATTTTCCGTAAAAACAATCGCACGTACGAGAGAGTCTTCTGTTAGCTGTAAGATTGTTTGTACATCCTCATGCATCATACGCTTCGCCTCGTCAAGGCTTGAACATTGTTGATGTTCACAATGGAAAGGAACAGCATCCTTTAAACGATGCCACACTTGATGATCCTGTTCAAAACAATCGATATGTAGAGAGTTTGCTGATGTGATCGTATCTTCTACAGCCTTTAATAATAAGGGGATATCGATCTCACCTTGTAATTGAACATATTCTGCCGTATTGTATAGTGAACTTGCTTTCATATGTTGTGCATACCAAATTCCTAATGCAGCATCCGTTAATGGATAACTTTTTTGGTCCATTTGATAACCTCCTTAAGCAGTTGTAAAGTTTTGAATTTTTTCTAACCAAGCTTCAATCGTTGGCTGTTCAACTAGTTCCAAGAAAGTAACTAAAATCCCTTGTGCTCTTAAATCCTCGACAATCGACATCAGCATCATTGAATCAAGCCCTTCATAGACAAGATTGTCATTGTCCCCAATGTCATCTATGTCTTCATTCATATACGATGCGATTAAGTCGTGTAATTGTGCTTTTCTCATTTCAACATTCCCTCTTTATAAAATATTTCGTCTCTTTTAATGATGCTGCAGCCGTTCTTCGATCATTTTACGCAAGTCTTTTTTTGAAACCTTGCCTAAGTTTGTCATCGGGAACTGATCGATAAGTACAAATTCATCCGGGATTTTATACGTTGCTAGACCACGGTCGCGTAAGAACCTTTTTAATTCCCTTTTTGATACTTGTTCACTTCGAAAAATAATAAAAGCGCAACTTTTTTCTCCCAAATAAGGATCTGGCATCGAAACGATGGAAGCATCATGAACGGCAGGGTGTGCTAGTAAATGATTTTCCACTTCCTCTGCGGCAATTTTCTCTGCTCCTCGGTTAATTTGGTCCTTATCTCGGCCTTCAACGATTAAATAGCCAAGTTCATTAACCTTCACAATATCTCCCGTTCGATAAAATCCATCTTTTGTAAAAGCCTTTGCATTATGTTCAGGAGCTTTATAATAACCTTGAATCGTATAAGGTCCCCTTGTTAATAAATGTCCTGCCACTCCAATCGGCAGCTCGTTATCTTCATCATCCACGATTTTTATTTCATCATAGGGCGAGATTGGCCTTCCTTGTGTATGAATGACAATTTCTTCTCGATCATCTAATCGTGTATAATTGACTAACCCTTCTGCCATCCCAAATACTTGCTGTAATTTGCATTGAAAAACGGGTTCAATTCTTTTCGCAGCTTCTGCACTAAATTTCGCTCCACCGACTAGTATGACTTCAATGCTTGATAAATCCTCTGTTCTCGTCGGTCTTACATCTAACCAATGAAGAGCAAGAGGTGGCACAAGCGGAATCATCGTGACACGATATTTCTCGATTAACGGAAACGCTTCATCAGGACTAGGTGTACGACTCAAAACCACTTTTCCACCTGCATAAATGACTCCTAAAATACCAGGTGAGCTCATTGGATAATTATGAGCGACAGGGAGAACAACTAGAAAGACCGTCTGATTCGTTACGTTACAGCACTGCACACTTAACTTAATACTGTACATATAATCATCATGTGTTCTCGGGATAAGCTTTGGCGTACCTGTACTCCCACCAGATAGCTGTAAAAATGCCACATCACTCCCTTCGATATGAACCTCTTTTAATGGCTCATCGCTATAGACTCGATCAAAAGAAATAAACTCTTCTGACTCTCCAACGACAATAATATGTTTTAAATCCGATGCCGCTGCCTTTACTTCTCTTGCTAAGCCTCGATAATCAAATCCACCAAATTTGTCGGCAATAATGTAGGCTGTGGCTTCTGAAAACTCACAAAAATATTGAATTTCATTAAACCGATGAGAAGGCAAAGAAAATACTGGCAATGCGCCCATTTTAAATAAAGCAAATACTGCCTCCACATAAGGAATAATATTCGGCAATTGCACAACCACTCGGTCTCCTTTTTGAATCCCAAGCTTTTGCAGGCCTGCTGCAAACTTTGTTGCGCGTTCATTCAATTCTGCATATGTAATCGAAGACTGATGATCAATAACGGCAATTTCATTGGTAAATTGCTTACTCCGATTTTCTAACAGCTGCCCAAACGTAAGCCCCTCCCAGCAGCCTTGTTGACGATAAAATTCCGCCCTTTCTTTTGGCCAAAGAGTAAAACCTTCTAGCATCGTAAACCTACCTCCTATGATTATTAATTCCTCCAAAGAACTAAATGATAACGATTATCATTATCATTTAGTTATACTACATTCTGCTTTTTGAACAGTCAATCCTTTTGGGCAATATTGATTCTATAAGACCAGATTATTCATTCTATTTCAAAAACTTTTTCTTAAATTGCAGACTTCCCTCCTAATCGTTATATGACTATATAATGATTAAACATACAAAATATGAGAAATAGTGAAACGACGGGATAGTTCTTTAAAGGGACAATCAGAAGTTTAACGTGAAAAACGGCGAGATGGAAAATCTTCATGGGCTAGGTCCTGCTAAGGAGTACGATCATTTAAGCATGTCCATACAAGCCAAATTGACAGCCATAGCCGTTACTTTAAAGAGGATAGATAAAATACTATCCTCTTTAAAAGGCAAAAGCTCTGATTCTTTATCTTTTATTTACCATATTATTAAAAAAGTAATGAGTTTCCAAAGTTTGAAAAGAAAAGAATTCCTTAATTTGTGCTTAATGAGTTTAAAAAACCGACCTTTCCAGTGATCTCAAATCGTCCCTTGTTTCATTTGATATATACCGGAATGCACGGCTAATGACATGTGGGACGATGGAGGCGTGGTTTTCTCCCTTTCCATCGTAGAAGTCTACCTTCTCTATATATGAATGCAATTGGCAATACACTTTTCTAGCATCTTCTACCATAAATCCTTCATGTTCACCAGCTGCGATGAAAACCGTAACAGAAGCTCGAACTCGAGTTTCCTGAACCTTCTTCAACAATTCATAATCATTCCACCAAATGGATGGACTGATAGCCACATAGGCTTGAAAGGCTTCAGGATGATGGAGCAGTGTCCATAGAGCATAATAACCTCCCAAAGAATGACCGAATAAAACTTCTCTCGCAGGTGTAAAAGACAGACGATCATGAATGAGCGGTTTACATTCAAATTCAATAAATTGGTAAAAAGCCTCTGCTCCTCCTACCTCCGCAGGAATGTTATTTTTCATCTGCTCCGGGTAAGTATATGTTGAAGCAGGCCCAGTAAAATCTAAGAAGCGCCGTGCTCTCATATCTTTCTCCTGATGACAGATTCCAACCACAATGGCCTTGTCAACCCTTGTTTTTAATGGATTAAGAGACTGAAGACGAATGGTTTCTTTGGCATATTGATAATAGGATAGCCCATCTAAAATGTAATAGACCGGTGTATCCTCATTTATGTTTTCAGGTATGTACACTTCAATATTGTATTCATACTGAGTATAGGTTGATCGTATTTGCAATGGTTGTCATCTCCCTTCTGTTATCTTTCCTTCCCAACTGAAACATCGAACAATTAATAAATAAAATCACTAAGTGATACTTCCTGCTATATATTCTCTTAATCTACTTGAAAATGATTATCATCTTCATTTATAATAATTTTTAGAAAATTCATTATCTCGTATGGAGGTTTATATGTTACAAAATAATCAATTTAATCATTTAATAACGGCTTATCATTCTGGTAGTCTAATCATTCACAATGCTAAAGCAGTTAATATCAGTCCGTTAGATCCCGATTTAAATTATCAAACGATTACTTCAGCTTTGATGTTTCCAATTGGGGGTGAAGCAGAAATTCAGTTGGACAATAAAGTCTTTGCAGCCAAATCAGGAAAAATGATTTATATCCCTTATTCCACCGACCTTAAAATTTCCGTTTTAAGTCAAAGCCATTTTTCGTATATCAACCTATTTCATCAACTACTAGAAAGACCTTTATTTGAAATGGATATTACAAATGTCTTTAATGATGCTTATAAACTATTAACGGAGCTTGTCGACCTTAGTCAATCTGCTAAACCAAAAGTGCATTTCCCAAAAAGCATTATGATTAAAAAACTGTTCTTTCTATTACAAAATCAAAAAACAGCTCCTCAAGATTGTGATTATACGATCGTAAAAGAACTAATAGATTATATGAACATCCATTATCATCAGGAGATCAGTTTGGAAAAACTAGCAAAATTAGCAAACAAGAAAGAATCACAGATATCCTACTTATTCAAAAAATATACAAATAAACGACCAATCGATTACTTAATTCAATATCGAATAAAAGTAGCACTAGAATTAATAGAAACTACAGATCTATTAATCAATGAAGTAGCTGAAAAAGTAGGTTATCAAGATTCATTTTATTTTAGCCGGCTTTTTAAAAAATATACCGGCATTTCTCCCACTGCACTTAGATTACAAGCTAAACATGCAAGGTAGGATGGTTCAAACCATTTTTGAACCATTCCTTGAACTCTTACTCCTTATTTCCCGTAAAGTTCATTACCTAACATCTCTAATGTATCAAAGATGCGTACGCCGTAGTCCATAAAATCATCATAGGTTACCTCATAAATACGGCCTTCTTTAATGGCACTAACGTCCTTAATTAACGGTTCAGACAAAAGAGTTTCAATGGCTTTTGCATCGAATTCAGCGTTACGGTCTGCACTGATATAAAGAATCACATCTGGGTTAGCGCTGATTAACGATTCATAATTAAGTCCGCCATTGCTGCCTTCCATTGCCGACTCAAGATTTAATATGTCTATGATATCTCTTTGCAGCCCTTGTGAAACATTAAAGTTTGAAAATGTTCCTGCTTCTGTATCAAAACGAGCCATCGATAAAATCGTTAATTTTTCATCCATTTTATTTGCATTTACTTTTTCAATAATTTTGTCATAGCGGGCTTGTAATTCAGCTGCGTACTCTTCAGCTCTATCATTCACATCAAAAGTTTTCCCTAATGTTAATACATCATCAATGACTGATGTTAATTTCGGATTTTGATTAATATGACTTGATGTTTGAGCATAAACATTGATTCCTAAGTCATTTAAAGTAGCAATTGAACCCATTCTTTCATCTGTAAACATCACTGAGCGTCCCACAATAAAGTCTAGTTCTTGTCCAATAATAACTTCCCGGGAAACCGTCATTTTATCTCCTAAATGATGAAGTTCAGCAATTGTATCAGCAAACTCTCCTTTTACTTCATTTAAAATGGTATATGTTTCAAGTAGAGGTATTTTCATCGTACCAACACTTACACATACACCGATTGTGCCAATTAACAGGATGATAATACCTACTATTAAGATATGAATTATTCCCTTTTTTCATCTTGAAGACTCCCTTGTTGATTGCTTGATTAATAGAAAGGAAATAACTATTTTCTTGCAACAATACTCTCCTGAATTTGTGCATCAATGAGTTCCCGATTTCGTTGATGAAAAATCTCATTATGAGATGATACCATTCCCCTTTCTTCTGCATCGGGCTGAATGAATCGTTTTGCTTTATTCACTGCATTGATTGCATCCTGAAATCCACCGGCAATCAAATGTACTTTTCCATCATAATCAATCGCATCTCCGACCGCATATAAACCCGATACCGATGTCTCGCAAAATACATTTCCTTTTATATAATGATCCTCAACCATATCAATTTGCAGGACACTATTTTCTATCAATTCCTTCTCTCTTATAAAACCGTGGTTAACAACCACTTCATCAACAGTTATATACGTTTTTTCACCTGTCATATGATCGATTAATTCAACGGATTGGATGGACTGTCCCTCAGAATCAGGAAATAACTTTGTAATCTCGGTATGAAAGAAACATTTTACGGAGCTATTTAAAAGTTGAGAAACTTGTGCTTCATGTCCATTTAAAGCTGCCTTTCTGTACGTTAGGTAAACCTTTTTAGCAATCGGTTCAAGCTCATTTGCCCAATCCACTGCGGTATGACCGCCTCCTGAAATTATAACGATTTTATCTTTGAATCTTTTTAAAGATTTGATTGTGTAGCTTAAATTGGAACTATAAAATTCCTCAGCGCCTGCCACCTCTAGTTTTTGTGGATCCAATATTCCACCACCAATTGCAATAATAACTGCCTTAGAAAAGTGTGTGTGACCAGATTCTGCTTTTATTACAAAATGTCCTTCTTCATTTTTCGTTAGTTCTTTTACCTTTTCCCCTAAAACAACCTTCGGGTTAAACGTTAGGGCCTGTTGGGTCAGCTGTTGAATTAGTTGTTCCCCCGAAATTGGCGTTATCGCTCCAACATCCCATATCATCTTTTCTGGATAGACATGTACTTTTCCACCTAATTGATCCTGATATTCAATTATCTTTGTTTTCATTTCACGTAAACCACTATAAAAGGTTGAAAATAATCCTGCAGGTCCCCCACCTATAATGGTGACTTCAAACATTTCGTTATCTTTCATTTGTGTGTCTCCTCCTCGTTTAGATTTTTGATATAAATTTAATTCTAATTACCTTCATAATTGGCCATTCTTTCCTAATAAATTTGCGTAATTGATAATGATTATCATTATTAAGTGTATGTTAGCAAAATTTGTCTAATATTGGAATGGACAATTACACATAGCCTAGACAATTATTAAAAGAGGAGTACACTTCTGATGTTCCAGAAACCTTTATCTATTTGATTCGTATTTAAAATTAGAAAGGTTTGATAAGGGAGGGTTATTTGTGGATATAGCTTTATTTCAGGAAAATATAGAGATCCTAAGGAAATCGAGTGGAAAATGGGTAGATAAACGCATTGTGATGATGACGGCAGCTCAGAGTGCAGCAAAAAAGAAACGAATCAATCATTCTGACTTTCGACATCTAATAGAGAAAGTGAAAGAAAGTTCATCATCCTTTTCCCCATTACGTTCTATTACTTTTTCAATGGCGGGATTAATTTATCCGAAAACAAATCACTATGGAGATGAGATTGATCGTTTACACCGTAACTACCAGCTACTAAAAGACAATGGCTTTCGTTCCTCCATGCATACCTATATCGCGGCGATCCTAATGGAAAAAGATACAGAAGTAAGCAGACCAAAAGAAATTTATGATGAAATGAAAAAGTATCATCCCTTTTTAACTTCGTACAATGATTATCCGACTGCTGTGATCATAGCCAAACAACCTGGGCGAATTACTGATTTAGTGGAAACCTCTGAAAAATATTATACAGCTTTAAATAACAAAGATTTTTATAAAGGGAATGATTTACAGCTGTTAACCAATATGCTCGTCATGAATGGAACATTTTCACAGGAGTTAACAAGGAAAGTAATCGAGGCTAAAGGGGCTTTTGAAAAAAGCCATTATAAAATAAAAAGTATGCACTACCCCTCTCTTGGTATTATTGCTCTCTCAGGTCAAACAAATAAAGCCGTGTCACTTGTTCAAGATTTAATACAATTGAAAACCCTTAGCTGGTATAAAATTATGGCTCTACCCATTGCGTCCATCTTTGTCTCACAAGAATATGCAGACGCTTCAGCAGGTCTAACTGCAGCCGTAGAAGCGATGATTCAAGCTCAACAAGCAGCCATTGTCGCAGCTACCACCGCATCCATCGCATCCTCCTCCGCTAGCTCTTCATCTGTTGAATAAAATGCAGAGGTAGGTTTCTTCTTCTCCCTACAAGAAAAAGGGACAGGAAGAAACACCCCATGACTAAACAACATGTGAACGATTCTGCCGATTAAACTAAAGATCAGTAGAATCGTTTTTCTATAAATCCATTCACCTCCCTGTTCTTTTAATAAATTCTTAAATTGAATCACGTTTCTTCTTATTCCCTCTTTAGTAAAATAAAGATCATCTATTTCTACTTTTAGTCTTCATATACGACTTTGGGAATATCTTTATATGGAAAGGGTCTTCAGCAATGAATCCAATATTGACCAACAAGGAGGAGTTTTGAATGAAAGCCGTTATTCATGAGAAATATGGTTCACCTGATGTCTTGGAGTTAAAAGATATTCAAAAGCCGGTTCCCGATGACAATCAAGTTTTAATTAAGGTGCAAGCCGCATCTTTAAATTATTCAAATCTAGTCCTTTTAAAAGGAGAACCATTCTTAGCACGTTTTGCCCTTGGACTTAGAAAACCGAAATTCCCCATTGCAGGAGGCGACATTGCGGGTACGGTTGAAGCAGTGGGTAAAAATATCAAGATGTTCCAACCGGGCGATGAAGTATTTGGAGACCTCTCGGGGTGTGGCTGGGGAGGTTTTGCGGAATACGCAGCTGCCTCCGAGCACGCAATCGCTTTAAAACCTAGTAATCTATCCTTTGAAGAAGCAGCGGCTGTACCGATGGCAGGAGTCACTGCCCTCCAAGCTTTACGGGATAAAGGCAAAGTTCAGCCGGGACAAAAAGTACTCATTAATGGTGCCTCTGGCGGAGTAGGAACGTTTGCCGTACAAATTGCGAAAGCATTTGGTGCAGAAGTAACAGCGGTCGTTAGCACAAGAAAAGTAGAGATCGCAAAGTCACTTGGAGCAGATCAAGTCATTGATTATACAAAAGAAAACTTTGCTGAAAAAGAAGAACAATATGACGTGATCATTGGTGTAAATGGAAGTCATCCTCTATCAGCCTATAGGCAGTCCTTGAGGGAAAATGGAATTTTTGTATATGTTGGAGGGCCCCCTTCTCAACTTTACCAATTCATAATAATAGGCCCTTTGATGTCCATAACAGGGAATAAGAAAATGAAAAGTTTTCTCCAAACCCCAAACCAACAAGACCTCATTTTCATGAAGGAACTTCTCGAAGCAGAAAAGGTTAAGCCGTTAATCGACAAAACATATCATTTACATAAAATAACGGACGCATTTAATTATTTTGCAGAAGGGCATGCACAAGGAAAAGTAGTGATTACTCTATAAAATTAAAGTTAGTACGAGACACTGAGAAAGTTTATTTAAAGAAAAAGAGGAGCTAGAACAGCTGCATGCAGCTGTTCTAGCTCCTTTAAACTCGTCCCTTCCTCCGCCTTAAGAAATAATAATATGTGAACCTTTCCTCATGACATTTCTTTTAATAATAATTTAGGCTTTATTGAGCTTCGTTAAGTTTTATGAATAAATTAGTGGAATTCGTTGAATTTTTGGACTATACTAAATTTACAAGCGCTTGTTAAATAGTATTTTAATAAACTATTAAGGGAGGATTTACATAATGAGTGTAGCAGTAAACAGTATAGTTGATACCGAATATAAGCTTTACATAAATGGTCAATGGGTTGAAGGTTCTGAAGGGAAGAAAATAGCATCTTATAACCCAAGTACTGGCGAAAAGTTGGCAGATTTTATTGATGCTAGTTATGCCGATGTAGACGCAGCAGTAGCAGCAGCACAAGAAGCATTTAAAACTTGGAAAACGGTTAGTCTAGTAGAAAGAAGCAACTTGCTTCTAAAAATTGCTGATCTAATTGATGAAAATAAGGAACATTTAGCAATGGTTGAAACATTAGATAACGGAAAACCATTAAGAGAAACGATGAGTGCAGATGTTCCTTTAAGTGCAGATCATTTCCGCTATTTTGCCGGTGTCATTCGTTCTGAAGAAGGAACAGCTAAAGAATTAGATGACAATACCTTAACTCTTACTTTAAAAGAGCCTATTGGAGTAGTGGGTCAAATTATTCCTTGGAACTTCCCATTATTAATGGCAGCATGGAAAATAGCACCTGCGATCGCAGCTGGGAATACAGTTGTTATTCACCCATCTTCTACTACTTCACTCAGTCTTTTGGAATTAGCTAAACTATTGGATAAAGTTCTTCCTCCTGGGGTTGTCAATGTCGTAACTGGTAGAGGATCTTATTCAGGGGATTATATGCTTCGCCATGACGGCTTTGCGAAATTAGCTTTCACAGGTTCAACTGAAGTCGGATATACAGTAGCAAAAGCAGCAGCTGACCGCTTGATTCCAGCTACTTTAGAGCTAGGTGGTAAATCTGCAAACATTTTCTTTAATGATGCACCATGGGAAAGAGCGGTTGAAGGGGCAGCAAACGGAATTCTATTTAACCAAGGACAAGTTTGCTCTGCAGGATCCCGTATCTTTGTTCAAGAAGGCATTTACGATGAATTTGTTAGTGCATTAAAAGAAAAGTTTGAAAGCGTAAAAGTGGGTCTTCCATGGGAAGAAGGCACTCAAATGGGAGCGCAAATCAACCAAAAGCAACTTGATAAAATTCTAGAATACGTTGAAATTGGTCAGAAAGAAGGCGCTACACTTGTAACTGGTGGATATCAGTTAAAAGAAAACGGCTTGGATGAAGGTGTTTTCATGGCACCTACGATTCTAGCAGATGCTTCAAATAGTATGAGAATTGCCCAAGAAGAAATTTTTGGTCCTGTGGCAACTGTAATCAAATTTAAAACCGAAGAAGAAGTCATTGCGATGGCAAATGATTCTGAATATGGTCTAGGCGGCGGCGTATGGACAAAAGATTTAAATACAGCCCTTCGTGTTTCCCGCAAAGTGGAAACTGGACGTATGTGGGTAAATCAATATACAAACTTCTCGGCAGGAGCACCATTTGGAGGCTACAAAAAATCAGGTATCGGCCGTGAAACCTATAAAAGTATCCTAGATGCTTACTCTCAAACGAAGAATATCTTTATTAGCATGAAAGAAGAAGCTGACGGATTATACTAAAATGAAGGGCAGTTCAAGGGGCTCTCTCCCCCTGAACTGCCCTTAACTTATCAATTAGGACTAACCAATCAAAAAGTTAAGTATATGGGCTTCTTTCCTCCTGTCCCACACCTCAATAATTTATTCTTCGCTTTGAATTGTTCTTCATATTCATACTTGATCATGACATAATTGTTTGACCAACCCTTTATCCCTTATCTAAGATTTCTGCTACTAAAAACGTAGACAAATATACTCATTCGTCTACGCCAGACAGTTTCTTGCTTCCACGTGTCCTGCCCCGCCAAAAGTTCGCTACTACAGTTAGTATAACACTCCACAAGCGTAAATTCGGATGTAGCCGGCCCTACATATATACAGACTAGTTAGGTTAATACTGTATATTCGGTTGCATATTTTAGATTTAAACTGGCATTGAAATCCCGATCTAATTCTGCATCACAGCTATTACACTTAAAGATTCGCTCCGACAGGCTCAGTTGGACTTTCTTATAGCCATAGCAAGAAGCACATAGCTTAGAAGACGGATAGAGAGCCTTAGTTCAATGCTGTACTACTTACACTTAGCTGTGAGCCATTCTTTAAAGTAATAAAAGTTCTGCCCTGCCACTGCCTTGGATAGATATCGATTTTTCATCATGCCTTTGACATTTTAATCCTCGATTGTGATATATGTTGACTTGGTTTTCACCAATTGATTCACCACAGATCGAATATATTCATGTCGGATATTGGCCAGTCTAGCGTGCAGTTTTTGAACTGTTTCCTCGCTTTATCTCCAGAGATTTCACCCCAAGTGCAAGATCCCCTACTAATCTTTCACTTTAACGATTTTTTCTGCCAGGGTCTAATCTCTATTTTTAAAAAGTGTAACAATTTTCACTGCAAAGAACTCATTAAATGGTTACAATCAATTTGGAAGCGGATGTTGTTATAGCTTTATGGATAATCACTTTGTTCACTCAAATTCTCCCATCGAATTTGCGTTCGGATACAATCTTTGAGCTCGCTCGAGAAATTAACCTTAAAAAGATCCGTGACAATCCGCTAGAGGCTTTCCTTCATTCAACTAGGGTTTAAACCTATAACTGAATGAGGGTAATCTTGAAAAAGGGAAGTGAATCATATGCTTAATAATATTGGAGTTCCAGGTTTAATCTTAATTATCCTATTGGCGCTTATCATCTTTGGACCTAAGAAGCTTCCAGAACTAGGCCGTGCCGTAGGTCAAACATTAAGGGAATTTAAAAAATCTACCAAGGAATTAACTAGTGACGTTGTAGAGGAAATAGGCGAAGTAAAGGAATTGGCATCAGCGGAAGCCACGAAAAAGCATGAAAAATAAATATACAAGCGCGTGATGATTCTCATATTCATAATGATTTGGGAATCGTTCACGCTTTTTCTTTTTTACTACTTCTATTTTGAATACAAAAAAGAGGAATGTGATAGACTTATGAAAGCGTTGGAATGGATTTTCAGGAGGTTAAAACATGAGTGCTTTATTCGAAGCTGAAATAAAAAATCTTTATCAAAAACTTATAGATGCATGGAACAAGCGAGATGCAAAGGGAATGGCTGAAATATTCACAGAACAAGGAATCCAAATTGGGTTTGATGGAAGTAAAGTGATTGGACGGAAAGAAATCCTATCGCATCTCGAACCTATTTTTTTAAACCATCCTACAGCCCCCTATGTTACTAAAATAAAAGAGATACGGGCATTGGGAGCTGATGCTGCGTTGTTACAAGCGATTGCTGGGATGATTCCACCTGGAAAAACAGATATTGAACCCACGGTAAATGCCCATCAAACCTTAGTTGCCATTAAGAATGATCACGGTTGGCAAATCGAGCTCTTTCAAAATACCCCCGCCCAATTTCATGGGAGACCCGAATTAGTTGAGCAAATGACAGGTGAGTTACGGGAATCCATAAAATAACTGAAACAGTGGGGACAGGGTTTGAACATGAAATACAATAGAGAAAATATTATGAACCTGTATCCCCTTGCAAAATGAAACAGAGGAGCTGCCTCCCCTGTTTCATTTTTTCTTGGACAATTGTTCTTTACTTTGTGTTCCCGGTGGTTGCTCTAACCAAGCATTCCTAATTACAATATCAGCTCCATCTTTTGTATATTGAGCAATTTCAAGTGATAACCGTTGATAGCTTAATACGAGATCGCTTCTTTGACTTGAAGCCGCTGCAGCTGAATAATTTCCTATTCCCGCAACTCCCATACTAGCTATATGAAACATTGTTAATTTATCCGAAAAAGGCGGTATAGTTGAATCCGTAATTGAAACATCCGATGAGATAGGTGCCTGTACATCATTCTCGGTCAGAATTTGTGTAAAAAGTTGGATATGCTTTTTTGAAATATCTCTTCCTCTTAACATCCATTTACGAATATCCTCCCTGGGAGTTCCTTGAGCAAAACTAGTTGTAAGTTTGCCTCCCATCAGATTCGTTTGAATGTTCATAAATAGATGGGATATTTCTATAGCGTTTAACGGTCGCTTTTCGCTAAATGGATTTAATCCACTTAAATACTTTTTACTATCTATGTAATCTGTTGTTGTTGGATAAGCAATATAGGGAGCTCTTGTAAAAACCCCTTTTGAAAGAGCTACTTTTGAAGTCCTCTCATATAATTCTGACGTCTCATTAAGACCTTCTCTGAAGTACGTTCTGACATCTTCTCGAGCACTCATTGAAATAAATCCACTGTATCCAACCAACCCCAACTTAGACATATGATTTAAATATGTCAACATAAAAGTATCTGTATACAAACGTGGAGCATTTACATTCACATCATGATCATAGGTAAACCCTGTCGGCGTTGGAATTTGTTCCCCCTGGAAGATGGCTGCCAACTTTTCTATATGTGCCGTTGCTACATCATAGGTAAATTGAATAATAGGGCGAATGTCTTTATCTTCTACATGGTTCAGAAAGTAAGCTAAAACACACTTAGCCATACTATCTTGCATATAGTTCGTCCATATCGAAGCGATTTCGGCAGAAGTTAATAATGTGGAATGTTCAGTCATATCTGGCGACCTCCAAAGACTGTTTTTTCTAGCATGAATTTATTCTATGCAAATAACCGAATATTAACCGAGAAAGTAATGTTTAAACACGGAGGGTATGAAGAACTGATATCCACCATTATGAATAAAATGAGGCCTTTCGAACAGATACTATTCCTAGTGTTACGTTAACACTACACTATACTGTGGGGGGATCAATGATGAATACACTAATCAACTTATTTGCAGCCTTGATTACATTAATCATTAAAACCTCATTCATAATCGAAAACTTCAGTATTCGATTAAAACAATTGTTAAGAATGCCGACTTTAGTATAAGTGAGACTTTGAAGAGACGGAGCTAAAAAATTCTCCTCAAAACATTATGTAAAAGATAAAACTAAGGAACAATTCAAAAAAGGCAAGGGATTTTATACAATCCTCTGCCTTTTTGCATAAATTTAAGGAGCAAGACAAATAAATTCACAATGATAAAAAACGGACTCATCTTATCCTTCCTCTTTTTAATCATTATTCCAATATATCCTCAAAAGATTAACCTAACTATTCCAATATTTAAAGGATACTTTTATAAAAACCGGCTATCTAGCCATTTCTTAACAACCAAGCATCCACACCTTTCCGCCTATTCCAATTCACCTTGTCATTTAAAACCCTTTTAACCTATTTATGCCGATAAAACCCTATTAAACAACTCATAATTATTGACTAACTGCTATTACTCTTTTAAAATAGTTCCTATCAAAACTCGACTGACTAATCAATCGGGAGACTCCTTGTTTCCTATAGAAAGGATGAATAATGATCACAGACGATAAAATCCACGATACGAGAAAGCAAATTCTTGATACGACCCTTCAGCTTTTTGCGGAGCGAGGATATCATAAGACGAAAATTTCGGATATTGTGAAGGCTGTTGGGGTCGCACAGGGGACTTTTTACTGGCATTTCAAAAGCAAAGAAACGATTGCTTTAGAGGTTATTAAAATTGGCCAAGAGAAGTTACTCCAATTTATTGCCCAGGGATACCGTCAATCAGGCGGATCAATTCAAGATGCGGTTAAAGCATCAGAGAAATTGTTTGAAGATTTTTTCACCTTTTCAGAAAACAATAAAGCGTTAATGATCCTACTTTTCAAAGGAATGGAAACAGAAGAATCGGTACATAACGCCATTTTGGAAACACGGATTAAGTTGGAAGATGCCTTTCATGAAAATATTAAGCGGGCCATGGAACTGGGAATCCTACCAAAAAAAGACCCGAATTTAAAATCAGCCTTATTAATGAGTTTGATTGAGGGAATATTAAGCAGGTGGTTATTCAGTTCAGCATCAATTCATACTAACTTAAAACATAAATCAGCTAAAGAATTGGCTAACGATGTCGTTACATTTGAGTTTTTCGGCCTACTTGAAAATTAAAAAGGAGAGATAAACATGAAGAAAAGAAGGTCATTTTTAATCGTAGCCACAACCATGATACTCACTTTAATATTAAGTGCATGCGGTGGTGGAGCGGCAAACGATGAAGCAGAAAATGCTAATCAAAAAACCAGTTTACTTCAGGAAATCAAAGACCGTGGCGTCATGAAGGTCGGGGTTATGGGAACCTATCAGCCCTATAATTTCTTAAATGAAAATAAAGAAATGGACGGCTTTGATGTGGATATTGCCAAAGAAGTTGCGAAACGTCTTGGCGTTGAAACAGAGTTTGTGGCACAAGAATTCTCTGGGATGATTGCCGGCTTGCGAGCGGAGAAATTTGATGTGGTCATCAGCCAAATGACGATTACCGATGATCGGAAAAAACAAATGGATTTTTCAGAACCGTATATTACGAATAACGTAAAAATCATCGTTCAAGAAGACAACAATACCATCACAAAACTAGAAGACTTTAAAGGGAAAAACATTGGGGTCGCACTCGGAACAAATGACGAAACCTATTTGCGCACAGTAGCTCTTCCTGAAGTCGGAGAATTCAACATCAGAACTTATGATGACGTCGTCACAACCCTTAAAGATTTAGATGCAGGGAGAATTGAGGCAACCATCAATAACATGTATGCTCTTAAACCTGTTGTTGAAAAGCAAGGTTTTAAAATCAAAGCAGTTGGCGATCCGATCAAATCGGATAAAGCTGGAATTGCCACTCGCAAAGGAAATGAAGATTTCATTGCAGAGTTAAACCGCATTTTAGATGAAATGAAAGCAGACGGTACCCATGCTGAAATTCATAAAAAATGGTTTGGAGAAGAACCACAGGAATAAACTTTTAAGTTAAATATGTGGATCTATATGCTCCAATGATATGGGATTCATAAGGAAAGGATTTTATAGATAGAATGGAAATTGTTGTAGAAAACTTGCCATTTTTATTACAAGGAGCGTATTATACGCTCCTTATCACCGTTGTATCGATGTTCTTCGGCTCAATCATTGCGATTATTACCGCGATTGCCAGACTAAAAGGAAATAAACTAATTAGATGGATCGCACGTGCCTATGTATCAATGATCCGCGGAACACCGACACTAGTACAAATTATTATCGTTTATTATGGGCTTGTCGATTATGGAATCAAGCTTGAGCCTTTGATGGCAGCCTATATTTCATTAAGTATTAGCATTGGTGCTTATTTATCCGAAACATTAAGAGGAGCCTTGCTTTCCATTCCAGAAGGACAAATGGAAGCGGCCTATGCGTCAGGAATGACCCCTTGGCAAACGATGTGGAGAATTATTGTCCCTCAGGCGCTTCGGGTTGCAATTCCACCAGCGGGAAATACGTTTATCGGAATGCTCAAAGAAACCTCCCTTGTTTCGGTCATTACGGTAACGGAATTATTAAGGGCAGCTGAATTATTAATTGCTCAGTACTATATTTACATGCCGTTCTACTTGGCCATAGCCCTCATGTATTGGATTATGAGCACAGGCTTTTCCTTCCTTTTAGAAAGATGGGAAAAACGTCTGTCTGTCTATTTATAATCAAAAGAAGTTGGAGATTTTATAATGATTACCATAAATAAGTTAAGAAAGCATTTTGGAAATCTTGAAGTATTAAAAGACATTCATTTACAAGTTGAAAGTGGAGAGGTTGTAGCTATCCTTGGACCAAGTGGATCGGGAAAAAGTACACTGCTTCGCTGCATGAACGGCTTAGAAGAGATGACAAGCGGATCAATTGAAGTAGCTGGAATTGTATTAGATTCAAACCAAAGAAAAAAAGACCAAAAGAAAAACATTCGTCAGATTCGTTTACATACTGGGATGGTGTTTCAGCAATTTAACCTTTATCCCCACAAAACCGCCTTACAGAATGTAATTGAAGCTCTCATTGCTGTGAAAAAAGTGCCAAAGGACCAAGCTGTACAAAAAGGTGAAGCCTTGCTGGAGCGAGTCGGCTTATTGGATAAAAAAGATACCTATCCATCCAAATTATCAGGCGGCCAGCAGCAACGTGTTGCCATCGCCCGTGCTTTAGCAATGGAGCCAGATGTGATGCTTTTTGATGAACCGACCTCTGCTTTAGATCCTGAATTAGTTGGTGAAGTATTAGCGGTTATGAAAGAACTCGCCAAAGAAGGGATGACCATGGTGGTCGTCACACATGAAATGGAGTTCGCTCGTGAAGTGGCCGATCGGATTATTTTTATGGCGGACGGAAACATCATCGAACAAGGAACACCAGAGGAATTTTTCACCCATACGAAAACCGAACGAGCACGGAAGTTTTTAAAGAAAATGTAATGGAGGAAATTAAAATGAAGGTAAAAACAACGTGGAATGGAAAGCGCTCCTTTACCGCTGTCGGCGATTCCGGCTATAAGATTAACATGGATGCAACTCCGGCATACTTTGGCGAAGGAAATGGTGTAACTCCAACCGAAATGCTACTCGCTTCTGTAGCAGGTTGTATCGGTATTGACGTGACCATGATCTTGAGGTCCTACTTGGACTCCGTCACAAAGTTAGAGATCGAAACAAGCGGCACTCGAAAAGAAGAAGCGCCAAAAGGATTTACCTCCATAGACATCACCTTCAACATCGAAGGAGATCTCTCAAGCAAACAGATTTGGAGGGCCATCACCCTCGGAAAAGAAAAGTATTGCTCCGTATCCGATTCTCTAAAAGCAACCATCACCTTCCATGTCATATTAAATGGAGAAAAGATAGAGCCTGCTTAAATTTAGATACCTAGAATTACATTTGAGCTCCGCCACTTTAATATATTTTAGCTGGGCGGGGCTCTTTCTCCCACTGCTCAAACCGACATTTATTTCTTCAATTCTTAACATACAATTCATTCTCCAGAAGAAGCTATCATTTCAAATTCAACAAAAGAATCTATTTTAAAATCCATTATAAAGTTTCTGCCGTTCCACCATCAATATTGACAGATGTACCCGTAACCTCAGTAGCCATATCTGACACAAGGAAGATACCTACTTTAGCCGCTTCATCCGTATTTCTAATTAATGATGTTAAGGTTGCGGAAGCTGGTCCAAAAGGATTTAACCATAAAATAACCTAATAACAACCTTCTATTAGGTTATTTTAGAGAGTTAGGACCTTGATCTTGACTCTCTTTTTACAAACAAAAGAACAGGTTTCTAAAAAATATAAATAAACTGGCCCTCATTTTTCCTTAATTTCTCATCTCTCTCTCATTTTCTTCTCATCTTTGTCCCGTACATTTATAGTATCAAAGTTTTCTAGGAGGAAGTTGGAGATGAAAGTTGTAATCGTGCCTTCGGGCTTTAAAGAATGTTTGAATGCGGAGGAAGTTGCTTTAGCAATGGAACGGGGGGTAAAGAACTTTAACTCGTCAATTGATACAGTCATGATCCCCATGGTCGACGGGGGGGAAGGATTTGTCAAGACAATTATAAGCCTAAAAGATGGAGATTTAATTTATAAAAAGGTCACAGGACCCGTTGGAAAGAAAATCAGTAGTTATTTTGGTCTTTACGAGGAGAATGGAAAACGGATCGCTGTAATTGAAATGGCGGCTGTAGCTGGATTGAGGCTTGTACCCCATAATCAAAGAAACCCTTTACACACCACTACATACGGAGTAGGGGAATTAATTTTGGCTGCTCTTGATTTCGAGGTAGATCACATCTTAATTGGCTGTGGAGACTCTGGCACTTCAGATGGTGGTGCTGGGATGGCCCAAGCGCTGGGAGTTCAATTTTTAAATAAGAAAGGGAATATCGTTCCTATCGAAGGCGGCGAGGATTTATTGAAAGCGAATTCCCTTCTCACCACCAAAATTGATAAACGATTAAAACATATATCCATTGATGTGGCGTGTAACTGGAAGAACGTCTTATGTGGAGAAAAAGGAGTGGCTCGCGTATTTGGACCGCAAAAGGGAGCTACTTCCAAACAAGTGGAGATCTTATCATCAGCGTTAGAACATTATGCAAGTCTCATAGAAGTGGATACAGGATTGAACGTTCGTTCATTGCCAGGAAGCGGCGCATCCGGTGGGCTAGGTGCAGGACTGCTCGCATTTACAAATGCCGTCTTGCATCCTCGCTTTGATCTCATTATGAATTTTATTAATATCGAGAAAGAAATCTCAACAGCAGACCTTGTTTTTACAGCAGAGGGCAGTTTGGATTTCCAAACCCCAAACGGGAAAATTCCAGCGGAGGTCGCACGGATTGCGAAAAAGAATCAAATTCCTGTAATTGCGATTACGGGAACCATTGGAAAAGGAGCGGTTCTGAACTATCAAGCAGGGATAGACGCCTACAGTAGCATTATAAAAAAGCCTGTTTCCTTGGAACTTGCCATGAAAAAAGCACCGAAATGGATAGAGGAATGTATGGAGTCCGTATTACGAAAAATTGACATTGGCCGGCAATTGGCAAAAAAGGAAGAATTAAAGAAAGTGGTCATCTAATATGATTACTAGATTAGAGAAAGGAATCGAAAAGGGGCTTCCATTAAATTCTAAAGGCCGCTTATTTTCGAAACCGTTTGTTCTCGTTGCTTTACATATTCTCATCTTTGCAAGCATTGTCTTTATTGATAGTCTGGACTATCGTTCAAAAGTCGCCTTATTTGCCTTTTTATCAGCGATGACCTTATGGATTACAACAAAAATACCAGCCGGATTTGTAGCCGTTTCACTCATTATGTTCGTCATCATCATGAACGTGGGCGAACCGGAGTTATTATACGAATCCCTTTCAGAGGAAGTAGTATGGTTAATGATCGGTTCTTTTATTATCGGTGAAGCCTTCAAAGAGTCGGGATTAGCAGAAAGATTGACCCTTACCCTATTAAGGCAATCAAGGAATAAAGGAAATATTCTCGCTGGGGTAGGCTCCCTTTTATTCGCAACCGTCTTTTTCATTCCTTCTACTTCTGGCCGGGCTGCCTTAAGTATGCCTATTATCAAGCAATTAAGCCGAAAATTTACAGATAAAGAACAAAGTGTTTTAGTTCTTCTTACCCCCATCATCATCCTAGTGAGCACTTCCGCTACCCTTATCGGCGCAGGTTCTCATTTAATTGGAATCGGTTTGCTTGAAAGCACTGTTCATCAATCCATTTCTTTTATCCAATGGTTCATATGGGGACTTCCATTTGCAATCGTGATGACGATTCTTTCCTTTTTTATTGTAAAAAAGATACTTTGGCCGAAAAGTGAATTACAGGTACTACAAGGCAATCGAACGGTTGAAAGGTCTATGTTAAAAAAACAAATGAATTTAACCGAAAAAAAGACATTGATCTTGATCATTCTTTTAATGGCAGGTTGGGTGACAGAAAGTATACATGGCTATGATATTTCTTTTATTACGATGGTAGGTGCCATCTTAGTCATGACACCGAACTATGGAATCATTACCTGGAAACAAGGAATGAAGTCTGTTTCGTGGAATTTGATTATATTTGTTGCTGCAGCTGCTGCACTTGGAAAAATGTTAGTAGAGACTGGTGTCGTCAAATGGATGGAAAATGAAATGCTGAACTTTCTAGATTTCTTTACAGGTGCACCGGAATGGCTAATGGTCTTGGTCATTCTTCTCGTCACAGTGACAAGCCATATATATATTACATCCCATACCACACGTGCCATCGTCTTTATTCCAGGTTTATTATTATTTAGTGAAACAATCGGAGTCAACCCTTCAACCGTCGTGTTCTTAAGTTTAATCGGGATGAACTACTGTGTAACATTTCCTGTCAGTTCAAAAGCTTTGCTTCTCTTTTATGAGGATGATGGACATTCGTATGACGCAAGACATCTATTAAGAATTAGCGCGATCTTAATGCCTGTTTATATCGTCATTATGATGATCTTTTACTTTACCTATTGGAAGTGGACAGGACTGCAGCTCTAAATAGGGTTCTGATCTCCACTGCATTAAACTAGAAAAGGGCCCTTCTCTGATTCCTTCAGAAAGGGCCTTTTGCATTTAATAATTATGAACTAGATCTCCGCATTATCTAATTTTTTCGCCATAAAACGCAATAAATCTTCACGTAAATCCTCATGTTGGAGAGCAAATTCAATCGTCGTTTCAATGAAGCCTAACTGTTCCCCAACATCATAACGTTGTCCTTCAAATTCAAAGGCAAAAACGCGTTGGATTTCATTCAGCTTTTGAAAATAAATTTCTCAATTGCCTTTGCCGCCCCATCTTCATCATTTGTAGACGTAACATAATCCGCGATCTCCTTTAATTCATCAACAGCATTTCCCATTGCTACACCGATTCCTGCATACCGAACCATATCGTCATCATTTGGATGATCTCCAATGGCCATAATCTCCTGCTGAGATATTTGTAAGGTTGCTGCCAGTCTTTGAACAGCTTGTCCTTTGCTGGCTCTTTTATTTAATATTTCGCAGTAAAATGGTTCACTCTTGAAAATCGTATATTCCTCATGAAATTAAGTCGGAATTTTTGCAATGGCCTCATCTAAAATGTCTGGCTCATCAATAAGCATTATTTTCGTAAATTTATCCTTTTCATGAATCTCTTCTAATGTTCGGTACAGAATGGGCATCGTGGTAAAATAAGAATCTTGCCCGGTATAACGGCTCATATCTCGATTGGAAGTATAAATAGCATCAAGATCCAGTGCATGGAAATGTACCCCAATTTCCATGGCTAATTTGGCTATTCTTTTGTAATCCATTTCCAGAAAGCCCGATATGATGAATCACTTCTTTTGTAAAAGTATTTTGAACGAGAGCGCCATTATACGTTATCAAATATTCTTCTTGTAAGTCTAATCCCAATTCTTTCACATATCTTTGTGCACCTAAAAAAGGACGTCCCGTGCATAAAGCAACACATATTCCTTGTTTCCGTACATTATGAATGACTTCCTTTGTAAACGGCGTGATTTCATGTTTCGAATTAATAAGCGTTCCATCAATGTCGATGGCAATTAATTTGATCGTCATAAATCTCTCCTGTTGTATGATATTTGGAACTCTAGCAATCTTAAAAGCATTTCTTTTCACGCCTATCTTCCATAATGTTCAATGTTATATCGTTCATTTTCTTCATTTGTCAGCGCCCAAATGACTTTCTCATTTGGATTCACATAAATGGTCTTTGAGAAAATTTCTCGATCACGAATGGAATAATAATTGTAGGAATTACGATTTGTATAATTCACCATTTCCTTTGTATACTCTAGACCAAACGCGAGACTTTCAATTGAAAATTGTGGTATTTTCCCGATATGATTGATCCCTGCAGTGTGAAGATGTCCACTATGAATACTGATCACATCACTTTTTGCAAGTATATCAAAGAGTCTTTCAGATGCTTCTGTTGTTTTCTCACCATTCCAAACTGAGCGGTGATGCATAAATAAAAGTAGACCCAGCTTCTGAATTCTCTTTCAATGTTTCCTCTAACCAATCTAATTGGGCATCTGATAAATAACCTTCATGCATATCATCAACTGATGTATCTAAGAAAATGAAACGATATCCGTTCATCTCTTCTACATAATCCAATGATGCAGATTTATTTTCAATCTCATAAAAACCTTTATAGAAGCTTTTTTTATCATCATGATTTCCTAAACAGTAATAAACGGGGAAACCCCCAGGAACATTGCCTTCTACCAATGATTTTAAATTTTTATAGTCTTCCGCACTGCCATCATGTACGAGGTCACCGGTAATCGTAATAAAATCCATTTCTTCAAAATCAATATTTTGTAAGACAGCAGTTAAATTATCTGCTGGATTTTTCAGGCCGTTAAAAACAATCTCAAATGGATCATTATTATAATGACTTCTTAAATGTGTATCAGATAATTGAATAAATGATAATTGCTTCATTAAGGGTTCCTCCTATTGTAAAGCCACTATTTTTTTATTTTCTTCGTCTATTTCTATTCCACTTGCGGCCTTCTTTTTTGCAATAATATTGGTTGGATAACCAATATTTCTTTCTGTTTCTTTATCAAAGAAATGAATTTCATCCATCATCATATTGACGAATACCTCTTCACCATTTTTGAAAGGCATTCATCGTTTCAAGGGCAATGGCATCTTCGCCTTCTATATCTAGATAAATAGCAAAATTACTTCCTTGGTTTTCTGAATGCTTTACTTTTGCGCGAATGCTGCCATCCTTAGGCGTTTTCGTTAAGTTAATATGTTCAGGACGAATGCCTAATACGAATTGACCGGAAACATTTTGTTCAATATATTTTTTCCAATATTCGCTTAACTGGAAGGATTCCTTCCCTATTTTCAGTACTCCATTTACATATTGTACGTTTTCTAAAATATTGGCTGGCGGATTTCCGATGAATTTGGCTGTAAAAATATTAGCTGGACGATGGTACACATTTTCTGGCGTATCCAGCATTTGTAATACTCCTTTATTTAATAAGGCAATTCGGCTCCCAAACGTCATCGCTTCAATTTGGTCATGTGTCACATAAACCATTGTTTGTTTATATTGATGATGAATATCCATTAGTGCCGTTCGTCGCTGAGATTCTTAATTGTGCATCTAAGTTGGAAAGTGGTTCATCAAGTAAGAAATAATCACTATTTTTCACCGTTGCTCTTGCCAAGGCTACCCTTTGTCTTTGACCGCCAGAAAGTTCAGATGGTTTTCTATCATAGTACTGTTTTAACTGAAGGAATTCAGCAGCTGCATCCAGTCTCTTTTCAATTTCATTTTTAGGTACCTTCTTAACTCTAAGTGCATACGTTATATTTTCTTTAACCGTCATGTGAGGATAGAGCGCATAATTTTGGAAAACCATTCCTATATTTCGTTTACCTGGAGGGATATCATTTACCCGCTCATCTCTCATATAGAGATTGCCTTCAGTAACTTCTTCGAGACCAGCAATCATTCTTAAAATAGTGGATTTTCCACAGCCTGAAGGACCTAATAATACTAACCGTTCACCAGAGTATATTTCGAAATTTAAATGATCTATAATCACATTATCTCCATATGATTTTCTAACGTTTTCAAATCGAATATTTGCCATTATTTTTTTCCCTCCTATTTAATCCCTGAAGAAGTAAATGTACCGATAATGTATTTTTGGAAAACTAAATAAAGTAATAATGGGATGGACATCGTAATAACGGATACAGCCATGGCCACACCAAAATTCGTCCCGCCCTCTGAACTAATAAACATCTGTAAGGCTAATGGCAAAGTATAACTTTCCGTTG
The DNA here is from genome assembly GCA_963787345.1 of uncultured Bacillaceae bacterium. Taxonomy (GTDB): domain Bacteria; phylum Bacillota; class Bacilli; order Bacillales; family Cytobacillaceae; genus Bacillus_BD. The sequence continues at coordinate 325,994 of CAWBCW010000026.1, read as the reverse complement.
ATTTTAAAATCAGGGAAGGCCATACAAATTCATTCCATGAATTGACGAAAAACCAAATGCCCACTGCTGTCACTTGTGGTCGTATAAGTGGTAAAACAATATCCTTCATAATTCTAAAGTTACTAATATTCTCTAATTTCGCTGATTCAATAAATGAATATGGGATGGATCTCATAACTTGAGTTAGCAGGAATATCCCCGCTGCATCAGCAACCTGAGGCAGAATAACACCTAATGATATTATCAGTTAATCCGACTCTAGAGAGCATTAAATAGTTTGGAACCATCGTTACAGTAAATGGAATAAAGATGGTTGTAATTAAAAGAAAGTACAGAGATTTCTTTCCGATTAAAACTAAAGTAAACAAATGCATATGCCGCTAAAAACGAGGTGACTAATTTTAATATCGTTACGGTTGTTGCAATTGTAAAATTATTCATAATGATTTTTAACATCGGCAACTGTTCAAATAATTGACTATAATTTTCAAAGGTTGGCGATGTTGGAAATATAGCTAAAACATTGTCATAAATATCTTGCAGTGTTCTAAAAGAAGTTCCTAGTGCGAATAAAATTGGTAAAACCCAAATCATAACCACTGCAATGAATGCCCATGTCCAAAGAACTGAAGGTAATCTACTCTCAATTTTCATAGTGGACCCCTCTTTCTACAAACCTAAACTGCAATAATAGTAATAGAACAAACAAATATGAGTGTTAAGATTGAAAATGCCGCAGAAGTCCCCGTGCTAAACACATTAAATGCTTGGTGATACGACTCATAAATTAGGTTTGAACTTCCTGAGTCAGGTCCGCCCTGGGTGACTACTTTTACTGGTGTATATACGTACTGTAAACCTGTTACAATCGTCATAATGAGAATATAAATACCTGTTGAGCTACTCATCGGGATGATAATATCCTTCAAAATTCTCCAACTTGGAATATTATCCAGCTTTGCAGCTTCTATTACTTCAGATGAAATACCTGAAATCGTTGCATATAACATGATGAAAGTTATAGCCAAATATCTTCCATGTCGTGATTAAGCTGATTCCAACGATTACTAGCCCCTCTGTTTGAGTCCAATTGGGTATGGTTAAACCAATATAATTAGCTAAGATAGCTACCGGCCCCGACACAGGATTTAATATAAAAGTGGCTAAGATCGAGCCAACCACGAGAGATATGAATGAAGGCAGGAAAAAGGCCGTTTTAAATAAATCTCTTAAATTTTCGTACGACCAAATGAAGGACAAAAGCAAATATATAAGGAACAACTAATTTAAGTATTAATAAAATAACAATATATAAAAAGGTGTTCATTAAAACTTTATAGGTTTTTGCATCCGTTAAAATGGCTATATAGTTTTCTAAACCAACAAAATTCTTTTTAGGTGCGAGCATATTCCAGTCAAAAAAACTTAAATACAATGTATAGATCGTAGGCCAAATGACAAATAAACCAAGGAAAACAATCGCAGGTAATAATAACAGTGTTGCTCTCCATTGCATCTTTTTTAAATGGATTAACATTTGTTTCCTCCAATGCTTATCAAGTATAGAAGGAAAATAGAATCGCAAAAGCTTCACCTATTTTCCCTCCATTATTCTAATTATCTACTTTATTAATTCATTAATTTCATCTTGCGTTTTCTTCAGTTCACTCTTTACATCTCCGCCATTTAAAATACGATCTCTCATATCAATTAACATTTGTTCTGCTTGAAGGCCAGAATTTCCAGGGAATGGCGCCCAAGGAACAAGTTTATCTAATGTAGCATAGGCAGCTGCCATCATTGGATCGTCTTTAATTAAAGTAGCCAATTCACTATTTTCAGTTGCATCAGTCGTTTCAGGAAGATATCCTGTACCAAATGTCCAAGCAGAGACACTATCTGGCTCATATAAAAACTTCATAAATTCCCATGCTGCTTTTTGCTGTTCTTCATCTTCAGCTGTAATGGTAAGCATCGATCCGCCTGCGGGTACTTTTACTTCTTTGCCGTCAAAGGCAGGATGTGGAACGGCAGTTGATTCAAAGTTTCCATTCTCATGTTACGTTTGTTCTTTGCGCAATGGTCATATGCGCCATCCCTACATCTCCAGAAACAAATGCTTGCTGACCTTGGTCTGCACCGATGTGTAATGCACTGCCATTCTTAACTAAATCTTGATAAAATTGATACGTCGCGATTCCTTCAGGACTATTAAATGCTGCCTTTCCGTCTACGATCACTTCACCACCATTACTTTCGATCATCGCTTGAACATTCCAGTTATCCGGATTTTCAACGATATACAGTCCATGTTTACCAGTAGCATCTTTAATTTTCTTAGAAGCTTCTGCAACGGCTTCCCATGAAGTTAATTCATCTGGATTTACCCCTGCTGCATTTAAAATATCCATGTTTAAGTAAAGAATTGGAACACTGAGTGAATAAGGTACTCCTACTTGATTTCCATCGTTGTTCACTGCTAAATCCAAAATATTGCCTAAAAACTTCTCTTGTAAATATGATGCATCTTCAGGAAAATACTTCTCAATAATGGATTGTGGTTCTACATATTTAAAATTGTTAGAAAAGTATTCTCTATAAGACCATCCAATTTGGACTAAAGCTGGAGCCTTCCCTGCTGCAGCTGATGATTGTAAATTTTGCATTAAGCCTTGGTACATCCCTGAGTTATATACGCCTCTCACAACAATGTTATCTTGTGATGCATTAAATTTCTCAATCAATTCTGTAACAGTTTTTCCACCTTGTGTTTCCGCATTTGGATACCAATATTCAATTTCGATTGGTCCATCGCCTGTGGATTGACTTGAATCAGATGAATTACATGCAGCTAAGACAGTTGTTAATAGAAGTAATCCAATAAATAATTTAAAATATCTCTTTAACATAATCGAGCTCCTTCATAACTATTTTTTATGAAATTAATATTTGTGACAATTTAAATATAGTAATGAGTAAACTCTATGTATTACAGTAAAATTATACTGGAATTTTCAATCATTAATAGATCCCTGATTAATATTACCACATAAATAGCTGTTAATCCAGATTTGAAACATACAATTAAATTATGGTTTTTAAAGATGCTAGTATGTAAAGATATTTGCTTGTCTTCTTTTATATATCACCTCTTTCAATAGAATAGGTTGTTAAACCATGTAGAATATAATGCCCATGTCGCGAAATGCTTGAATGTCGATATCTGATGCGTCCTTCCCCGTAATAAGCGTATGGATTGAACTGTTTGGAGCGATCTTATGGGTAGATTGCTTACCGATTTTGCTGGCATCAGCAACTACGATAATTTCCCCAGCAGCCTGAATCATCCCTTGTTTCGCCGGTACCAGCTTTAAATCTGGATTCGTTAATCCGTGTTGAGGATGCAAAGCCGGCGTTGAAATAAAAGCCTTTTCGACACGCAATGATTTCAGTACGTAATCCGTGAACATACCGTTTAGAAAATAGCTAGATGGATACAGTTCGCCACCAGTCAAAATCACTTTAATTTGAGGGGCTTCCCGAAGTTCCGCAGCGACATTCATATCGTTTGTCACGACTGTAAGATCTTTGTGACTCGTTAAATTTTTAGCAATGTGTAGGTCGTTGTGCCTGAATCAATAATAATGCTTTCCCCATCCTCTACTAGACTTGCTGCCATTTTTCCAATTTTTATTTTTGCATCCAAATGCAGACTAGTCTTTTCCGTAAAAGATAATTCCTATGGGAATTTGGAGGATTTCCCCTTGTTCATCTTTATTATTACTTGTTTCATTCTTTTATTATTACTTGTTTCACTTCTTTTTATTATTAGATAAATAGTTTCTTTCTATGAAAAGCCTTTTTAAAAATGTAGTAAGGAATACGCTGTTCGCTTTGAAAGATTCTAAAAACAGAGCAAGATCACTTGATAAGGGGGGTGAGAAAAGTTCTCTTGCTTTCTGTTCAATGGGACTATTTCCCTTATTGGTCAGCGCTATTTCTTACTTATTTTCAAAAGAAAAAAAGAGGCCATAAATAAACGCATGAACAAATCAGTAAAACTACTACTGAATGAGTTCAAACATTCATTTATGACCTCTCTTGGTCGAGCCTTCCGTCTATTCTACTTTACAGGATTGATTATAGCTGTCGATTGTTAATAAAAAATAAAGAAATACGTCGAATTAAGTTTAGTTCTGTTAAGATAATATTAAAATTGCAAAAACAAAGTAAAGCACATGCATTTTTCATTTATGGCTGGCCAAACTTCGAAATGATTTCAGGATGTTCATGAAGGAGCTTCCATATCTTTCGATTCGAGGTTGACCACCCCCGCCGCTCCGTTTTCCAACGATTGATGGATGTGAACCGGCTCGTCAAGAAAACCGCCCGTTACGATCGGTACGGGTGAAAGACTCGCAATTCCCCTCGTGATATCAGGCAATCGACTAGGCATGATTTCAATTGCATCTGCTTTAATCTCCTTGATCGTTTCCTTTAAATTATCAAGTACTTCCGTATCAATGAGAAAGATTCGTTGCATGACATATAATTGATTGGCTTTGGCCTTTTTGATATCAGCTGATTTATTGGTAACAATTCCAAAGAGCTTCACTACTTTACTTATAAAATCAATCCCATAATAATCCGTCTTTAATCCGCCGATTTTTTCTACATCTACGATCACAGGCAACCCATTGTTGTGAAAAAGTTGGACATAATCCGCTTATCGACAGGATGTTTCCCGTCAATAACATGACAGAACTAATATTATCTTTATATTCAATCGCCTTATCAATCGACTTCGGATCTTTCACAGATGCGATTAACTTATACTTCTCTAATCGCTCATTAAAATACTCTTTCGAAATATTCAACATATTACCCCCATTTACAACATCTTTTTTCTCATTTTAGTAAAAGAAAGACAAGGATGTTAAAATTTGCCATATCTGAAGGGGGTCAGACCAACTAGTCTGACCCCCTTTACGCAAAAAAGGCCCTTCTCTGATTCCTTCAGAAAGGGCCTTTTGCATTTAATAATTATGAACTAGATGTCCGCATTATCTAATTTTTTTGCCATAAAACGCAGTAAATCTTCACGTAAATCCTCATGTTGGAGAGCAAATTCAATCGTCGTTTCAATGAAGCCTAACTTTTCTCCAACATCATAACGTTGTCCTTCAAATTCAAAGGCAAAAACGCGTTGGATTTCATTCAGCTTTTGAATCGCATCCGTTAATTGAATTTCACCACCTGCACCCACTTCTTGGCGATCAAGGAACATAAAGATTTCCGGTGTGAAAATGTACCTTCCAATAATTGCAAGATTGGATGGTGCTGTTCCAGGCTTTGGTTTTTCCACGAAGTTACTTACTTGATAGTTGCGCCCAAAGCTTTCAAGTGGATCGATGACCCCATAACGATGAGTTTCATTTTCAGGAACCTGCATGACCCCGATAACCGAGGAAAGGGTTTGTTCATATTGATTCATTAATTGTCTCAAGCAAGGAGTATCTGCCTGGACAATATCGTCACCCAATAACACCGCAAATGGCTCATCACCGATAAAGTTACGTGCACACCAAACGGCATGTCCTAAACCTTTAGGTTCTTTTTGACGTATGTAATGAATATCGACCATACTAGAAATATCTCGAACTTCCTCTAAAAGCTCAAACTTTTCTTTGCTTTCTAAGTTTTGCTCAAGCTCTAAGTTATGGTCAAAGTGATCCTCAATCGAACGCTTCGTTTTCCCGGTTACAATAATAATATCTTCTATTCCAGATTCAATTGCTTCTTCCACAATATACTGAATCGTCGGTTTATCCACAATTGGAAGCATTTCTTTCGGCATTGCCTTTGTGGCTGGTAAAAATCGGGTTCCCAACCCTGCAGCGGGAATAATCGCTTTTCTTACCTTCTTCAAAACGGACCTCTCCTTAATTCATTCGTATTTTTCTACTTATTATTTTTTATCATACCATGAAATGGAAGTTTTATGAAACAAGTGAATGTATTCATGTCAATATCTTCGTGTATTCGCCTTGATTATTAATCGTTTTTTGCTCTAGCTTCCCATTACTCCACAAACATATTCCTTACCTTCTTCACCACATAATTCGATCCGCCCTTATCCTGAATGCCTTCGACCATCATGGCGACCAATAAATCCGAACTATAGGCAACAAACCATCCGTTTTCATGACCTCTTTCACCTTGTTTGGCTTTAAACTCGGCTGTTCCAGTTTTCCCAGCAAGGGTCATCCCCTCTACCTTAGCACCATTTCCCGTTCCCTCCGGATGACTAATGACATTTTCTACATATTCGGAAATCTGTGTAGCCTGTTCAGTGCTAATTACGTTTTCTTTCCATGCTACCCCGTCCGCATCATCTAGCAGCAACGTCGGCTTTATGAGAGTGCCTGCATTTATAAATGGCGTATAAGATACCGCGAGGTGCAAAATGTTCATTTCCACTTCGCCTTGCCCGTATCCGGAATCCGCCACTTTTACATCGCTATCTATCGCTCCTGTAACCGACTTCTCAAGCGGATATGTGAACGGAATCTCTTCCTCAAAACCAAAGCCTTTTAAACCATTAATCAACTCATCCGCACCCAATGCTAACGCGGTTTGTGCAAAATAAATATTGTCCGAGTAGAGCAGGGCTTTTCCCAAATCAACGTTTGATGCCTCTTGACTCTTGTCACAAAATAATTCCCCCATGATGATCCTTTTGCCACTTCAAGCCGCTCACATTCATCAGCTGGTCCGGATCCAACGTACCCTCTTTTAATCCGATCGCTGCGGTAAGCGGTTTGATCACAGAGCCTGGAACGTAGTTGGCGGCAAACCGGTTCAACAATGGCTGAAGGGGATCATCCTCCAAGGCCACCCATTGTTGAGCTGTCGCCCCTAATGCTAAAAGATTTGGGTCAAAGCTTGGCGTACTCACTAGCCCCAATGTTTCCCCTGTTGTTGGATGAATAACAGCCGCTGTTCCGGCATCACCTGCCAACTGCCCGTATAACTTCGTTTGCATCGAAGCATCAATCGTTAGCTGAATATTTTCTCCATCCATTACCTCCTTTTCAGAGAGAACTTCCTGGGAGCCATCCCCTTTATTAATCATTATTTTTACGCCATTTTCACCTTTTAATTTATCATCAAATAATTGCTCTAAGCCTCTTTTCCCGATGGAATCACCACTGCTATAGCCTTTGCCTTTCAACTCCTGGAGTTCCTCAGCGGTGATCGCACCGATATAACCTGTTAGATGACCAGCCACTTCCTTCAACGGATACACCCGTGCCTCCACTTGCTTTGACTGAACGCCTGGGAGCACAGTCACCTCTGCGACAAGGTTGCGTTCCTCGAGGGAAACCCGTTTGATCGGAACAAAATATTCCGGCTTGACCCATGCGGCATTTAACTCAGCATTGATTTTTTCAACGGTTATCCCTAAAAGTGAAGCCGCTTCGGCAATCGTTGCCTCCCTCTCCTCACCAAGACTTCCCGGTACCATTCCGATTTCATAGACTTCCCCATTCATAGCCAGCGACTGTCCGTTTCGATCTTGAATTTCCCCCCGTTTTGCAGGTGTCATTGACAAGCCAACCTTGTCACCCTCATTCAACTGTGGGAATATATATGTCGTATCCCAATCAATATACCAATTTTCCTTGTCATTCTTCGCTTCTCTCTTTAATAATGCCGTATGTTCAAACTCAATGTTCCCTGCGATACTTTCCATGGAAGCGGAAAATGTATATTGAACAGACTCCTCTTTCACCTCTTCTTCTGGTTTATTAAATGATATCTTCAAATCCTGTATTTCAAGGTCACTGTAAATTTTTTCATAACGGTTCACAAAGTCCTCCTTTGACATAGACTCCTGTGCGCTGAATGTTAGGAAATTGTACATTTCCTCAAATTTCTGATTATTCCAGAGTTCAATATACTCTGACAGACGATCACTCGGCTGGGGTTCTTGATTACAACCTGTGACAATAAAGAACACAAAGACCATCATCATCATCGCAATTTGTTTCATAAATCCACCACCTCTTCTCGATTATTTTAACTAAAAAAACCACTTCAGTCTATGAAGTGGACGTTTACTTAGTATGGAGGATGTAGCGCAATTCGGTTTCCATGTCTTTTAAAAGATCTTTCGTGGAAATATTAGATTCCGATTCTCCTTTTTCATACATTTTTTTTAACAAATTTTTAAAAAGTTGATTCTTTTTAATTTCTTGTTCTGTCATCACATTTTCACCTTTCAAAATTGGTTTATATCAAAGTTTTCTATTTCACTAGATTCACATGTAGTCATTCTACATAAAATCTAGTATTTTCGCAACATTTACCAAAATTTTCACATATCTTCAATAATTGGTACCTGTTTGCTAGATTCATATGATAGAATACTGATATATTATGAAGTTTTTTAGGAGTGATTGTCAAAATGAAAAATAAAGTAGCAACATTTGCTACGGTCGCTATTGTATCATCGGCATTCGGCGCGTCAACTGCATTAGCAGACAGTGATACATACACCGTTGAAAAAGGGGATACCCTTTCACAAATTGCTCGTAAGTTTAACACAACGATTTCCAACTTAATGCACTGGAACGGATTAAAGTCAGATAAAATTTATGTCAACCAAACTCTTATCGTCTCAGAACCATCATCAGGACAGTCTCAACAGGAAACCTTAAAAGCAGTAACGACAACCGCTTCATCGAATACATACACGGTGGCACCTGGAGACACCCTGCTAAAGATTGCAAATCAGCATGGCGTTTCCCTTGCTGAATTAGTCACTTGGAACAATATTAAAGGCCACCTAATTTATCCCGGACAAGTTTTACAATTAGCTGGTTCAAGTTCAGCAAGCACAAAAACCGCTCCGGTAGTAAAAACAGCATCGGATTCTACAGCAAATACATCCGTTTACAAAATTCAAAGCGGAGATACACTAGGAAGTATTGCCAAGAAATTCAGTACAACGATTAGGGAGTTAAAAGCGCTTAACAACCTGACATCAGATTTAATTTATGCAGGGGCTACTTTACGAGTAAGCGGCCAGGCTGCTACAGCATCTCCTCCGGAAACGAAGCAACCTGAAAGTCCAGCGGACACCCCTACTACAGATAATGCAAAAACAGACATATATGTGATAAAAAGTGGAGATACGTTAGGAAAAATTGCGTCAAACTTTAATTTAAGTGTCGCAACACTCAAATCCCTAAATAGCCTGACATCCGATTTGATTTTTACCGGACAAAAACTAAAAGTAACTGGTACGCGCTCCTTCAATATGAAGAGAATTCGCGTGCAAACTTCAAAACCCGCGGAATCTGAGGTTAAGACTTCTGCCACAACGATTGTCGATTGAGCCAAAAGGTTAATTGGAATTCCATACAAATGGGGCGGAACCACAACAGCAGGATTTGATTGCAGTGGTTTTATTTACTATGTATTCAAGAATGCTGGTTATGACATATCACGAACGTCAGCTCAAGGCTATTATGACCGTTCCTACGAAGTCAGTCAGCCACAACTTGGCGACCTTGTATTTTTTGAAAATACATATAAAAAGGGGATTTCCCATTTAGGTATTTATGTCGGCAATAACCAGTTCATCCACGCCAGCTCATCAGGCGTCACCATTACAAGTATGGATACCTCATACTGGTCTCAACGCTTCGAAGGCTTTAAGCGGTTTTATTAATCAGAAGCACCATCTACGACAATAAATGATCTTAGATGGCGCTTTTTTGCATTTTGTGAGGATGGCAAGAACCATCCATTTTTTTAACAGATAAAATAACCCCCATGACTAAAACCAGTGGGAGTTATCATCATCGCTATCTAATTTTCCGATAAAGCTTGTACCTGTTTCCTTCAAAATCAAAAGACCTTTTTTTCGCCGAATCTTTTACAACACTTGTTACATCTATACGGGAAACATCGAGATTTCGTTCGATGTGAACGAGGTCTGCTTTTGTCTCATCAAGAAGCAAATAATAAGCTCCTTTTGATACCAACCCATCTACTGCCCATAACGTATTATTTAGCATTATATCAATAAGTTGAAAAAGAGGGTTCCTAACGGGGCGACGAAGAAGTTCATGAATGGTACCGCTACTAGACGCGATTTCCAGTATCTTTGCATCATACTTATTCACCGCTATCTCCCCATTCCTTTAGCCTCCAATTATATCTCTTCGTATTCCATTCCTCCCACAAGTAAGTAATCCCAAAAAAGATCACCATACTTAACAGAAATTCCAAGGCAAGTACAGCCAGTATGTTTTGACTAACAGTCCATTGGGAGAACAAAATAAAGGAATCCCACTTTTTTTGAATGAACGTCGAATCAACAATGGTGAAAATCAAAAAAATCGTTGCTAAACCGAGCGAATCTAAAAAGTAATACTTCTTTCTTTTTCTCTTCGACTTATTGTCAGATTCTATCGGGAGTTCTTTTCCGGTTATTCCCATTTTGGGAATCATTAAGCTTTCATCTTTACGGGCAAACCACCCAATCGATACAGGTATCATAACAATCAAAATAAGCTCCCACGTGCTATTCGTAATATCCCCTGTCGTAACGTATTTCCAGATGCATGAAACAAAAAAATAAAGGTACACGAGAGCAAGTGTAAACCCCATTCCTCCAGAAACAAGCCTGTGGCCTCTTTCGTCCAACGCTACTCCTCCTCTACATATTCAAAAATCTCTTCGATCGGAACATTAAAAACTTTAGCAATGTCCCACGCTAACTTCAGGGAAGGATTATAATTTCCACGTTCAAGATGGCCAATAGTTTCTCGTCTGACCCCCACTAATTTTGCTAGTATCTGCTGATTCATATTCTGTTTTGCTCGATATTCCTTTAGTTTAGTTCTCAACACCTGGAATTACCTTCCTTCAAAACGAAAATGTTATATATACATCACATTATGTTATGAATATATAACACTCTTATCAATTGGTCAAGTAATCATCAATCGATTTTAAAAAAAGAAGAGCATCCATTTTCTAAAATGGATGCTCTTCTTTTTTTCCTGTTTATAATAAGTTAACCCATTCCTCCCGCTTGCGCTGAAAAGAAACCTTTCCCGACCATTTTCAACATTTCTTTTTTCCGCAATGCATTAAACATTTCCTTTTCCCAGCGATTTACATGCAATGGAGTATAAAAGACAGCTGTTTCCCCTTCAAAACGGATCGGTTTCCGCAGCAACACTTCCTCCACTTCTAATCCTGTAACAATCTCTTGAGTCGTACCCACTCGCAGTCCCGTCGTAACATCACGTTTTTCGATCTGCCCATCTTGAAGAACATATAGTTGTGATTGATGAAGACTTTGATGCGGTACGGTAATTGCGTCTTGTATCTCTTGCGTAATAATTTTGATATCCACGTGCGAACCATGGGTCAAATCCTCAATAGAGTCTGTTGGAACAACCTTGAAGGCATATCTGCTTTCCTCTTTAACGTCAGGTTCACGGTCAGGAAACGCAGCCACGGCTTCAACTCTTCCTTCGTACGCCTTATTCCTATTTTTTAAAGTAATCGTCACTTCGAGCCCCGGCTCAAGCTTAACGTGCTCCCCTTCCGAAACATACCCGATAATCATTGGTTCCTTTGAGGCTAAAGTCATAATGGGATTAGACAAATCCTTATTAATCCTTTTCACTACGCCATCCATATCACTAATTTCATGAAGATATGGCAACTTTTCATCAATCGAGGCAATCCGTTCATCGTACATTTCCAGCTCACTTTCCAGCTTACTGATTTCAGCCTCTGTCGCATATAAGTCGATTTCAACAGACGGATCATCTGTTATTAGGTCATCAAACATGCCCATACTTGAACTTGTCAAAAGGCTCCCGAGATTGGTTCTTTGCTTCTCGAGGCCCTCTAACTGCCTTTTAACACGATCCCGCTCCGATTGTAGAACGTTCACAGCATCAGTATAAGAGTCAATAGAATAGTAAAATAACTCTGTTCCAGTCGTTACCTCGTCCCCTTCTTTCACAACAAATCCTTCGAAACTGCCCTTATTTTCATCATAATAGATATGCTGCTCCTCAAGCGGTGCCGAGACCCCATCCTTAACAAGCGTTTCCTGCAAATCTTGCTCTTTGGCACTAACCCACTGCTGTACAAAAAGTGACCTCTCTACTTTACTATCCTCTTTTAGAATTAAAAAAAGATTGATTCCGAGTAATAATGCGACTGCTATCCCAACGATTATCACTTTCCACTTCATTTCCACACCCCCTATAACAATGTTTCCAGATTCATCATATTGAGAAATATAGATATTAATAAAACAATCACATTAAACCCAACTACATATAGAATGGTCCTTTTCGCGGACTTATCCGCTAGAACTTTTATGTATTTGTATTGCAGAATCACAGCCCAAATTTTAAAAATTGAAATATGCGATAAGATCAATAAGATGAAAGTTTGATCTGTGAAATATTGACCAATGATGCCAAGCGAAAATGGATTAGATATGTCTGGTGCTAGGCCTAAGAAAATCACAAATGGAAGATAAGCCGCTTTTTCTAGTAAAGAAATCGTAAGTACCCCTTGCTGTACCACAATGAACTTTTTCCATTCCAGGTCAGAAATAGCCCAGAAAAACAAAGCTGGAATCAGCAGGATGAACAGTGCTTCAACCAGTGCCCAGATAATATATCCGACTGCAAACAGACTCTTGATCGCTTCAAATTCCGTAGTTGAGCGTTCATTGAGTTCAGGCGAGAGAATGTCGTTTCCAATTCCTAGAAATGAGGCAATGAAAGACAGTAGAAAAGTAAATATTAATAGAAGAAATAGCTTTTTCCAAAACCCCGTTAAAGTTTCGGCTTTTCCTAATTGCTCCGCTGTATGATGTGGTTCCTTCAACCCTTTGAAAAGCCGGACCTGAAACATACTCTACCATCCTCCAATAGTTTGTATTCTATTTACTCATTTTACCGCATTTTGACGGAAAATACAGTGTTTAGATATGGAACCAAGCACAGTGTTTCACTGTGGGCTTACTCATGCGGAGGTTTATATCTTATTGACACATAGGAATCACCTTCCTGATTCGCAGGTTGTTTGCACCCTCTTCTAGGAGTTGTATAATAGGAGAATATGGATTTTTTTAGAGGAGGTGGTGTTGTGGAGTTGATTCCAGAGCATTTTGTAGAGCCTTTGCAGTGGTTTTCAGATTTTTTAAAGGAGAACCTGAAGCCTGAGGTTGCAGAGGACGGACAGGTCGTCCAGCGAGGATTACTTTTGTTCCGCCAAGGCTCAGTACTCCAATTAAAACTGGAGAAAGACGATTTTGTGACCGGTGCAGTCCAAGATGTAACGCCTGTGAAAATTAAGCTAGACTTGAATCTTCCTTATTTAAGCGAGTGCTCATGCCCTGGAGAAGGTATTTGCCGTCACCAAATGGCTGCGTTCTTTCAGCTTCTTTCCCATCAGAGTTCGGTCTCGGCTTGGGCAGAGGAGTGGCGCCGTCCCCACCATGAGCAACAGAGGGCAAAGTCACTTGGTCTTATGCGCGCGAAGGATTTATTGAAAAACACTGGACAAGCAATGCCTGATTACGAAAATTGGACGGCGGCTTTACGCGAGAACTTCGACGTGATCATGAAAGGAAACGACGAACTTAAGCCATATTTAATCAATGAGCTCTTTTCCGTGTATGAACGCCGGATTACCGCGGGCGCTCCTTTAACGAAGGAGTGGAAAAGTTTATACGGGCTTGTTTCAGGAGTCATTTCGTTTCAAAAACTATTGGAACTCAGTATTGATTTACAGCATGATGAAAAGACGATCAACCATCATTACCGCCATCTTTTTCAAAATATACTCGATGATGTTGAGCAATTTACAGATAAATTTTCGGTACAATCTCTGCCGTTTGCCTTTGATAAATTCATTGACAAGCTAAGGCACGAAACAACCAGACTGATTACGGAAGACGCCAGCTTTGATTATGAACGAATCCATCTATTCCGTATTTTATGGTCAGATCTATTTAAAAATAGAGACTGGCGTGAAGAGATGATAAACCAGCTTTCCGAACACTCTTCTCCCCATTTTTCCATTACAGTTGGATTGATTCATTTGCATCTGCTCCTCGGGAATCATAAAGAAGCCCGAGAACGAGTGATTGCATGTGATGCTGAGATTACACCTTACTTTTTCTATTGGTTTGATGTTCTTGATACGAAGCAAAAGGAATTTTACATCGTTCACTTTATTGGTCTGATCAAAGATTATTTAAAAGGCCAAACAGATTATTTTGCAGCCCGTCAGTTTATGTATAAAACACTGAAAGCGATCAGGCCCTATTGCACCGAGAACGATCGCCCCGATTTAATAGAAAGGGCTTATGTGAATTTGCTCCCTCATAGTTTTCACGATTACCAATATTTCCTTTTAGAAAAAAAGGAATATGGAAAATGGATGGAGCTGCAGACATATATTGGATTTAACCTTGAGTCTGTATCGAAGGAATCGTTAAAAACCTTGCAGGTCGAGGCACCCAAGGTTCTACTTCCACTTTATCATCAAGCCATTCAAGCCGATCTTAATGGAAGAAATCGAGCACACTATCGCCAAGCCGTTCGTAAGTTAAAAAAACTTCGTACGCTTTATCGGAAAATGAAGCGCCTTGATGAGTGGGAAGAGTACTTCGACATTCTACTATCCCGGACTAAACGCATGCGTGCCTTCCAAGAAGAATGTAAAAGGGGAAAACTGATTGATGCTTAAAACAAGATATATCATAATTAACGTAACTGATTTGGATAGTGACCGTTTTTTTATAAATGCTGTCGATGGAAATAATCGACCTCTCCCTCCATCGACATGGCAGTACTTACTGTTTAATTATCATAAGGAAAGCTTTTACGGCACGATGGTCGAGACGTTGATTGTTGAAAATGTTGAAGGAATTGTTTTGAACGGTTGGCAGCTCGCAACCCTTTTTGCCCATGATCAATTTAACCGCATGGTCGACTGGGATTGGAATGATACTGCTCAGCTTTGTCTTGCCTCTGCCCATACCATTCATGATGCAATTCTTGAAAAAGAATGGATGCCGGACTTTTCAGCATGGGAGCAGGATGAATTTCGCTGGTCCCTGCCCGATCGGGTCATCGACGAATTTGTTCCTGCGTTTTGGGAGCAAGAACATGTCCTTCCCTTTATGAAAGCCTGGTTTAATCATTCCTTAAATGATTACTTGGAGCAGAATAACGAGCTAAAAACGAAGTTTGGCGAGAAAATCAAAACGTTACGTGAGGGAACAATTCCGCCTAATCAGCTGGCTGCATTCTTTGATGAAGAAAGCTTTCGAGTTTGGATGGGCATTACAGAAAACTCAGTTCCGTTTTCTATTGGAATAAAACTTGAGGAACCTACTGACATAAGTGGCTTTTGGTCACTGGAACTGTTTCTCCGCGACAAAGAGGACCCTTCTCATGTTATCGATTACGGGAATGAAAGCAGCTATCTTAAGTCCTGGCTTCCCTTTTTAGATGGGATTGATCAAGAGCAACAACGCTGGATTCGTCTCTTTCCATGGCTTGCAGGGAATAAAGAGCTGACGGATAAACTAACAGAGGAAGAAGCTTGGATTTTTTTAACTGAGGCAAGCGAAACGCTACTCGCCTTAGGGGTCGATATTCTCCTCCCTTCCTGGTGGCAAGCGATGAAAGATGCCAACCTCAAAGTGAAAGCCAAAGTGAAAGGGACTGCCTCTAGCCACCGAAAGTCTTTTGTCGGTTTACAGGCTGTTCTTGATTATGACTGGCGCTTTTCTATGAATGGTGTAGACCTCTCAGAGGAAGAATTCAACCAGCTTGTTGAGGAAAAGCGAAAACTCGTCTATATACGCGGGCCGTTGGATTAAGCTGGATCCAACGTTCATCCATCAAATTCAAGAATTACTGAAGAAAGCGGAAAAAGAAGGGCTGCATGTCCGCGATATTATTGAGCAGGAGTTGTTCGCCGCCAACAATCCTGAAACCGATGATCTTGATGACCCGAAGGTGTTTGGAAAAATACAAATTGAATTAAACCGAAATTTGAAGGGAATGGTCAAAGTCTTGCGGAACCTGAAGCAGCTGCCACTTTCAGAAGCCCCAGAGTCCTTTCAAGGTGAGTTACGTCCTTATCAGCAGCTTGGAATGAGCTGGCTCTTATTTCTGCGCCGCTACGGTTTTGGTGCGACGCTCGCCGATGATATGGGACTTGGAAAAACGATTCAACTGATTTCTTATCTTTTAACCGTAAAAGAAGCGGAAAATGCCGGTCCTGCCTTAATTATTTGTCCAACCTCTGTTCTTGGCAACTGGCAAAAGGAATTGGAGAAGTTCGCTCCAAGTTTATCGGTTTATCTTCATTATGGGTCGAATCGGTTAAAAGCTGAGGAATTTACAGAAATCGTAACCGAGGCAGATGTCGTCTTAACCTCCTATAGCTTGTCCCACCTAGATCTCGCTGAGTTTGAATCACTAACTTGGAGCTCGATTGCAATTGATGAAGCACAAAACATAAAAAATGCCGGTACGAAACAGTCGCGGGCTGTTAGGAAATTAACTGGTCATCACCATATCGCATTGACAGGGACACCAATGGAAAACCGGCTGACTGAGTTGTGGTCAATCTTTGATTTTACCAATCATGGCTACTTCGGCAGCCTAGGTCATTTCCAAAAACGATTTGTCATTCCGATTGAAAAAGAGGGTGAGAAGGAGAAGATCCACCAACTCCAAGCGTTGATTCGTCCATTCCTGCTACGGAGAACAAAGCAAGACGAGGAAGTCGCCTTGAACTTGCCGGATAAATTGGAGCAAAAGGAATATTGTCCGTTAACAGCTGAGCAGGCGTCCCTATACGAACAGTTAGTAAAAGATACGATAGCTGATATAGAAAGACTGACTGGATTTGAACGCAAAGGCCTTATTCTACAAATGCTAAGCCGTCTAAAACAACTATGCAACCACCCGGCTTTGTATTTAAAAGAAGAACGCCCAGCTAACTTAGTGGAACGTTCTGCTAAGCTCGAGAAACTACAGGAGCTCATTGGCTTTGTGCTTGACCAAGATGAAAGCTGCTTGATTTTTACACAATATATTGAAATGGGTCATATGATCCAAAAGTCGCTTAAAGATGAGTTTAATATAGAGGTTCCTTTTTTAAACGGAAGCGTACCAAAGCAGCAACGTGACGGGATGATTGCCCGCTTCCAAAATCGTGAATTCCCTGTGTTCCTGCTGTCACTGAAAGCCGGAGGAACCGGATTGAACTTAACGGCCGCCAATCATGTCATCCACTATGACCGCTGGTGGAATCCGGCTGTTGAAAATCAAGCGACCGACCGCGCTTACCGAATTGGGCAACAACGATTTGTTCACGTCCATAAATTTATTTGCACCGGAACGCTTGAGGAAAAAATTGATTTAATGCTTGATAAGAAGCAAGCACTCAACGACGAAGTCATTCAAAGTGAGAACTGGATAACGGAGCTTTCCACAGACGAGCTGCGGGATTTGATTTATTTGAGATAAAGGGTCTGGCATCCACAGGTATGAGGGTGCCAGACTTATTTTCCTAATATAATATATAAGGACCTCTAATTAACTGAAAAGTCGATTTCCCATGATTATTCGACCAATTTTGATAGATACATGTTATAACAGAAAAAAGTTTTTTCATAAATTCTTAGAAAGGGATTTGGTCATGTGATTGGATTATTTATTATCTTAATTTTAGTACTCTTTTTACCATTTACAGTAAAAAAGGTAGAGCAGAACTTAGAAGCTTTCCTTTTTATAATGGGGATTTTAGCAGCTATTGTCAGCGGAATGATGAACATGGACTTAATTGGAAAGGCCTTAGTCGATCCAATTCAAATTACGTTAGCTGTTCTCATCGCTGGTCTAATTACAAAATGGGCTCAAGTTCCATTGGAAAAAGCAATTTTAGCTACTAGTAAGGCTCTTACACCTAGAATTTTTCTTGGGCTAATGGTAATTGTCCTAGGTCTTGCCTCTAGTATCATTACTGCGATTATTGCTGCAATTATTCTTGTGATTATTGTTAATGTGTTGCCGCTTGAACGCCAGTCTGAAATTCGCATTACTATTCTAGCTTGTTTCTCGATTGGTTTAGGTGCTGCTTTAACTCCAATTGGAGAACCTCTCTCAACAATTGTTGTTAGTAAAATGGGGGAAGACTTTGGTTATTTAATGAGATTGATTGGTACTGAAGTTATTCCGGCAGTGATTATATTAGGAATTATCTCTATCTTTTTTGTTAAAACCACTGCAAACTCAAATATATTAGGGGCGAAGAATCCAACTGAATCTTATAAGGAAATTATCATTCGTGCCGCAAAAATTTATCTGTTTGTAATGGGTCTAACCTTCCTAGGCCATGGGTTTGAACCATTAATTGAAAAGTATATACTAGGCTTAAGCCCTGCGTTGTTATATTGGATTAATACGATTTCGGCCGTTCTCGATAATGCAACTCTTGCTGCAGCGGAAGTCAGTCCTGCTATGGATGGAGAAACGATTCGTGCTATTCTTTTAGGTCTTTTGATTGCCGGCGGGATGCTAATTCCTGGAAATATCCCAAATATCATTGCTGCTGGTAAATTAAATATTACAAGTAAAGAATGGGCCATATTTGGTCTTCCGGTTGGAATGATCATCATGGCTGTGTTCTTTGTGATATTGTTTGTATTTTAACGTTGTAAAATCCGTCTACATGGCAGGCGGATTTTTTTGTGATAAATTGGTTCCAAGATTCCCCTTTTAATAAAAAATACGCCTGCTGTTACGGCAGGCGCTAAAGTGAGGGGATTGCGAGGAATTTATTGATTTTCTCTAAGAAAGGAATTTATGGAAGGGTTTTCATTTTTTATAGTCAAATACGCTTTGGCATATTCACACCCAAATAATAACCAACTCGGGATTTCATGATCTAGATAACAACTATGCTTTCACTAAATTAGAGACTGATGTTGTTCGTCTTGCTGTGGAAGTGGCTGAAGAGTATTTTCAACTTGGCTTAGTCTGTAACTTAGATAATCAATTTTGGCATTGAAAGACCCTTGTATTCGAATGAGGTTTTCTAACATAAGTTCGATTCTTTCGATTTCATTTTTTGGGGATGACATCCTTAGACCTCCAATACAACGGTCGCTGCATTTGGTTCAACCTGAAAATTTTTGGGGACAGTCTGCCGTCGCTGATCCAAAAATTTAATGGTTTCGGCTAAGACGTCTGTCACATAAACGCGTTTTCCTTCTTTATTATCATAATTCCGAGTTTGGATTCTGCCTGTAATGCCTACCAATGAACCCTTCCGACAATACTGAGCCGTATTCTCGGCTATCTTTTTCCAAAGAGTGCACTGAACAAAATCGGCATCAATTTCTCCATGCTGATTACGAAAATGGCGATTAACAGCGACGGTAATACTCGTTACAGGTGTTCCTTCTTGCGTAATACGTAACTCTGGATCCTTTGTCAATCTGCCAACTAATGTAACTTGATTAATCATGTCATCATCTCACCTCTCTTTGTTGTCAGCCCCATCATACAATATGCATCAAATAATTGTAAAATCGACATTATTTACTTTTTCCGCTTCCTTTTGCTTAAAATTAAGATGTACGCTTCCATATCTCACAAGTTTATTGGGATGGAAGATTCCCATTGTTTAATTTTTCACAAATAGTGAGAGAAATTACCGTCAGAATTATCACACAACATTCTTACCCCGTTATGCTATAATTTTTATATATAATAGTGGTTTAACTGAATAAAGGAGGTTGTCTATGAAGACATTTAGGTTAATCTCTTTCCAGGTGATAGAGGATAATGGATTGAAAGACATTCAACTGTTAGAAGGTCTCGTTATTAACCAAGAGAATGACGCTCGCACATGGTTATTAGAATCGTTTGTTTCAACCACCTACCTTAAATACTTTCAGGATCTACAGAAAAAGGACTGCCAGACTACGCTCCAGATTATCATTTCACGTCGAGAAAACGATCCTGCCTTTTTCTATTGCCAGTCTCTTACGATTAATCAACTTAGTGATGACAAAATGAGCCTGCTGTTTTCTGGAACGGTGAAGAATTCAAATACTTACGCAGAGCTTTTGCTAGCCTCTTTGATTGAAGAAGGATTGTCTGGTCAAAAGCTGCTTCAAGAGTTCAAGGAGAAAATGATTACAAAACCAGCAATTACTCCGATCAAAAAATAGCCTAGAGAAAAGGATAGCTTTCTCAATCCTCTTCTCCGGCTTTTTCCTTTTACTTACTTATCTTTATTGTTTTCATCATTCATGTCGCGCTCATCTTCAATGATTTCTTCATTTTCCGTGTTGATATCAGTCGCCGGATCACCATCATTGTTAGTATTAATGTCATTTGTATTCCCACCATTTTCTCCGATATCATTATTGTCATTACGGTTCATTTCATTATTAACATCGTCATTTAAGTTATTCCCAACACCATCACCATTGTTGTTTTGATCGACTCCATTGTTATTTTCATCGACTTGATTGGTATCATTGTTATTCTCGGGCGGTGGGTCTTGATCATCACCACAAGCACCTAATAACATCACTGACAACAGTGAACTACCAACTAAAGCTAATACTTTTCGATTCATGGGAAAACCCCTTCCGTTATAAGTATAGACCGAAACTGGTCGTATATAGGTTACCCAAAACATAATATATTTTACATGGGGATAATAATTTCCATATAACTGGAAGACTCGACAGCTCGATTTAGTGAACTTGAGGATTTATGCTTTCTTGAAGCACATGAGCTCCCTGTTTCATAAAAAAATAGCTCAGTCAACAAATGACTGAGCTATTTTTCATTTCTCTATTCAGCTTTTTCACTAAGGGCAAACATAATCTCGGTTTCACACACTAATTCCCCGTCAACCGTAGCCACCGCTTTTCCTTTTCCAAAGGTACTGCGAAGGCGAACCATTTCTACCTCTAAGCGTAATTGGTCACCAGGAACAACTTGTCGTTTGAAACGGCAATTATCGATTCCAGCAAAAAAAGCAAGACGGCCGCGGTTTTCTTCTTTCAATAGCATTGCTACTGCGCCAACTTGAGCAAGAGCCTCAACAATGAGAACCCCTGGCATAACTGGATATTGTGGAAAATGACCGTTAAAAAACTCTTCATTCGCGGAAACATTTTTAATCCCAACTGCCTTTTTTCCCTCTTCCACTTCCAAAATTCGATCCACCAATAAAAACGGATAACGATGCGGAATAATCTCTTTGATCTGCGTAATATCTAACATATGTAAATACCCCCTATTTTTTTTGAACTAAATCAATCATGTGAGTCCATGTTGAAAGATTAAAGATGTCGAGCGCTCTCCCATCTCCAAGTACTCCATATCCAAATGCTGCTCCAGCTGCTGTGCTCATAACAATTAGTGCCAGGACAATGAGGATCCGAAGTGGAATCGGTATAAGTCGCAAACGAATTTTATTCCGTTTTTTCTCCTGTTTTTCCTCTTGTTGTCCTTCCTCTTTTTGAATCCTTAAAGCCTCACGACTACCTTCATTTATTGCCATTACGTTTTCCCCTTTAGCGAATTCCGTTGATAAGCCCCATCATTTGATCAGCCAGATTAATTGAGCGGGCTTGAAATTGATAGGAACGTTGCGTTTGGATTAAATCAGTCATTTCCTTTGTAAGATCGACATTTGATTTCTCCAACGCTCCTTGTTTCATCGAAATTTGATTAGGACCTAGATCTGTCAAGATCTCTTCTATCCCCACATCTAAATCCGCAAAGTTTTTCGGAAGTCCTACTGAATTATTTCCCTTTAGCTCCAAAAATTGTGGTTTCTCAACACTTGTAATGCCTAATTGAAAGTTTTGTACATCTCCATTATCTATCGTAACGGTCATACTTCCGTTTTCATCAATCTTATATTCTTTAGCTTGTCCATTTATTCGAATAAGTTCATTATTTTCATCTAACACAGGATGTCCGCTGCTCGTCACTAACATGACTTCATTTTCAGTAACGGGTGTGAAATAAAACGCACCATCTCTCGAATAGACAATCTCATTGCCAGTTTCATTTTGAAGTGAAACGCGGAAAAACTGCCCCTCTTTAGTTAAGGCAAGATCAAGTGCACGGCCTGTGTCCACTATATTCCCCTGGGTCATCACCATTTGAATTTGGGCTAACTTTGCCCCCACTCCTTGACGAATTCCATTCGGTGTTAACCTACCGACTTCACCAGCGGTATTCGGCTGATTTTGAAATTGCTGTACGAGTAAATCTGTAAACGTTGTCGTTCGAGTCTTGTAACCGTTCGTTTCTACATTCGCGATATTATGGCTAATTACGTCCATTTGTTTTTGCAACTGAGTTAGCGTATTCGTTCCTGTTATCATCGTTCTGTTCACTCGTTTCCCCCCTTCTTGAAGTGAACCATGGGGATGGCTGTCATATTTCATAACAAACCCTTATTGATCCACATGTTTTCCAAATCTTATACTTCTTAAAATAAAACAGAAGAACCGTCTACTTGCTTCACCTATCCAATTCTCCCTACTTCGTTTACAGTTTTTTGGAGACTCGTGTCATATGCTTGGAGGACCTTTTGGTTGGCTTCAAATGTCCGGTAAGCAGTCAACATTTCTGTCATCGTTTGAGCACTATCGACATTGGATCGTTCTAAAAATCCTTGTTGTGTTTTAAAAGTAACTCCATTCATATTATAAGCATCGACAAGTGCACCTTCATCCGAGCGGAATTGACCGTCGCCTTCTTTTACCATCAATAGTGGATTATCACTATAGGCGATGCCAAGTCTAGCAACCTCCACTTGGTCGACCATCATCCAGCCTTCCTCGTTAACCCTAAATTGATCACTTTCGAGTTGAATCCGATTCCCCTCCCTATCCAACACATACCTGCCACTGCCTGTTGTTAAATAGCCCGCTCCATCTAGTGTAAAATTACCGTTTCTTGTATAGCGCATATTCCCATCTGGTCCTTCGATCGTAAAAAAGAGTGACCCAGTCCTGCCGGTTTCAGGATTAACCGGAAGATTGATATCCAATAACGCAACATCTGTCTTTAAGCTTGTCTCTCTTAAGTCTCCTTGAAGAAATTTCGGTATCACTTCCTGTATATAAACGCCTGTATTCAAGGAACCAATCGTTTTGAAGGTCGCTGGAGATACTCCGTCCCGTTGTTCCATTCTTTGAAGCAGCATTTCCGGAAAAGCACGTGTAGCAAATTGATCAGCTTTAAAACCAGGCGTATTCGCATTTGCCATATTATTCGCCAACATTTCCGTTTTCCGCTGTTGCGTTAACATTCCAGATGCTGCTGTATAAAAACCACGTAACATATTCACACCTCATTTATTCGTCCATATCTCTATCTTCTATTATAGGAAAAATCCCGCCAAGAATCAGTATCTTTTTTGCAAATAAAGAAGGATTTCCATGGGAAAGTTTGTAATTAGGTGCCTATATACCCCATACGGTACATGAAATTATCATCCGAAATTGACAATCAAACTAAAACGATCCTCAATTAAACTAGAATCCCGATTCATTGAATCTATTCCCCCTTTCTGGAAAGCCAATAAATAAAAAAACCCATTGAAAGGGCTTATACCTCCTCCAACAGGCTTGATTTCTTTTATACAATTTTTCTTCTTGACAGTTTGTCGATATTATCGAGCATAATGCCTGTACCAATTGCGACACAGTCCATTGGATTTTCAGCAACTAAAACAGGTACTTTTAGCTCATTAGCAAGAAGCATATCTATACCATGAAGTAAGGCGCCACCACCGGTTAGAATGACACCGCGGTCAATAATGTCCGCGGATAACTCTGGTGGAGTCCGTTCAAGGACACTTTTTGCTGCCTGAACGATGATAGACACTGATTCCCGTAAAGCTTGAGAAATTTCATCAGATGTAACCGTAATTGTACGCGGCAGTCCGGTCACCATATCACGACCTCTAATTTCCATTTCTTCTTTTTTCAATTGTGGCTCGACCGTACCAATTGTAATTTTGATGTTTTCGGCTGTTCGCTCACCAATTAAAAGTTTGTATTCCTTTTTAATATAGCCAAGAATTTCCGCATCAAACTTATCACCGGCCATTTTAATCGATGAAGAGGTTACAATGTCACCCATTGATAGGACAGCAACATCCGTTGTTCCACCACCGATGTCAACAACCATATTTCCGCTTGGTTGAAAAATGTCCATACCGGCTCCGATCGCTGCCACCTTTGGCTCCTCTTCTAAAAAAATCTTTTTGCCTCCGCTTTTCTCCGCAGCTTCCTTGATTGCCTTTTGCTCAACACTTGTAATATTCGTTGGGCAGCAAATCAAAATCCGTGGTTTTGATAAAAAGCCTTTGACATTTAATTTATTAATAAAATGCTTTAACATCGCTTCAGTTACATCAAAGTCAGCAATGACCCCGTCTTTTAATGGGCGGATCGCCACGATGTTCCCCGGCGTTCTTCCTACCATTCTGCGCGCTTCTTCTCCAACCGCCAGCACTCGATTGGTATTTTTATCAATCGCCACAACGGAAGGTTCATTTAATACTATTCCACGGCCTTTTACATGTATTAAGACGTTTGCCGTACCTAAGTCTATACCAATATCCCTTGCGAACATACTACGCTTTTCCTCCTTGGCCGGATGCTTCTATCGTCCTTTCATGAACGTAAATTTCCCAATTATGCTTTCAACGATTCTTACACCGGTTTCCAAAATTATTTAGGATTCCCTGATGCTTGCTCTGTTCATTTTGTACATTTATCCTAAAAAGATGAATCATTTAAGTTTTTCTTCACTCAATTGATTATTTTATCATATTTGTTAGGAACAGTGTATTGTTTATCATGAATTATGTTGGATTTTGTCAAAAAGTATTTACCCTGGTATAAGATAAGAGATGTGGACATACAATAACCGTGGAAGTTGCAAAAAAAAAAGAAGATCAGCCACCACAGTGTAGTAGGCTCACTCTCCTTTTTAAAAATAAAGATTGGATCAATCATTTGACTGGCTCTTCTTCATATTCCTCTTTCTTGTATTTTAATTTCGTTGCCTCTCCACCTCTTAAATGGCGAATTGATTTATGATAATCTAATATCTCTTTCACTTCACTAGCTAGTTCAGGATTGATTTCAGGAAGTCTTTCTGTTAAGTCTTTATGGACTGTACTTTTGGATACGCCAAACTCTTTCGCAATGACGCGAACTGTTTTTCTCGTCTCCACGATATACTTTCCAATCTTGATAGTTCTCTCTTTGATGTAATCGTGCACACCACTCGCCCTCCCTAATTTGGATGTGAGAAGTGTGAAATGAGACTCGCTTCTTATTGCTTGCATCATTATTAGGTAACCGCATGTTGTTAATTTTGAATCACACGGCAGAAAGCTTTTGCTTTCTACTTACAAGGATTAAACACGTCTAGGTCGGGATCCATATCTATATTAATCATAAACGACTCCTCACCTCGAACACTCTCTTTTGACAGGTTTGTATCAGTGTATTAGGTCTAACGGAAGATTATGCACAAATTTACATAATTTACTCAGATTTATCAGAATATTTAATTTTCCATATATTTTAACATAAAAAAATGCCAAGCAGCATCCGGTTTCTGGATAGTACTTGGCACCTGTCAAAGTTAGGCATCTTTGTTTTTATTATGATTTGTTGTTTCGTCTTTCTTTTCGTCTGTATTCTTTTCATCTGATATAGTCTGAAGAAGTTTCTTCTTTGTCAGTTGAAGACTTTTCATCTGTAGAAGTCTCCTCGTCTTCTTTTGCAGAGTCGTTAGGAGAAGCTTCGTCTTCATCTGTTGATGATTTCTCATCCTTTTTTGCTGGCTCTTCTTCTGTTACACCTGTCTCTTGATCCTTCTCAGATGATTCAGGCTTATCGGAATCAGTTGAATCGTCTTCTTCTTTCACACTTGCTTCCTGCAATTCATTGAACGACTTGTTTAAATAGCTTTCTGGATTCACAGGAACCCCATCTTTGCGAATTTCAAAGTGAACGTGAACACCAGCTTCTTCATTAAACAGGCTTTTACCCGCTGTCGCAAGTGTTTGTCCTTGCTCTACTTCATCACCAACTGCTACTTTCATATCTTTCACAGATGAGTAACGTGTCACGATGCTGTCATCATGCTCAATTTCAATTACATTCCCAAGTAGGGCATCTTCTTGAACTTTCGTAACGGTTCCACTTAATGCCGCCATTACATCAAAAGCCTCGCTGTCTTTTACCGCAATATCAATTCCTGTATTTGGATGATATTGATTTTGGTAAACGACGATAGCCGCCTCTTGGTCAGCTTCATTTGCCGTATCTTCATAAAATTTTGTTTTAATAACAGCATTAGTGCGATCTTTCTGGGATAGTGGCAGAACAATGTTTTCCATCGTGCGCGCAACTTCTTCCGCAGGTTCATTGAATTTATTTTCCCTTTGGGAAGTTTCGTACCCGAATTTTTCAGATTCTATTGCGTTATCCGTGCTGCTATTTTGGAACCATAACACTCCTGTTAGAATCAACGCTGCACTTGCAATGTATACGGTTGGATAGACCCAACGCTTTTTAAAGAATTTTTTTAGAGAAGTTTGTTTCTTTTCTTCCTCTCTCATTTATCATCACCTCAGCATTCATTCTGATCAAATGCAGAGGAATATATACCTCTTTTTTCAAAATTTTTTACTCCTTATTTTTCGACAGAACGGT
Organism: uncultured Bacillaceae bacterium; assembly: GCA_963787345.1. Lineage (GTDB taxonomy): Bacteria > Bacillota > Bacilli > Bacillales > Cytobacillaceae > Bacillus_BD. Next base: position 299,128 of record CAWBCW010000026.1, on the reverse strand, counting down.
TATAATTATTCATGATTATGAAGAAAAATATCAATTATATATTTATTGTTCGAAATATCATTAATTTTGGAGGTTATTATGCTAAAAATCACCTTAAGAATTCTACCAATTCTCTATATGATCGCTATTTTCATTCTATCAAGCATGCCGGCCGATGCAGTTATTGAATTGCCGCGATGGGATTCGCTAATTAAAGAGTCTTTACATTTAGTAGAGTTTGGCATTCTGTATACACTACTATTTCTCGCGGCCCTTACCTTTTCAGAGATAACACCAAAGCAAAATCTCATCCTTATTCTTGTTTCTTCCTTATATGGACTAAGTGATGAAATCCATCAATATTTCGTTCCCTACCGATCCGCAACAGTCATTGATGTTGTCAAAGATGTCATCGGCGTCCTTGTTGCCTCATGGATTCTATTTGGGGCTTACCAGAAAAAGAGATTCCGAAAACTAGGAGATTTACTTCATAAAATAGACTAGGGTGCAAGAAACCTTCCAGTTTCCGGGAGGTTTCTTGCACCCTAGCTTGTTATAAAACCCTCTATTTTGTCTTATTCGTGTAATAAATGTAAAATATAGGCTCATTTTAAAAACCTGTCAACCCTATTTTTCCCCACAAAATTTGGATATTATGGATCCCTCTTCCATTTATCCATTCCCATCCATCTGTTCTCAAACATTTGCTATCTCTTACTTTTTATCAATACTGGATATTCCCAAGTCGATTACATTTCATGCATTCCATATCCTCCCAAAAATATTACAAAAACTTCGTGTTATGATTTTCTCGTAAGCAACACAGTTAGTTCAAAATACTTTTTAAAAAAAAGATTCTATAGGAGGATTTCATAAATGAATAAAAAACTTATCTTTTCAATTGCAGCCGCTGCAGCATTACTAGTATCAACTCCAGGAATGAATAAAGCCGAAGCCGCTTCGCCAGTTGAAGTTCAATCTAAAGTGTATGTTTATCATGGGGGTCAAAAACTTGACCAAGAACAAGTAAATCAATTAATTCAAAAATACATGAAAGGGAACAAGTCCCTATCATATTTATTTAATAACCAACAGCAAGTAAAACAAACAGAAAAGCAACCTGCTCCATCGCAAGAGCCTGTACAAAAACCTGTACAAACACAGCCAAAAGCTGAACAACCTGTTCAAAAACCCGTGCAACAGCCTACACAACAAAAGCCTGTACAAGCTGAGAAGCCAGCTGAAGCAACACCTGCTTCTTCTTCTGTGAGTGCTTTTGAACAAAAGGTTGTCGAATTAACAAACCAAGAACGTGCAAAAAATGGACTACCTGCCTTAAAGCTCGATGTAGAATTAAGTAAAGTAGCTCGCGAAAAATCCCGAGATATGCAAACAAAAAATTACTTTAGCCACACAAGCCCAACTTACGGATCACCTTTTGATATGATGAAATCATATGGTATTTCTTACCGTACAGCTGGTGAAAATATTGCAATGGGACAACAATCACCTGAAGAAGTCGTACAAGCATGGATGAATTCTCAAGGTCACCGTGAAAACATCATGAATGCAAACTTTACACATATCGGAGTTGGCCATATTTCTACAGGCAACTACTGGACTCAAATGTTTATCGGAAAATAATAATTAAAATAACAAGCACTAGGCGCCTTCTTGAAAACAGAAGGCGCCTAGTGCTCTTTTTTCTATTTCTTTGCAGTAATCGTGGTAATAAATGGTTCAGCATCGGCAATCTCGACACCTTGGTAGTAATATTGGACAATTTCTGAGTAAGGCTTCCCTTCTTGGGCCATACCATTGGCTCCGTATTGACTCATTCCAACTCCATGGCCGTAACCCCTTGTATTTACAATAATATTCTTTCCTTTTCGTTCCCAATTGAAGTCAGTGGACATAAGCCCGAGACTTTCACGTATTTTCTTTCCTGAGATTTTTTTACCATTGATATCTACAGCTCCAACTCGGTTGCCTTTTGTTCGTTCAACGACTTTTCCAATTTCTCCACCACTCGGTACTTGGACACCTAATTTTTTCTCAAATTCACTAATAGGAATAACCTTTTTACCATTAAATTTTGGCGATTTTTTATCCCATGGACTCTCGACACTTTTTAAATAAGGCAAGGAATTAGACCAAATCGCTTCCGAATTTTCCGTAAATCCATTACTAGTCGAGAAAAACGTGGCATCAATCGGATTTCCCTCATAAGTCAGGATTTGACCGGCTGTATCCTTTACAGCTTCTTCGACTTTAGCGATTTTCCAATCGTAATCCGAACCCCAGCCTTTTTTTAGTTCCTCTTTGCTCTTATACACTTGATAAAATTCCGTATCACCGACATCTGCATCCTTTGGTAAATCATTTCCTTGACTCATCATTAACCTTTTCACAATATAGGTCCGTGCCGTTAAGGCCTGCGCCTTTAACGCTTCTTTTTCAAAATCAGCTGGCATTTCAGAGGATACAACCCCAATGACGTACTCCTCCAGGGGGAGGCTTTCCACGACTTCTTTTGATGCACGGTAAACCGCTACCTCCACTGAAGGCTCCGTTGAGGCATTTACTGCATTTTGTTCGGGTTCAGCATGTTGCTGTGAAGTTTCTCCAAGCTTTCCGCTCACCTTCTCCCCTCCAAATGGAAGTACTAAGATCGTAGGAACCAACAAGGTGACAAAAAATAATGCTGCGGCTAGTAGAACGACTGGTTTGAATTTCATCATGCTTATCCTCCATAATGATTAAATTAAAGTATTCAGTTTTTTAAATAAAATATCATGTAACAAACGGAGCCAAACGTTCCTTTTCTATTCAATTATATGGACACTGACAAGCATTTATGACAAAAATTTCAAACCATGAATAATTCCAGTTTGTCCGGTAACAATACTAGGCGGAAGGTTGTACGAGGGGACTGCTCACAGCAGAGAGAACTAGATCCGCTTACAAGCAGAAACGACATATGATGAGAGAATGAACTCCTTTTCCAATACAAAAAACCGCATTGAACGTGGCATGCGGTTTTCTATCAAGATCTTATGCATTTAAATCTGAAACAACCTTCTTTTCAAAAGAAGTAACTTCATCCACTTCGTTGACTCTTTCAATGTCAGCACCAAGTGAAGCTAATTTTTCATGAAGATTTACATACCCACGGTCCAAGTGCTTTAATTCCGTTACACGAGTAACACCATCTGACACAAGACCTGCAAGAACCAATGCCGCTCCCGCACGTAAGTCGGTTGCCGCCACTTCTGCACCTTGCAAATCAGAACGACCATTAATAATAACAGAACGACCTTCAATTTTCAAATCTGCATTCATGCGGCGGAACTCTTCCACATGCATAAAGCGATTTTCAAAGACAGTTTCTGTAATCATTGAAGTACCTTGCGCCTGAAGGAGTAATGCCATCATTTGCGATTGCATATCAGTTGGGAAACCTGGATGCGGCATCGTCTTAATGTCGACAGCCTTTAGTTGATCAGAACCGATGACACGAAGGCCTTCCTTCTCCTCCATAATCGTGATGCCCATTTCTTCCATTTTCGCAATCAATGAGTTGAGATGCTCAGGTACGGCTCCTTTAACAAGAACATTTCCACCTGTAATCGCCGCAGCGACCATAAACGTCCCTGCTTCAATACGGTCAGGAATAATGCTATGATCGGCGCCATATAAAACATCGACACCCTCAATTCGAATCGTTCCAGTTCCAGCACCTTTTACCTTTGCACCCATTTTATTAAGGAAGTTTGCTAAATCCACAATCTCTGGTTCTTTCGCTACATTGTCAATGACTGTTATGCCATCTGCTAAGACAGCAGCCATCATAATGTTTTCGGTTGCCCCCACACTTGGGAAATCCAAATAAATCTTCGCTCCGTATAGGCGACCATTTTCAGCCTCCGCTTCAATGAAGCCATTTCCTACCTTCACTTTAGCACCCATTGCTTCAAAGCCTTTTAAGTGCTGATCTATCGGTCTAGATCCAATCGCACAGCCACCTGGTAAAGCGACGCGCGCACGGCCATTTCTTGCTAGTAACGAGCCCATCACAAGGACAGAGGCCCTCATTTTTCTTACATATTCAAACGGTGCCTCAACACTCAATTCTTTAGATGCATCCACGATGACTGTATTATTTTCAAAAGCTACTTCAGCATTTAAATAACGTAAAACCTCATTGATGGTGTATACATCGGAGAGCGTAGGCACATCTCGAATGACACTTCTTCCATCACTTGCTAATAGCGTTGCGGCGATAACAGGTAAAACGGAGTTTTTAGCTCCCTCTACTTTTACGGTTCCATTCAACCTTTTTCCGCCACGGACGATAATTTTTTCCAAAGTATTCCCCTCCGCGTCCATTATCTCTATATTAATATTCAATCGTTAGGATGGGTGTGCCAACTACAAGTGTAGTTTTTCCGCCCATTCCTTGGTTTCGTAATCCTATTTGTAAATTAATTCTCTCTGTTTCACCCTTAATCGACTCTGAAAATAACGGAGAATACGCAGTTGTCGAACCAAAGTTGTCCTCCCTTAATGTTTCGATCTCTTCAGCCTGAAAAGATTGTAGAAAGCTTGTCATATCAGGAGACAAAGACTTATACATATTACCATCTAATTCACTGTATATACAAGTGAAAATAATGGCTTTTTCGTGAAAAATTGAATGCATCTTTGGGTAAACCCGATTCTCTAACCAACTTTTCATTTTACCATTCCAACCATTGCCATGAACCTCATAGATCAAAAAAGAATGACCCTCAGAGGAAAGAATTGAAATTGTTTCAGAAACACCAAACTCTGTTGTAGAAACTCCGGTCGCTTCCCACTTTTCATGATCCTCATGTTTTTCCCAATTCCATTCAGGATACTGGTTCATTAACGTTTTTAGTCTCTCTTCTCTACCGTTCGTTTCCAGTTTTTCTCTTGAATGTAAAGACCATTTATCAATGTCAATTTGTTCGTCTGCTAAAATATCTGCCAGTATAAATAAGTCCGATTGCGATTTGGCATTTGTTATATTTAAAAAAATAAGACCAAGCGCTGCTATGCTAAATAATACCATCATAATTTTTTTCATCTATTAAATCCCTCCCCTTAGTACCATTTTTACCAAGGGAGAAAAGTTCATACTTATGAAATAACGTCACTTTTTGACATAGTCCATTTTTGACCCATGTGCAACAAAAGAATCGCATTGTTCCAATTATATGTAATAACGATGAATTTTGTCGATTTTTGTATAAGCAGACCAACTACTATTTTACCTAAAAAAATTCATTATTGAAAGATGTATGAAGACCTAATTTCACAACTTGCCTACTGATATAGGAGTGGAAGTTGTTTAGACCAGAATAAATAATCGAGAAAAAAGTTACTTACGGTGCTTCCAATCGCAATAGACAGCAACACATACAAAATTCTTGCCTGGGCAACATGATTCTTACGTAAAAACGATTCAAACCTTAATGATTGTAATCCCCACCATGATAATGCAATAAAGACGAGATGCGAAAAGATACTTAATAAAGCTTCTTGGCCATATCCCACTATTCATCCCCCCTCAAAACTATTTATTTCACTAATTTGTCATTTTTTACAACCCTATTACATTTTACCAAATTTAAGGAAACTCAGCATTTAAAAAGGGGGAGCACTTGTAATTAAGTACCCTCCCTTTATATCCTCTTATGACCGGAAGAAATCACCAAATTCATGAAAATGAGTTTGTAAAAACTCAAAGGCAATGTTTGGAAAAATCCCAAACAAAATAGTCGCCACAACACTAACCGCTAGTACGATGCCAGTCGTTACAGAAATCTTGAGCGAACCCGGAACTTTTGCAGGACGGAAAAACATCTGTACAAGGATCCGAAAATAATAAACATAGGAAATGACCGTTGTCGCAATCATCACGGACACAAGCACATACATTGGCCGGTCAAGAGCAAGCGCCCCTGTGATGATATTGAGTTTTCCGATAAATCCAGCTGTCCCAGGAATACCCGCTAGCGACAAAATCATGATCGCCATAGCTGTAGAAATGAGGGGAGACCTTTGATATAAGCCAGAGAAATGGCGGACATCCTCCGTTTCTTCCTTTTCAGTTAAAAGCCCGATGACCGTAAAAGCCCCAAGGCTCATGAATAAATAGGCCATTAGATAAAACCATAACGAATCAAACATAAACGCCGACAGTGCAGATAAAGCCACTAATAAATAACCGGCATGGGCAATGCTTGAGTAAGCAAAAAGACGTTTGATATTTGTTTGTCGGAGCGCCACAACATTTCCGACCACCATCGTGACAGCCGCAATCACGGCAATATAGTCGTCCATAACGAGTAATATCGGTTCTGAGTTCGGACCATTTGAAGGTGTTAATAAAAAGATCGATAACAGTATCCGAACGATAATCACAAAACCAGCCGTTTTTGAAACAACGCTCAAAAACGCTGTAACCGGAGTTGGTGCTCCCTGATATACATCTGGCGCCCACATATGATATGGGGCTGCAGCAATCTTAAAAGATAACCCGACAAATATCATCAGAAAGGCAATACCAAGCAAGAAAGCCATTTGCGAATCATTTAATCCAATTAACACATCACGAATTTCAGCCAAGTTCGTGGTTCCGGTTAATCCATAGATATAGCTCATCCCAAACATCGTAACAGCTGTTGAAATACTTCCATTTATGACATATTTCATCGCCGATTCATTAGAGCCGACATGCTTCTTCCGCAATCCTGCCAAGATATAAGAAGATATTGAAAGCAATTCCAGACCAATAAATAACGTAATTAAGTCCCCACTTGATGACATGATCATTCCACCGAGAAGGGCCGTCATAAATAAATAGAAAAACTCACCACGATACTCATGAATTCCTTCCTTCGGCTCATAACCAATTGCCAGCAACATTACAAGACCGGAACCAACTAAGAGGAGTAATTTAAAGGCTTTTGCAAAAGCGTCAAGTCGGAATGTATCATATAAAATTGAAGTAATCCCTCCGTCAAGTAATCCTAGCAATGAAACGATCGCCGCTAGGATTCCGACGAAACCAATCCAGCCAAGAATTTTTCGATTTTGTCCTTTCGGCATAAATAAATCGAGTAATGTTAGGATCGTAGCAACTATGAGGATGATGAACTCCGGCATCATAACTCCCCATTCAAATGATAACAATGTTTCGATATCCATCCTTCATCACCCTCCTGCCTTTAGCATGATCGATTCTAGTGTCGCTTGCAGCGGATCACCCAATAGATTTGGATATACCCCAATTGCGATAATCAAAGCTGTTAATACAACAACAGGAACCCACTCGTTTCTTTGAAGATCCGAAACTCCAGCCCACTCACGGTTCGCTTTCCCATACGTGACTCCAAGCACGGCGCGGAGCAAATAGACAGCCGTCAAAATAAGTCCGGTAGCTCCAATAGCAGCGAGCCATGGCACCTCTCTAAATAGACCAACAAATGCCATAAATTCACTAATAAACCCTGACATCCCTGGTAATCCAAGCGAAGCCATAATGCCCACGAGCAAGAATCCTGCCGTAAGCGGCATCGCTTTAGCCATTCCACCTAAATTCGCCATCTCAGACGTATTTGTTCTTTCATAAAAAACCCCAACAAGGAAGAATAGCAGGGCAGCGATCAGTCCATGGGAAATCGTTTGGAATATCGCCCCTTGAATCCCAGCCTCATTTAAAGCGCCTAGTCCGATGAGGACAATCCCCATATGAGACACGGATGAATAAGCAAGGACCATTTTAAAATCACTTTGCGCTAGTGCTAAAAGGGCGCCATATAAGAAATTGATCACCCCGAGGACAGCGAGAAGCACCGCAAGTTTTCCCGCCTGCTCTGGAAATAATCCAATATTAAAACGGATTAACCCATAGGCTCCAATTTTCAAAAGAATCCCGGCATGAATCATGACAACTGCTGGCGGCGCTTGAACATGGACACGAACCATCCAGCTGTGCAACGGCACAATCGGCATTTTAAATCCAAATGCGATTAATAAAGCAATAAAGAGACCGAGTTGTAATGAATCTGAGATCACACCTTGTGCAATCATCTCTTGTAAAGCCGCGAAATTGGCTGTACCCGTTTTAGCGAACAAGACAAGGATGACGATTAATAAAATTGCTGAACCGAGCCCATTATAGATTAAAAAACTGTAAGCTGCTTTTTCCTTTTCCTGATATCCCCATTTTCCGATTAGGAAAAAGGCAGCAATTAACGTAAACTCAAAGAATAGGAAAAAGAGAATAAAGTTCTCAGCTGCAAACACTCCCAGCGTCCCAATTTCCAACAATAAGAAGAGAAGATAATAGCCTTTCCATTCTTGTTTGATTTTCACTGAGGCAAGAGCAGCCAATGTCGCAATGGTCGTCGTTAACAACAGCAGAACAAGCGACAAACCATCAATTCCTAGTTCATACGAAACAGAATATAGGTCCCCAAATACGACCGAGTTTTTGAATGAGAACCAGTTAAAACTCTCATCCCATTTACTTAAATCTGTACCAGAACGGGATTGTAAAAAAAGAACCCATGAAATTACAAGTGCAGGCAATGTGGCAAGAATCCCGATTATTTTAATAAGCTTCCCCTCTGATTTTGGAATAAACATCAAAGTCAGCATCCCAAGGAGAGGAGAAAACACTAAGATCGATAATAGATTCATTATAAATTCCCCCCTGTTAGGGCAAAGATGACTACAAGGAGTGCAAGACCTACAAAGGCAACGGCCCCATAAACTTGTATTTGTCCATTCTGGAATTTAGAGCCTAATTTTCCAAGCCCCTGAATGGCTCCTCTAATGAGTTCAGCGAGACCTTCAACAATGAACCATTCCACATACTTTAGGAACAGACTAAAAACTTTGACGCCTGCGACAGCACTGTATTGATACATTTCATCGATAAAATATTTATTAGCCAAAATGCTGTGTGCAATTGGTACTCTTCCTGTCAACCAATTACGTGCAATCGCATTTTTTCCATAAATGAGCCATGCTAGATAGATCCCGAGAAGCGAGAATATCGTTGCAACGAGCATAATCCAAATCGGCCCCTCGATATGCCCCTGGTCAATAGTTAACCAATCTCCAAGGAATGTTCCAAACCACGGAGTGTTAACATACCCGACCAATACCGCAAGTACAGCTAATACCATCATCGGCAGCGTCATAATCGATGGCGATTCCTCAATTTCCTGCCCCTTCTCACCTCTGAATTCTCCCATAAAGACCATAAAGAATAGTCTAAACATATAGAAGGCCGTTAAGAAAGCCGTAATCAAAGCTAACAAAAATAAAAACGGATGACCTGCATTCCAAGCGGAGATTAAGATTTCATCTTTACTAAAAAAACCTGATAACAAAGGAACCCCGCTGATTGCCATCGTACCGATTAAAAACAGCCAACCCGTCTTCGGCAGTTTCCTCCATAAGCCACCCATTTTTTCAATATCTTGCGTATGGACAGCATGGATCACACTACCCGCGGCAAGGAATAACAAAGCCTTAAAAAAGGCATGAGTTGTTAAGTGGAAGACGCCTGCGACATAGCCTGCAGAGCCAAGAGCAAGCATCATGTAGCCGAGCTGACTCACGGTAGAATAGGCTAGCACCCTTTTAATATCGGTTTGTACAAGCGCAATCGAAGCCGCAAAGATGGCGGTAAAAGCACCGATAATCGCAACCGTCATGAGTGCCACTTCACTTGCTTGGAACAGCGGAAATAAAGCGGCCACTAAATAGACTCCAGCTGCAACCATTGTCGCGGCATGTATGAGAGCTGAAACAGGTGTTGGACCTTCCATCGCATCCGGAAGCCATGTATGAAGCGGAAACTGCCCCGATTTGCCGATCGCCCCGACAAAGATTAAAATGGCGGTTAAAGTAATCATGCCTTCCGAAATTGCCCCATCACTGACTGCTTGAAAGATTGCGGCATATTCAAAGCTGCCAACCTCCCAGAATAATAAAATCATCCCAATAAGCAGACCGATATCACCGATCCGTGTCATAATGAACGCTTTTTTGGCGGCCTTTTTGGCTTCTTCTTTATAGAAGTAAAAACCAATTAATAGAAACGATCCTAATCCAACTAATTCCCAGAAAATATAGGTTTGCAATAGATTAGGAGAAAGGACAAGGCCTAACATTGCGAAAGTAAACAATCCTAAATACGCATAATAAACGGATAAACGGTTGTCTCCTTTCATATATCCCGCTGAATAGATATGTACAAGAAGACTAACGAGAGATACAATCACGAGCATTAATGCATTTAATTGGTTCACTTCAAAGCCGATCGTTAACTTAATCGTTCCAATCTCTAACCAAAGTGATTGGGCCTTATAGGTTGCTGAAGTAAAACGTTCAAATAATATCAGTACTGAAAAGATGAATGATAATAAAGTTAGGAAAATACCAATCTTGAAACTAGATGATTTCAGTCGCTTTCCGAGAAAAGTGAGTACGAGAAACGATAGCAACGGGAATAGCGGTATGATCCAAGCATTCTCTATCACGGTTAGATCCCCCTTCTGTGCGTTATTTAAGGTAGACCAAAGTTTTTCCAAACCTTACTTATCTAACTACCCTTTTGAGGTTTCTTTTTAAAAAGAATCCCTCTTTTTTGCTCACCATGCTTACCCTGACTATCAATGTTTCATCGTGTCCATTTCGTCAATATTTACAGTTTTTCGGTTACGATAGAGAGCAATTAGAATCGCTAAACCAATCGCTGCTTCGGCCGCTGCCACAGCCATCATGAACAGGGCAAAGATTTGACCATCAATCGACGGGGAAACTCCTAATTTACTAAAAGCAACAAGATTAATATTCACAGCATTCAACATTAATTCGATTGAAATTAACACAATGACTGTATTTCGTTTTGACAAGGCCCCATATAAGCCAATACAGAATAGGATTAGGGCTAGAGCAAGGTATGCAGAGATTGGTACAGAACTCATTCTTGTTCTCCCTCCTTTTCCTCATCCCTTTTGGCGAGAATGATCGCCCCAATCAAAGCAACGAGCAAGACAACCGAGGTTAATTCAAACGGAATAACATATTTACTGTATAAGGCAATTCCGATTTGCTCGGTATTATTTTCGTGAAGAGAAGTCGCTGCCGCCTGAGGAAATTCTAAATTATATATTCCTAAATAAACGACTGTGCCAAAGCCGATGACGCCTAACAGAAGTGAAATCTTTCTCCACCATCCACCCGTATTGACGACTTTGTCATCTTTACCAGTAAGCATAATTCCAAACAGCATAATGATGGTAATTGCTCCTGAATAAATAAGAATCTGAGCGACCGCTAGAAATTCCGCTGACAGCAGAATATAAATTCCCGCAATACTGACAAAAGTAGCAACAAGGGAGAGCACCATATGAACAACTTTTGTTAAATTTAAGAGAAGGACGCCACCCATTAAGGCAGTGACGGCCAGTACGATAAAGGCAATAAATTCTCCCGAGATCATGGCTTATTCACCTGCCGTATGTTTTGATCATTTTCATCAAGCCATTGTAGATCTTTATAAAGTTTATCGCGGCTATACTGTGCTAGTTCAAAGTTGTTCGTCATGACAATCGCTTCAGTCGGACAAACTTCCGTACATAAATCACATAAGATACAAATTTCAAAATTAATATCGTAAGTGTCAATCACTTTTTTTACTTTAGCCTCAGGATCTGGATTCTTTTTTCCTGTTAATTGAATACAATCGGTCGGACAAATGTTTGCGCAAAGATTACAAACAATGCATTTATCCGGATAGAACTTTTGGATCCCACGAAAGCGATCTGGGAGAGGAAGCGGCTCATTCGGGTAATCATAAGTCACTTTTTCACGTGTTAGATTTTTCAATGTATAGGATAAACCCTTTATTAATCCAAGCATATCATCACCCCTATTAAATTCTCCTTAGCGTATTTGCACCCAGATTTTATCGAGATCGCTCAGGCATTCTTTCCTTTGATAATCTATGGCATCCACCGGAGGCTTTAACTTTATTCAGCCAGAATTTTATCCTCACTGAATGATTAAAAAAGCTTGATATTCTTTCACCACATTATAGAAATAGGAGATTTATTCTGTACCTATCGCAAGATGTCGGTATAAAAACATTCGCTGAATGAAGTTAAAAGGGAGAGACCCTTTTATTCTATGGCATTGTGAACAGGTGCCTTTGTTGTCCAGCTTTCAAGACAAGCGGGAATTAAAGGCTTTCCACTGCAACTTCCTAAAAAAGAGCTACCAGCTCTTTCACTAAGGCTGTAATGAAAATATTCGCTAACGCTACTGGCAATAAAACCTTCCACCCAAACTCCATCAACTGATCCGGACGAACGCGTGGAAATGTGACACGCAGCCATAATAAAATAAAGAGGACGAGGCTAAATTTTAAAGCGAACCAGATTGCTCCTGGTATAAAGTCTAAAAACGGAAGCGGCAGCCACCCTCCTAAAAATAGGACAGTAACTAACGCTGACATCCCAAACATATACGTATATTCTGTCAACATAAAGAAAGCGAAGCGGAAACCTGAATATTCTACATGATATCCAGATATCAACTCTGATTCTGACTCTGGCAGGTCAAAGGGTATCCGGTTTAATTCAGCAACAGCCGCAATGAAGAAAATAATAAATCCAATCGGCTGCAGTAAAATATACCAACCATTTTCTTGGGCCGCTACAATATCATTTAGGTTCATACTTCCAGTGAGCAAGACGACACCCACGACAGACATTAAAAGCGGAATTTCATATGAAATCATTTGAGCCGCAGCCCTCATTGCCCCTAATAATGCATATTTATTGTTAGAAGCCCATCCCCCCATCACGATCGCGAGTGTCGTAAGTCCAGAAATCGCAATATAATAAAGCAAACCAACACCAATATCAGCGAACTGGAATTTATCCGTAAACGGGATAACCGCAAGCACCATAAAGGATGGAGCGAAGGCAATGATTGGTGCTAATATAAATAATGGCCGATCTGCAAGCTTTGGAATCGTATCTTCTTTTAACAGAAGTTTCATTACATCGGCGACGGTTTGGAGCAATCCCCATTTTCCACCTAGTTGATTTGGTCCATGGCGCAGTTGCATATACCCCATGACCTTCCGCTCCGCTAGCACAGCATATGACACAAATCCCAGTACAGCGAGGAGAAAAGCGACGGTTAGTAAAAGGTAAATTCCTGCATTTCCTATACTTGGACTGCTTTGCAAAAGACCCTCCATCAGCCGTCTACCTCCCCTAAGACAATATCAATAGCCCCTAAAATAACGGTTAAGTTTGCGATTGATTCTCCTTCTAGTAATTTAGAAAGAATTTGTAGGTTATAGAAGGATGGCCGTCTAAATTTCAGGCGATACGGCTCCTTCTTTCCATCACTAGCAATATAACAACCAATTTCCCCACGAGGTGACTCGATTCGAACATAGGTCTCTCCTACAGGTGGTTTAATAACCCTTGGTACTTTCCCCATAATCGGACCATCTTTCGGAAATTGTTCAACTGCTTGCTCTAATATCTTGAGAGACTCTTCAATTTCAGCAATACGGACTTGATAACGTGCCCAGGCATCGCCACTCGTTTGTACAGGTACATCAAAGTCAAAACGATCATAAATTGAGTAAGGTTCAGCTTTCCGTAAATCCCATTTAACACCTGTACAACGGAGGTTGGCCCCGCTTAATGAATATTCGATAGCCTCCTCTTTCGTATAGGCTCCGATCCCTTTTACACGATTTAGAAAAATTTCATTTCCAGTTACCAATTGGTGATATCCTTGAATTTGTTCTCTCATATAAGGAATAAATTCTTTTACCTTTTCAATCCATCCGTCTGGAGCATCCCATTTGACACCGCCGACACGCATATAATTAAAGGTTAAGCGCCCACCTGAAATTTCATTTAATAAATTGATAATCATCTCTCGGTCGCGAAAGGCATAAATGAAAGGACTTGTCGCTCCTAAATCGAGTAAATAAGTGCCCCACCAAACCAAATGGCTGGCTACACGGCCAAGCTCCATCGTGATGACCCGCAAATATTCAGCCCGCTCTGGTATTTCAGTGCCAATCATCGTTTCAACTGCATGACAGATTACATAATTATTCGTCATCGCCGATAGATAATCCATCCGGTCTGTATAAGGTATAATTTGTGTGTAATTAAGATCTTCTGCCAGTTTCTCAGTCCCGCGATGCAAATAACCAATCACCGGCTTGGCCTCTTTTATTATTTCCCCGTCAATTTTTAACACCACACGAAACACACCGTGTGTACTAGGATGTTGAGGTCCAACGTTTAATAGCATTTCTTCTGTTCTTAACATCGTTATCGTTACACCTCCAGCTCATTCTGGTCTTCGTAATCTTTCCGAAGCGGGTAGCCCACCCATTTTTCCCCGAGCATGATGCGATGGAGGTTGGGATGTCCAGTAAAATTGATCCCAAGTAGGTCATAGGCCTCACATTCTGGCCAATTAGCTCCTGCCCAGAGCCTTACGACAGAATCGATCTCAGGTTCATCACGGTCAAGTTTTACTTTAATGGCTACTGCTTGATTATTCTTGAATGAATAAAGATATATATATAACTCCATGTAAGTTTCAAAATCAGTTCCATGTAATTCTGATAAATAATCAAAGTTCAGTTGTTCGTTATACTTTAAAAATTCAGCGGTTTTAAAGTAGGCTTCTTTTTTAATAACTAGTGTTGGAACATCTTTGGACAGTCTATTAATATAGCTCTCTTCTATTACATCTTTGCCTAGATGCTCCTGTATCACCTTGACATATTTATCTAAGAAGGGTTGATTTACAGATGGCTTTTCCGGTTTTCCTTCGGTTGCATCTGCATCTCCTGCTGCTTTTGCTTTTGCAGCAGCCTTTGCCTTTGCAGCAGCAACGGCTTTCGCCTTGGCAGCGGCTTTGACCTTCTCATCCCCTTCTTTTGAACCCTCTTCCCCAGTCTTTTCCTGAGCCTTTCTCTTCGCCAATGCCGCAGCTTTTGCTTTCGCTGCGACAGCGGCCTTCGCTTTGGCACCATCGTTTGTAGAGGAATCTCCTTGTTCCTGTGCTTTGCTTTTCGCTAATGCAGCGGCTTTGGCCTTCGCAGCAGCGGCAGCTTTCTGTTTCGCTTGATCATCTTCCATTCTTGGATTTGACTCTGGAGTCTCTTGAGCTTGCTTTTTCGCTAATGCAGCAGCCTTTGCTTTCGCTGCAGCTTCCTTTTTTAGTTGTTCTAAATCTTTCTCTCCGCTCATGTTACATCACCTTCTTCCCGGTTTTTGCCTCATAGCGGATTTTCTCTCTTAATTTATTCACCCCATAAATGAGAGCTGCTGGATTAGGCGGACAGCCTGGTATGTATACATCAACCGGAACAACCTGATCTACTCCTTTTACAACGGAATATGATTTTACATATGGTCCACCCGCGGTTGCACAGGATCCCATCGCAATCACCCATTTTGGCTCTGGCATTTGGTCATATAAGCGTTTTACAATCGGAGCCATTTTCTTCGTAACGGTTCCTGAGACGATCATAACATCTGAGTGTCGCGGAGATGTTCTAAAAATAGAACCGAAGCGGTCAAAATCATAATGTGCTCCTCCGACGCCCATCATCTCAATCGCACAGCACGCCAACCCAAATGTCATTGGCCATAAAGAATTGCTTCGCGCCCATGCTTTAATTTGATCAAGTGTTGCCATAAAAACATTTCTTTTTAACTCCGCCATTTCTGCTTCAGTCAAACGGTCAATATTGCTTAGTTCCATTTCAACACCTTCTTTTTCCATGCGTAGATGAGTCCGATAACTAACATTATTACGAAAATCAGCATTTCGATTAGGGCGAATATTCCGAGTTTTTCATAAGCAACGGCCCAAGGATACAAAAACACGGTCTCTATATCAAAGATGACAAACATAAGGGCAAATATATAATAACGAACATGAAATTGGACTCTTGAATCACTAAACGGCTCTATTCCACTCTCATAGGTGGCGTATTTAATTTCATCTGGTTTATGCGGACGTAGTAATTTCCCTAAAAATAGGGCAACAATAGGTAACAATATCCCTAAGCCAAGAAAAATAGTTATTATAAGATAACTATTTTGATAAACATGAAGATGATCCATCCCCTAACCTCCCTCACCTTTATTCTGAAAATTTTATATAGACTAAAATTTATGAATCGTTTATATTATATCATTATTAATACAAAGTGTCGATTAACTAATATCCAGATTTCAACCTTTCTAAAGTTTATATATAATTAGAATGATTTTAATCTCTTACTAAAACATATTCAGAAATGAGACTTTCATGACCGATAGTTGCGATACCTTTACCGTATTGGTGAAACACGGAATTATTTATCTGTTCTGTCATAGAAATTTCCCTGAGAAATAAAAAAACCCCTTCATTAAGAAGGGGTTTTTTTAAAAATCGCCTTTTGCTACATTAATACGATTGACAGCTCGTCTTAAGGCTAGTTCGGCACGTTTGAAGTCAACTGCTGCCTGTTTACTTTCATCTAGACGTTGCTCTGCACGTTCTTTTGCTCGAAGCGCACGATCAACATCAATATCAACTGCCTTTTCCGCAGCCTGTGCTAGAATGGTTACTTGGTCCGAACGAACTTCTAAAAAGCCACCGGTTACCGCAACGAAATCTGTTTTTCCACTATTTTTGAGACGAACAGCTCCGATCGCAAGCGGTGCTACCATTGGAATATGGCCAGGCAAGACCCCAAGCTCTCCACTTTGGGCTTTTGTGCTAACCATTTCCACTTCAGACTCATAAACCGGTCCATCGGGAGTAACAACATTGACTTTCATCGTCTTCATTTTTTACCCTCCTGGTCCGAAGTTATACCTCTACACCCATTTGTTTTGCTTTTTCAATTACTTCTTCAATTCTTCCAACTAAACGGAATGCATCTTCTGGAAGATGGTCATACTTACCTGCAAGGATTTCTTTAAACCCTTGAACTGTTTCTTTTACAGGTACATACGATCCAGGTTGTCCAGTAAACTGTTCAGCCACGTGGAAGTTTTGAGATAAGAAGTTTTGAATACGACGCGCACGAGCAACAATTACTTTATCTTCGTCCGACAGTTCATCCATCCCTAACATCGCGATAATATCTTGCAGTTCACGATATTTTTGCAGAGTTTGTTGAACTTGACGAGCGATTTCATAGTGTTCTTCTCCAACGATTTCCGGGGATAATGCACGAGAAGTAGATGCAAGTGGATCCACCGCAGGGTAAATTCCCATTTCAGATAATTTACGCTCAAGGTTTGTTGTCGCATCTAAGTGAGCAAATGTTGTCGCCGGCGCCGGATCCGTATAGTCATCGGCAGGTACATAGATTGCTTGAATCGATGTAACAGAACCTTTATTTGTTGATGTAATACGCTCTTGTAAACGTCCCATTTCAGTTGCAAGAGTTGGTTGGTAACCAACGGCAGATGGCATACGTCCAAGTAATGCGGAAACCTCTGAACCTGCTTGTGTGAAACGGAAGATATTGTCAATAAACAATAACACGTCTTGGCCTTGTTCATCACGGAAATATTCAGCCATAGTTAATCCTGTTAAGGCAACACGCATACGAGCACCAGGAGGCTCATTCATTTGACCGAATACCATAGCTGTTTGCTTGATAACGCCTGAATCTGTCATTTCCCAGTAAAGGTCATTTCCTTCACGAGTACGCTCTCCAACCCCAGCGAAAACGGAAATTCCGCTGTGCTCTTGAGCAATGTTATTAATTAATTCCTGAATTAATACGGTTTTCCCTACACCAGCACCACCGAATAGACCAATTTTTCCTCCTTTAATATATGGAGCTAACAAGTCTACTACTTTAATTCCGGTCTCAAGGATTTCAACTTCCGTTGATAACTCTTCAAATTTTGGTGCTTCTCTATGGATTGGATCACGACGATCACTTGCAGGAATTTCTTCTCCAAGGTCAATCGTTTCACCTAATACGTTAAATACACGTCCTAGTGTAACATCCCCAACTGGCACTGAAATTGGAGCGCCTGCGTCTGTTACTTCAATTCCACGAGTTAGTCCATCAGTTGAAGACATCGCAATTGTACGAACGGTGTCGTCCCCTAAATGAAGAGCAACTTCTAATGTTAGGTTAATCTCAACACTTTCATCACGATGTGCGATTTTCAATGCGTTATTTAGTCTGGGAAGTTGTCCGCTTTCAAACTTCACGTCAACAACCGGACCCATAACCTGAACAACGTGTCCTTTGTTCATCATTTACCCTCCTATCATAATAAAGCATAAGCGCCTAAAGCTCCGTTGACGCCAGCGTCAGTGAGACGGACTTCTCAACACCATCTTTGAATCATGGATGAGACTGGCGCAGGAGCTAGGCGATTTACTATAAAAAAGCTAATTATTCGAGAGCGGAAGCCCCGCCTACGATTTCTGTAATTTCTTGTGTAATAGCCGCTTGTCGAGCTCGGTTATAACTTAAACCTAGTTCCCGAATAATATCATTTGCATTATCCGTAGCAGCTTGCATCGCTGTCATCCGTGCCGCATGCTCACTTGCTTTACTTTCTAATATTGCTCCGTAAATCAAGCTTTCGGCATATTGAGGCAATAATACTTCTAAGATCGCTTCAGCCGATGGTTCATACTCATAAGTAGATGTCATTCTGTCACTCGCAGTGTTCAAATCTGTGAATGGAAGAATTTTCTTCTCTGTCACATCATATTTAATTGCATTGACATAATGGCTGTAATAAATGTAAAGTTCATCAAATGTTCCATCTGAGAACATATCTACCGTTTTACTTGTGAAGTCTTTAATATCTGTAAAAGCGGGTTGGTCATGAAGTCCGATGATGTCAAGAATGACGTTTATCCCTTTTTTTACAAAGAAATCACGTCCAACTCGTCCAAGTGCGATAATCGCAAATTCATCGTTGGATTTATGTCGTTCTTGAATCGTTCTATACACTTCACGTAAAACGTTACTATTATAAGATCCAGCAAGTCCCCGATCTGCTGTAATCACGATATATCCCGTTTTCTTAACCGGACGTGATTTTAACATCGGATGCTCTGAATCCTCCGCACTTACAGCAACAGCAGTTGTCACTTCTTGAATTTTTTCCATGTAAGGAACAAAGGATTTGGCATTGATTTCAGCACGACTCATTTTTGCAGCTGAAACCATTTGCATGGCCTTTGTGATTTGACTCATTTTTTTAGTAGAGTTCATTCTAGTTTTTATATCGCGTAAAGATGCCACAGGTTCTCACCACCTTGACTCACCTTTTCAGGCAGTTCTTATCGAAACGTATTTATTTTACTCAGAAATATTAAATGTTTTCTTAAATTCATTAATAGCTGCCGCAAAATCTTCATCGGCTGGTAATTCTTTTGTTGTTGCGATATGGTCTAATAATTCCTTCTTGTTCGTATCTAACCATGCTAAATATCCTGCTTCAAATCGACGTATATCTTGAACCGGAATATCATCTAAGAATCCACGTGTTAAGGCATAGAGAATTGCAACCTGCTTCTCAACCTTAAGTGGCTTATTCAAGTCTTGTTTTAATACTTCAACTGTACGAGCACCACGCTCAAGCTTCGCTTTTGTTGTTGCGTCTAAATCTGAACCGAACTGAGCAAAAGCTTCAAGTTCGCGATATGAAGCAAGGTCTAGACGTAATGTTCCAGCAACCTTTTTCATCGCTTTAATTTGCGCAGATCCCCCAACGCGGGATACGGATAGACCAGCGTTAATCGCAGGACGTACACCTGAGAAGAACAAATCTGATTGTAAGAAAATTTGTCCATCTGTAATAGAAATAACGTTTGTTGGAATATAAGCAGAAACGTCCCCTGCCTGTGTTTCAATGAAAGGTAACGCTGTAATTGATCCAGCACCTTTTTCGTCACTTAATTTTGCCGCACGTTCAAGTAGACGTGAGTGTGCATAGAATACATCCCCTGGATATGCTTCACGGCCTGGAGGACGACGAAGTAATAGGGATAATTCACGGTAAGCAGATGCTTGTTTTGTTAAATCATCATAAACGATTAATACATGTTTGCCACTATACATAAACTCTTCTGCCATTGCGACACCTGCATATGGAGATAGGTATAGTAATGGAGCAGGTTCTGACGCTGATGCTGTCACTACGATCGTATAATCTAATGCACCATTTTTACGTAACGTTTCAGTAACATTACGAACTGTTGATTCTTTTTGTCCAATTGCAACATAAATACAAATCATATCTTGATCTTTTTGGTTAATGATAGTATCGATTGCAACAGCGGTTTTCCCTGTTTGACGGTCACCGATAATTAACTCACGCTGTCCACGACCAACTGGAACTAAGGCATCAATTGCTTTAATCCCTGTTTGTAATGGCTCATGAACCGATTTACGATCCATTACACCAGGTGCTAAATATTCGATTGGACGAGTTTTTGATGTTTTAATTGGACCTAATCCATCTACTGGTTGTCCAAGTGGGTTAACGACACGTCCGATTAATTCATCCCCAACAGGAACTTCCATGATTCTACCCGTACGGCGAACTTCGTCACCCTCACGAATTTCTGAGTATGGTCCTAAAATAACAATACCGACGTTATTTTCCTCAAGGTTTTGTGCTAAACCCATAACGCCATTTGAAAATTCAAGTAACTCTCCAGCCATGGCATTATCAAGACCATGAGCACGCGCAATCCCGTCTCCGACTTGGATAACTGTTCCTACATCATTTACTTGAATGTCTGACTGATAACTTTCGATTTGCTGTTTTATCAGTGCACTAATTTCTTCAGCTTTAATGCTCATGAGTTTCACCCCTATCTACAACTTAACGTAACAATTGATTTTCCAAGCGCTCTAATTTTCCCTTTAGGCTGCCGTCATAAATACGGTTACCAACTTGAAGCTTAATGCCTCCAAGCAAATTGGAATCAACTTTATTTTCAATAAGAAGCTCTTTCTTACCTAATTTAGCAGAAAACACTTTCGAAAGTGCTTTCGTTTCTTCCTCTGATAATGGTCGAACTGATGTCACTTTTGCTTCTGCTATTCCTTTTTCTGCGTAGGCTAGCTCAATAAAGGAGTCAGCCACTTCAGCAATTTGATCTTCACGTTGACGATCGACTAATAATAAAAGTGTATTTTTCAAAAATGGATTTACATTTGAAAATACCTCTTGAATAATTTGCTTTTTCTTATCCTTTGAAAGCTTTCGAGTCGATAGTAAAGCACTGAAGCCTTTATTTGCATTCAACACGTCTTTAACTACACGAAGCTCGGATTCTAATACATCAAGAAGCTTTTTTTCTTTAGCAACCTGAAAGAGAGCGAGGGCATAGCGGTTGGCAACTGCTGAAGTACTCATCGCTTCTCTACCTCTTGAATATAGCTATTAATAAATTTCTCTTGATCTTTTTCCGTTAATTCTTTTTCAATTACTTTAGAAGCAATTAAAACGGATAATGAAGTAACTTGTTCGCGAATCGCCGCAACTGCCTGCTCTTTTTCATTTTCTATTTCAACTTTTGCACTTTCTTTTAAGCGACTTGCTTCTGAACGTGCTGTTACAATAATTTCTTCACGCTGTACTTCTGCCTGTTTCTTCGCCATCTCAATAAGATCCTGAGCCTCTGTACGCGCTTCTTTTAATAAGACACGTTGCTCTTCTAAAAGATTTGCAGCGTCCTTACGGCTTTTCTCTGCATTTTCTATTTCGTTCGCCACAAACTCTTCCCGCTGTTTCATAACACCCATTAACGGACCCCATGCAAACTTCTTAACGAGGGCTAACAAAATGATAAACATGACTAGTTGGAAAACAATATCTCCACTATTAAAGCCTATTGATGCGCCTAATACTAACTGACCACCTGACACGTTCGGTTCACTCCCTTCAACCATGCTTGCGTAAGTTTAAACCCAAAAGAATCTATTCATCAATTGCATATAATTACATAAAGGAAAGGCGAAGGTCTCCTTCGATATCTTCGCCTTTTAAACCTAACGATTCAATTTATTGACCAATTGCCATAAATGCGATAACAACGGCCATGATTGGAATCGCCTCAACGAATGCTACCCCAATGAACATTGTAGATTGAAGCATACCTCTTGCTTCTGGCTGACGTGCAATACCCTCTACTGTACGTGAAACGATCATACCGTTACCGATACTTGCTCCGAATGCTGCTAACCCAACTGCTATTGCTGCTGCTAATGGACCCATTATAAATTCCTCCTTATTATTTAAAAAAGTATTTTTTATCTTTTTGCTCAAAAATGAACAACTTTATATATTAATGGTCACTACTAACTTTGTGTGAAATATAGACCATTGATAATAATGTAAAAATAAATGCTTGGATACTACCAATAAATACAGAGAATCCTTGCCATGCAATGGTTGGGATTGCGGCAACTATTGTGCCTACAAAACCAGTAGCAAGACCACCTGCTAACAGTGTTAGTAAAACTTCACCCGCATAAATATTCCCATAAAGACGGAGACCCAATGTTAATGTGTTTGAAAACTCCTCTATAAGCTTAATTGGAAGCATAAACACGAATGGACTTGCAAAGCCTTTTAAATAATTTTTCAAACCTCTTTGTTTAACCCCATAGTAATGAGATAAACCGATTACCATTGCTGCTAGCGTTAGCGTTACAGCCGGATCTGCTGTTGGTGACTTCCACCATAATACTCCATCATATGTTACGGCCAATGGAAGACCTAACATATTCGAAATGAACACATACAGGATAAGTGTTAACCCTAATGCATGGAAGTGTCCCCCTTCTTTCCAATCCATGGCACCTGTAATGAGGCCCTTGACAAAATCCATGATCCATTCAATAAAGTTTTGCAACCCGGTTGGTTTCATTTGGAGATTTCTTGTACAGATAACAGCTAGAAGAAATACACATAAACTAGCTACTGTAATCATAAGTACATTCGATAAGTTGAAAGTCAATCCAAGAAATTTTTCTATAGGTGCACCATGTTCCATCCTTATTCACCTCTCTTCTTGATTAATTATGTACAAGCATTTTTTGAATAAAATAATCTATCATAATGACTAGGTAAGTCGTCATTAGCCCAATTATTACACTAAAGAGATGAAAATATTCAGGATATTCCATCGCTACTAACACTGCCAATACTGCTGTGGCTACCCTTGAAAAAAAGCCAAGAGATCGAGCCGTTTTTCCAGTTTTCATAGCTTTGTCGAAGCGGTCCATCCGATTCACTAAAAGCCATAAATTAAAAAGACTTAAGCTTGTACCTAGAACAAGTCCTAAAAAGACTCCCTGATAAGAGGTGAATCCCCACCCCAGTACATAAATGGCCAACAAATAGAATGTATATTTACTTGAACGTTTAAATATTAACTTGTATTCTGGCATTGCTAATACATTCTCCTATGCTGAAATGGCGGTAACACAAGTTAAAACCCAGCAGCCACAACTGGAAGTTGGTCTACATAGACACTTTCTTTTCTAACTTGTTCTGCATCACAGCCAAGTGATAAGCGTTTACAGTATTTTAACAAAAAACACTTTACGATGGTTGTGTTTAAATCTTATCTTTGAAGCCGACTTGTGCGTGTAAATCACTGCGTTGCTGTTCTAATCAGTATTTCCATTTCTGTACACACCATACATAGGAGGCTATTATCTGTGTATGCAGAGCCATTTCTAAGCCATTATTTAAAACACCGTCTTAACCATTATAATGGTTAAAGCAGATACATTACAATAGTTTTCTTTGAATAAAAAGTTCCTTATCCCCGTATATTTGGTACTAAAATAAATAACTGAAAAGCTCTATTGAAATAGCCTTTTTTAAAAATGCAAGGACTCTTTTCATAAAGATGTCAAACCTTTGTGACACACATTTGTTAGGATACCAAGGGTCCCCTATATATGTCAATGCGTTTCTATATAAAAGTATAATAAACGTAAATACCTGCATAAAAAAGATTCACAAAAAGTTCACAATTTTCCTTTAGGTCTATGCTCCCTTTATTTCATGGCTATTTTTTATATCCAGTTTGAATTTGCAGAAAGGTTTCAATCCAGTCCTCTTGTCCTGCTTTTCTGGCAAATACTTTGGCCACATATATTCCGTCCTCTGGCAGTTTATCTGCTTCTATTTCCTGTTGAATCAATCCCCTTCCTACGTTTCGTTTCCAGTCTAGAAATTGAACAAATTGGTATGTGTCAGGAGAAAAAAGCGCAATACCAAATTCCTCAGCACCGCCTGGAAGATATGCCTCATACCGATACACTTCCTTTTGATCCCCCGCACCAAAGTCAAAACCCATTACACGAGGATAATCTGGCTCCTCCAATACAAACAAATACGGGATGCCAATCGTTTTTCCATCATACTTCATCGTGATTCGACCATCATAGATCTTTTCTGTTAAAGCATCAGGATCCGCTGACATTTTCACGGATACAACTTTTTTATCACCAGCCTCTAATAAAATCGACATCGGCATCTGCCACTGTATCCCCTTTTCCTTTTTAGGGATTTCAAAAGAAATTTGCTTCGATTGTGATGATGTATTTTCAATTGTCAAGGTAGCTTGATGCTCATGATGCTGATCCGCATGCTTAAATTCTCCAAATTTTAATGAAGCTGGATAAACAAGTATATCTGCTGCAATTGATTCCTGAAGCTGAATTCGACCCGCTCCTTGTTCATAGGTTTTATAAAACTTACCCTTTTCATTATTAAGCGGCTTGGCATAATTCATAAGAGCTGCCTTTACCTTTTCTGGGCCCCAATCTGGATGTGCCTGTTTAATAAGAGCACATGCCCCTGCCACATGTGGCGCCGCCATGCTGGTTCCGTGGAGAGATAAGTATCCGGCAGGAACGGTACTATTAATCGCCACGCCTGGTGCTAGAAGGTCTGGTTTTACCTCCCAAGTTGATGTGACAGGTCCTCTTGAACTGAAGTCTGCCAACGTATCCTTTTCTTCTATTATTATGGTTTTTATAAGGTCACTCTTTTTTTCTAGGTTTTCTTTTAGCTTCAGTCCGTTCTTTTTTGTCATGCCCATAACGGGAATTGTACTCGTTTGCGACAAGTTACCAAGCAACGCTCCGTTTGTATTATTATAAATGAGGACGGCAATTGCCCCTGCCTTTTCAGCATGACTTACCTTTTCTGAAAAGGTTAATTCACCTCTTTCTAACAAGACAATCTTTCCTTTGGCATTTTTTAATTCTTCCTCTTTCCCTAAACCGCCATCTACGAGTTCATAAGAACGGTCTAAACCCCACTGAATTGAACCTTGTAAAGGCTCCAGGCGAATTCGATCTCCCCTGATTTCAATATAAGGGATTTCCATTGTCGGCGTTGAGGCTCCTACTGAAATTGCTTTGGAAGCTGTTCCCGGAGAACCGACTGTCCAGCTATTTGGACCGGAGTTTCCTGATGAAGTCACTGCAATAATCCCGTGGTCGACTGCATTATTTAGTGCAACACTTAAGGGTAAGTCAGGACCGTTCACGCTGTTTCCAAGAGATAAATTTAGAATATCAACCTTATCTTTGATAGCTTGTTCAATCGCAGCAACAACTTGCTCGGTCGTGCCCATCCCACCTGGTCCAAGTGCACGATAGGCAATAATCGTCGCTTCAGGTGCCACTCCAAACATTCGCCCGTTTGCTGCAATAACTCCTGCGACATGGGTGCCATGAAAGGTGCCAAGGACTCCCGTACCCTTGGTCTCCATAGGATCATCGTCTCCATCAATCATATCCCGGCCGCCACCATAATTTCTCCGTAAGTCTGCATGTTGATGATCGATTCCGGTGTCGATCACTCCAACGGTTACACCTTTTCCAGTTAAGCGTTGGTGCTGCGAATCAAATAGTCCCCTAACACTTTCGGCACCAATAATTTTTACATTGTCTCCCTGTTGAAAAGAATCCATCGCCTTATATTGGTTTACAGCTGAAAGCTTCGTCATGGGGAGATCTCTTGCCAACTTTTCAAGACTTTTAGTTAATCCTTTTGCCGAAAAGCCATTTAGAGCATGTTGAAAATAGTGCCGTATTTCAATGTCAGGATACTTCCTGCCCATTCTTTTTAGTTCTTGTTCTGTCATCTTATTCGGTGTCATAAAAATGGCAATTTGCTGAGATGATTGTTGTTCCTGAGATGGTAACGAAGGCAAATTGAAGCGGGATTCTGGTGCAGCAGAAGCAGATGGTATGAGAATAATAAAGAAGAATAGGATGATAAAAGCTTTTTTCACCATAAACGCCCCCTTTTTTCTTTATGATTTTCTTTAGGAAAGGTTTGTATACAGTTGAAAATACATTTTATAACGGTTGAAAGGATATGGGGAAATATCAAAAAGGCTAGAGGTACTTCCCCTAGCCTAGCTTTAGCAAAGATTACTGATATTCATCTGGCTTTTCAACGGTTTGTTTAAAATAGTAGCGGATTGATTCACAAATACGGCGAGAGGCTTCGCCATCTCCATACGGATTGGCTGCCTTTGCCATCTTTTCATATTCCGTTTGATTCGTTAATAACTCTTTTGCCAATGAGTATATAGTCTCTTCATCCGTACCAGCTAATTTTAACGTGCCTGCCTCAATTCCTTCAGGTCTTTCAGTCGTATCACGCAGCACAAGCACTGGTACACCAAGAGATGGCGCTTCTTCTTGCACACCACCAGAATCCGTTAAAATTAAATGGGCTCTAGCAGCAAAGTTATGGAAATCTATCACATCTAATGGCTCGATCAATTGAATACGAGGGTCGTCACCAAGAATTTCATCTGCTACTTCTCTTACAGCAGGATTCATATGTACAGGATAAATAACTCTTACATCCTCATGTTCTTCAACAATTCGTTTAATCGCACGGAAGATATGACGCATTGGCTCGCCCAGATTTTCACGACGATGAGCAGTTACTAAGATGAGACGATTGTTACCTATCCCTTGTAACACTTCATGTTGATATTCCTCTTTGACGGTCGTTTTGAGTGCGTCAATGGCTGTATTTCCAGTAATAAAAATGCGGTCTTTTGGTTTGTTTTCCTGCAATAGATTTTGAGCTGATTTGGAAGTTGGAGAAAAGTGCAAATCAGCGATTACTCCCGTCATTTGGCGATTCATTTCTTCCGGGAACGGAGAATACTTATCCCATGTTCGGAGACCTGCCTCAACATGTCCAACTGTTATTTGATTATAATAAGCTGCAAGACTTGCTACAAAGGTCGTTGCTGTATCACCATGCACTAAAACGATATCGGGCTTTACTTCCTTCATTACTTTATCGAGGCCTTCTAATCCACGAGTCGTAACATCAATTAATGTTTGGCGATCCTTCATAATGTTTAAATCAAAGTCAGGTGTAATGTTGAAAATCGATAATACTTGATCGAGCATTTGCCGATGCTGCGCTGTAACGGTAACAACGGATTCAAAATGCTCCGGATGTTTCTGTAATTCTAATACAAGTGGAGCCATTTTGATCGCTTCAGGACGTGTACCAAATATCGTCATTACTTTAATAGGATTACTCAATTCTCTCCCCCTCTTTTTACAAAAAATTATTTCGTTCCAAATAAGCGGTCGCCTGCATCACCAAGCCCCGGAACAATATAGCCATGGTCATTTAACTTTTCATCAAGGGCAGCAATATAAATATCCACATCTGGATGAGCCTCTTGTAATGCTTTAACGCCTTCTGGAGCAGCAACCAAACACATAAATTTAATGTGCTTTCCACCACGATTTTTTAACGAATCAATCGCTGCAACTGCGGAGCCACCTGTAGCAAGCATCGGATCTACAACAATGAAGTCCCTTTCTTCAACATCAGTTGGAAGTTTCACATAATACTCAACTGGCTTGAGGGTCTCTGGATCACGGTATAAACCAATATGCCCTACTTTTGCTGCTGGAATCAGGTTGAGTACACCGTCTACCATGCCAATTCCCGCACGAAGAATCGGAACAAGACCAATTTTTTTACCAGAAAGAACTTTAGACTTTGTCTTCTGAACAGGTGTTTCAATTTCTATCTCTTCTAACGGCATATCACGGGTAATTTCAAATGCCATTAATGTCGCAACCTCATCAACTAATTCACGGAATTCCTTTGTCCCAGTATCTGATTTACGGATGTATGTAAGTTTATGTTGAATAAGCGGGTGATCAAAAACATATACTTTTGCCACGATTTTTGCGCTCCTTTTCGAGTTTATCTTAAATATGAAAAAACTTGTCACATTCCACTGCGTTTATTTTACAGAAAAAGAACGGCAAGAGCAACACGATACAAGAATTGCAAAAATACGGACATTTTCAAAATAAAGGAAGGTGTCAAACACCTTCCAAAATTTGAGCGGTGCCTAGCACCTAGTATTCAGAATATAATTCAAATTTACTCGTTAAGTCTTCTACACGTTGTTTGGCTTCTGCTAATTTAGCTTGGTCCGTATGATTTTTCAAAGTTAAACCTATAATAGAAGCAATTTCTTTCATATCTTCGTTTCCAAAGCCACGAGATGTTACAGCTGCGGTTCCAATGCGAACCCCGCTCGTAACAAATGGTTTTTCTGGATCATATGGAATCGTATTTTTATTCACGGTAATGCCAATTTCGTCCAAAACTTTCTCAGCAATTTTACCAGTGATTCCAAGTGAGCGCATATCTAGTAATAATAAGTGGTTGTCTGTTCCACCAGAAACCAACGTAACACCTTCTTCTTGAAGAGCCTTGGCAAGTTCCTTCGCATTTGCCACTACCTTTTTTGAATAGTCTTTAAAACTATCTTGAAGAACCTCACCAAAGGCAATAGCTTTTGCTGCAATCACATGCATTAGCGGTCCACCTTGAATTCCAGGGAAAACAGACTTGTCAATTTGTTTCGCATACTTTTCTTTACATAGGATCATTCCACCGCGTGGTCCACGAAGTGTTTTGTGTGTTGTCGTAGTCACAAAATCTGCAAATGGTACAGGATTAGGATGCAGACCTGCCGCAACCAAACCTGCAATATGAGCCATATCAACCATTAAATAGGCTCCGATTTCATCAGCGATTTCACGGAATTTCTTAAAATCAATCTCACGTGGATACGCACTTGCTCCTGCCACAATTAACTTTGGTTTATGTTGACGCGCTTTTTCTAACACATCTTGATAGTCGATCAGGTGTTTCTCTGGGTCAACCCCATATTCAACAAAGTTATATTGAATACCGCTGAAATTAACAGGACTTCCATGTGTTAAATGGCCACCGTGAGAAAGGTTCATTCCAAGAACTGTATCACCATGTTCTAAGATCGTATAGTAAACGGCCATATTTGCTTGTGCCCCAGAGTGTACTTGTACGTTAACATGCTCAGCACCAAAGATTTCTTTTGCCCGGTCACGCGCAATATCTTCGACAATATCCACATATTCACATCCGCCATAATAACGACGACCTGGATAACCTTCTGCATATTTATTTGTTAAGACTGAACCTTGTGCTTCCATGACCGCTTCACTGACAAAGTTTTCAGATGCAATTAATTCAATTTTCGAACGTTGACGTCCTAGTTCTTGTTGTATCGCTTGATATACTTTTTCATCTTGCTGAGCTACGTGTTTCATTAGGCTCCCCCTTAGTCACTACTTTTATTAAGAATTATTACCATAATTGTACAAAAAAACGTACAAAAGGGAATGATTCAACTTTTCAGATTATTTTAGCATAATAAAACAATCTTCGACAAGACTTAATTAATTCTGGGCTCTTTTGACAAACTTTGATTCATTGTCAGAGTCCAAAAATAAAGATGATGGTGTAAAAACAAGCATAAACACCATCACCATTAGATCAGCTTAAGTACAAGACTGATTTTCACTACTGCTTACATACACTGCTCGTTCACCGCCGATAAGCTTTGGCCGTGTTTTTGCCATTGTAACATGCGCATTCCCTATGGTTTTACTCTGAACACGGATTGGAACTGCTACATGTTTAAGGTGCATACCAATAAAGGTATCTCCAATATCAATTCCTGCATCTGCCTTAATAAATTCCACCAATACTGGATCCTTCATTTGTTTAAATGTGTAGGTTGCAAAGGAACCGCCAGCCTTTTGGACTGGAACAACAGAAACGATTTCATATCCGTGCTTCTCTGCTGTCTCTCTTTCGATAACGAGTGCACGGTTTAGGTGTTCGCAGCATTGGATTGCTAAGGAAACTCCTGTTTGCTTTTGATAGTCCCGCAATGCGGAATATAAGTTTTCTGCCGTATCAATCGTTCCAGCTGTACCTATTTGACTTCCCGCAACTTCACTTGTACTACAACCGATTACCAGAAGATGCTGACTGCCTAACTGTACTTGCTGTTGAAATTCAGTTAATAAGTTTGCCATTTGTGATTTGATTGTATCAGTTGACATAGCCATTTCCCCCCTTTTCCTCAATGTGAGATTTATTTTTCCCCTTCTTCATACTGGGTAATTTTTGCTACTCGATTAGCATGACGGCCGCCTTCAAACTCTCCTGACAGCCATGTTTTGGCGATTTCACGAGCAAGTCCCGGTCCAATGACACGTTCACCCATTGCTAACATATTGCTGTCATTATGTTCACGCGTTACCTTTGCTGTAAATATGTCATGAACAAGGGCGCAGCGGATGCCTTTTACTTTGTTCGCTGCAATGCTCATCCCAATCCCTGTCCCGCAAATCAAAATACCGCGGTCAAACTCACCACTTGCTACTTTCTCGGCAACGGGCAGCGCATAGTCTGGATAATCCACTGAAGTACCACATTCACAACCGAAATCTTCATACTGAATTCCCATTTCCTCCATTAACTTCTTTATTTCCTCACGAATATTGACTCCACCGTGATCAGATGCAATCGCAACTTTCATAAAAAAACCTCCTCATTCAACAATAAAATCTTCCTATCTATATTTTGACACAGTTATCCAAAATTAAAAACCCTTCCATTCTTTACTAAAAGGAGAATACAAGAGTTTTTTAAAAAGATTTGTTTACTGGACCTAAACTTTAAATACCGCAATCGTTTCCTTTAACCCCTCAGCTTGACCTTTTAAGTCAATGGTAAGTTTTTCAACATTTTCAATCACATTCGTTTGATATTGAATCAACGATGATACCTCCTGAGCGCCGGCAGATGTTTCTTCTGCGATCGAAGCTACTTCTTCAGATTGCGTCGATAATGCCGTGATACCAAGCATTTGTTTTTTAACGAGATTGGAAATTTCCGATATTGCCTCTGCCATATTGTTAACACTGATCGTCATTTCCTCTAGAGCCTCATTTGTTTTCGTGCCTTTTGCCACCTCATTATTGGCCGTCTGAACCTGTCGCTTAATTTGGGTGACAACACTGTTAACCCCTTGTTGAATATTTTTCGTTAAATGGGAGATGCCTTGAACAGCTTTCGCACTCTCATCTGCTAACAAACGAACTTCCTCCGCTACAACAGCAAAACCCTTTCCATGCTCTCCAGCTCGTGCTGCCTCAATTGACGCATTTAATGCAAGCAAATTAGTTTGGCCGGCAATTTCTCCTACTAGCAGGATGACCCGTTCAATTTTCGCTGCATTTTCTTCTAATTCTTTTACCGTTTCTAATGATTGTTGATTGTCATTCGATAGAGTTTCAATTCCCCCAATTAAAGATTGGACAACGTCTTTCGCTTTATTTAGGTCATTCACCATTTCCACCGAAATCTCTTCTGAAATCTTTGCCTTTTGCTCGACATTTTCCGCGATCTCAATCACACCTTCAACCGATTCCGTTATCGATTGGATCGCAGAAGCTGAATTTCCCGCACCAACTACGATTTCAGTTGTGGTACTGGCAATGGCTGATGCTTGTTCGGCTGCCGCTGCCGATTCATTTGAAACCATTAATACCTTTTCATTTGTTTGATTAAAATTATCATCAATATTATTTATGATCTCCCTTAGTTTCGTTAACATTCTATCGAATGCAACCGCTAATGAACGGATTTCATTATCTACCTTTGGAATGTTTATCTTTTCACTAATATCACCAGATGCTGCTTTAATGGCAGCCTTCTCTAGCTTTTGTAACGGCTTAGTAATAATTCCTGCAGCAAAAAATGCAAGAATTCCCGACCAAGTAATCCCTAATAAAAAGGTCACGACCGTAAAAGATACTTCTCCGATTCTAATAAAGTCTTTGATAAAAGGATAAATAACATAAATAAAAAATGCACTCGTAGAATAGGTGATGATTGCCAAGATCGTTGTAAATATAACAAGCTGCTTTCTTATGCCCCATTTATAATGTCGTTCGTCTTGCACCTTATCTCTCCCCTCTAGTCTTTGAATCGATGGACTTTTAGTCGTACTACTATTTCGTCAATCACTTCCTTTATCTCTTCATAGGTTTCTTGATAGATTTCCACAGAGCCTCCAAATGGATCAGCAATATCTGGAGACCCATCCATTTCGGCAAATTCTTTGAGCGTGTATACTTTGCTTTGAACTTGAGGAAACATGCTAGCGACAGTGGTCTTATGCCCATATGTCATCGTTAAAATAAAATCAGCCCATTCCACTAACTCCTCTGTTACCAAAGAAGACTTATGGTTATGAGGAATACTGTTTTTGTCTAATACCTTTTTCGCATTTGTAGATGCTTCTGTTCCTTGTGATGCATAGATCCCAGCGGATCTCACTTCGACTCCTGGGATACTCTTATGCCTCAACAATGATTCCGCCATTGGGCTCCTGCATGTATTGCCTGTACAAACAAATAAAATCGTTGTCACGAACCAATGCCCCTTTCATTTATTATAAGACAAAATCGTCTAGTACAATAGACTTAGATTGTAAAGTTCCGTAAACATTCACACTTATTATTTAATCATATTTATGAAAATTGATAAATCCTTTAATGAATCCTTTATCCTTTTTAAAAAGGAAATAATAATTTTATGCTGAAGAACAATAAAATTACTCCACCTAGAATCTCACTGTATTTCCCAAGCCAATCCTGGACACTCCGCCCAATAAACAAACCAAGCCAAGACAAAAGCATTGCACCAGCTCCAAAACAAATCAAGACAATCCACGTTTTTGCCCCGTAAATTCCAAGTGACATTCCTACTGAAAAACTATCGAGGCTGACACTTAATGCAAATAAAATTAGTCCAAATCCAACCGGAGTAAGCAGACTGGCACTTTCTTTTCGTAGGCTTGATATGATCATATGCAGCCCCAATACCATTAATAAGCCACCACCAATATAACTAGCAATGGCGTCAAATCGCTCTGATAAAAATCGGCCTGCCATAATCCCTAATAACGGCATAAATATATGAAAAATGCCTACTGTTACCCCTATATTAAAAACCTGCCTCATTCGAAGCCTGTACATTCCCATTCCAAGACTAACTGAGAAAGCATCCATTCCGAGTGCAAACGCCATAATTATAATCGTCACCAACTCCCCAATCATCTCTGACATCCCTATTCCTCCCCCGTTATTTCTCCTTCCAACCTATGCTCATTGGATAGGTTTTAGAAGGTATAGAAAAACGGGAATTTCGCCGAAACAAAAAAAGACTAAGAACATCCACGCTCTTAGTCCTACTAACCCTATCCTTTTATCACTCTTTGACCAGCCGCTTTTAATAAACGGTTCATAATCGCGTTTCCAACCCCAACATTTGGGAACATTTCACTATAAATCATATCGATATTCGCTTTATTAAAACTTCTTAATGCCTCATAGATCGAACTTGCCACAGTTTCAAGGTGTTCACGGTGACCACATGCATACACAAAATCGGCCTCATAAAAACCTTGATTCTCCTCGGTTGTTAAAACGCCGACTTTTATTCCTTCTTGCCTGCGCTCGCTAATCAAGGCTTGAATTTGCTCCCTCGTCCCATCCACAAGGTAAAGCGGAGCATCTGGTGCATAATGCCGATACTTCATCCCTGGAGACTTTGGTGTCTCATGATGATCATTCAATGCCGGATCAAATAAAACCTCACCCACCACAGCTTCCAACTGCTCCTTTGTCACTCCGCCCGGACGTAAAATAACTGGAATTTCAGTCGTACAATCGATCACGGTCGACTCAACTCCAACACCAGTCGATCCTCCATTAACAATTCCCGCGATTCTTCCATCTAAATCCTCTTTAACATGTCCCGCTGTCGTTGGGCTTGGCTTTCCAGATCGATTTGCACTTGGTGCAGCAATCGGTAAGCCCGCCTGTTCTAGCAGGCCCAAGGCAACCGGATGGTCCGGTATCCGGATCCCAACCGTCCTTAATCCTGCCGTCGTTTTTTGTGAGAGCGTCCCTTCTTTATAGGATAAAATAATTGTTAATGGCCCTGGCCAAAAATGCTCCATTAATATTTCTGCCTTTTGTGGAAGCTTTTCCACAAAGTCATAAAGCTGTTCTTTCTTGGCGATGTGGACAATAAGTGGATTGTCACTCGGTCTCCCTTTTGCCAAAAAAATCTTTTCCACAGCTTCATCACTTTGCGCATTTCCACCCAATCCATATACGGTTTCCGTTGGAAAAGCAATGACTTCACCCTTCCTTAAAAGGTTTGCTGCCTCTTGAAGCTGTGAAAAACTTTCCAACTTATCCACATTTTTGTCCACAATCCAATAATTTGTCCTCATTTTGTTCCACCTTCAACACACTTAAAATTAATGATCATAATGCTGTTTTTCCTCTGAAAGTATAAAAGAACAACCTCTATAACACAAGTGTTATCCACAAATTGTGGGTAAGATGACTAACTTTGTGGATAAATATGTGGATATTAACAGTTATATCCACAATTCCCTTATTAAGCTCTCCAATTAAAGAGATAGCGTTCTTTTTAAGAAAACAGAGTTATCCACAGTCAGAATATGTTTAACATGTTCTGAACTGGTAAACACCATTGGCAACTGGTCCTTATCCACAGTTTGGAACCCTAATACTCCAACAAACTTCATCGCACCCAGCTTATTTGTTGCCAAATATAAATCCTTTACTCCTTGACCTTTTGCTATAAAAAACATTTCTTCAAATAATCTTAACAAATCATTTTCCGAAGTGTCAGCTCTCATCACCAATGAGCGCAATAACCCACTGCTTCCAAAGCGTTCCATCCCTAAAGTTGCCTTCACACCTCCGCCTTCATCCTCCATCATCAGGAAAGAATCTAGCATTTCTCCAATTCCATTTGTATTCAGATTTGCCTTTTCTAAGAGAGCTGTTAACTTGTCCAAATCTCCTGACATTGCTATACGTATAATTGAAGCCATCCATCTTTCCCCCTATTTTACATAGTAATCTATTAATATGTTTCAATAGAGAAAATAGAATCATTTTACGAAAAAGCAATTTACTTATTAGGCACTTGAAGGCAACTGTATAATCGAGTAGAGGGAAATAATTTAATTATTTCTCCCCTCTCACACCACCGTACATACGGTTCCGTATACGGCGGTTCAATTTACATTACAGTTTGTACTTTTAGATAATGTTCTAAAGCAGAGGGGAGCCCCCTTTGCTTTAGTTTTTTGTTTGAGATTGCTCTTTGCACAACTTTCGATAGTCCAACGTAACGGTAACCTTTTCGACAGAAAGTTAATCCTTTCGCCTCTTCCTCTGGAATACCTAATTGAACAAGCGATTTGATTTGTTTCTTCGGTACCTTCCATTGCTTCCAGATGATAACTCTAATTCTGGAGCGAAGCTTCTTATCTATCATACTCATCGCTGTTTTCATATTCGACATTCTAAAGTAATTAACCCACCCACTTATGACTTGTTTTAGTTTTAAAATTCGGTAATCCAGTGGAATACTCCAATTTCGCTTAGTTAACTTTCGAAGCTTCCTTTGAAATTTTTGTATGGACGTAAAATGGGGCTTTACTTGATATTTCTTATTCTTAGAATCGTAATAATATCCAAATCCTAAGAATCTCAGGTCTTTTGGACGAGAGATCTTACTCTTTTCTACGTTGACTATCAACCCTAATTTCTTCTCTATAAATCTCACGATTGATTCCATAACTCTATTCGCTGCTTTCTCACTCCTCACGAAGATTAAGGCGTCATCCGCGTATCTCACAAATTGGAGTCCTCTACTTTCTAGTTCCTTATCGAGTTCACTCAACATGATATTGCTCAATAATGGACTGAGGTTGCCTCCTTGCGGAGTCCCAACTGGTGTTTCTTCATATTTCCCATTCACCATAACTCCACTGACAAGATATTTTCTTATTAGAGAAATGACATCTCCGTCATCTATTGTATTAGAAATGATTCGCATGAGTTTATCGTGGTGGACTGTATCGAAAAATCTTTCAAGGTCAATATCCACAACCCAATCGTATCCATCATTCAGAAATTCCAAGCTTTTAATAATTGCCATCTCACAACTTCTTTTCGGTCTAAAGCCGTAGCTGAATTCGCTAAACTGCCTTTCAAATATTGGACTAAGCACTTGATGAATGGCTTGTTGAACGACTCTATCCACTACTGTTGGTATTCCCAATTTGCGCATCTTTCCATTTTCTTTTGGGATCTCCACTCGTAAGGCAGCTTGTGGTTGGTATTTTCTTGTTCTGATGCGCTGGCGCAGTTCATCCTTGTTCTCTTTCAGATATCGCTTCAGTTCATCGACCGTTATTCCATCGACTCCACTAGCACCTTTATTTTTATAGACACGTAAGTAGGCTTCATTCATATTTTGTTTATTTAGAATTTGTTCTAAAAGTTCCACACTCGTTTCTCCTATCCTTTCACGTAGTAAGTGATAACTCCTTTTTTGGTTAGCCTTTGAGATACGCTCATACTTTCACCATTAACACATTCGGAGTAGGTCACTTACGCATTCGTGGCGTTGAAACACTATAAATTGTTCAGCCCTTCATGATTATCTCATTACTATGGCTTTTGCTGACTTCTTGCGATTAACCTTTTTCGACTGTACTTTCGTACATCCGCAAGACCTCCCAGGGTAAGACAACTATCTTTCCTCTTTTACTCGCCTGATTTACCCTACAAAGTTACGCACATCTTTTGGACTTTGACTTGTTATGGAGCCTTATCCCTTTATAGAGCCTTAATATCAGATTTCTGTTCGTCGAGCCAAGATTTTATTCCACGCTTCCTTCAGCCCTTATCTCATGATCAGTACCTTGCGCTTCCTTAGTGGTTGGTCGATGTGTACCCCCACAGTGGACTTTCACCACCTAGATAGTTGCCATGCCTGGCACACATAAAAAAGAAGCCTTTTATCAAGGCTCTGTTAGATCAACCAAATATTTTATCCCAAATTTCCTTAATAAAAAATTTCACTTTAACTGGCTCTTCGTCTTCGCTTGTATATACAGGAGGTTCAGTTGCGCCTAGCTTTTGGTCCATTTTATGTTTAACAACTTTCAACGTTTTTCGCTGCTCTTCTTCTTTTTGTCTTTCCTCTTCCTCATCAAACCCTTTACTGACAGCTACCCCGTTAGAAAAGTCAAGAAAGCATAGCGGCGGGAATAAGACACACCACCAGTTTGCTCCCTTTCCTTCGCCAAGGGAAATAAGAATAGCTTCATATTCACCAGCAGGATACAAAAATTCACCATATAATTTTGTTGGGAACTCTACTTTTCCAAATTCTACTTTTACCGACTGGCTGATATTTTCTTGTTCTAGAACATTTAGAGCAATTTTCTGCAGTTCCGGAAGTCCTTCTTGGATCACGTTTTTTGCTTCCTCTTTTGATGTTAATTGGGAAACCCAGCTTGTGATCTCCGCATTTACTTTATCTCTAACTAGATGCTTTACTCGTTGATCCTCTGCGCTATCGCTGTTGGCTAAAATTCGAAGGCGAATCGCATCATTTGGGATAACGACTGCCTCATTAGCAGTTACTTCATTTTTTGGTATATATAAACTTAAAATCGTTCCAATTGATAAAATTAATAAATAGATAATGGCAATATTTTTTCTTTTCATAATTGTCAGCACCGTCCCTTCACTAACACATTGTGGACAGGAGGCTAACTTTTTAAACTAGTAAAAATAAATTTTGCAGGAAATTATGAATCTATCACTTTCAAAAAGGCCGTTTATCATTTATATCAGTTTACTCATACTTTTTCAGGGGGTTACTTGCAATTCAACATTACTCCCCTATAAAAAGAGGAGACTAGCTCCTCTCTACAAACACCATTCGGTCTTTTCCGTTAATATCATAAACCGTCTCAACCTTCGCTAGCGGAAACACTTCTTGCATCAACTCTGAAACCGCTTGACTTTGTCCAGCCCCAACTTCAAAGCCGACTAAAGCTTTTTCTTTTAAAATAAGTGGCAGCTGTTCCGCAAATTTTCGGTAGATATCCAATCCATCTTTTCCGGCAAATAAAGCACGATGAGGCTCATGATCCTTTACAACAATTGACATATCCTCTTTGTCTCCAAGTGGAATATAAGGTGGATTCGAAATGACGACATCAAATGTACTCCCCTTATCAATAAAAGGCTGTAATACATCACCTTTAACAAAATCAATCTCAGCATGCAGACTTTCAGCATTTTTGGCTGCTACACACAAAGCATCTTCGGAGATATCAGAAGCAGTCATATGTAAGGTTGGCCTCTCTAACTTTAATGTAATCGCAATTGCACCACTGCCTGTGCCAATATCGACTACATGAAGCTTCTCATTCCCATCAAAAAAATGCTTCATACGCTGGAGAGCTCCTAGAACTAGCTCCTCTGTTTCCGGTCGAGGAATTAAGACATGTTCATTCACGGCAAAGATCCGGCCGTAGAACTCCTCAAAGCCGACAATATATTGAATTGGCGTTCCTTCACCGTGGAGGATCACCGCCTCCTTGAAGACCTTCTCAACATCTGGATGAAGTTCCTCCCGCAAGTTAGCTAAAAGCTTTGAGCGGTCCAGTTCTGTGTAAAAACGGAGCAACAATTCACCTGCATTCTCATCCCGATCCTTTTCACGTAAAAAAGAAGAAGCCCAACCTAGAGCTTCGTAAACTTTACCCATGATTAATCCTCAGCACTTTCTAATTTGCTGGACTGTTCCTCCATGAATAGAGCATTGATGAAATCATCAAGTTTGCCTTCAAGAATTTGATCCAACTTTTGGATGGTAAGTCCAATCCGGTGATCTGTTACACGATTTTGCGGGAAATTATATGTACGGATCCGCTCAGAACGATCGCCTGTCCCAACCGCCGACTTCCTTTGTTGGTCATACTCCGCTCGTGCTTCCTGTTGGAACTTATCATAAATCCGCGCCCGAAGAACTTTCATCCCTTTTTCTTTATTTTTAATTTGCGATTTTTCATCTTGGCAGGAGACAACAATACCTGTTGGCAAATGGGTTAAACGAACCGCTGACATCGTTGTATTAACACTTTGTCCCCCCGGCCCGCTTGATGCAAACGTATCGACGCGAATATCCTTTTCATGGATATCGATTTCGACTTCCTCTGTTTCTGGAAGAACAGCTACGGTTGCTGTTGATGTATGAATCCGGCCGCCTGATTCCGTTTCAGGAACACGCTGTACACGGTGGGCTCCATTTTCGAACTTAAGCTTAGAATAAGCCCCTTGGCCGTTTATCATAAAGATAATCTCTTTATACCCGCCAACCCCTGTTGAATGGGTTTCAATCACATCAATTTTCCAATGTTGCGCTTCTGCGTATTTGCTGTACATCCGGAATAAATCCCCTGCAAAAAGGGCAGCTTCATCTCCACCGGCAGCACCACGAATTTCCATAATGACGTTTTTATCATCATTCGGGTCTTTCGGGATTAACAAAATTTTAAGGCGTTCCTCAAGGTCTTCGATTTTATCTTCCAGTTCGTTAACCTCTTCTTTTACCATTTCTCTCATTTCTGCTTCAAGCTTATCGTCGAGCATTTCTTTTGCATCTTTTAATTGGTCACGTACTTCTTTATATTCACGATAAACCGCAACCGTCTCTTGAATATCGGATTGTTCCTTTGAGTATTCACGTAATTTTTTTGTATCATTAATGACTTCAGGATCGCTTAAGAGCTCATTGAGTCTATCATAACGATCTTCCACAGCTTGGAGTCGATCAAACATGCCATTCACCTCATTTTTTCATTGTAGGAATTCCCATCCCACTCTATCGTAGTCTAATTATAGTATGGGCAATATTTCAGGTCAAAAACGATTTACAGAAAGTTTATTTGAGCTAACAAAGAAAACATTAAAAAACAGGCATAGTTAAAAACCTGCCTGTTTGTTGCTTCCACTTTTTATTTAAGACCGTATTTTTTATTGAATCGATCAACACGACCGCCAGCTTCAGCGAACTTTTGACGTCCTGTGTAGAATGGATGGCATTCAGAACAAGTTTCAACACGGATAGATTCTTTTACTGAACCTGTTTCAAACTCGTTACCACAAGCACATTTCACTGCTGCCTTTTTATAATTTGGATGAATTCCTGCTTTCATTCCTTTTCATCTCCTTCCGCCCTGAGTCTTTCGAAACAGAGTTATATCGCAGCGCACAATTAGCGCTATAGTACCAAAAATACTCTTCATATTATAGCAAGGTCTATTTTGAATTGCAACGTTGCTTTTTTACTTTTTTTCCAAAATAGGGTTATGACCGTTTCGACTTGATTTCATCATTTAAGTGTGCAAAAAATTCTTCATTTGATTTCGTATGTTTTAACTTACGAAGGAACTTTTCTGAGAAGTCCGGTGAATCAGACATTGATTTGCGGATGGCCCAAAGCAGATCCAATTGATCTTTCGGAATCAACAACTCTTCCTTCCTTGTCCCAGAACGGCGAATATCAATCGCAGGAAAAATTCTTCTCTCTGCCAAAGCACGATCTAGATGAAGTTCCATGTTTCCTGTTCCTTTAAATTCCTCGTAAATCACATCATCCATACGTGAACCTGTGTCGACTAAAGCGGTTGCCAGTATCGTTAAACTTCCGCCTTCTTCAATATTACGGGCGGCTCCGAAGAATCGCTTTGGTCGATGAAACGCGGCAGGGTCAATCCCTCCTGATAACGTCCGTCCACTTGGCGGTATGACTAGGTTGTAAGCACGGGCAAGTCTTGTAATACTATCCATTAAGATTACTACATCACGCTTATGCTCGACTAGACGCATCGCGCGTTCCAACACTAATTCAGCGACTTTAATATGGTTCTCCGGCACCTCGTCAAATGTAGAGCTTACGACATCACCTTGAACAGAACGTTCAATATCCGTTACCTCTTCTGGGCGCTCATCAATAAGCAGTACAATTAGTTCCGCTTCAGGATGGTTGATCGTGACACTATTAGCAATTTCCTTAATAAGCATCGTTTTTCCTGCTTTTGGCGGCGCAACAATTAAGCCACGTTGACCAAATCCAACAGGTGCTAAAATATCCATAATTCTTGTTGAGATTTTATTCGTTGTTGTTTCTAATTTCATTTGACGGTCTGGATATAATGGAGTTAAGCCTGGGAAATGAACTCGTTCTTTAGACGATTCAGGGTCATCGCCGTTAACAGCTTCAACTTGGAGCAGTCCAAAGTAACGTTCATTTTCTTTCGGAGGGCGGACCTTTCCGGAAACTTTATCCCCATTACGCAAGTCAAAGCGACGAATTTGCGACGCTGAAATATAGATGTCCTCTGAACTTGGTGAATAATTAATTGGTCTTAAAAAACCGAAGCCTTCGGATTGGATAATTTCGAGGACACCTTCCATAAAAAAGTACCCTTCCTGTTCAGCTCGTGCTTTTAAAATGGCAAAGATTAATTCCTTTTTTGTTAATTTACTGTAATAAGAAACTTTATATTCACGGGCTAATTCATAAAGCTCTTTTAACTTCATATTCTCTAAACTTGATATATTTAATCCCATAGTTACACCACTCTTTTGAATTTTCAATCATTCCTTTCACAAGTAGAACATTCTTAGGCAATATATGAAAGGTTTTCGGAAGATTACATGTATATTGAGGCAGCTGAAAACAATTGAAGAATGTCTCTAAACTTTTAGTTTTCATGATATAGAAGAAGGAATGATTTATTTTACCTCGCTAGTGGACATAAATCAATATATTTCTATTGGAAAAAATAGATTATTTCTCTATCTCAAGAGGACATACTGATTTTGTACATTAATTAGAGCTCCAGCAAACAAGACTATTCGCCTGCTGGAGTATTAGAGCAAAAAAAGATGCTTTATTTAATAACCAAATGTGGTTTCTTAGCCAAGCTATGTGTTCCTTCAATAAAACGAACTGTACCAGACTTAGCACGCATAACAATTGAATGTGTTGTTGCAAACCCAGTTATAAATTTAACTCCTTTAAGAAGTTCGCCATCTGTAATACCTGTAGCAGCAAAAATAGCGTCATCACCCTTAACCAAGTCGTCCATATAAAGAACTTGGTTTACATCTACACCCATTTCTTTACAACGTCGTCGTTCTTCATCATTTTGAGGTAATAGTTTTCCTTGAAGCTCTCCACCTAGGCACTTTAAAGCAACCGCGGCTAAGACACCTTCTGGAGCACCTCCAGCCCCGAGTAACATATCTACGCCGGTATGCTCAAACGCTGTATTGATTGCTCCTGCTACATCTCCTGCTTCAATCAACTTAATTCGAGCACCAGCTTCACGAATTTGACGAATGATATCTGCATGACGTTCGCGATTCAAGATCGTTACAACTACATCTTCAATTGGTTTATTTTTCGCCTTAGCTACAGCTTTTAAATTGTCAATTACAGGAGCATTGATGTCAATAAGTCCTACAGCTTCAGGGCCAACAGCAATCTTATCCATATACATATCAGGTGCATGCAGAAGGTTTCCTTCATCTGCAACGGCTAAAACCGCCAGCGAACCTAAGCCTCCTGATGCTACGATCTCCGTTCCTTCAACTGGATCCACAGCTACATCAACTTTGGGACCAACCCCTGTACCTAACTTTTCACCAATATAAAGCATAGGTGCTTCGTCCATTTCTCCTTCACCGATTACAACAGTT
Source organism: uncultured Bacillaceae bacterium (assembly GCA_963787345.1). Taxonomy (GTDB): domain Bacteria; phylum Bacillota; class Bacilli; order Bacillales; family Cytobacillaceae; genus Bacillus_BD. The sequence continues at coordinate 255,936 of CAWBCW010000026.1, read as the reverse complement.
CCCTGCATAGGTACTGTATCAAAAACTTCTCGCATCGCAGTTGTTGCTGCATCATCCGCTTCCTCTTTTTTCCCTCTTCCTAACCAACGAGCAGATTCTTGTGCAGCTCCTTCCGTTACACGAACTAATTCCATTGTTAAACTTCTTTCCATATTATACCTCTCCTATGTGGTGATTTAGAATTTTTAACATACGTGTGACTGCCTAAAAGTTGATTCTTTGAAACTTTGCTGTTCAAATCTCTTTAGGCATTCTTAGTCTGCTCAATTTCTTCTTGGGTTAGGCTCTCCCGCCATATCGTTGCACCTAATCCATTTAACTTTTCTACCAATTGACTATATCCGCGGTCAATATGCTCAAGTCCTGTCACTTCCGTTACGCCATCTGCCATGAGGCCAGCAATAACAAGCGCCGCCCCGGCACGTAAATCACTTGCCTTTACCTTTGCTCCAGTTAACTGGACAGGACCATCGATGACAGCAGAACGTCCTTCCACTTTAATTTTTGCGTTCATTCTTCTTAATTCATCTGTATGTTTAAATCGGGCTGAATAAATCGTATCCGTTACCATACTGCTACCTTCTGCCCTCGTTAATAATGATGTAAAAGGCTGTTGCAAATCAGTTGGAAATCCAGGAAAAACTAAAGTCTTAATGTCAACGGACTTCATTTTAGGAACAGCATGGATATATACTTGATCGTCTTTTGTTTCAACAACTACACCCATTTCACGAAGCTTAGCAATTAAAGACTCCAAATGCTGAGGAATGACATTATCAACAATGACCCCTTCTCCAACAGCCGCACCGATAATGATATATGTCCCTGCTTCAATCCGGTCTGGAATAATCGTATGACGGCAGCCACAAAGACTGTCAACACCATCAATACGAATAATATCGGTCCCGGCCCCTTTAATCTTTGCCCCCATATTGGTTAGTAGTGTCGCCACATCAATAATTTCCGGCTCTTTTGCCGCATTTTCAATAACCGTCCGTCCTTTAGCTCGAACCGCCGCTAACATAATATTAATGGTCGCACCAACGCTAACGACATCTAAGTAAATCCGAGCTCCTTTTAGCTCATCGGCACGTAAATAAATCGCACCTTGCTCATTGCTTACCTTTGCACCAAGTGCCTCGAAACCCTTTATATGCTGATCAATTGGTCTTGGTCCGAGATGACATCCACCTGGCAAGCCAATGACGGCCTTTTTAAAACGACCAAGCATCGCTCCCATTAAATAGTAGGAAGCGCGGAGCTTTTTTACTTTTCCGTTCGGTAAGGGCATGGAAATCATCTTTGAAGGGTCTACTGTCATATCATTTTCCGTCATGTTCACCTTGCCGCCAATTTCTTCAAGCAACCCTTTTAGAATATGGACATCAGAAATATCTGGCAGCCCCTCAATTGTTACAGGAGAATCAGCTAATATCGTTGCAGGAATTAAGGCAACCGCACTATTTTTTGCTCCACTGATTCGAACAGTCCCCTTTAACGGATAGCCACCTGCAATCATTAATTTTTCCATTTTGAACTCCCTTCCATATCTTGATGAATATCTGTGCCTTGTCCAAATAGATTTGTCCAAATATGCCCGCCGTAAAGTCTTCCCCGGTTTCGCATTCCTGAACTATACTTTGGGGCCTGACACAAGCTTCTTTCATTTATGACATATGAATAATGGTTGTATTTTCATCATAGGATATTTAAATGGACTTTATTCAATTTACCCATTCTTTATTTTACACAAAATATGATGGTCATCCATCAATTTAGAGAAATTTTTAAAAGATTTATCTTCCTTTTGGGTAAAAGAAAAAATGGGATGGTATATACATTGTGAAAAAGGGCAACTGAATAAAGAGGTCACCCTTTTTGGTTGAAAAGAAATACATTGTAAAATATACTAACCGCGGTTTTTCCAATCTTCCATAAACGCATCAATTCCTTTGTCTGTTAACGGATGCTTGAAAAGTTGCTTAATAACTTTATACGGAGTCGTTGCAATATGGGCACCACGCAATGCAGCATCTGTAATATGTTGAGGATGTCTAATCGAAGCGGCAATGATTTCTGTATCAATTCCGTGAATTGCAAAGATTTCCGCAATCGTTGAGATTAAGTCTAAGCCATTATGACCAATATCATCTAAACGGCCTAGGAATGGTGATACATAAGTTGCCCCTGCTCTAGCTGCCAATAAAGCTTGATTCGCACTAAAAATTAAGGTTACATTTGTCTTAATTCCTTCTTTTGAAAGAATCGATACAGCTTTCATTCCGTCTGGAGTCATCGGAATTTTAACCGTAATGTTTGGAGCAATTGATGCTAATTCACGGCCTTCTGTAATCATTCCCTCTGCATCAAGAGCAATAACTTCACCACTTACTGAGCCTGGAACAAGTTCAGTAATTTCACGTAAACGGTCATGGAACGAAACCCCTTTTTCCTTCGCAACAAGGGACGGATTCGTGGTCACCCCGGAAATAATCCCTAATTCAAAAGCCTCTCTAATTTCGTCCATATTTGCAGTATCGATAAAAAATTTCATCATTATACCCCTTTCGATTTTTAAAAATAAATCTACTGTTATTATTTTTTCCAAAATAACATCAAATGACTCGGGTAATGCGCCAATCCTACCTGGCAAAGTTTATGTAATATGTCACTACTTTAATACAGTGAAAACCGCCTCCATAAAGGCGGTTTAACTTAATATTTTACGCTTTTCCTACAGAACCAAATTCCTTCATTTTCCCAATAACAGTTTCCTTAATGGTTTCGCGCATTGGTCCTAAATACTTACGTGGATCATACACATTCGGGTTCGCCGCTAATACTTCTCGGACCGTTTTAGTTGAAGTCATTTGGTTTTCAGTATTTACGTTAATTTTTGCCGTACCTAAAGAGATCGCTCTTTGGATATCTTTCGTTGGGATTCCTGTACCGCCATGCAGCACAAGTGGAATACCTGTTAACTCTCCGATTTCCTCCATTTCAGCAAATCCCAAGTTTGGCTCCCCTTTGTAAGGACCATGAACAGATCCTAACGCAGGTGCTAATGTATCAATTTTTGTCCGTTCAACAAGTTCTTTACATTCATTAGGGTCTGCATAAATAACTCCATCCGCAATAACATCATCTTCCTGTCCGCCTACTGTACCTAATTCAGCTTCAACAGACACTCCTTTTGAATGAGCATATTCTACCACTTTTGTAGTGATCTCTACATTTTCCTCAAATGGATGGTGCGAAGCATCAATCATGACAGATGTGAAACCAGCATCAACCGCCTCTTTACATTTATCAAAACTTGAACCATGATCCAAGTGAATCGCTACTGGAACTGTGATATTGTAATCCTCCATTAATCCTTCTACCATTTTAACAACCGTTTTGAATCCGCCTATATAACGGCCGGCACCTTCAGAAACACCTAAAATCACTGGAGATCTCTGCTCTTCTGCCGCTTGAAGGATCGCTTGAGTATATTCAAGGTTGTTAATGTTATATTGGCCAACTGCATAGCCCTCTGATTTTGCTTTGTTAAGCATATCAGTCATAGAAACTAATGGCATGATAGTTCCTCCCTTATTTGTATGTAAATAATTTTCCCTATGGCCATTCCGTCTTAGTTTTTCTTTCAGGATGTATTATATATAGTTTAAAAAACCGATAAGACCAATCCATGTTGGGAATTCCACTAGTATCATACCAAAATAATCCTATAATTGCTATTTTACTTGAGGAAATTTACAATTTTGGAGGTTCCCGCCATTCTATTTTTCTATATTGATTGTGACAAGTATTTTTGTACAGCTTCACGAATCTCGACAATATCGAACGGTTTCGCAAAATGAGTCATCGCACCTAGATCCATTGCCTCCTGAATCATATCTAATTCACCATAAGCAGTCATAATAATAACCTTCATATCGGGATAAAGCGCTTTCACCCTTTTTAAAATTTCAATACCATCCATACCAGGGATTTTCATGTCCAATAGAATCAAATCCGGGACATTTTCTTGGACGATTTCTAATGCCTGCAGTCCATTTGCAGCTTGATATGTATCGTAGCCCTCTTTTTGCAGGACTTCATTAAGTAAAATTCGAATTCCATATTGATCATCTACGATTAGGATCTTTTCCCCCATTTTTGCACCTCTTCTTCTGATTTAATTTCACCATATGTTGATTTTCAATTAAATACCAGATAAACTTTTTCTGTTATATTAACTGTAATCTGGAGCCTAACTAGAATGTTCGTTTTAATTACAATTTTATCATAATTTAACTAATTCTATATCTTCCCTAGGAATTCCTTCTTTCTCTCTGTGATTAATTTAGGATTCATTTTTCGAAATGTGTTTTACTAATTTGGTACTTCACTTAAATGTAACATACTATTTATTGTTTGGAGGAGATTTTTTGTTAAAAATATTTACAACTCAACTTAGCGGTGTGTTTACATCGATCTTAGAGAAACAAAAATATGAGATTGAAGATGGGGCCCGCTTGTTGTCACAAGCGATTGTTTCTGGAGGTAATCTCTACATATACGGGACAGATGAAATGCTTGCTATCACTAGTGAAGCAACGAGAGGAGCCGAGCCGCTAAGACATGGAATTACGCTGCACGATCCAACAGATCTTGATACAATTTCCTCCATTGATCGTGTGCTGCTAGTAACCAGATCTCCTACGAATGAACAGGCCCTTTTACTGGCAAAAGAGTTGCGTGAAAAAGGAATCCCATTTGTTTCTGTGACGACTTCAGTTAATAACGTAAATGAGGATTCAATTGTGGATTTATCTGACATTCACATTGAAATTCCTCTCAAAAAGGGATTGGTACCAACTGATGACGGCAGCCGTATTGGTCTTCCCTTTTCTATGATTGCTCTATACGTTTATTATGGCTTAAAATTTTCGATTGATGAAATTGTTGGAGAGTTTGATGAAGATTAAAGGAGCTATTCTGCCTCGATTAAGATGGTCTTAATTTTAGGAGTTGAATAAAAAAAGAGGCTGACCGCTGTGTGGATTTCTACAGTGGTCAGCCTTTCTCTATTATATTATTGCTCTTTATGTTTTAAAGAAGCTCCGATAAATTCACGGAATAATGGTTGTGGGCGGTTTGGCCTTGAAATAAATTCTGGGTGGAATTGAGACGCTACAAACCAAGGGTGATCCTTGAGCTCCACGATCTCAACAAGACGTCCATCTGGGCTTGTCCCCGAGAAAATAAATCCCTTTTCCTCCATCATTTCACGATAATGATTGTTAAACTCATAGCGGTGGCGATGGCGTTCATACACTACTTCATCTTGATAAGCCTCAAATGCCTTCGTTTCCTCTGTTAACTTACAAGGATATAATCCAAGACGAAGCGTCCCACCAAGCTCTTCAACATCCTTTTGTTCTGGAAGCAAGTCAATGATTGCATGTGGTGTATCAGGATTAATTTCAGACGTATGAGCTTCGTTTAAACCAAGTACATTTCGAGCGTACTCAATTGAAGCTAGCTGCATTCCCAAGCAAATGCCTAAGAATGGACGGTTCTCTTCACGAGCATAACGAATGGCTGAAATCTTCCCTTCAATTCCACGGTCGCCGAAGCCGCCAGGAACGAGAACACCATCAACATCGTCTAATAATTCTGCGACATTTTCATCATTTACCTCTTCGGAATTAATCCATTTAACATCAATATCAGCATCAAAGGCATAGCCGGCATGCTTTAATGCTTCTACAACTGATAAATAAGCATCTGGTAATTCTACGTATTTTCCAACAAGACCAATTTTTACCTTTTTAGAAAGATGACGCACCTTTTTTAGAAGGGCCGTCCACTCCGACATATCAGCCTCTTGGCAATTAAGCGCTAAATGTTTGCATACAATAGAATCCATGTTTTGCGCCTGTAAAGCAGGAGGTATAGCTAATAGATGGTCAGCATCTTGACATTCAATTACCGACTCTTTATCAATATCACAGAATAGCGCGAGCTTATCCTTCATTTCCTGAGTCATTGGCATCTCTGTACGAACAACAATTAGATTTGGCTGAATTCCAAGGCTACGCAACTCTTTTACACTGTGCTGAGTTGGTTTTGTTTTCATTTCACCGGCTGCCTTAATATATGGAACAAGGGAAACGTGAATGTACATAACATTTTCTGCACCAACATCACTTTTTACTTGGCGAATCGCTTCTAAAAATGGCAGTGATTCAATATCCCCAACTGTTCCACCAATTTCAGTAATCAAGACATCCGCATTCGTTTCACGTCCAGCACGGAATAGTCGTTCTTTAATTTCATTAGTAATGTGAGGGATTACTTGAACCGTTCCGCCTAAATAGTCACCACGACGTTCCTTTTTGATAACAGTGGAATACACTTTTCCTGTTGTTACATTGCTGTATTTATTCAGGTTAATATCAATTAAACGCTCGTAGTGGCCTAAATCTAAGTCGGTCTCCGCACCATCATCTGTAACAAAGACTTCACCGTGTTGATAAGGACTCATTGTACCTGGGTCCACGTTAATATAGGGATCAAACTTTTGAATCGTTACTTTGACGCCTCGGTTTTTTAACAGTCTTCCTAATGAAGCTGCTGTAATTCCCTTTCCTAGCGACGAAACAACGCCACCTGTTACAAAGATATATTTTGTCATGTTAAAATTCCTCCTCTATTACAGTTTGCGCATTTTTATTCTATTTAAATAAGTAATTTTACAAGATGCCTTAGATTGTCATTTTTCGACATTCTCACAAAAACAAAAACGCTCCGCTTACTTTATTTAAGTAAGGGAGCGCTACTCTTCTAAATGAATGATCTCCGTAAAGAGCCCAAAAAGTATTCTACAAGTCTGGGGTCAAAAAGTCAAGACGTATTTGAAATCCTTATTTTTCTTCTTCGGGTTCAGTATCTTCGTCTAAACTCTCTTCTTCCTCATCTATTTCAAACTCTTCTTCATCTAATTCTAACTCTTCATCAAGATCTTCGTCGAGGTCATCATCAAGTTCATCGTCAATTTCCTCTAAGTCCTCGTCGAGATCATCATCCATCATCAACATCGTCTAAATCTTCATCATCCAAATCGTCATCAAGTAAATCTTCCGGATCATCAAATCCTTCGACTTCCTCTTCTGCATCATCATCGAATCCAATATCATCTTCCACGACTTTCTTCGCCTTTTTCTTCTTCTTCGCTTTCACAGGATTAACGATTTCTTCAGCCACTTGATCAACAGGATACCAAGTTCTAAGTCCCCATTGATTTCCACTAAGGCATAAAAAACGGCCGTCTATATTTAACTCTGTATAAAATTGGGCAACTTTTGCTTTGACTTCTTCATCTGAAGTACCAAGGATTTTCTTCAATTCCTCAATAATCTCTGCAAATGGAATGGCTTGTTTCTTTTCAGCTAATAATTCGTACGCAATCTCTATTAAAGACATTTCTGCTAATTCTTCTTTTGAGTATTGTTGTACACCCAAGACTGCACTTCCTTTCTCTCTACTACCTAATCAAATTCGCTCCGTCGAATTTGCGCCCGGATTTTTATCGAGCTTGCTCGATACATTTCCGTTAAAAATCCGAGGCATCCGCCGGAGGCTTAACTTTATTTAGCCAAGGTTTGAACCCGACTGAAAGAGAGCTCTTTGGTATCCATCCCTCAACTATTAAAGCGGAAGACTCCTGCTAAATGAAGTTAAATAAAATATACAATAAGTACGATGAATAATCCATTTGTTAAAATACATATTCTCCATTATAAACAATTAGTTAGGGTTTATGCTAGTTTCATCCCAAGATTCTTGCGTAATTTCTATCTTTTTGAAAACTTCTTTTTCGCATAGTAAAAAAAATAGATCGATAGTAAGAAAAAGGGAATGGCCCCTAGTTGTTTATTGTACAAATAATACGTAAAGGATCCTACCGCTAACCAAACGAGTAATAGCCATAACCATTTCAAGCCGTTTCTCTTCCCCCTCGATTATTTAACTTTCTTACATGTTCCTCCGATATTGTCCGCCTACTTCGTAAAGAGCTGACGTTATTTGCCCGAGACTTGCCACCTTTACTGTTTCCATTAATTCTTCAAAAATATTGCCGCCTAACGCCGCTGTTTCCTTCAGCTTCACTAAAGCAGCACCACTATTTGGGTTATGCTTTTCCTGAAATGATCGTACATGTTGAATTTGCGCATCCTTTTCCTCCGTTGTCGCCCGCGCCAAGGCTATCCTGTCCATATCTTCCGGGGAAGCAGGTCGTGGATTTATATAGGTGTTCACTCCAATAATCGGCAATTCACCCGAATGCTTTAACATTTCATAATACAAAGATTCCTCTTGAATTTTCCCGCGCTGATACTGACCCTCCATCGCCCCAAGAACTCCACCCCGAATATCCAAACGTTCAAACTCCTGAAGGACAGCCTCTTCCACCAAGTCAGTCAGCTCTTCAATAATGAATGAGCCTTGCAATGGATTTTCATTTTTCGTTAGCCCATGTTCTTTTGTGATAATCAGTTGAATCGCCATCGCCCTCCGTACGGATTCTTGTGTTGGTGTCGTAACCGCCTCATCATAGGCGTTCGTATGCAAGGAATTGCAATGATCATGGAGTGCCATTAAGGCCTGCAGAGTCGTGCGGATGTCGTTAAAGTCCATCTCCTGCGCATGAAGGGAACGGCCTGACGTTTGAATATGATATTTCAATTTTTGACTTCTCTCATTTGCCCCATACTTTTCCCTTAACGCAATCGCCCAAATCCTTCTAGCTACGCGTCCAATCACAGTATACTCCGGATCCAAGCCATTAGAGAAAAAGAAAGACAGATTGGGGGCAAAGTCATTAATCTTCATACCTCTGCTTAAATAATATTCTACGTAGGTGAATCCGTTTGCTAATGTAAAGGCCAACTGGGTAATCGGGTTCGCACCCGCTTCCGCAATATGATACCCAGATACCGAAACAGAGTAATAGTTGCGCACACCATGCTCAATGAAGTATTCTTGAATATCCCCCATCATTCGTAAGGCAAATTCAGTAGAGAAAATACACGTATTCTGGCCTTGATCTTCTTTTAAAATATCTGCTTGAACAGTGCCTCGCACAACCTTGAGTGCATCCATCTTGACCTCTGCCTTCTCGACTTCTGTCAAATCCCTTCCCAACTTGGTCTTCTGTTTTTCGATTTGCCCATCAATAGCAGTATTCATAAACATTGCGAGAATGATAGGTGCCGGTCCATTAATCGTCATCGATACAGAAGTCAACGCGTCCACTAAATCAAAACCGTGAAACAGCTTTTTCATATCCTCCAACGTGGAAACACTCACACCGCTTTCTCCAACTTTTCCATAAATATCTGGGCGCTCATCCGGATCCTCCCCATACAAGGTAACTGAGTCAAACGCCGTACTCAAACGTTTCGCCGCATCGCCCTTCGATAAAAAGTGGAAACGCTCATTTGTCCGCTCAGGTGTGCCTTCCCCAGCAAATTGACGTTTTGGATCTTCTCCTTCTCGCTTAAAAGGAAAGACACCAGCTGTATAAGGAAATGAACCTGGAACATTTTCACGATAGACCCATCGCAAAATTTCACCAAAATCTTGATACTTTGGCAAAGTGATCTTCGGAATAGATAGTCCAGATAAACTCTTTGTTTGTAAGGTTGTTACGACTTCCTTGCCGCGAATATGGGTGACATACGTTTCATTTGAATACCTTTCCTTTGTGCCTTCCCATTCTTGTAAAATCTTCATTGACTCAAGAGTTAACTTTTCGACTATTTGTTTCTTTAAATATTCTAGATACGGCAGGGTATTTCCTTTGATGTTTTCATTTTCTTTCTCTTGTTTCTTAACTTCTGCGATTGTCCCATCTATTTGAAACAACCTTCTGGCAAGCACTACCTGTTCCTCCACATTTTGATGATAACTTCGAATCGTTTTAACAACTTCCTGCAAGTAATTTTGCCTCTCGTTTGGAATAATGGAATGTCGATCTTTCACCTGCTCTTTTTTCGTAAAGTTCGTCTCCCATCTCAACCCGAATTTTTCATTGATCATTTCAATGACAGCTGCAAATAAACGGTTGACCCCAGGATCATGAAATTGACTAGCAATCGTTCCATACACAGGCATGTCTTCAGGTAGCTTTTCAAACAGTAGATGACTTCGTTGATATTGTTTCCGTACTTGCCCAAGAGCATCTTCAGACCCTTTACGATCAAATTTATTAATGACAATGCAATCCGCGTAATCGATCATATCGATTTTTTCTAGCTGCGTAGGAGCACCAAACTCACTTGTCATCACATATATAGAAAGATCACAGAAGTTTGCGATTGCAGAATCTCCTTGACCAATCCCGCTTGTCTCAATAATAACTAAATCAAAGCCAGCTCCTTTCACAATCTTAATGGCATCTTGAATCGCAAGGGAGAGCTCTGATTTCGATGATCTCGTCGCCAAACTTCGCATATAAACACGCGGAGAAGAAATTGCATTCATCCGTATCCGATCACCTAGTAATGCCCCGCCCGTTTTTTGTTTCGTTGGATCAATAGATAGTATGGCGACTGTTTTTTGTGGGAATTCATGAAGAAAGCGGCGAACCCATTCATCTGTTAAAGAACTTTTCCCTGCCCCACCTGTTCCTGTAACTCCAATGACAGGTATCTTTTTCTCGCTAGATTTAATCTTTTCTAGTATGTTTCTCTTTTCCATTTTTCGGGATATAGCAAACTGTTCAGACCATGTAATCAATCTTGCAATGGTTTGATCCGACTGAGGTGACAATGAGTGGATATCGAGTTCGTCTTGTAGAGAGGTTAGAGGGTAATCACATTCTCGAAGCATTTCATTGATCATCCCCTGAAGCCCTAGACGCCGGCCATCTTCAGGGGAAAAAATCCGGGAGACACCATATTCATGAAGAAGCTTTCTCTCACGGGGAATAATTACACCCCCACCGCCGCCAAAAATGCGAATATGAGCTGCTCCTCTTTCATGTAATAAATCAATCATGTATTTGAAGTATTCAACATGGCCGCCTTGATAGGAAGAAACCGCAATTCCGTGGACATCCTCCTGAATTGCGGCAGTGACCACTTCGTCTACCGAACGATTATGTCCCAGATGAATCACTTCTGCTCCACATGTCTGCAAAATTCGCCTCATAATATTAATTGAGGCATCATGGCCATCAAACAGGCTTGAAGCCGTGACAAACCGAATATGGTTTTTGGGTTTATATAATAATCCGCTCCCCATTCTGATCTCCTTTCGCCCCTCTTGTTCCTTTTGCCCCTTCAATTAAAAACGTAATTTGGTATTCAATATATTCTTCTAAGGTAAACATTTTCCGTAAAATCCACCTTCTAAACGACCACATTTGACCAGCCACATAAATATTATGGGCATGAAGCTTAATTTCACTTTCTGTTAAAGACAATTCTTTATTTTCCACACACCTGGTCAGCATTCTTGCAAATAACTCAACCATTTCCAATTCTTTATTTAACACATAAGGGAGTGCATCTTTTGTGAGGAACTTGACCTCTTGATACATGACAAGAATCTCATCCTGCATTTCATCTACAACCCGAATATAGTTGGCAATCCCCTGACTGAGCGCTTCAAGCGTCGATTCTTCAGGATCTAAAAACTTTTGCAGCCGCTCCTTTACCTGATCATAGATTCGATCACAAACAAGATAAAGAACATCCTCTTTTTCACGAATATATTCATAAAGAGTGCCGATACTAAACCCTGCGGCCCGGGCTATCTCCCTCGTGGTCGTACGATGAAACCCCTTTTCAATAAAAAGCTTAACAGCCCCATTAATCATCTGATCTCTGCGCTTCTGGATCAGTCGCTCATCCTTTATCGAAGCATGTACTTCCCGTTTCTTCATCTCTATTCTCTCCCTTTGCCTGTTCGTTATTTTTCTGCTGTTCGTCTGTTTAAAAAAATGATTTGGTTGTCCCTTTATACTCCCGTTATCATTCTCGAGATAACTAACCGCTGTATTTCTTGGGTTCCTTCATAAATCTGCGTAATTTTTGCATCTCGCATAAACCGCTCAACAGGGTATTCCTTTGTATAGCCATAGCCGCCAAACACTTGGACCGCTTCGGTTGTTACATTCATTGCTGTATCACCGGCGAATAACTTCGACATTGCTGATTCTTTACCATAGGATAGGCCCGCAGCTTTCCCGCCATGCGGCTTGATAGGTTAGCAGCCTTGCCGCTTCCACACTTGTAGCCATATCAGCCAACTTGAAGGAAATCCCTTGATTTTTTACAATCGGCTTCCCGAATTGCTGACGAATTTTCGCATAACTGACGGCAGCATCTAGTGCTCCTTGTGCAATTCCGACCGCTTGAGCCGCAATCCCATTTCGACCTCCATCCAACGTTTGCATGGCAATTTTAAACCCTTCCCCGACACTGCCTAATACATTTTCCTTTGGTACTTTACAGTCTTGAAAAAGGATCTCCGTTGTTGGCGAGGAGCGAATCCCTAACTTCCTTTCCTTTTTCCCAATCGAAAAGCCAACTGTACCCTTTTCAATGATAAATGCGGTTATCCCTTTATGTTTCTTCTCAGGCTCAGTAAGAGCAAACACGATATAAAGATCAGCTTCCCCGCCATTCGTAATAAATATTTTGGAACCGTTTAAAAGATAATAATCTCCTTCTCGTCTAGCGGTCGTTTTCATTCCTCCTGCATCTGAACCACTTCCAGATTCAGTTAATCCATATGCTCCCAGATACTCTCCTAATGCCATTGGTTTCAAATACTTCTGTTTCTGAGCCTCTGTCCCAAATGTATAGATCGGCCAACAAGCTAATGATGTATGGGCTGATAGTGTAACAGCTGTTGAGGCGCAGACACACGCTAGTTCCTCAACTGCGATTGCATAAGCCAAATAATCACTGCCAATCCCGCCATACTCTTCCGGCCAGGGAATTCCGGTTAGGCCCAACTCTGCCATTTTTGTAAATATGATAGGGTCATAACGTTCATCTTCATCCCGTTCTGCTGCAGATGGCGCCACTTCATTTACGGCAAAGTCACGAACCATTCGACGTATCATCTCGTGTTCATCACTCAATTTGAAGTCCATCTTCATTCTCCTTTGCCTTATCATCAATCTTCACAGGAAGTTATTTTTGAAAATCCCAATTTTATTAAAGGTGTTTACTGATAACGATCCGCTGAATTTCGCTCGTCCCCTCATAAATCTCGGTTACCTTCGCATCTCGGAAAAACCGCTCCACTGGAAAATCCTTTGTATAGCCATAGCCGCCAAAAATCTGAATCGCTTCAGTTGTTACTTCCATTGCTGTCTGTGAGGCAAATAGTTTGGCGATTGATGCTTCCTTTGCACATGAGCGTCCGATTTGTTTTAAAAAAGCCGCTTTGTAGACAAGTAATCTTGCCGCTTCAACGGAAGTAGCCATATCAGCGAGTTTGAATGCGATCCCTTGCTGTTTTGCGATTGGACGGTGGAATTGATGTCGTGACTTGGCGTAGGATACTGACTCTTCATACGCCGCTTGGGCAATCCCCAAGCTTTGGGCTGCAATCCCAATTCGACCAAATTCAAGGTTAGCAAGGGCAATCTTAAAGCCCTCCCCTTCTTCTCCTAATCGATTTTTAGCCGGGATTTCCATATTTTCAAAGAGTAATGACAATGTCCGTGAACCATGGAGTCCCATTTTCTTCTCATCTTTTCCAAAAGTGAGTCCAGGTGTGTTCCTTTCAACGATAAAAGCCGACATCCCTCTCATCCCTAACGCTGGATTCGTGACCGCAAATACGATATAAAGATCGGCTTCACCGCCGTTCGTAATGAACAGTTTAGAGCCGTTGAGGATATATTCGTCTCCCTCTTTAACGGCTTTTGTTTTGAGATTCCCAGCATCTGACCCCGCATTTGGTTCTGTTAGGCAGAAGGCCCCAAGGAATTTACCTGAAGCTAGCTTTGGAATATACGTCAACTTCTGCACTTCACTGCCGAATAACAAAATGGGATTGGTGCCTACAGATGTATGAACAGAAAGAATTACACCAAGTGTTGCACTGAATCTTGATAACTCATTAATAGTAAGGATGTAGGAAGTAAAATCCATTCCTGCGCCTCCATATTTTTCAGGCACTGGAATTCCCATCAAACCGAGGGCGGCCATTTTATTCAGAATCTCGCGAGGAAATTCTCCTGCCTCCATGTTTGGGATAAAAGGCTTTACCTCCTTTTCGGCAAAGTTCACCACTAGCTCCCTCAACATCTGTTGTTCTTCCGTGAAACGCAAATCCATGCAATCCCTCCTCATCAGGGTCTAAACCTGAAGCGGGCTGTAAGCTTTTTAAAGTAGATATTGCAGATTTGTTTTTTTGGAAAGAGTCATAAGCTCATGAAGCCCAACGTCTGCTTTACTCGTATACATAGAATCCTCGGCCTGTTTTTTTTCCTAACCAGCCAGCTTTCACATACTTACGAAGCAATGGACACGGGCGATATTTATCATCTCCAAACCCCGCGTGCAAAGTTTCCATAATCGAAAGACAAGTATCCAAACCAATAAAATCTGCGAGCGTTAAAGGTCCCATCGGATGATTCATCCCCAACTTCATGACTTCATCAATACTTTCCTTCGAGGCGACCCCTTCATATAAAGTAAAAATCGCTTCATTGATCATTGGCATTAAAATCCGGTTTGACACAAAGCCAGGAAAATCATGGACCTCAACAGGAGTTTTTCCTAATGTTTCGGCCGTTTGCTTTACCGCCTGAAAGACTTCATCACTCGTTGCCAATCCTCGAATAATTTCTACGAGCTTCATGACAGGAACAGGATTCATAAAGTGCATTCCAATAACCCGATGTGGACTCGCTGTCGCTGCCGCAATCTCTGTGATGGGAAGCGATGAGGTGTTACTGGCTAAAATCGTATGAGGCTCGACGATCTCATCTAACTTTTTAAAAATCTCCGTTTTAACTTCCATCTTTTCTACTGCCGCCTCAATGATTAAATCAACTCCTTGGGCGGCCTCTATCTTCGGTGTAATCGTAAGCCGGGACAAGGAACTTTCTTTTTCCTCGTCACTCAATCTTCCTTTATGAATCAATCCTGAAAGGTTTTGATCAATCTTATTGAATCCTCGTTGAATAAACTCCTGTTGAATATCATATAAACTTACTTGAAAACCTGCTTGTAAACAAACTTGTGCAATGCCTGATCCCATTTGACCTGCACCGATCACCATAATCCTTTCGATACTCAAATTAATCCTCCTCATAAAATGCGGATGACACCCTGGAATTGGAAGCGTTTTTATTTTAGAACTTCAATCATGATGGCATCGCCTTGACCGCCACCGCTGCAAATCGCAGCAATCCCAATGCCACCGCCACGCCGTTTTAATTCGTACATAAGCGTCAAGATAATTCTCGTTCCGCTCGCTCCAATCGGATGCCCTAGGGCAATCGCACCACCATTAACATTTACTTTTTCTCTTTCTATCCCTGCAATTCCAATTGATGCCAATGAAACAGCTGCAAAAGCTTCATTGATTTCAATTAAATCGATATCTTCTTTCGCTTTTCCTGTCTTCTGGAGCAACTTTTTAATCACAAGCCCAGGTGTTATCGGGAAATCCTTAGCTTCTACCGCCACCTCAGCATGACCTAAAATAAGTGCTGCCGGCCTTCGGTTCTCACGCAGCGCTCGCGCTTCACTCATTAAAACGAGCGCTGCCCCGCCATCATTAACACCAGGCGCATTCCCAGCTGTAATGCATCCATCTTTACTAAAAACAGCTTGTAACCTCGCTAATTTATCTAATGTCGTATCGCTTCTCGGTGACTCATCTTGATCAATATGACGGTTCCCTTTTCTCCCCTGTATTTCTATTGGTGCGATTTCTTCTGCGAATCGCCCCTTTTCTATTGCATAGACTGCTCTCTCATGACTTCTTAATGCCCACTGATCCTGATCTTCTCGACTTATATTTAACCTTTTAGCAGCTTGATCTCCGTAAATACCCATGTGAACACCCGTAAAACTACAAGTTAATCCATCGAATATCATTAAATCTTTTATCGATGAATTCTCCATTCGCAGACCAAAGCGTGCATATTGAAGAAAAAAAGGAGCCTGACTCATTGATTCCATCCCACCTGCAACAATCACCTCCTCGTCACCTGTACGAATAATTTGATCCCCCAATGTAACACTTCTCATACCTGAAGCACAAACCTTGTTTATTGTCTCAGTTTTGACCTCCCATGGAAGGCCTGCTTTGATCGCTGCCTGCCGTGAAGGGATCTGTCCCTGTCCTCCCTGTAGAACTGTACCCATGATGACACTATTTACCTCTTGGCCAGAAACTCCAGCTTGTTTTACCGCTTCTTTAATAGCAATCGCTCCAAGATCGGAGGCTGACAGGCTCTTTAAACTACCGCCTAATTTACCAAAAGGCGTGCGGGCCCCACTTAAGATCACCGTTCTTCTTTGCAAAGGAATTCCTCCTAACTGCCGTAACGACTTCGGAATTGACATAAAGCGAAGAAAGAAAAGCTTGCCGTGAAGCATGAAAAATATTTTTCTAAAAATACTGAAAACTCTTTTGTCTATTATTATATTACGATTTGTTTTATTTGAATAGAAACAAGATACTAAAAGTTTTATTCTATCTAATCTTTTTCCCCTAAGAGAGGAGGAAATCATATAAATCAATCCCTTATTAGATAAAATATGTGGGATGATTGATTTAAAGTATGACTTTTTAGTGAGTAGGAAAAAAATTTTATACGGATTATATAATCAAAATATTTATTTTCTATGTTTTTCAAACTTATGCCAGTCTCTTTCAGAAGATTCCTTTCCAAAACATAGGATAAACCTTTCCCGTACATACTAAAGAGAAGTTAAGCCCACGAGATGTGGGGCACGCAGGCAAAGGCATACAGATATTCTTAGCCAGCGTTCATGGATTGGAGGCGCATGCTTTTGAAAATCATTCTAGTGCTCTTACTCGTTCTGGCCATATGGATCGGATTGGATTTTGTATTTGGCCGTAAGCAGCATCTGAAACACCTTAAAATAAAAACCTATCCAATCCGGGAAAGCTACATAAACCCGTTTACATCTGGACCTGAATTATTTCGAGATTATTTTGCTGAGCTAAGGAAAGCAGAGAAACATATCCATGTGCTTTTCTATATCTTGAAGGATGATGGAATCAGCTTAGAGTTTTTATCGATCTTAAAAGAAAAGGCAAGAGAGGGCGTCGAAGTTCGGCTATTGCTCGATTGGGTTGGCTGTTTGAAGAAAAAACGAAAAATCGCTAAACTGCTTGAAAAGTCTGGTGTCCAACTGGCCTTTTCACAAGTTCCTAAATTCCCTTTCCTTTTTTACTCCTTTAACACAAGGAACCATCGTAAAATTACAGTTATTGACGGAAAAGTTGGCTATCTAGGTGGATTTAATGTAGGCAAAGAATATATTAATGAGGATAAAAAATTAAACCCTTGGCGAGATTACCATTTAAAAATTCAAGGGGAAGGCGTTCAAGACTTACAGGATATCTTTATAGATGACTGGCAAATGGCAGCTAAGATCCACCTGCGCTATCGTGACCCATACTTCCCACCATTAGAGAAGGGCCCTTACCGTCATCAATTACTCCCGTCCGAAGGCTTTTACCTTGAAGAAACGTTTTTAAAACTCATTCGGCAAGCAGAAAAGTCAATCTTAATTGGCACACCCTATTTTATTCCTGGAAAAAAGGTGTTATCAGAATTAGAATCAGCCCTGAAAAGAGGAGTAAAACTGGAGATTTTGGTACCTGAAACAGCGGACCATCCTTTAGTCAAGGAAGCCTCCTATCCATACTTTAGAAAGCTACTCCCACAAGGGGCAACAATCTACCAATACCAAAAGGGGTTTTATCATGCCAAGATTCACATCATCGATGACAAGGTCTGCGATATTGGCACAGCTAATTTTGATAAGAGAAGCTTTTACTTAAATTACGAACTTAATTGTTATACTTACGATAAAGATTATATTGGGGAAGTGTTGAAGATCTTAAAAGTGGATCAAAACAATGCCAAACAAATGAAGCAAAAGGATTTATACTTCCTAAACCCGTGGAAGTTATGCAAAGAGTATACAGCTCGGGCATTATCGATATTATTATAGATGTCAGGCACCTCCCATAAATTTGGGGGCGCCTGACATCTAACTTATTTTTACATTTTTTCTGGAGCTGATACTCCAATTAACGCTAACGCATTCTTCAATGTAGTTTGAACAGATTTGATTAACGCAAGACGTGCGGCAGTTTTCTCTATTTGCTCTAAATCTAATACTTTTTCGGCATTGTAGAAGCTATGGAAAGCCGATGCTAATTCAAAAATATAATTCGTAATACGGTGAGGCATTCTCTTCACGGCTGCCTCACCGACTGCCTCTGGGAACTCCCCAAGTTTCTTCAAGACATCAAACTCTTTTTCAGACTGGATGTAAGAAAAATCAACGTCTGACTTTACGCTCACATTTTGTTCCTCTGCTTGACGGAGAATGCTGCAAATTCGGGCATGTGCATACTGCGAATAATAAACAGGATTGTCGTTCGACTGCGAGACCGCTAAGTCTAGGTCGAAATCCATATGAGTGTCCGCACTCCTCATTGCAAAGAAATAGCGAGTCGCATCCAATCCGACTTCCTCAACAAGCTCCCTCATCGTTACCGCTTTACCCGTCCGCTTGCTCATTTTCATTTTTTCGCCATTTTTATATAAATGAACGAGCTGGATAATCTCAACTTCAAGGGTATCCGCATCATAGCCTAACGACTGAATCGCTGCTTTCATTCTTGGGATATAGCCATGGTGATCAGCACCCCAAATATTAATCAGCTTTTCAAAACCGCGTGCTAACTTATCCCGGTGATAGGCAATGTCAGGCAACAAGTAAGTATAAGAACCATCTTGCTTAATTAAAACACGATCTTTGTCATCCCCAAAGTCAGTCGAGCGTAACCAAGTCGCTCCATCTTGTTCAAAGATATAGCCAGCCTTCTTTAACGCCTGAAGTGCTTCATCGATTTTTCCATTTTGATAAAGAGATGTTTCTGAGAACCATACGTCAAACCCCACACGGAAGTCTTCTAGGTCCTTCTTCAATTTCTCCATTTCATATTTCAAGCCATACTCGCGGAATTGGTCGAAACGTTCTTTTTCATCCATTTCCACAAATTTATCGCCAAACTCTTCGGCTAATCTTTTTCCAATCCCTATAATATCAGCCCCGTGGTAGCCATCCTCCGGCATTGGCTTATCTGTGCCAAGCGCTTGGAAATAACGTGCCTCTACTGAAAGCGCAAGATTATTGATTTGGTTTCCAGCATCATTAATATAATATTCCCGTGATACATTAAAGCCAGCTTTGTCTAAAATATTACAAAGTGAATCCCCTACCGCTGCACCGCGGGCGTGTCCTAAATGTAAATCCCCTGTTGGGTTAGCTGAAACAAACTCAACTTGGACTTTTTGAGCATTCCCCACAGTTGTTTCGCCGTATTGATCCCCTGCTTCTAAAATGGCTGGAATTAAATCCGTTAAATAACTGTTATTCATGTAAAAATTAATAAACCCTGGCCCAGCGATTTCAATTTTTTCAATTGAAGCTTGTGCTTTGTCAAAATGAGCGACTAACTCTTCCGCAATGACTTTAGGTGCCTTTTTGGCGATCCGCGCTAACTGCATCGCCATGTTAGTTGAATAATCCCCATTTACTTTATCCTTTGGAACTTCCAAAATCACGTCAGGAAGTTGATCCTCTGTCGCCAACTTTGCTTTTACAACTGCGGCTGAAATCTCGTTTTTTAATTTCGTCTTCACTTGCTCGACTATATTCATGATTGATCCTCCTCAAAGCGAATCGTTAATTGATATGTACCTGCATCTGACCCTTGCATCGTTAATCGGTATAAAAAGGAAAATTCACCCTCACTAACTTCCTCATCAAAGGAATGATGAATTTTGGATGTTACGGTGCTTAACTCAAACAATCCATAAGGTGTTTCATAACTCCCTGTTAACCGTTTATTCTTTTGAAACGGGATCTTCATTTTGACGGCTCCTGACCGTAAGAGAGCGCCTTCTTGTCCGGAAATTTTTACAACGGTTTGAATCGTTCCTTCTTCCGAATATTCTTCATAGCGAAGATATACGGAATTGGCTTTTTTATAAAAATGGCCGAATGTCACTAATTCATATGTTTCCTTCTCTGATCCATTATGTATCGTCGTATTTACTGTTATTTTAACAGGCAATTGCCCTGTTTGTAAGATAGCCAACTGCCACACCCCTTTTCTGCGAACATGTAACCTACTAAGTATAAATTTTTTGCCAGCAGGTTTCAAGATTTCCTCATACTTCCTGAACAATTTCATCATTAGAATAACCTTTATTAGAAAAATTCAACCCTAATCAAATGGTATAATAGAAGTGACCACAATTAAAGGATTGATTAAAACATTGAAAAAGCGAAAAAAGATCGGTCTATTTTACGGGAATGATGAACAAGAAAAAGTGGATGCAAAGGAAACGCGAGAAGACTTAATCACTGAATTACATACGTTTCAGATTGAGCCTGAAACTGTAAGACAGGATAGAGTGATTTTCAAGGATACTGAATATTGGTTTGTGAATATTGAAGAAAGTGAAAAGGTGCTTAACAAAAGGCACTTTAATATTGTCTATATGGTCGACCGTTTAAAAGCTGCTTATCATGCTCCTGTCTCAGAAAAGGCCGATAAAATCGATTATATCCCCTACCCCTTTCAAGCATTGGTCAATATGGTATTGAATACCGTTAAAAAATAAAGGGGGACAAGCCCCCATTATTTAACGAAGCCTAATATCATTTCACGAATCAACTTACTTGCCGTATTAACCGTTTGTTCAGATGTATCATAAACAGGTGCAACTTCAACTAAATCAGCACCTATCACTTTAACATTAGATTGAGCAATCTCATGAATAGAAGCCAGCAACTCCTTTGACGTAATCCCTCCTGCATCGACCGTACCTGTACCAGGAGCATGAGCTGGATCTAATACATCAATATCTATCGTTACATATACAGGTCTTCCTGAAAGTTTCGGTAATACGTCGCAAAGGGGCTTATGAACATCGAATTTATAAATATGCATGCCTGCCTCTTTTGCCCACTGAAACTCTTCCTTCATGCCAGAACGAATCCCAAACGAATAAATATTTTCCGGACCAATTAAATCAGCTGCTTTACGAATCGGAGTGGAGTGGGATAACGGCTCCCCTTCATATTCCACACGTAAGTCTGTATGGGCATCCATATGAATGATTGCTAAATCTGGATATTTCTTATACACAGCCTTAATTACTGGCCACGTTACTAAATGCTCGCCACCCATCCCTAATGGAAACTTTCCATCCATTAAAAGTTGATCGACATATTCCTCAATCAATTCCAAACTTCTCGCTGGGTTCCCAAATGGCAAAGGGATATCCCCTGCATCAAAATACTTTACCTCATCTAATTCGCGTTCCAAATACGGACTATACTCTTCAAGCCCTACAGAAACTTCACGAATCCTTGTTGGACCAAAACGAGATCCCGGTCGAAAACTAACCGTCCAGTCCATAGGCATTCCATATAACACTGCTTGGCTTTCCCCATAAACTGGATGGCTCTTAATAAAGACATTACCTGAATAAGCTTCATCAAAACGCATTTGTGTCCCTCCTTTTTATTCATTTCAGACCATCTTCGTTAAAACAAAGGCTTTCTTAGTTTCCCCGAACATGTAAAACAAACACGAAAAAAATTATAGATGAACAACATCAAAATGAAAAGAAAAAGTTACCTCGTCTGTTAAAAAATGTTTAAAAGTGGATAAAGATTTCAATACTAGTACTATCTATAACTTTTTACAGACAATGGCACTTTCACTGTCAGCAACTAGGGCAGGAACAAGCGTATTTGTATTTCATTCAAGGCGGTGTTTGACATTGGAAATTATGACTGATCAACGATTTCGTAAAACAATGAAATATCTTCGTGCCTTATTATTTCTATCTTGTTTAGCAACGTTTTTATTCGCCATCTGTTTGATGGGGGTTCTTATTTATGCCAAAGTACTCGGTCCGCCACCGCTTATGGTTCCTCAATCGACATTATACTATAGTGATGACGGAACCATCATTGGAGAAAGTCACAATGGACAGAAACGATATTGGGTCGATCTCGATGGAATCAGCCCGCATTTAATCAATGCCACCCTTTCCATTGAAGATCGTAATTTTTACAATCACAATGGCTTTGATTATAAACGAATTGCCGGTGCGGCGTTTGCTGATATCAAAGCGATGGCAAAAGTACAAGGGGCAAGTACAATCAGTCAGCAATTTGCCCGCAACCTTTACCTTGAACATGAAAAGACGTGGAAGCGAAAACTGATTGAGGCTTTTTATACGATCCGGCTTGAAATGAGTTATTCCAAACAAGAGATTCTTGAGGGCTATTTAAACACGATTTATTATGGCAATGGTGCATATGGGATTCAGGCTGCCAGTCAATATTATTTTGGAAAAGATACTGCTGAATTAACATTGGGTGAGGCATCAATGCTTGCTGGCATCCCTAAAGGGCCTAGTATCTACTCTCCACTCGCCAATTTAGAAAAGGCAAAAAGCCGACAAGAAGTGATCTTAGCAGCAATGACAGAAAATAACACCATTACTGAAAAGCAGCTTGAATCGGCAAAACAAGAAAAGTTGCATTTTGTTGGCAAACATCAACACAATGCTCTTGTTACCGCCCCCTATTTTCAGGATGCGGTCAGGCAAATGTTAAAAAGAGAATTACAGATTGATGAACGGACGATTGAGCTTGGAGGATTAAAGGTCTATACAACTTTAGATTTGGAGCAGCAAAAAATAGCAGAAGATCTTATTGCGACAAGAATGACAGATGACTCTGATATTCAAGTAGGTTTTGTATCGATGGATCCAAAATCAGGCTATGTGAAAGCACTCGTCGGCGGCAGGGATTATACCGAAAGCCCTTTTAACCGCGTGACCCAGGCAGTAAGGCAGCCAGGATCGACGTTAAAACCGTTGCTTTATTATGCAGCTCTTGAACAAGGCTTTACCCCTGTCACCAAAATGTATAGCACAAAAACATCATTTCGGTTTGATGACAACCGAGAAGTATACACCCCGCATAATTTTAATAATCAGTATGCCGAAGGTGACATTACAATGGCCGAGGCACTTGCGGTCTCAGATAATGTCTATGCCGTCAAAACCCACCTGTTTCTCGGGGAACAAACATTGGTTGAAACCGCAAAACGTTTTGGACTCACAACCAAAATGACCGAGGTTCCTTCGCTGGCTCTTGGGACATCGGGAGTTAAAGTGATTGAGATGGCAAATGCCTACAGCCTGTTTGCAAATGGCGGAAAACAGGTGGAACCAGTGATGATCAAGCGCGTCGAAAATCATAAGGGCGATCTTATTTACGAGCGTCATAAAGAATCAAAAGAGGTATTACGGCCTGATTTAGCCTATGTTATGACTCATATGATGACCGGAATGTTTGATAAAAAGTTTAATGGTTATGCAACTGTGACAGGTAGTTCAATACTAAAAGACCTTACACAAACGTATGCCGGAAAGTCTGGGTCAACGAGTGGTGATCGCTGGATGATTGGCTTTACACCTCAGCTCGTAACAGCTGTTTGGACCGGCTACGATGATGGCCGTGAGCTCGAGCTAACGATTGATAAGAACTACGCTAAAAAGATTTGGGCTCAATTTATGGAAAAGGCATTGGAAGACAAGCCCGCTAAACCCTTTAAGCCGACTGAAGGTACGGTCGGAATCTATATTGACCCCGCTACCGGAAAGCTCGCAACAGAAGACTGCCCAGTGCGGAGATTCACTTACTTTTCGTCAGGAACGGAGCCGACTGAATATTGTACAGAACACTTATATCAACACGAACAGCCATTAGAAGATAAAAAGGCACCAACCGCACCTGAGGATGAAAAGCCAAAGGTCCCTTGGTATAAAAAGGTTCTGCCTTGGGCGTAAAAGCAAAGCCGCCGTTTTTTCAAACGGCGGCTTTTTTGTGATTTCAAAATCGCTTATACTTATCCTAACAATTCATCCTTCAAGTTCTGTGAAGAGTTCTCCCACATGTCGGCATTATGATTTTTTAAAAATTCCCGTAAGATACCTTTGGATTTCTCATCCATGTGCTCGACAATAATATGACGTTTGATGGATTTATCCATGCGATTCACATGCTCTGGCAATGACTTGTACCCTCTGCGAATCGAACGGTCTACCGTCATTTCACAAGCCGTAACGCCTGCATAATAAGGTCCTTTTTCATCACGATCAATCGTAACCCACACTAACCAATACGGTTTCCCATTTGGAACCTCTTCTTTATTTCCCAGAAACTTGATTCCCTTTTCAACCGTACTGCGGGCATGCATTGCACCGATATCAATGACCGCCTCGCTTTCCTCCACATCAATAATAACAGGAGAAACATTATTAAGGCTCAAGACCCCTTTTCCAAAACCTTTATGACCATCCATTGGGTCATTTTTGATAATATTAAACTCGATTTTCCTCTTCTTTTTTTCTTCCATTTTATAAAAACTCCCTTCCTCTAAAGAAACCATCCATAGAATAATTCATCTAAGCCGCCTACCAGCCATGGTAAAACGGTACTAAAAATCGGTTGAATCGTATATCGATTAAGCGGTGTAATAACCAAAATTAAAAAGATTAGCGTTCCATATTGTTCAAATTGAGTCATCTTGGCGCGGAGATCCTTTGGTGCTAAATCCTCGATGATCCGATATCCATCAAGCGGTGGTAACGGCAATAAATTAAACACAAACAGCACCGCATTTAAAGCGATAAATATATCTAAGAAATCTGGAACAAACGACGGCAGACTTGCTGCGATACCCGAAGCCAACAATGCATACCAAATTAGAAAACCGAGGCAAACTAATAGTAAGTTACTCAATGGCCCTGCAAATGAAACTAAAACCCCTGCCACTCGCGGCCTTTTAAAGAAAAAGCGGTTAACAGGAACAGGGCGGGCCCAGCCGAATCCGGCAATAAAAATTAAAATCGTTCCAATTGGATCCAAATGGGACATTGGATTTAACGTTAGTCTGCCTTGTTTCTTGGCGGTATCATCACCAAATTTCCACGCAGTAAAGGCATGAGAAAATTCATGAACCGAAAAGGCAATAATCAGGGTGATCACCACATACGGGATCTGTTCCAATGGGTAAGCTAGAAATCGTGAGAATCCATCCAAAAGAAAAACTCCTTTGCGCACTAATCTACTCAAAATTATACATGATTACGATGATAAAGTGAAAATATGAGGACCTCTGCCATTTCAGCTTACTCACCTTTATACTTGCTTATGAAAAACAATTATGGAAAACTAGAACTAGTAAAAAAACAGTCGGGGGGTATAAACAAATGCCATATGTCACAGTAAAAATGCTTGAAGGAAGAACAGAAGAACAAAAAAGAGCACTCGTTGAAAAGGTAACAGAAGCGGTAGTAGAGACAACTGGAGCGACAAGAGAAAAAGTAACCGTCTTCATTGAGGAAATGAACAAAAGCGATTATGGGGTTGGCGGAAAGCTGTTTAGCGATCAATAATCCATTATGACAGTTTCTAAGTCACACAAGCAATGGTTAGTCGACTAACCATTGCTTAACCATCAAACAAGATGAACCTTTCCCCTCAAAGACTCAATATATTTATAAGCTTGGTCAACCTCTTCTATTGTGTAACGCTGCTTACTTTTTAATGTGAACACCTTTTCCTGGACTTCTTCTCGAGGTAAATTATTAAAATATAAAACCGTCGATACAAGTTCAAGAAATCTTGCGTTTTGATTGTTCATATCGGTCATACAGTCTTGTAAATAAGGAATATCCATTCGATTAGCTGCTAAGAATTGCTCCCCATCCTCTGTTAGAGTATAACGATATTGAAAGTATCCACCTTTTTTCTCCTTGACTTCATTAAGAAATCCCATATTACAAAGTTCCTCGATTCGAAGAGTAAGCTCCTCTGAATAGGGGCCAAAAAAATGAAATTGAAACTTCTCCCCAAACGGAAAGGTTAACTTTTTTGCAATATAAATCATCTTTTGCAACTTTTTCCTGCCGGCCACTTCACCAGACTCTGCAATAGCATACATGATTTTAGTATGATCCTCTAACATTGGTTCAACTCCTGCCTATTCCATCTCTTCGTATTGTTGGTTAATCTTGATCTTTTAAATCCAATAGCTCTCGTATTTGTTTTTTTATATCTGGTTTCGATTGATTATCGTATAAAAATTCGGCGGGGAAATAGAGTTTATGATCGGTCCTTCTTTTCCCAGAGATGGCATCAACAATCTCTGATTCTCGTGAAAGTTCTTGAATATCTCCATTTTTCATCAACAGCCCGATTGGCAAACGTTCTTCTTCCTCGCCTTGCCGGTAAAAGTCATAGGGCAAGTCTGACGAAGAATCGACAACCAAATAATAATCGGGGTCAATATCTGCCTTTTGAAACAGTAGTGCAAGCTCAGCGACTTTTCGGTATTCTTTCGCTGGGTCAAACTCCACGTATTTAAACAAATTTCGATTGACGAAGCGACGACATAAATCACTTAAAATCGGATCATCCTCTTCTTGCCACATTTGAAAATAATAAAGAATCACAGCTTCATCTAATTTTAAATAATCCTCAAGGGTAATTTTCGATTCGAATAAGGAATAAAAGTGGACGGGATGGGATTTAAAGGAATAATATTGTTCATAAAGTGCCTTTGCCCGGTGAAGAATTTTCGTTAAAATGACCTCTGCACTGCGGGTCACAGGATGGAAATAAACTTGCCAGTACATTTGATAGCGACTCATAATATAGTCTTCTACCGCATGCATGCCGCTTTTCTTTATTACGACTTGATCATCCTTAGGCCTCATTACCCGTAATATCCGCTCCATGTCAAAATGGCCGTAGCTAACGCCGGTAAAATAAGCATCCCGCTGCAAATAATCCATTCGATCTGCATCAATTTGACTGGAAATCAAGCTAACAACTAATTTATTTTTATATGTTTTGGCAATAACCTCCGCTACTTTTTTAGGAAAATCAGCGTCTACCTTTTGTAAAATGGCATGAACCTCTGTATCTCCTAAAATAATCGCCTGGGTAAATTGCTCATGATCTAATCCAAATACCTTTTCGAAGGAATGCGAAAAAGGACCGTGTCCTAAATCATGGAGCAATGCCGCACAAAGGGAAAGCAAGCGTTCATCGTGATTCCAGTCGGCCCTGCCCTTAAATACATCATCGACAATGCGCCGAATGATTTCATATACTCCTAGAGAATGATTAAAACGGCTATGTTCAGCACCATGGAAGGTTAAATACGTTGTACCAAGCTGTTTAATTCTTCTTAACCGCTGAAATTCTTTTGTTCCTATTAAATCCCAGATCACGCGGTCACGCACATGCACATAGCGGTGCACCGGATCTTTAAATACCTTCTCTTCTGAAAGCTTTTCTTCTGAATAGGCCATTTTCTTCCCTCTTTCATTAAGTCGTACCTTCCTTATATATTCTCCGCTGCATTCAACAATTCCTTCCAATAATCGACAAAGGTAAAAACGAGAACACTAGGGGAAAAGAGTGTGGCAATACTTGTGACCACTAGGGTTAGGGTACGAATACTAGAGAATAGGAGAAAAACTCCCATATACGGAAGTTTCTGTTACCTTTTTAGCTTTTTATTAATTTTTCCCTCTAGCTCTTCCTCAGTCAAAGCTGCGAGCGGTCGATTATTGACAAAAGCAAAGGTTTTCTTGCGGCCTGGACCACAGTAAGATTGACAGCCAATCTCAATTTTGGCCTCTGGATCAATCTTTTTTAATAAGGGGATTAATGTTTTCAATTTAACTGCCTGACAATCATCACAGACACGAAACTCTGTTGCCATTCTTCCTTACATCCCTTTCTATGATGGAGCTTATGCTTCTATTGAAAAGTATAAGTTTAATACATCCTTTTTCACTATGAGGTATTTTACAGCTTTATTTATCGAATTGCAAGTTGACAGGCTGCTGGAATTGTTTGGTGAGAATGTAAACAATATAATCTACTATCCTTTTAATCACCTTGTATAAGAATTCGTAAAATTGGACATCATGGAGATAACGAAATCTTTTATAAACTAAAATACTATATTCATGGGAGTGAAGAATTTGAAAGTAAGACAAGATGCATGGACAGAAGAAGATGATTTATTACTAGCTGAAACCGTTCTTAGACATGTAAGAGAAGGCAGTACACAACTAAATGCGTTTGAAGAAGTAGGTGACAAGCTTAATAGAACCTCCGCGGCTTGTGGTTTCAGATGGAATGCGGTGGTTAGACACAACTATGAAAAGGCCTTGCAATTGGCGAAAAAGCAACGAAAGCAGAGACAAAGAATTCTTGGTAAGGAGCAAGGTGGGAAAAAGAAACTATTATACTCTCCACCACAACCTAGTCTAGAAGAAATCCAGTCACTTGCTGCCCCCCCACCAATGATGGAGGCGCCAATTTACCCGGAAGACCAAGAGCCACTAAGCATGGATGTTGAAATGAGCGAGGAAATGAGTGTGCCGACAGAAGCGATATCAGTGAACATGAATGCTCCTGCACCAAATTCGGGCTCTATTGATTATGTGATTAGCTATTTAGAAAACTTAAAACGTTCTAATCTACAGGTTGATATATTAAAAACGGAAAATGAAAGATTAAAACGAGAATTGATGGATGAACGTACAAAAAACAAAGAGCTTAAAAAGAAAGTAGAAGAGATGGAAGAAAATACAGGCATTATGCAGGAAGATTACGAGACATTGATGAAAATCATGAATCGTGCCCGCAAGCTTGCCTTATTTGAAGAAGAAGATCGCTCGTCTACTACCTTTAAAATGGACCGAAACGGGAATTTAGAGAAGGTAGCTGAATAAATCAATCAAATACGCCTCGGCGTATTTGCGCCCAGATTTTATCGAGCTTGCTCGATAAATCTCCTTTGAAAATCTGTGGCATCCGCCGGAGGCTTTAACTTCATTTAGCTAGGTTTAAACCCTCGCTGAAATATCAAAGACTCGCGATTTACCTAACTACCCATAGAAATGGAAATTCTCTTCTAAATGAAGTTAAAAGGTGTCTAATTTCCGCTAAAAGCGGTGAATAGGCACCTTTTATTTTCTATTCTCCTAATGCTGCGTTACTTCTTTCCATAACTCTGTCTAAATACCCTTGAAGAAGCATAACCTCTTCCGCCGTTAAAGATTCTGTTGTAAGCTTATTTGCCTTTGTTTGCAATGCTTTTAGAAACCTTAACATGATATCCTCTACCGTAAAATCAGTAATGAACAGCTCTGATAACGAGGACATGACCGCTGGGACGATTTCCGGGTAAATATGCTTTGTTTCGATTCCCTTTTTACTGAGATCATAAAATTGTTTAATCAACCCGGCCCGTTCGCTTCCACTGCCATTCACACATAGATAGATTTGGACGGCCACCCCGCCGCGGATGCGCCGCTGTGAAATTCCAGCAAACTTTTTCCCGTTTATGCTAAGGTCATAACTTCCTGGACAATACGAGCCGACGATTTCCCGCGCTTCGATTTCAACTTCAAAATCGTAAAACATTTCTTTAATAAGTTCCCACATTGAATCATAGCCACGATTGATGTTAATTCTTTTTACCGTTTCAGGAAACACCAATGATAGATTCAAAACTCCCTCATCAAGTACGACGGCCAGCCCACCTGAATTCCTTACAATGACATCATATCCGTTCTCTTGTAAAAATTTGACCCCATCTTGTAAAAAAGGCAGCTTTGTATCTTGTATGCCTAGTACAATTGTATTTTTATGCACCCATGATCTTGCTGTGGCAGGCGAAATTCCCTTTCCGACGGAGGCACAGAGAGTGTCATCGATTCCAAATGATTGGAGGGCCCGATGATATAAACCTGAAGTGGACTGGTCAATTACCCGCCAATGGTCTTGAACTAATAAATCAGGACTCTTTTCCATTATAATCTCCTTGAATTCTTATCTTCTTTCATCATTATAGCACCGAAATCAAGAAAAATAAAAAGAGCCAGTCGTTCATAGACAGGCTCTTACTCTCTTTATTTTATTATTGCTTGAGCAGCAGTGATTAGCGCTAACTTATAGACGTCGTCTTCATTACAGCCACGAGAAAGATCGTTCACAGGAGCATTTAATCCTTGTAAAATCGGTCCTACTGCAGCAAAGTTACCCAAACGTTGGGCAATTTTATAGCCGATATTTCCTGCTTCAAGGCTTGGGAATACAAATACATTGGCATCCCCTTGAAGAACAGAGCCAGGCGCTTTCGTTTTCGCCACTGATGGAACAAAGGCTGCATCAAATTGGAACTCTCCATCAACAACCAACTGTGGAGCGCGTTTCTTCGCTACTTCAACAGCTGCTGACACTTTCTCCGTTTCAGGAGATTTTGCAGAGCCTTTCGTTGAAAAACTTAACATTGCAACTCGTGGCTCGATATCAAACATTTCTGCTGTTTTTGCACTTTCAATCGCAATCTCAGCTAGATCATTGCTGTCTGGAGCAATGTTGATAGCACAATCAGCAAATACATATTTTTCATCCTCACGAGCCATGATGAATACACCTGAAGTTTTGCTAACGCCTTCTTTTGTTTTAATAATTTGTAAGGCTGGGCGAACTGTGTCCGCTGTTGAATGAGCCGCACCACTTACAAGCCCATCTGCTTTACCTGTATATACAAGCATCGTTCCAAAGTAATTTTCATCTAGAAGCGTTTTACGTGCAACTTCTTCAGTTGCCTTTCCTTTACGACGTTCGATAAAAGATGCAACTAATGCATCAATTTCAGAGTAGCTGGCAGGATCATAAATTTCAGCGTTATCTAATGAAACGTTTAATTCCTTCGCTTTTGCCTCAACTTGTTCTATATTCCCAATAATAATCGGTGTTAATACTCCATCTGCCGCTAAACGGCCAGCAGCTGTTAAAACTCTTTCATCCAAACCTTCTGGAAAAACAATTTTTACGTTTTTTCCGGAAACCTTTTCTTTTAAACCTGTAAATAAGTCACCCATGACTTGACCTCCTATAAGTCTCTTCCATTATTAGGATATCCCACCAACATAAAATTTCAACAAAATACGACACAATTACAATAAAGTTCTATAATTTAAATTCTTTCAAAAATTCACTTTTTATAAAACCCAATTAATATTATATACCGCTTTCCCCCTTGATATCTAAAAAACCCTGATTCTGAGTATTCGGAGGTTTCTTTTAGGAGCTTCTGGAAAAACTATGCTATAGTAGTGTTGAATACGTACGAGGAGTGGTAGTAATGAGTGAAGCAGCAAAAACATTAGATGGCTGGTACTGCTTACATGATTTCCGCACAATTGATTGGAATTCATGGAAAACATTATCCAGTGATGAAAGAGAATCAGCGATTCATGAATTTACAAGTCTTTTAGACAAACTAAACCAAACCCAAAGCGAGAACAATGGCAGTCATGCACTTTATACAATTGTCGGTCAAAAGGCTGACTTTATGATGATGATTTTACGTCCAACGATGGAAGAACTGAATGAATTAGAAACCGAATTTAATAAAACAAAACTTGCCGAATACACAATTCCATCTGGTTCTTATGTGTCTGTAGTAGAGCTAAGTAATTACCTTTCTGAAGAGGATGGAGATCCATATCAAAACCCACATGTTCGCTCGAGGTTGTATCCGGCTTTACCGAAGGCTGACCATGTTTGTTTCTATCCGATGGACAAGCGTCGCCAAGGAAATGATAACTGGTATATGCTGCCGATGGACAAGCGTCAAGAATTAATGAGAAGTCATGGCATGATTGGCCGTCAATATGCTGGAAAAGTAAAACAAATTATTACCGGCTCGGTTGGATTTGACGATTTTGAATGGGGTGTCACATTATTTGCGGATGACGTCATTCAATTTAAAAAGCTTATTTATGAAATGCGTTTTGATGAAGTAAGTGCTAGATACGGCGAGTTCGGGGCTTTCTTTGTCGGAAACATTCTTTCTGAGGAAAAAATTCAATCATTTTTAGAAATTAAATAATCAATACAGGGGATGGCGTTGCGACGTCGTCCTCTTTTTCTTCTTCTTTTATTCCTCCTCTCAAAAATTAATGTAAAACCCTGTATTGTTGTCATATTTAACTCACTTTTTCCATATTCATTATTTAGTGAGTGGTCCTTATTACTTGAATCATCTTTTCACATGAAAATTATTATTTTTCAACCTCTAAAGAGGGGATTAGGAGGGAATTAAATGGATCAGTATTATCCATACAGACAAAGTCCATATTACGGGGGAGCTGGACCTATGCAGCCAGCGGTAGCTCCTCAATATCAATACCCGCAATACCCGCAGCAGCAAGCCGGAGTTGTACCACCCGCTGGAGGAACTGCTGGTGGAGCTGGAATGCTACCAATTGAACAGTCCTATATTGAAAATATCTTACGTCTAAACCGCGGAAAGCTCGCAACCGTTTATGCAACATTTGAAAACAATAGCCAGTGGAATGCAAAAAAGTGGGTGGGAACTATCGAAGCTGCAGGAAGAGATCATTTAATCCTCAGTGACCCTGAAACGGGACAGCGTTTATTACTGCCGATGGTCTATCTCGATTATGTTACGTTTAATGAAGAAATTGAATATAGTCCAACCTTTTCTACCGGTGGTCTCGCAACATTCCCACCAAGATAAAAATAAAGGGAGTTTGACATCAAAGTCAAACTCCCTTTCTCTTTTCATTTAGTATCCATTGAATTATGATCAATCATACTAAGATTAGGCCTACATACTCCTATTGATAAGGAGTATTAGCCTGTGCCAACACTCACTACTTATAAATATTTAACTGCTGCTATAATCATTAAAACCCAGGCAATGATGAAGGAAACACCGCCAAGTGGCGTGATTGCTCCTAACATACTAATCTTAGTTATACTTAAAATATATAGGCTGCCGGAGAATAAAATAATTCCAATAACCATTAACCAACCAGACCAAGTCAGCAATGAATTCCCTGGAAGTTTTCCCAACAATAATCCAACCAATAAAATCCCCACTGAATGAAGCATCTGATAAGTTACTCCTTTTCCCCAGATGTCCAAATATTTAGGGTCGAGGATTTTTTCGAGTAGATGGGCACCAAATGCCCCGAAAGCAACCGAAAGAGCAGCACATAACGCCCCAATAATAACGAAAATTTTCATCTATATTCCCTCCCCATGTATCTTCATCTTCATTTAGAAATCAAAAATGGACTCTCCATTTGACTCACCATCAATGATTAATCGTTCTTGCCCGATTGGTGGTGTTGCTGATACTTGACCCTGTCCTTTTTGAAATGACGTTACAGTCGAAAAACTAGGTTTTTTATCCACAGATGTTGTTGCTGCGGATGGTTCCTCTAAAATCAGCTCACACATCGTTTTAATCGCATGAATCCGCTCACGAATAACGGCATCTGAACCCGTTTCCTTTGCTTCCTTTATTTTTTCTTCCATTTTATTAAGCAGCTTTTCAACTGAAATATTCATTATACCCTCCAAAACTTGTCCATAATATTCTGTATCTATTTTACATGAAAAGACAAACAATAACATCCCTCAGGCATTTTAACTAATCCGACATTTGACATAATTATATAAAATTTGTCATGTTTCACGTGAAACATTTATATTTAGACAGCATATTTCAACTTCTTCATAATAACACGGAAATTGTCTAACAAAGGGATTTTTACGTTAAAAAGCGGCGACTGGATAGGCAGCCACCGCTTAATTATATATATTAAAGGACACTCATTGGATTTAATAGTTTACCATTTTGATGAACTTCAAAGTGCAGATGCATTCCTGTTGAACGTCCCGTTGAACCCATGACCCCAATTTGTTGACCTTTTGAAACTGTTTGTCCCGCTGAAACATTTAATGAAGACATATGTGCATATAAAGTCATATATCCATTCGGATGATTAATCTTAACATAATTACCATATGCATTATGCCAACCAGCAAAGACGACAGTTCCATCTTGGGATGCTAAAATGGCTCGATTTGATACGCCTGCAATATCAATTCCTTTATGGAGTCGACCCCAACGTGGACCTTGATAAGAAGTAATAATTCCACCCACTGCGGGCCAACCAAACTCACCATTCCCCTGTACAGAAGATGATGGCGCCGCTACTGTTGTGTTCTGTGATGGTTGAACACTTGTCTGCGAAGACTTTTGGGCGTTTTCAGCCTGTGCTTTAGCTGCTGCCTCCGCAGCAACTAACTCTTCTTTTTCCTTCATTAAAGCATTTACTTCCCCTTGCATTTTAACCTCTTTGTCTTCTAGCTCCTGCATCTGTTGATTGGTTTCTACTTCCATTCTCTTTAAATCATCTAGCATCGTTTCTAGTGATTGAAGTTTTGTTTCTACCTCACGTTTTGCAGATTCCGAACGTTCCATATCAAGGTTATGTTCTTCAAGAATACTCTTATCAGCTGAAACAATGGTTGCAACCGCTTCTGTACGATTAATAAAGTCACTGAAACTTTGCGCACCTAGCAACACTTCCAAATAGCTGACGGTTCCGCCTGACTCTTGTAAAGAACGAGCACGGTCTTTCAAAACGACATTACGTGCTTCGATTCGTTTCTCAATTTCAGCAATTTCATTTTGCAGCTTTTCAATTTCTGCCTTTGTGCTTACTACTTCTTGGTTTTTCTGATCAATTTTGTATTGCGTTTCTACAACTGTATCTGTTAATTTCCGTAACTCCTCTGATGCCTGTTTCAATTGATCTTCTAAACTATTAATTTCTTCATTAATCGATGCAACGATTTCTGCTTTTACAGGTGTTCCCCCACCCAATACTCCGCTAAACCCTAAGGTTACTGTTAAAATAATGCCCATGAATATCTTTTTCAAAATGTTTCTCTCCCCGTTTAACCCTATGTATAGTAGATAACCATTCTCTTGTTATCTTCGTAAAATAATTATAGTTAGGATTTATTGATCATTATGAGGCCTAATCAAAAAGGCTCCTAAAATATGTGTGTAATAGATTCAAACATCCCCCATTATAACGTCGAATATTGTAGAATAGTAGACTTTTTTCTTTTCATTTATATTACAAGGCCACTACAAGTCTGTAATAATGCAAAAAAGAGTGCGAACTTTATCGCACTCTTCACTAAAAATCAGCCTAATATTCGATTATATAACGTCTTTGCTACAGTCAAGTCTTTCGTTCCATGGATAAGAGCTCGTCCATCCTTAAAGATCACCATTCTCTCTTGACCTGTTTCGACGGATATAAGATAGGGATTTCCCTTCACTTCATAGCCAATAACTGTTAGTTGATTTGCAAGTTCCTCTAGTGTAATTTGTAGAGGTTTGGGAGGACGAACTTGTACCGTATCCCTCCCACAAAGAACAGTCGATTTCGTTAAATTATCATAATCTAAAAATGGATATGTCCGCTCACGGCCACAAGATAGACAGGTCTCATCTTTCGCCTTTGTCATTTTCATACTAGAATATTGATTTCGCCATAAGTCAAAACTGATAAAAGTTGACCGGACGGCATCCCAATCTTCAACAAGAATTTTCAATGCCTCTGCCACTTGATAGGCAACAACCATCCCAACCGTTGGCGAAATAACGCCAACAGTATCACATGTCATTCCTTGCTGCAACGGGATCGATTTCAACAAACAGTTCAAACATGGAGTCTTTCCTGGAATAATCGTAAAACTCATCCCGAAACTTCCAACAATAGCCCCATAAACCCAAGGCACCCCAAATTTCTGCGAAATATCATTAATCGCTAATCTTGTTTCGAAATTATCTGTAGCATCAATGATTAAATCTTTTCCTTGTACTAATTCTTCAAGCATTTCCGGCGTGGCATCCCCAATAACGGAATGGATCGTAACCTCTGAATTAATTTGTTTTAAACGCCTTTCAGCCGCCGCCGCTTTTGGGAGCCTTTGCTCTACATCTTCTTCTGTATAGAGCTGCTGACGCTGAAGATTACTGGCTTCAACATAATCTCGATCCACAATTGTAATGGCGCCAACGCCTGCTCTTGTCAGCATTTCTGCAGAACTTGAGCCAAGTGCCCCTGCCCCAATCATCAGAACATGCTTTGAGCGAATTTTTTCCTGTCCCTCTTTCCCTATTGGCGAAAATAACATCTGCCGGGAATATCGTTCAAACATATGACACCTTCTTTATCGAGAAAAAGTTATTTTTTATTTTTCCCATTATCCTTCAGTGAAACAAAAGAACCGCTCCTCTGTTTCACCCGCCACTAACGGGTGGAATAAATGCGATGACGTCACCACTTTGAATGATATCGTCAATTGCAGCGAATTCCTCGTTGATGGAAACCATAACATTGTCAACTTTTAGGTCATATTTTTCAGCCATTTGTTGTTTTAATTCGGCAACGGTGAGACCATTCCCTTCAATTTCTATACTGTCTTGTCCAACAGCATCACGTAAATGGGCAAAAAAGAGAATTTTATTCACGTAAATCACTCTCCTCAGGTTTTCCAGATGGATAGGCCACCGTTTCTTTTTGGTCTCCAATCCATTCCTCGCCATCCTCCCAATGTTCCTTTTTCCAAATTGGAACGATTTCCTTGATTCTTTCAATGGCATATCGATTGGCTTCATAGGCATCAGGACGATGTGGAGTGGAAACCGCAATCACAACAGCTACATCCGTAATATCTAATTTGCCAACTCGGTGGGTAATAGCCACCTTAGAATCCGACCACTTTTCTTCAATTTCACGGCCGATTTGCTCCAGTTTTTTAACAGCCATTGCCTCGTATGCATCGTAAATTAAATAAAGCGTTTTCTTTCCATGTGTAAGTTCTCTTACGGTGCCGATAAAAGTTGTAATCGCACCTGCCTCACGTCGGACAACTTTATCGATGACACTCTGTATGTTAATTGGATCTTTTGAAATCTCATAGTAATTCATTTTCGTTATCCCCCTAGTCCTTTCCAAAAAATATTGGTTCCGGATGATCAACCACAACATATCCGCCAATCCCGGCAACATCTTGTTTAAAGGCTTCACTTTGGATGACAGAAATGAGCTCGCTTCCGTGCTCACTTTCAAAAAATCCCTTTGTCATTAATAAATCATAACTTTCATCTGCAACTGGGATAAAGTCAATATCCATTGTTTTCGCCGCCGAGTAAATCCCCAATCCAACCGCCGCTTCGTCCACTTTGACCTCGGCTGCGACGCTTAAATGGGTAAACATTTCACGTCCGTAGCCAACAATATCTTCAGACGCCACGCCTGCTTCCCTCAGTAACAAATCAAATAAGATTCTTGTTCCAGCCCCTTTTTGCCGATTGACGAAATGAGCCTTTTTGTCTACAATATCTTTCACATTCCTAATTCTTAATGGGTTTCCTTTTGCGACGAACCAGCCCTGTTTCCGTTTCAAAAAAGGGTAAAGAACAACTTGTTGCCCTGCTAAAAACTTCTTAATATATGGAACATTATACGTGTTCGTTTCTGGATCAAGCAAGTGGGTACCAGCGACATGTGCTTCCCCTTTTCTAATTGCCATTAACCCCGCCATACTGCCGACATGGGAAGAAATAATTTTTGTATTGAGATCAATCTTTTTCAAATGAGAGGACAATAAATCAATCGTTAAGTCATGGCTGCCGTTAAACACAACCGCTTGACTGATTTCCTCAATTGGTTTTAGCAACTCCACCTCAACCATTTCTCCCTGTTCAAAACCTAGTAAATGTGATGGAATAAGGAGCAAACCATCTGCTTTCACGAGCGACATCGTCACACCAGCTGCTCTAGGCAATGGATTGGCCACATATTCACCATGGACATATCCAATACTCATTCGGATAAAATCCTCTGCTCCCATTGTCCCAACAATACGCCGGCCTAGTTTCACCTTTAGTGTAGGGCGCTTTGGTACTGGAACTTGTAAATAATCACAAACTAATGGCTGGACAAACCATTCTAAATCTAAATAAGCAGAGACAGGATACCCCGGCACACCAATGACTAATTTGTCTTTAATTTTCCCAAGAGCAACAGGCTTTCCGGGTCTTGTTGCCACGCCATGAGTATAAACCTCACCTAGTTCTTCGATAATGTGGACGGTATAATCTTCAGACCCTGCGGAAGAACCTGCATTAATAATAACCAAATCTGATTGATCCACAGCATCTAATAAGGCTTGTTTAATTTCCTCCGGGTCGTCTTTCACAACCGAAGTAAGATGTGGCTCGCCACCCCATTCATCGATATAGTTCGCCATGACAGTACCGTTGAACTCAACCAATTTTCCAGGCGGCGTTTCTCCATTTGGAAATACAAGTTCATCTCCTGTTGGAATAATCGTGACAACTGGCTTTTTTACGACAGAGACCTCAACCCTTTGAGAAGCAAGAAGAACGCCAATGTCGACTGGACGGATTATATGTCCCTGCGGAAAGAGCATTTCCTCTTGGATAATATCCTCACCAATCGGGCGTATATGCTGCCATGGTGCTGTCGGTTCAATGATTTCCACAATCTCCTCGTCAAGCTCCTGAATATGTTCAATCATTATCACCGCATTATAGGGTATAGGAATTTCATTGCCTGTATTCACATATACAAACCCTTCATTCAACTTTAGGTGAACAGGATTTTGCTCATGGGCAGTAAAAGTTTCCTCTGCTTTTACAGCAATTCCATCCATAGCAGAGGCATGATAATGCGGGTTCGACATTTTCGCAAAAATAGGTACTGCCGTTACTCTTCCTAGAGCTTGTGTACTTAGGATGGTTTCTACTTGACGTTCAGGGTTAAAATTACGTAATAATTCCTGTAAAGCCTCATCCCTTGGTGTATCTTGCAAATAGATTATGCGTTCATATTTTGCCTTCTTCATTTTGTTCACCTACCCAAATAATCTGACTGACACCGTATCTCCTTTTTGAATTCCCTCACTTTTCGATGGAATCTCAATCATTCCTTCACTTCTAACAAGAGTAGAAATTAGCCCTGACTTTCCAAGAATCGGCTCTGCATACCATTGATTATTTTCAAAATAAACCTGTGCTCGAATATAATCAGTTCTGCCCGGTGTAGAAGGGAGGTTCTTTGTTACTATTGCCCTTGACATACTTTTTTCAGTAGCATTCCAACCTTGTAATCTATGTAAAATCGCTTTACCAAAGAGATCAAAAATGATCATCGCTGAAGCAGGATGACCTGGAAGACCCATAATTGGTTTTCCATTTGCAGATGCAAGTATCGTTGGTTTTCCTGGCTTAATCGAAACACCGTGAACAAATACCCCAGGCTTGCCAAGAGTGTCGATCACCTCAACCGAGTAATCCTTCGCTCCAACCGAACTTCCACCTGAAAGAATTAAACAGTCAGTTTTCTCTATCATTTCCTTTGTAACACGTTCCAACTCCTCACGACTATCCTCTACAATCCCGCCGTAGATGAATTCACAGCCCCATTGTGTTACAAGCGATCCGATGGTAATCCCATTCATATCACGAACTTTTCCAATTCCGAGTTCTTTCGTTTCAATTGGGACAATTTCATCTCCTGATGAAAGATAACCAATCATAGGTTTACGATAAACGGTTACTTCTGTAATCCCTTGCGATGCGAGTGCCCCTAATTCCTGGGGACGCAGTCTGGTCCCAACGTTCACAAGAAGCTCTCCTTCTTTTAAATCCTCTCCAACTGAAATAACATTTTCCCCTGGAACGACCTGTCGATATAAATTAAGGAGGCCACTTAAATCCTCACAATGTTCAATCATAATAACCGCGTCACTGCCATCTGGGAGCATACCACCTGTTGGAACATACATGGCTTCCCCGGCATATAACGCCCTTTCAGGAGCTTCCCCCATCTTGACTTCACCTATCACCGTGAGAAATCCAGGCATGCTTTCCGAAGAACCGAATGTATCAGCAGCCTTAACTGCATAACCGTCAACAGAGGAACGGCGAAATCCAGGAACGTTTTCTTTTACAACGATATCTTTGGCTAAAATATAGTTTAATGCTTGATGTAAAGGCTTAACTTCCATATCTGATAAAGGCTTTATCATTTCCTCAATAAGAGAAAACGTCTCCTCTACTGATTTCACTTGGAAAAA
This sequence comes from uncultured Bacillaceae bacterium, assembly GCA_963787345.1. Classification (GTDB taxonomy): domain Bacteria; phylum Bacillota; class Bacilli; order Bacillales; family Cytobacillaceae; genus Bacillus_BD. The sequence goes on along the minus strand of CAWBCW010000026.1, from coordinate 215,494 downwards.
TTTCATGATTTACTCACACCGCCTTTTGCCCTTTTTACGAGTTCAATTGCTTCATGGTATTCATTGGGATGATTCATATTAAAAAAGTAAATGTCCTCTGAGGAAATTCCACAAGAATCTAGTTCTTCATTCTTAACTATTTTAACATGAATAGTATGTAACAGTTGTCTAATTCGGAGTTGATTGTTAACGAGCGATTCGGTAACAGCTGGTGTAATTTCCTTATGATAAGCTGCAAATAGGGGATGCAGCCTTCCGTCTATTTCTGGTATAGCTGCTTGATTATGTTCTAAAAGGGTAAGTAAATACTTACCCACTTCTATCGATATAAAAGGCATGTCGCAGGCGACAATCAAATTTTTCTCTGTTTTTGAAGCAGTAAGGCCTGCCTCAATTCCAGCAAGGGGTCCCTTATCTTTCCACCTGTCTTCTACCATTGGAAGTTGTAAAAATTCATAGTCTTGAAAGTGATTCGTTACAATGATGCTCTGATCGACGATTCCATCTAATTGTTCGGCAATCCGTTCAACGACTGTCTTCCCTTCAATTGTAAGCAGAGCTTTATTTGTTCCCATTCTACTTGATTTTCCACCTGCTAAAATAATACCTGTTGATTTCATCATTTATAAAACACCTCTTAGTGAGAAGCTTCCTCTTTTCCATACCCATAACCATTTTCTTGTGCAACATAATCTAAATGAATGCTTTTTAAGTCTAACATTTCAGGTAACGCAACCTTTATTAATTCTCGAGTATCAATAACTTTAGTATACCCCTTACAAGACTTGCATGCATAGATTTCTGCACTATCATCGTCTTCAACTCTTAACACAACGACTTGACCTTGCTCTTCTGTTCCGCAATGAGCGCAGCTAGTTTTCTTTTCTTCCCAGGAATAATGACATCTTGAACAGGTGATTTCCTTCTTGCCACTCTTATTAATTACCGCGAGCCTCGATGGCTCACCGCAAACTGGACATGAACCTTTATGACCTTGTTTTGGAATTTGTTGTTTTAGCTCCTGTGCAGCTTTTTGGATAAAGGGCCTCACGGCATTTTCTGCTAAAAATAACGGCACCCATTCTGGAAGCTGATGCTCTTTTGCAAAATCGGAGAAATAGTATGTGTTTACTGCAATAGCCTCTGTTATCCACTTTTCTAATACGTCATCATTTAATAATGACTTTATTTTCTCTAAGCCTTGCGCTGATTCTGGCTTATTTTCAGCGATTACTTTTGAAAGCTCATCTATAAAAGCACTGTAATCCTTTACATTTATATGCTGTTCTTGATGTGGAAGTAAAGGAAATTCTTTTACGTTAAGGTCTTGCTCTTTGATTATTTCTTGCTGTGATAGTGTTCCAAGTTTCTTTTTGATCAAATCTGAAATCGACTCTTGGAATCGCAAATATTCTTGGCTTATAACATTGCTTTTCAATATTTTCACCTCACTAATAGTAATAAAAAGTATGAAAGGAGGCTGACTCCAAAAGTCCTTCGAATCAGCCTCTCTGTCTGTTTATTTCTTAATTATCTAGCTGCAGCGCCTACCCCCTCGAGGTCACAAGCCAATCCGTCAAGAAGGTTAAAGAACAACCTTCCTGACGGCTCGTCTTATGCTAGTCGGGGTGAGCAAGACGCTTCCGCTTTTCTATTATTATGCACCTTTATTTCGATTATCTTCTTTTCTTGCCTTTTCTTCTTCTGCTACAATTTCATTATACCAATTTGTATGGTGATATTTTGCATAGTCCTCTGAACAATATCCTGTTGTCATGCCTTCAAGTGATGCCTTTGAAGATGGATTTTTACTAGACAAGTAGATATGTCCAATGACAACCATAAAAGATAAACCTAAAGCAATGTTATGGATTGGATATGACCAATCAATTGCCCATCCTGGAAAATACTGCGGAACCCACATAACGACTCCAGAAGCAACAAACATAAAGAATGTAAAAATTTGCATTAAAGAATTTAACTTTTCTCCGCCGCTAATAAAGTCCTGTGGAGGATTTTTTGTCTTAAGGCCAAACATATCTAACGGGAAATTCAATAAATAAATTATGTCATGTTTTCCCCATTTAAAAGCACTTTTTAACCAATGGAACATACTCTTGCGGTCAAAAATCAGCATATAGATTGGGAATAATACAAAGGCTATGGCTGCAATTCTATGGATTAAACGCCCCGTTGCAGGTCCACCAAATAATACATATAACCAGTCAAAAAAGTCTGTGTACATCGCAAGTCCTGTTAAATAAAGGATAAAGTAGGATAAGGCGTAGCCCCAGTGAAAAATCATGAAGTGAATCGAAAAACGTTTCACCTTTCCATTTACAATTTTAGGTTTACGCTTACTCATGATGATCCTCACCTTCCTTTCCTCTATTCTTCAGTTTTAAGGCACCTTGTACGGCCATTGCGGTTAGAACACCAGCGGTCGTGGCACCAGCCATTAATTTACCAATTGGTTGAGCAAAGTCCTTCCAAATGACTTGAGAAAGCTTTGCCTGTGGATCATCAGGAAGGCCATATACAGATGGCTTTTCGGCCAACAAATAAACAGTAGCTGTTCCGTCAATTCCAGACGGATTATAAATATTTGCATTTGGATAACGCTCTTTTACTATTGCCAAACGAGCTTGAGCATCACGTAAAACCGTTTGTTTATCACCAAAAACAAGGCAGTCTGTGTGACATGCGGTTACACATGCAGGTTGTCTCCCATTTTCAAGACGGCTTGTACAAAGATCACATTTTTGAGCTAAACGATACTCTTTCCCATTTTTATCTTGATAAGTTGCAAGTTGGATTACATCAAAGTAACAACCTTGAACACAGTATCCACAACCGACACATTTATCATGAGTCAATTACAACTGAACCAAATTCTGTATGACTGATTGCATCTTCTGGACATGCTAATTCACACCCAGCAGTCGCACAATGTAAACAGGCCGCATGACGGAACAGCCAGTCAAAACCACCATCTGCTCTTTCATGCTCATCATACGTAATAATATTCCAAGTATTGGCTGTCAAGGCTTCATGTGATTGAATACTTCCATGGAACTCTTCAGGCTCAGCTGGAAGGTCATTCCAGTTCTTACAAGCAACCATACAAGCACGGCAGCCATCACATTTCGTTACATCAACAAACTTTACAAACTCGCCCATCATTTCGACCTCCTAACATCACATAGGAACGCTTTATATTCCGGAATAAAGGAGTTCGCATCTCCAATATGTGGGGTTAATCGGTTTGCAGGCTCACCTTTTGCAATGCCCTTATAACCAAACTGCCATGGCATACCGATATGGTGTACCGTTTTTCCTTTTAATTTGTAAGGTTTAAAACGCTTTGTGACCATTGCAAAAGCCTCAATTTCTCCACGTGCGCTAGAAACGATAATTCTATCTTTATTTGAAATGCCTTTTTCTTTTGCTAATTCTTCACTAATTTCGACAAACATATGTGGAACAAGTTCAGCAAGCCAAGGCACATTTCGTGTCATTGAACCCGTTTGCCAGTGTTCAGACACACGATAGGTTGTAGCAATAATTGGGTAATCCTCAAATTCACCTTTTGCCTCTAATTTCTTTTCACCAAATTGAACAGCTGGGTTGAATTGAGTTTTGGAAATCTGGTTCTCTAATGGGAATTCCCATGGTTCGTAATGTTCTGGAAATGGGCCTTCATTCATTTTTGCCGAGAATATGTCTCCCTTACCTGATTCCTGCATAATAAATGGATCGTTGAATGTTGGGTCTTCTGGACCTTTTGTTGCTGCAAAGTCTGGTGTATCATAACCAACCCATTTACCCTGTACAGCATCCCATTGAATACCCACACGGTCCTTGCTCCATGCTTTACCATTTAAATCAGCACTTGCACGGTTGTATAAAATCCGTCTATTCATAGGCCATGCATAAGCCCAACCTAAGAAGTTGCTCATGCCTTCGTTTTTATTGTCACGATTCATCGATTTATTTCCTGACTCTGGATAGAAGCCACAATAAATCCAGTTTCCACAAACTGTAGAGCCATCATCTTTCAAATTACCAAAACCATCAATTTGTTGTTTCGTTACAGCGTCATAGCCGTTAATTTCTCGACAGACTAAATCAATATCAGGATGATGCCCTGGACCGTAATTCCATGTTAATTTCTTAATAGGCTCATCTTCTGGTTTTGTACTGTTGGCATAAGCCTCTTTCAGGCGAAGTGCAATTTCATGCGTAATTTCTAAGTCCGCTTTCGAATCGTCCTTTCGGATCAATGGCTTTCCAACGATATTGCATCCAACGTCCAGAGTTTGTAACAGAACCATCCTTTTCATAGGAAGAACATGCTGGTAAGAAGATAACCTCTGTTTGAATCGATGCAGGATCTGCCCCTGCCTCTTCTTGCCAGAATGCAGCTGTTTCTGTTTCCCATTAAGTCAATCGCAACCATCCACTTTAAATTTGCCAGTGAATCTTTGTGATTGAAAAGAGTTAGGTCCGCCAACGACCGGATTCGACCCGTAAAGAATCATTCCTTCTAGCTCTTTATTGTACATTGCATCAAACAATCTTAAATAAGAATAGTTTTTTCCAGCTGTAATTTTTGGCATATAGTGATAGCCAAATTCATTTTCAGCAGTTGCATAATCGCCATAGAAGGATTTCAACATACTTGTGTAAAACTTAGGAAAGTTTGTCTTATATCCTGTATCTGGTGTAATCCGATCAAGAAAGCCTTGATACGTTGTATCATTCGAGCTTGGTACATCCATATATCCAGGTACGTTATGGTAAAGAAGACCAAAGTCTGTTGAACCTTGAACGTTTGATTCGCCGCGCAGTGCGTTAACACCGCCTCCGGAAATACCAATATTCCCTAATAACAATTGAAGCATCGCGTAAATACGAATGTTTTGAGAACCTACTGTATGCTGCGTTCCACCCATTGCGTAAAGAATGGTTCCGGCCTGACCAACCGCACCAGTTGAACTATAAGTCTCACAAACTTTTAAATACGTATCTTTATCTGTACCTGTGATTCCACAAACTGTATCAACATCATAACGAGAATAATGTTTCTTTAGTAATTGGAAGACACATCGAGGGTCTTGTAAAGTCGGATCCTTTAACATATTTCCTTCTTCATCTAACTTATAGGCCCATTTTTCCTTGTCATATTTTCTGGTTTTTTCATCATAACCGCTAAACATACCGTCTTCAAAGTTGTAATCATCTCCGACAATAAAAGCAGCATTTGTATAGTTAACAACATAATCTTTATGATAAAGGTTGTTTTCTAGAATATAATTGATCATCCCGCCTACAAACGGAATATCAGTACCTGAACGAAGTTGTCCATAAACATCTGACATTTGTGCTGTTCTTGTATAACGGGGGTCAATTGTAATTAATTTTGCACCTTTTTGTTGTGCTTTAGAAATCCACCTAAAACTAATTGGATGATTTTCTGCAGGATTTGATCCTAATACTAATAAAACATTTGCATATTGAAGGTCATTCCAGTGGTTTGTCATTGCGCCACGACCGAATGTAGGTGCCAGACCGGCAACCGTTGAACTATGTCATATTCGAGCCTGGTGTTCAATGAACGACAATCCAAGTCCTGCACGGAATAATTTATGGTTTAGGTGACACTCTTCATTATCTAAAGCAGCTCCGCCAAGGTAAGCGATATTGTCTAATCTATTAACGACAACGCCGTTTTCCTGATGAATCATGCCTTTGTCACGTGATTCTTTAATATTTTTAACGATTTTATCGTATGCAAATTCCCAGTCTACTTCTTGCCATTTATTGCTGCCTGGTGCACGATATAACGGTGTTGTTACACGTTTTTCTGATGTGTAAAGTTGACGAATGGTAGTACCTTTACTACATAATGTTCCTTCGTTGATTGGGTGATCTGGATCCCCCTCTGTGTAGATCACATCATCTTTACTAGCATATACTAGAATTCCACAGCCAACTGAACAATACGGGCAAATTGTCGGAGTTGGTGTTAACTCAGCAATTTTAAATGTGCTTGCTTTTGCCTTTGCGGATATGTCGTCAAACCCAAGCTCCGCAATCGCTAGAGTCGCTGCCATGGCACCAGAGATTTTTAAAAACTTTCTTCTGGTTATTTCCATTTTTCTTCCTCCTAACTTAGTAAATTCTTTTTGCAAATCCTTTGGGTAATCACCAGCAATTATCTCTGACGATCATTCTATGATAAAATCATAGAATTTGGTTGAGTCTCCCTTTTCTCGCAATCGCTTACATCATTGATAACCCTACCTTTAGATGTATAGGTAATGGCCACTTTCCCTCGCAAATATCCAACAACTTCTATATTCAAATACTTGGCTAATTGAACCGCCTGCTTTGTTGCTGCTGTTCTAGAGCCGACAATTCCAAAGCCAAATTTCGCCGCCTTTGATAACATTTCATAAGAGATCCTGCCTGTTGTAAGTAGAACAAGTGGTTCTGGGTTGTAATGATTTCTTACCGCATAACCAATTACCTTATCAACCGCATTATGACGGCCGATGTCTTCTCTTATAACCATAGTTCCAGATTCACCAAGAATACAGGCCCCATGCATCCCACCTGTTTCAAGGTATAATGGCGATTTTTTGGCAAACTCTGCTCGTTTTTTCAATAAATAACTTAATCGATACGTTTGATTGCTTGAAACTTTGTTAAACAACTTCACATCTGTCATAGAAAAGAAGGTTACGCCTCTGCCGCACCCTGCTGTGTAATGTTTCTTCTTATTTAACATTTTTTCTGTATCAATACCATTGCTCAATTCAACGCGGATTTCTCTATACTCCTTATCTACCATAAGCGTGATAATATCTTCTGCTTTTTCAATAAACCCTTCTGAAAATAAATAACCGTATGCCCAATCTTCCAAATCTCGATTGGTTAACTGAAATACCGCTACTTCATACCCATTTACCTTTAGGAGAATGGGATATTCCTCCGGACATCCCTTGTGATTCATTCCATCCACCTCTTTCATTTAGAAATGAAACGAGTTATAAAATAGGTATTAATCATAGAAAAATAAAATGGAAGCGCTTACTAATGCTTTTCTATAAACATACCTATCCAACCTATATTTCTTATAAATTCCGCTTAACCTTTAATATGAAAAAATAATAACTATTAAACTAATCATAGTGAAAAATAACGATTATCTATTTCCACCTGTCTTTATGTTAATACCTAGTTAAGTTTCCAACAGTAACATAAATCACATTTAAAAAGGCAATTGTGACTAATATTTGAAAATACTATCACTTGCAACGATTCGCTTCACTCAAATACCAATAAACGAAAATATCGCATTTTTATTTCATCTTTAGTATGATGGAAATATTCATTTTCTTATTTATAACATCTAGCCTAATTTCATATAAAAGATTTAAAAGGAGGTTTGTCTTTATGGAACCAGTCGTCCTAGAAGCAGTTCAAAGCGAATTAGAACGATTTGCGAACAAAGAAGTTTACATTCATCTTGAAACGACAAGTGGTGCTTATGCTTCTCATTTTGATGAAGGTTTCTTTAACTCCGGAGCCTACATACGCAATGCACTTGTTCAATATGAAAGAGGAAAAATTGCTGGAAATGGGCCTTATCGTATTGGCTTAAAATTACCGATTGGATGGATTTATGCTGAGGGAATTACTCACTTTGAAGTAGACGAATTTGATCGATTATTATTAGCGGGGCACGATTATCAAGGTAAACTCGCCGTTTGTCTTGAGATTAGCCTAACACCATTTTCATAAGGAAAGGAGCATCTTAATATGGAAATTGAAAAAGAACGACATGTCTTAGTAGTTTTCCCGCATCCTGATGATGAAGCATTTGGCGTATCTGGAACAATGGCAGCCCATATTGCAAATGGAACTCCTATCACCTATGCATGCTTAACACTTGGTGAAATGGGGAGGAATTTAGGCGACCCTCCTTTTGCAACAAGAGAATCCCTGCCATTAATCCGTAAAGAGGAACTTAAAAACGCAGTAAAAGCAATTGGCCTGCAAGATTTGAGAATGTTAGGATATCGAGACAAAACGATTGAGTTCGAGGACGAAGAGAAGATCGTTGCAGATATTACTGCGATTATAAAGGAAGTAAACCCTTCACTCGTTATTTCCTTTTATCCAGGCTATGCTGTTCATCCTGATCACGATGCAACGGGTGCAGCAGTCGTGAAAGCGGTCGAACGAATAGCACCAAATGTGCGGCCTAAACTCCACACCATTGCTTTTGCCAATGGCTGTGAAGAAGAAATTGGCCAAGCTGATATTGTATATGACGTATCCGCTTTTGCCGAGAAAAAAATCGCTGCTCTCCTTGCCCATCAATCACAAGCCCAATTGATGGTGGCTGGTTTAAAAGAGAATTACGAACAAGAGGATCCTGATGTCTTAACGCGAATTAACTTTGAGCGGTTTTGGGTTTATCCATTTAAAGATTGATCAAAAAAGGGAAGTCAAATGGCATAATCATAAGCCATTGACTTCCCTTTTTTTGCTGTTATGTTAAAAGTCTATATACCATTTTTCAAATGTTGTTTTAACAAATTGACTTCCTTTTTAATTGGCGCTAATGTGATTGAAGCGAGAAAAGTAACGAGCTTTTCAATTGCTAACTTGTCTTGTTGTTTAACGAGCAAGTTCTCAAGTGTATCCAGGACTTCAGGACTCTTCATAATTTTACTATTTCTTACTGGCATAGATTCCAACTTGATACGAATGGTTTTTAATAAATTTCCTACTGTTTCAAACTCTAATTCTTTCTTTTCCACCATGGACTCTTCTCCCTCCTGAATCTCAAATCAAGCACACCTTGATTAAAAAAATTAGAAGTCAATCCTCTTGCAATTATTTTAACGCTTCTGCTTATAAGAATTAACTATTTTGATACTCATTATACCTAAAGATTATGTAAAAATTCCATTGGAAAGTATTAATTTTTTTTGATTATTTTTCCTCCCCAGTTTTTGCTTATTTTAAGTACTTACTACCTTCCCGTATACTAAGTGGCGCCAATGGACAAGATTCAATAAACTCCCCAACAGACTTTGGGTTCGTCTTAGAATATTCACGCAGAGCCCATCCAATTGCTTTTTGAATAAAGAATTCTTTACTATCCGCATTTTGCTCGATATAGCGATATAGAAGGGGCTCATTTGTTTCATCTTTATACTTCAACTGAAAAAGAATTGCTGTCCGCCTTAACCAAAGGTACTCCCCATATGCCCATTCCTCAACCTTTTCAGTAATCACATTCGGTGACTTACGAGCAATAGCACCAACCGATTTCGTCGCCAGCGTGTCAACCGTATCCCACCATGATTTTGTTGTGATTAATTCTTCCATGAGGCTAATATGTGTCCCATCTAATTTTTTCAATGAACGTTCTAAATAATCAAGAGCAGCATATTGAAATTCCCTTTCTTCCTGTCCCCATAAGGTTTGAACCCATTTAGGATTAAAGGGTTCTTTTAAAATTCCTGTCTGGTCATAAAATAATCTCAACAATTTTGTTCTTTCAGGTTTTTTAATCCCTAAAAATGGAAATCGATTTCTCATATATTTAGCCATCGGCCCAGCTAATTCCTGATTGCGTTGGCTGTAAAAATGATATGTTAATACAATTAAATAATCTTTCTCCATATACGAACCTCCGTTTCATAATTGCTTGTACGTATTCCCAAAAGAAATAAAGCCACATTAAACATGGCTTTATATACACCCCTTATCCTAGTTTCCCTGGGAAATAAAATCAATTTCATTTTGAATTCGTTGCTTAAATTTTTCTACAATAGTAAAATCCATATTTTCAATATATATAGCTTCAAGCTCTTCTCTTAATGACTTCGCCTTTGCCAAAAAAGCTGTTCCTTGATCCATCTTCTCTCTATATTTTAATTGGCATTCTTTAATTTCCTGTTCATACCGTTCATCTGTCCCATCTGCGATAATCGTTCCATACATTTCAATAATTTCATCGCTATCACGGGTTGGGAAGTATTCATGTGGGGCTGTACTATCGAAAATCGCAATTCCTAATTCTCGAATAATAATCATATCCAAACTTTCAGGATCAAAACCACAATGATATATTTCTAAATCAAATCCGCGCTTTTCACCCTCAGCTGCGATTTTCTTTAGCATCGTTGATTTCCCACAACCAGGGCGCCCTTTAATAAAATAGCGTTTTTTAAGGCCTTCTGTTAAATTTGGAACGAAATCAACGGCTCCAATCGGTGTAGCTGCCCCTAGAAAACGATGCTGAATTTTAGCAGGCTTATTTAAAGTAATCTCACCAAAGTAGACGGCTATTAAATTTAGAGTGAGTTCATTTGCCTTTGCAAAATTCATATTTTTAAAATAAATCCTCTCCCACTTATCATGCACCTTCAGGGCTTCCCCATAAGATCGATATGCATTCTGAAAAGATTCGCTTACTTGTTTTGATAAGTCTATTATTTCTGCTTTTCTAGAGGCTAATCCTTTAGAATCCCATGCCTCGCCCAAGTTGATATACTCTTCCACCGCACCGGGTAATTTAGGTTCGATAACATGCGGTGCCGTTCCGTCTACAACCCCAACCTTAAGTTCAGGGATAATCACGCCATCCACAGAATCCGGGTCTGATGAGCAATGTAAAAATTCGATGTCATACCCTTTATTGGACCAATCGCTGCCAATCTTCTTCATTAACGTTGATTTTCCTGTACCCGGGCCGCCTTTTAAGATAAAGATCCGATCAAGGTCTTTTAAACTCCAATCAAACAGGCTGTAAAATCCTTGTGCAGTATTTCCACCAGCAAAATAACGAATAATTTTACCTGACACAAACACGTCCTCCTTCACATACTGTACAATTCATGAAACTCTCTTCTTTTTACGGTATGCTACTTGTATGGAATGGGTGAGTGCCTATTGAGAAAATATAAAAAGACCCTTCATGAAGGATCTTTTTTTTCTTTTAATATGTCCTTATGAATCCAAATCGCAGCTTGCGATCCTTCTCCCATTGCGATTGTAACTTGTTCAGAATGGGCCACGACATCTCCGGCAGCCCATACTCCTGGAACATTCGTCATCCTCGAACGGGGATCAACGAGCATATGTTTATTTTCCAACAATTCTACTCCGAGTTGTTTTGCCAACTGTGATCGGACCTCGTTGCCACCAAAGGCGACAAACCCGTGCTGAGCATGGATAGTGCTGCCATCTTCAAGGCATACTCCCTGGAATACAGAATCTGTGGCAATGACACTCTTAATTGAACTTTCTATGTATTGGACTCCTTGCTCCTTCAGCCATTCTTTATCTTGATCTTCAATCGGTTTTTGTTCATGATTGATGTAGATTAATTCCTTTGTCCAATAAGATAATGTCTTTGTCATTCCCACACCAGTCCGGCCTGAGCCCATAATAATCGTCCGTTTATCTTTGACTTCATATCCATCACAATCAGGACAAACATATACACTAATTCCTAGACAGGGTCTTAATTCAGGAAAGGAGGGAATCCGGTCCATCACACCCGTCGCCAATAGGATCCGCTTTGTTGAAAAGGTTAACGCTAAAGACGTCCCTAGTTGAAAACCGTCTTCTTCCTTTTTAACCCACTCCACCTTATCCGTTATAAATTGGATTCCGAGCCCTTCCGCATGTCTTTTGCCGATTTCACGAAGGTGCTGTCCGCTCACCCCATCCGGATATCCTAAAATATTATGAAAACTGTTACAAATGGTTGAACGTCCATCCTCCGAATCGATAACCAACACCTCATGCATATACCTGCCCAGCTGTATCGCAGCTTGCAAACCAGCAATCCCGCCACCTACAATAATACATTCATAATCCATGTCGCACCTGCCTTTATTGGTTACCTATTAGGATAACCAATACCGAAAAATCAATGACAATCCCATTATTCTTCCGTCCTGCTGCGACTCGTTTTTCTTACTTCTAACATGGTCCGCTTCAAAACTTCTGAAAAGACAAGTCCAACCGCAATTCCACCCGAAATCATGAATGCCTTTGCAGCAACTGAATTGCCGTACTATAGTCATTCAAGACAAAGTGCTTCATTGCATCATAGGCAGTTCCCCCTGGAACGAGCGGAATAATTCCGGCAACATTAAAAATAATCACTGGAGTTTTATAGATTCTTGCAAAGATTTGGCCGACAATTCCAATAATAATCGCTGCAAATAATGTCGCTATAACTGAATCCGCTCCTTTTTCTACAAGCAGAAAGTAACAAATCCAGCCAATCATACCAGAAAGTCCGCCTTGAATCAGTCGGTTTTTTGGGACGTTAAACAATACCCCAAAGGCAGCAGAAGCAATGAAGCTAGTAATAAGCTGTTGAATGACCATGTATATCCCCTCACATCTCTATGTTTCAGAATCTCTTTTTGATGAACGTCTTGAGAATTCTCCTCTAGATATCCCTAGCTGTTCTAGAAAAATTTAATAACAAAGCCAACAACAACTGCTATTCCCGTCCCAATGGAAAGGGCCGTTAAAAATGCATCGGATCCTTTCGCTAGCGCAGAAGCAAAGTGCCCATCCATCAAGTCGCGGACAGCGTTTGTGATTAAAACCCCTGGAACAAGTGTCATAAGAGAGGCAATGATGATTTTATCCATTTCTGTACCCCAACCGCTCCAAACGGCCACCACAGTGAGCAAGCCAATCACAAAGGATGCCGCTCCTTCTGCGAAAAACTTTACTTTAATGAATTTATGTAGATAAATGTATAAAGTATGTCCAATAGCACAAGTAATCACAGCAGGTAAGAAATCACCCCATCCCCCCCTAAACATAATTAAAAAGCAGCCGCTAACTAGTGATGCCGCTAGTATTTGTACCCAAAACGGGTAAGAGAGATCAAGACGAGCAATCTCTTTTAAATCTGAAAGGGCTTGATCCACTGTCATTTTCCCCTCACTAATTCTTCGAGAAATTCCATTTACAATGCCGATTTTTTCTAAATCAGTTGAGCGATCGACCACTCTAATTAACTTAACTCGGTCAGCTCGATTCGCAGAGAAAAAAATGCCTGTCGGCTGGACAAAGCTCTGCGAATCAGGCAAACCAAAGGCCGAAGCCATTCTCTTCATTGTATCTTCGATTCTGGCCGTTTCCGCGCCGCTTTTTAACATAATCTCACCAGCAAGCATACAAACTTCAACAATTTTGCCAATTTCTCGTTTTCCTAACTCCAATGTCATCGCCCCATGAATGTCAATTGATATCTCACTTTTATCCTATAAAAAAAGTCTTGTCAACTGTTGACAAGACTTTGTTATAAAGATTTCATTATTTTAAAACATCATGGTCAACATAACGCTCGCCATTAATTTCACTCAAAACATTGATCGCGACACGGGCGCCGTCACCAGCCGTTACAATCGTATGTGCACTTACGCCAGCAATAACCCCAGCTGCCCAAATTCCCTTTTTATTTGTTTCACCTTCAGCATTTGTAACAACAGCTGTTTTCATTCTAGGCTCTCTATGGTCTTTCGTTTCAAGACCTAACTTTTCAGCAAGCGCTGCCACTGCACCGGTTGCAAGAATAACATGAGCCCCTTGGTATGTTGCGCCACTTTCAGTTTCGATCGTGTAGTTTCCAGCTTCTCCGGTAATATTTGCAACTGATTCCTCTTTAATTTCTGCTCCAAATTTTGCTGCTTGTTTTTTGCCAATTTCAAGCATATCAGGGCCAGTAATTTCCTCAACCCCATAGTGATTTAACATTAGAGCTCTAGCCGTCATGCTTTTATTTGCATCAAGAAGAAGCGTTTTCTTGCCAGCCTTCGCCGTATATAGCGCCGCACTTCCACCAGCGGGGCCGCCGCCAATAATAACGATATCATACATGTTCTTCATCCTTTCTATCTATATTCTACTTCTACCTTAAATCTTTCTTTTCAAATTGTAAAATAAAAAGCATGTTCTCTTTTCTAGTATTTCAACAACTATGATAAACTTAAATTTGGAATATTTTACATTTATTAGTGAAAAGCTGTTGAAGTGAATATGAATAATCATAGCATTTATTCAGAGGAGCTGAGTTCATTTGAAAGATGAGATCATTCAAAGGTTTACGAGATATGTAAGAGTAGACACACAATCCGATGCTGAGGCAGAGACTTGCCCTACAACCATCGGCCAACTAACACTTGCCAACATGTTAGTAGAAGAATTAAAGACGATCGGCCTTGAGGAAGTAACCATTGATGAAAACGGTTATGTCATGGCAACGCTGCCCGCAAATACGGAAGGACCAATCCCAACGGTCGGTTTTTTAGCCCATGTTGATACAGCAACTGATTTTACTGGTAAAAATGTTAACCCACAAATCATCGAAAACTATAATGGCCACGATATTGTGTTAAATAAAGAGTCACAAACCATTCTCTCGACAGAGTATTTTCCGGAATTAGCGAATTATAAAGGCCATACGTTAATTACAACGGATGGAACAACCTTGCTTGGCGCTGACGACAAAGCTGGCATCGCTGAAATTATGACAGCAATGGATTATTTAGTAAAACACCCGGAAATCAAACATGGAAAAGTGAGAGTAGCCTTTACGCCCGATGAGGAAATCGGTAGGGGCCCACATAAATTTAATGTTGAAGCCTTTAATGCGGACTTTGCCTATACGATGGATGGTGGACCGCTTGGTGAATTAGAGTATGAGAGTTTCAATGCTGCTGCTGCAAAACTAACGTTTAATGGAACGAATGTCCATCCGGGTACCGCAAAGGGAAAGATGGTTAATTCGATGAAAATCGCCATGGACTTTCATAGCAGCTTGCCTGCTAATGAAGTTCCAGAACAAACAGAAGGATACGAAGGATTTTATCATTTACTTTCATTCCAAGGGGAGGTTGAACAAACCAATCTTCACTATATCATCCGTGATCATGACCGGGAATTATTTGAGAAGAGAAAAGAAACTGTAAAAAACATCGTAAAAAATTTACAAAAGAAATACGGGAATGAATGCGTTCATTTAGAAATGAATGATCAATATTATAATATGGGGGAGAAAATCGAACCTGTGAAAGAAATTGTTGATGTTGCCTATAAGGCGATGGAGAACCTTGGTATTAAGCCAATTGTAAAACCAATTCGCGGCGGCACAGATGGTTCACAGCTTTCTTTTATGGGATTACCAACTCCAAACATTTTTGCGGGCGGAGAAAACTTTCATGGTAAATTTGAATATGTTTCCGTAGATAATATGGTCAAAGCAACTGAAGTAATTGTTGAGGTTGTTAGACTTATTGAAGCAGAAGGTTTAAGGATAAACAAGGAATAAAAAATACGGACTCTGAAACTAACCCTTTCAGAGTCCGTATTTTACTATTTATTTCAAATCCAAATAAACTATTCTTGAAGATAGCGATAATAAACTAATTTTTCAACATGGGTTAATAAATAATTAGCAATAATCCCAATTGCAATTCCTGAAAGGATCCCAATAAAGGAGAGAACAGGCAAGTATAATAACACCGTCCATGTTTGCGCAATCCAGCTGGCAACAAGTAATTGCCCAATATTATGCATAATGGCACCTGCGACACTCACACCAATTAAGCTGATTCTTGATGGCCCTAATTGTTTAACGACTAGCATTCCTACTAAACTTAATATCGCACCTGAAGTACTATACATAAAGGAAGATAAATTTCCTCCTAATAAGGCAGCTAGTGTTAAACGAACCATGACAACTTTTGTTGTATCTTTTACAGAAAGTGTGTATAAAGCCATACAGGTAATAATATTGGCTAATCCAAGCTTCGCACCTGGAGCAAATGCAAACGGAAAAGGGATGGCTCGTTCAATCAAGCTAATAATAACAGCCTGCGCTGCTAGCAAAGCAATATAAACGAGGCGCTGATTATTCGTCACGGTCAAAACTCCCTTTCATTTCCACTTCTATTGAGATCGTTATGAACTAATGATCAGCTCATCAGGATTCTCCCCTGCTATAGATTCAATTTTGACAACTAACTTATGCGGCAGGCATACGGCCGTTTCACCCGGCTTCGAAATAAAGCCAAATTGAACACATACTTGATCATAGCAGCTGGCACCTTTAATTCGAATCTTTTCCCCACGAACCTCGATTGTGTTGTAATCATCATCCGGTAAAGATATCAAAAACCTCATCTTCAGTATTTCCCGTTAAAGTAACTCTCCGTACTTCTTCATTATTGACTGTTATAACCGCAACCGTTTGCGGCACTCCAGTTTCTGCGATATCCGCTGTTCTTTCTGCTTGTTGATAGCTAAAAATAACAATCGGAAGAAAAGAAAGCAGCACTAACAAAAGAGTAATAATAATATCCCAAGGTTTAATCATATTGGAGAATGTCCGCATGTCTTTTCCCCCACCCTTTTATCCCATTCGTCCGCCACATGAAGTTGAAAAGCGGCTGGGGATCGATTCATCTTAAATAATGTATGTATTCAATGAAGATAAGAAAAGCGTGAAACATTAAGCTTCACGCTTCGAGCTATTCACTATTATTTATCACTTTTTATGATCTTTGTAAATAGCACGTTCTTTTCCATACCACCAGTTACCTAACCTTTTGCCTAGGAATGGTAATACATAATAGTCAAGACCTAAGAACCTGCCGGCGCCGTTCATCACTGCAAAAGATGCAGGTAATGCCCAGAATTTATCCCAGCCAAGCATTGCTGTTAAAGTAAACATCATGAGCATTGCAATACTCGCAAAGCTTGCTAACCAAGTAAATAAGCCCAAAAGAATACAGATACCTAGAGCAAATTCAAAGATACCAACAAACCCTTGCATGAAGATTGCAACATCAGCATTCGGCATCATCAGCTTCATAATAGCCGCAAACCAACTAGGCATACTGTCTAAAATTGGTGGTGCAATTGCAGTAGCTTCAGCTCCGCCCTCAGCCGCCCATTCACTAGCGCCACTTGTCGCTGTTTGTAACCATTCGAATGGCATTTTGACAGACTTATCAACGATCCAAGAATCTGATCCAAGCCCACTGAATAAGTCTTTCGTTTCCCATTTTGTAGCTCCCCAAATCTTAGCTCCGCCTTCTTCAATCCAAAACCAAGCAAGATATAGTCGAATTGGAAATGTCCAAATCACATTACCGTAACGAGTCGTGACGTCACGGAAGATATTTCGTTTATCCTTCGTATGGAAAATCTCATGTTTAATATACTGCCAAATATAATAACCGCTGCCGATCGTCAAGAAGTAGTAAATATTAACGATGTGCTTCATAAAGTTTGCTAACCAACCACTTAAATGGATCCCACTAAGATCAGCTACACCATAACGACCACCGATTGATACCATCGTTCCATGATACTTCCCTTTAAATACCGTCTTTTCTCCACCACTAATTTCAGCAATAATGTTTTTTGCAGCCGTTGCACCTGTTTGTTCGGCGGCTTCAACGATTTGTGGAATCGGCTTTCCATCATCTTCATAATAAGCTAAATCCCCGACAACATAAGTGTCTTTTAACCCATCAGCTTCCATGTATTCGTTTACAATTAAACGACCTGCACGTCCACTTGTCATTCCGTAATCTTCTGTATCAGAATTTGCTTTAATTCCAGCCGTCCAAATTAGCGTATGTGTTGGAATTTCCTCTCCTGATTTCAACGAAATAGATTCAGCTTTTACTTCAACGATTGCTGAGTTTTTAAGGATTTTTACACCTTGTTTCACTAAATACTTTTCCGCTTTATCTGCATCTTTACGATTAAGCGTATTTAAAATGGTTGGAGCAGCCTCAATTACATATAATGTAAAGTCTTCTGGGTCAATCTTATTATCCTTCGCTAAGCGAACCTTCCACTCAACAAGTTCCCCAACCATTTCAATTCCAGTAAAACCAGAACCACAAATAGTGAAGGTTAGCATCGCTTTACGTTTTGCATCATCTTTAACCGTTGCTGCCTTGCGAACAGTTTCTTCAAGGTGTCTGCGTAATTTCACAGCATCTTCCCAAGACCAAAGAGTAAAGCCATGTTCTTTAACACCAGGTGTACCGAAGTCATTTGCTTCTGCGCCCATTCCTAAAACTAAATAATCATATGAAAAAGTACCTGTTTCCGTTGTAACTACTTTTTTCTCATGGTCAACCTTTGTTACATTGTCTGTTACTAACTTTACTTTTGAACGGTTAAATAATTTGCGTAGATCAAATAATATATCATTTGGCTCAACGCGATGGGCTGCTACTTCATGAAGTTCAGTCATCATTGTATGATATGAATGTCGATCAATTAATGTAATTTCAACAGATTCGTCTCTTTTATATTTTTTTGCTAGTTTCTTGGCTGCATGAACACCAGCATAGCCTGCACCAATGATAACAATCTTTTTCTCTGCCACACTATTCATTCCCCTCATTAAAAGATAAAAGATAAATTATATATTATTATATATAAAGACTTATTATTCACAATCCATTTGTGAATTAATGAACAACCACAACTATATATTACAGCTGTTTATGCATAAAGTCTATGGTTTTCATAAAAAATTAACAAATTTCGACAAGTTCACAAAAAATTCACGAAGAATTTTACTTGCCTTTAACATTCCCTAAAATCGCAAAAATATCGACTTTATCCCTTTAAATCAGGTTCTTCCCATAGAAGAAAGATTAATTTCTTTGTCATTAGTAGCTGTCAGAAGCTATAGACAGTTTTAATAAAAACAGTTAATATGAAGGTGCTAAATGATTGTGATTAATTGAACAATATTAAACAAAGCTTTGGATACACAGAAAGAGAGAAAAATATAAGAAAAGAGGATGAAAGTAATGAAATTCAGTAAAAAAACAATTGTAACATCAATGGCAGTGTCTTTAGCGTTAATTCTTGGGGCGTGCGGAAATGATGAAGCAACTACTGAGGAAACACAAGAAAAAGTTACTGAAACCGAAACTACTGAGTCTGAAGCAATTACAGAAACGAATGCACCTAAGAAACTTGCTGGTGCTGAATTACAAGATGGAACTTATACATTAGAGGAAGAAACATATAAAAATGATTATAAAACCACTTTTTCAATCACCGTTAAAAATGGAAAAATCACTGAATCTAACTATGATAACGTAAACGCTGACGGAGCATCAAAAGCAGATGATGAAGAATACCACAAAATGATGGCTGAAAAAGCTGGTATTGGGCCAAAAGAATTCATCCCAGCTTTGAACGAGGGATTAGTTGAAAAACAAGATCCAAGTCAAGTTGAAGTTGTGACAGGGGCTACTCATTCTTTCCATAGCTACCAAAACTATGCTCAGCAATTAATTCAAGCTGCACAAGCTGGAGATAAAACTCCAATTATAATTGCGAATGCTGCTGAATTACAAGATGGTGAGTATTCATTAGAGGAAAAGAACATTGGAAATACCGGCTGGAGAAACGTATTCAAAATTACTGTTAAAGACGGAAAAATTACTGAATCTAACTATGACAACTTAAACGAAGATGGAGCATCAAAAGTAGATGACGAAGAGTACCACAAAATGATGGCTGAAAAATCAGGGGTTGGACCACAAGACTTTATTCCTGCATTAAATGAAGATTTAGTTGCAAAACAAACTCCTGGAGATGTAGAAGTTGTAACTGGTGCGACTCATTCTACACATACATTCGTTCTTTATGCGCAACAATTAGTAAATGCTGCACAAAAAGGTGATACTACTCCCATCGTTATTGACAATATCGTTTTCGAAAGACAATAATAATAATAATAATTGCCACCTTTTAACATCATCAGAACCACAAAGGCTTTAGAGGTGACTCTAAAGCCTTTGTTTATATTGAGAAAATGAAAGGTATTGATAATCATGAAGAAAACCATTCTATTTTCCATATTATTTCTATTAATACTCTCTGTTTTCGTTGGCTGTAATGGGGAGGCGAAAAAGCAAAAAAGTGATCAAAAGTTCGTTACACCCCCTTATGAGAGAACTGAGTTTCTTATGGGGACGGTCGTAACCATCAAGATTTACGATAAAGGGAAGGAAGATGTTTTAGACCCTGTGTTCCATCGAATTAAACGGCTAGCAGATCTTATTACAGTCAATGAGGAAGATGCTGCTGACTCTGAAGTTGCTGAAGTAAACAAAAAGGCTGGAATTGAGCCTGTTAAAGTTTCAGATGATATCTATGAAGTCATCAAAGCCGGAGTTGATTTTAGCACTAAAACAGAAGGCTCTTATGAGGTTACCATTGGACCACTAACAAATTTATGGAGAATTGGCTTTCCTGACGCCCGTAAGCCAGATCAATCTGAGATTGATGCAGTTTTACCACTTATTAATTATAAGGATGTTGAACTGAATTCCGAAGAAAAAACAGTTTATCTAACTCGACTAGGAATGCAGTTGGATTTAGGTTCTATTGCAAAAGGATTTATTGCGGATCAAGCTGTTGATGTATTGAAAGAACATGAAATTACCTCTGCTATTGTGGACTTAGGTGGAAATATCATTGTAGTTGGTAACAATCCATCTGGAAGTAAATGGTCGGTTGGTATTCAAGACCCTCGAATTGATATTGCACGAGGAAAAACGATAGGTAAAATTCCAGAATCCGATAAATCTATTGTAACTTCTGGGGTCTACGAACGTTATCTTGAGGTCGAAGGTAAAAAGTATCACCATCTGCTAGATCCAACCACTGGATATCCATTTGAAAATGAGATTGCGGGAGTTTCAATCATTTCTGATAAATCGGTTGATGGAGATGGACTATCTACTTCCCTATACTCAAAAGGAATAGAGGATGGGCTCAAATTTATTGAACAGTTTGAAGGTGCTGAAGCTATCTTTATTACTTTTGATAAAAAGGTATATATTACATCTGGATTAAAAGGGGTTTTTCAAATTACAAACGATGAGTTTGAGTTAGTCAATTAATTTTGACACCTTAAGGGGGTACGATGATGTCTTTGCGTACATTTTTTAATTTTGTTGAACTGCAAACAAAAGTAGCCAGCCTTTTTCCATTTTTAGTAGGCTTGCTTTTTGTGATTTATCGCTTTGAAGTTTTTGATCTAATCAACACAATTATTTTCTTTTTTGCAATGCTTATTTTTGACTTAACGACTACAGCCATTAATAACTATATGGACTATAAAAAGGCGACAACCGATGAATATCGTAAACGTGAAAATATCATTGGACAAGCCAACATTCCAATCGGATTAGCAAAACTCACGATCTTTACTATGCTATTTACAGCAATGGGGTTAGGGATTTGGCTAGTTTTTAATACCGACCTATTAGTTTTATTCATTGGAATTCTTTGCTTTATCATTGGAGTTTTCTATACGTATGGACCCGTCCCTATTTCTCGAATTCCATTAGGCGAAGTTTTTTCGGGAGTTACGATGGGTTTCGGAATTTTATTCCTTACCGTTTATGTCAACGCCTATGATCATGGGATTGCAAATTTAATCGTAAATGGCAGCATGATCGGTTTACAAGCTGATTTAATATTATTAGGTGAGGTTTTATTAGTGTCCTTGCCATGTATCTTTACGATTGCTAACATTATGCTAGCCAATAATATTTGTGACTTAGATGACGACATCAAAAATCGACGTTTTACATTGCCATACTATATTGGTAAAAAACGAGCTGTTACACTATATAATGTGCTTTATGCCTGCTCCTTTATCGCCATTTTAGCGGCTGTGCTTTTGAATATATTGCCAATTATTCTATTACTCTCCCTTCTTATCATTTTACCTGTATCGAAACACATTAGTTTATTTAACAAAAGACAGATTAAATCCGAGACCTTTTCACTCGCAATTAAAAATTTAGTATTTATCAATGGATCGATTATTGCCATGATGGTTGTATCATTCATTGTTTAAGGAGGCACATCCCATGCAATCACCAATAATTGAAGTGGAACACCTAACATTTCGATATGATCAACGTGTAGAGTCGGAGACCTTATCAGATGTTTCATTAACGATTTATAAAGGTGAGTGGGTGGCAATTGTTGGACAAAATGGTTCAGGAAAATCCACACTAGCAAGAACATTAGTCGGTCTATTAACCCCAGAGAAGGGGAAGATCACCATAGCTGGTCAAGAATTGAATGAGGATTCCAAATGGGAATTACGGCGCCGGATTGGCATGGTTTTTCAAAATCCGGACAATCAATTTATCGGTACAAGTGTCCAAGATGATGTTGCATTTAGTTTAGAAAATTTAAACATGCCTTATAAAGAAATGAAATCAAGAGTAGATCGAGCCCTTGAAACGGTTGGTTTATCTTCATATAAACTACATGATCCATCACATTTATCAGGAGGACAAAAGCAACGAGTTGCCATCGCTGGAGCATTAGCACTGAATCCTGATGTCTTAGTATTAGATGAGGCGTTTGTCATGTTAGATCCAAGAAGCCGCCGTGAACTACTCCAAACATTGAAGGAATTAAATCAAAACCAAGAGATCACCATCCTATCGATTACACATGATATGAATGAAGCTGCCTCAGCTAATCGAATCTTGATGATGAATAAAGGAAAACTCATTAAAAGTGGTACACCAAAGGATGTCTTTTCAGAAGAACAGAATTTAGAGCCTCCTTTTGCTGAAAAGTTGCGGAGAACCCTGTTAAAACGAAATCGTAAAGTTCCACACACTTATATGTCAGAAGCGGAAATGGTGCACTGGCTATGGAAGTAACCTTTGAACAAGTGTCTGCGGATTATCTAGTCGGACCGATTCGGACACCGTTCGTATTGCGTGACGTTGACGTCAGCCTTCAATCCGGTTCTTATTCGGCAGTCGTTGGATATACTGGTTCCGGAAAATCGAGCTTACTTAAAGCGATGAATGGGTTGCTTATTCCAAAACAAGGGACAAGTCCGTATTGGTTCAGATGTAATTCAGCAAGAAAATAATAAAGCATCTCTAAAATCGATTCGTCAAAAGGTCGGAATGGTCTTTCAATTTCCTGAATCACAATTATTTGCTGAAACGGTTGAAAAGGATATTTGCTTTGGCCCTTTAAATTTTGGGGTTTCATTAGAAGAAGCAAAGGAAATTACAAAAAAAGTGATTTATCAAGTTGGTTTATCAGAGGAATTCCTAGAAAAGTCCCCTTTCTCCCTTTCAGGCGGTCAAAAACGACGGGTTGCCATTGCTGGAATTTTAGCCATGCAGCCGGATGTTCTTGTCTTAGATGAGCCCGGAGCAGGACTCGATCCCTCTGGTAAAAAGGAAATTATGGATTTAATCGCTTCATGGCATAAAGAGCGCGGCATGACGACTGTCCTCGTCACTCACGATATGGAAGACGTTGTCGACTATGCGGAAAGAGTCATTGTTATGGATAAAGGAACCGTTGTCTACCACGGTACAGTATTAGAGCTTTTTTCTGACTTTAAACAAATAAAGAAGTGGCACCTTGACACTCCTGATGCTACACGTTTCCAGCTGGAGATCGAAATGAAAACAGGTGTAAAATTTAATCGAGTTTGTTTGACAGTTGAGGAATTAGCAGATGCATTAATCGAGGTGGGTCTCGTATGAATAAATTAATTTTAGGTCGCTATTTTCCAGGAAATTCTTGGATTCATCGCCTTGATCCAAGATCGAAGTTAGTTGCCTGTATTTACTTTATTCTCGTTTTATTTTTAGCTAACAACTGGCAAACCTATGTCTTGCTTTGGCTGTTTACCTTTGCTGTTATGTATCTTTCCAGTGTCAGTATTGCTACCTATATTCGCGGCGTCAAGCCGTTAATATGGTTGATTTTATTCACGGTGTTTTTACAAGTATTATTTACATCGGGCGGAGATGTGTATTTTGAATGGGGACCGATTACCATTACTTATTTTGGTTTAACAAATGCGGTTTTTATTTTCTGCCGATTCGTCATGATTGTATTCATTTCTACCGTTGTGACGCTGACGACAAAGCCGATTGATTTAACAGATGGAATTAACTCTCTCTTACGTCCTTTACGGGCTTTGAAAGTCCCTGTAGATGAATTTTCTCTTATGCTTTCAATCTCATTACGCTTTATTCCTAATCTCCTTGACGAAACACAGAAAATCATGGATGCGCAAAGAGCACGTGGAACGGAATTCGGTGAAGGGAACCTCTTTCAACAAATGAAAAGGCTAGTACCCATCTTTCTACCTCTGTTTGTAGGCTCTTTAAACCGTTCAGAGGAGTTAGCTAATGCAATGGAGGTAAGGGGCTATCAGTCTGGAGAAAAACGCTCGACTTTCCGTCAATTAAGCTGGCATACTCGTGATACTCTCTGTTTGCTGATGATGCTGGTCTTAACAGTTGGGTTAGCCTTTCTACGCACCGGGGGAGGAATCATACATTAATGATGGGAAATAAGAAAAGGGTCAATCATGATTATTAATGTAAATATAATCACGATTGACCCTTTTCTTTGGCTTTTTATTCAGGACTTGGTTTTACCTTAGACGAGCAGCAACCCATCTAAATCCAAAATCTCAACCTTCTTTTTTGGCTTTTGTTTAATTAGTCCCTGTCCTTCAAGGTCAGCCAAACGGCGGCTAATCGTTTCCGGTGTAGTCCCTAAATAAGATGCCAAATCTTTCTTACTCATTGGCAGCACAAATTCGAGTGCACCTTCATACTGCTCCGAACAATCAACCAAAAACAAAGCAATCCTCGCTTCTACCTTTTCGGTTGCCATAACGGTTGTTTGTTTTTCAGCCTGCTGCAAGCGACTAGAGAACTCCGTGAGAATTTTTAATGAGATTGACGGATATTTCAAGAGAAACTCCTGTAAATCTTCACGTTTAATCATACAAACATCTGTATCTGCAATGGCCTCTGCATAGGCTTCATGAATCCCATCTTGAAATAGCGCGAGTTCGCCAGTAAAGTCCCCTGGATTTAACATTCTGACAAGCTGTTCTTTACCAGACTCAGATAATCGGTAAATTCTTATTTTCCCCCTATTCACGATATACAGTGAATTAGATTCATCCCCCGCACGATAAATGATTTCGCCTTTTTTAAAAGATGCTGAATGAACAGTCCTCATAATTTCGTCCATTTGTACAGGCTCTAGATGATTAAAAATCGGAACAAGTGAGACACATGCCTTATCTGAATCATTACAACTATGATGATGTCCACAAGCCTTCAATTCACTCATAACCATTCTCCTTCCATAATGAAAGTAAGACTATAAAGGTCAAGGTTAGCTAACATAGAACTCATCTAATCTTGAAATTTATCCAACCGCGTAAAAAAATCAATCACAAAATGATAAAAAAGATTTTGCGTAGGTAATAATTGCCGTTCTCTTGGGGTTATAATCCCAACTGTTCGGGTCACATTTGGTTCAACAATAGGAATTTTAACAGTTGCACGTGGAAGTCCATCAATCAGCGTAATTTCTGGAATAATCGTAATTCCGAGTCCTGCTGAAACCAAGCCCCTAATTGCATCAATATCTTCCCCTTCAAAGGCAACAGTCGGTCTAAATCCTTGTTGCTGACAAGCTTCAAGAAGAATTTCACGCAAAATATAGCCCTCAGGGAATAAAATAAATCCATCTTCTCGCAACTGACTTAACTTTAGTGTAGAGGCCTTTGCTAATGGGTGATCCATTGGCAATAGCGCAACAAGGTTTTCTGAAAACAAAATACTTCCTTTTACCTTTTTCTCCTTCATAGGTACAGGGCCAAGCAAGGCCATATCAATCTCCGCTTTTGCAACACGATCAATTAAATCATAATAGGATCCTTGCTTTAGGTGAAATTTAACCTCAGGATACCGTTCTCGAAAGGCTGATAAAGCAGCAGGCAATGTATAGGTTGCCAAGCTGCTCGGGAAACCAATTCGTATTGTACCATGGCTAGGGTCTAAATACTCTTCAATCTCTCTCTGAGCATTCTCTAAAATGGTCATAGCCTCTTCCACTTGCTCAAGAAAGACCTTTCCAATTGGAGTCAATTTAATATTACGCCCTTCACGAACGAATAAATCTACCCCTAACTCAGACTCTAAATTAAAGATCTGCCGGCTAACAGCTGATTGGGCAACATGCAAATGATTGGCTGCCTCTGTCATATGTTCTCTTTTTGCGACTTCAATAAAATATTGAATTTGTCTTAACTCCATCTCAAACACCCCGACTTATTTCGTGCATACCTTTTGCATTTTCCAATCAATCTCATTTTAGCATGATTTAAATCTAAATTATATATTGTTTGAATTACTTAAAAAGCAATATAATAGTTCTATGATATACAATAGAACTCAAAGTTTGTTAATCATTTTACAAGAGGAAATAAAACCGATATATTCATTAAGACCACTGCGTAAAATGAAAATCTACTGGTTTTAAAACATAATATTTACTTTTTCTATAACAGGAAAAGCAGTTTATTTGAAAGGAATGATCTTTTTGGTAACAAAACCAATGACAGAAACTCAAGGCGCTAAATATGTAAAAGAAGTATTTGAAACAGTTAAAAAGCGCAATCCACATGAAGCCGAATTTCACCAAGCAGTAAAAGAGATTTTAGAATCACTTATTCCTGTTTTTGATAAACATCCACACTATATGGAACAAGGTGTTCTTGAACGCATCGTTGAACCCGAAAGATTGATTACATTTAGAGTCCCTTGGGCAGACGACAATGGCAGAGTCCATGTAAACCGCGGATTCCGTGTTCAATTCAACAGTGCAATTGGGCCATATAAAGGCGGCTTACGTTT
Source organism: uncultured Bacillaceae bacterium (assembly GCA_963787345.1). Taxonomy (GTDB): domain Bacteria; phylum Bacillota; class Bacilli; order Bacillales; family Cytobacillaceae; genus Bacillus_BD. Next base: position 188,657 of record CAWBCW010000026.1, on the reverse strand, counting down.
CCACCCATCCGTAAATGCCAGCATTATCAAATTCCTAGGTTTTGAACAAATCTTCAAAAACTCGTTAACAGGCCAACCAATCGGTGGCGGTAAAGGTGGTTCTGATTTCGATCCAAAAGGAAAATCAGACGGTGAAATCATGCGTTTCTGTCAAAGCTATATGACGGAGCTTTACAACTATCTAGGCCCGGATAGAGACGTTCCAGCTGGTGACATCGGCGTCGGCGCTAGAGAAATTGGCTATATGTTCGGACAATATAAACGACTTCAGAATGCCTTCCATGCTGGTGTTCTTACAGGTAAAGCAGTCGGCTTTGGCGGAAGTTTAGGCCGCACAGAAGCTACAGGATTCGGAACGGTATATTTTGTTCAAGAAATGTTAAAAGATAAAGGTCTTGATTTCAAAGGCAGCACAGTAGTCGTTTCTGGTTCCGGTAATGTAGCAATTTACGCAATTCAAAAAGCCCAAGAATTTGGTGCTAAAGTTGTCGCATGCAGTGACTCCAATGGTTATATTTATGATAAAAACGGCATTGATCTCGCTACTATTAAACGCATTAAAGAAGTTGAAAGAAAGAGAATTAGTGAATACGTAAAGGAACACCCTAGTGCGGATTACTTTGAAGACTGCGAAAACATTTGGTTAATTCCGTGTGACATCGCCTTACCATGTGCAACACAAAATGAACTTGATGAGACTTCTGCAAAAATCCTTGTAACAAATGGTGTTAAAGCTGTTGGAGAAGGAGCTAATATGCCTTCAACATTAGAAGCAATTGAGGTTTTCTTAGCAAATGACGTTCTATTTGGTCCTGGAAAGGCAGCAAATGCTGGCGGAGTTGCAGTTTCAGCATTAGAAATGGCGCAAAATAGCGCTAGAATCTCTTGGACTTTTGAAGAAGTCGATGCTAGATTACACGAAATTATGGTCAATATCTATCGTAACAGTATGAAAGCTTCCGAAGAATATGGTCATCCAGGTAATTTAGTTGTTGGCTCAAACATTGCTGGTTTCTTAAAAGTAGCAAATGCAATCGTTGCACAAGGGGTTATTTAATAAAAGTGTTTTTATATAAACAAAGGTCTCTAGTTGGACATATGTCGCTAGGGACCTTTTTAACTTCATTCGACGGGCGAATTTAATTATGTTGTTATTTATTCATAGTAGCCAGAAAATCCCCTAGCAAATCATCTGTATCAAAATCCTCATCTTCCACTTCTTCAAGATCTTCTTTCCTTTGGTTAGCCGTTTCCCAATCAAATCCATTTAAGTCATCTTCCATATCGTCAACGTCAAAAGGATCCAATTGTGGCTCATTTTCTTGAGAGTCTAACATCGGCGCTGCTTCAGGGCTACCACTGTTTAATAATTGAGGTACTTCCTCCTCTTGTAGATAGAGGGCCTCATCAATGTTAATCGAGTTACTATTAAGCGAAGCCAATAATGCAGTTGCTCGTATTGGATCTGAGATTAAATGATAAAGAATGCTTCCTAGCATCGCTTCTGAATGTTCATGTTTTAACCAGTCCCTCTGTGCCTTCGTTAATTTCTTAGGGAGAGGGATGGTAATAAGTTCCCGTTCACCTGAATGGGCATTATTCACGCCTTCCAGGACAAACTCTGCAATTTTGCTTGAAAAGTTTCTGCGCTCACTTTCCTTAAGCCTTTGTATTTGTTTTAATATGTGATCAGGAGTATCAGAGGGGATGCGAAACGAAATCGTTTGTCCCCTCTTCATCTCACTTTTAGAAGGCCTGTTCATTTAATATCACCTTATTTTGTATTTACAGGTTTTTTACCTTCATCCGTTTTTGGCTTTTGGTGTTGGTGTTGCTGTTGTTGCTGTTGCTGTTGCTGTTGCTGCTGTTTTTCTTGCTTTTTAACAAAGTCCATAATTAGTTTATAATAGGCATTTGCCATCATCCAGATGCTTTCCGTTTCATCCTCAAAGAAATCAATATTATAGCCATCTAAATTATTATTTAACGTTTTTAAATAATCCTTTAGTACATTTGATCCTCCACCAATGAAATAGCAAATTTCAGTTTGGGAATTATTTTTCCAAGTATTACGTAATAAACGATATTGTTTCTTCGCTAAATCCAACAGAATGCGGTCTGTAATATCATGAACACTTGTCCGACTTCCCTTTACCATGATATGATTGCGGTCATGTTTTTTCGTTAAAATTTCTACTACATCTCTACGACTATCTAATACAACATCATGTTTTCTTCTGATTTCATCTCTGATTTCTTCTAACGCTTCAGAAACTCCTAAATTAAATCCTTGCGCTTTATCATCATCTACTTTTCGGTTTTTAATTACCGCAATATCAGTAGATAAACCTCCAATATCTTGAATAATCATTCTTTTATCAATTAGGTCTTTATTAATAATATTTAAATTATTATCCATTACAAGATTAATATAAGCCGCAAAGCCCTCTGGATATACTTTTAATTCATCAAATTTAATATTAACCTTAATGCCTTGATATTTTGGTGTGATTAAAAATTCAACTTGGTGGACGTTACCGAGTAATCTTGAACGATAGCCCGCATCTCTTCCTTCTTTAACCTCACGAAGTGGCAGACCTGTTCCAAGCGTATAATTTGCATCAATGATATTTCCATTGCGGCGAAATAACCCAGCATTTTCTTCTCTAACAGCGTCTAGTGCAATCGTCGTAAAAAGCATCACTAGTGTTTGATCTTCTTCTGATTTATTGCTTCCCGGGTCTAATTCAGTTGCATTATGGCTTTTCGTTGCTAATGTACCTACACGATAAATCGCATTATTGTCTTTAAGTGCAGGAGAGTGTACTTTAACATGAATTCCTTCTAGGGGATCCTGGGTATCTAGCTCCTCAATTCCAATTACTGGGCGATCCTCCACGTCGATAGCCATAATATTAGGGATATTAATTTTAAAATCTAAATTTCCAAATAAAGCTTTAATTGAATCATTTCCTACGTCAACAGCTGCAATCCTCGATTTACTCATTCAGTTACATCCTTTCTTTACTTTCATATCATTTAATAGAATTTTAACAATGATAGAGATGTATTGTGTGATTTTAAGATTACACAATATTGGTGTTTTTTTCAATACATGAAGAGAAAAGAAAAAGAAATGTAATATTGTAAACGTTTTTTGTTTACATGCACACTTGTCTACATTATTGTTTACATATTTACACAAACTGTATACATGTTGATATATCAGTATGTGTACAGTTTTATAAACATGTGTACAAATTTGTAAACAAGTGTATGCATAATTGTACACATGTTTTCACTTTTGTATACATTTGTAAACAATTACGCAAACTTGTAAACGCATTTGTAAACAAAGGAAAAATAAAAAAGTTCCAAGAAAATCTTAAGGACCTTCTGGAACTCTTTCCGAAAAATACTATTTGTATAGATTTTTAGCTTTCTTTAGTAAACAGATTTAATTTATCAATGCGATTTACCGCTTCAATTAAACGATCTTCATCTAAGAGCAGTCCAACACGGATATAGCCTTCTCCAAACTGACCGAATCCATTTCCTGCTGCAACAGCAACATCCGCCTTATCTAATAAATAATCAGCAAACTCTTCACTCGTAAATCCAGTTGGAACTGGAAGCCAAACAAAGAAGGACCCTGTTGATTCTTGAACATCCCAACCGATACGACGACAGGCCGAAATAAATGTGTTCCGGCGACTTTCATATCGCTGAACTAGTTCTTCGACACATGTTTGATCCCCAGTTAAGGCCGCAACAGCTGCTTTTTGCACCGCGGGAAATAAACTACAATATAAATGGTCTTGGATTAAATTAATTGCTTCAATGATATCAGCATTGCCAACTGCAAATCCAACACGCCAGCCAGCCATATTATACGTTTTCGATAAGGTGTACATTTCGATTCCAACATCCTTTGCACCCTCTACCTCAAGAAAGCTAACAGGCTTCTGTCCATCAAATCCAATCGCTCCATAAGCAAAGTCATGCATAATAGCAATATTATTTTCCTTTGCAAAAGCAACCGTTTCTTCAAAAAAGGCTTTATTTGCAGTTGCCCCTGTTGGATTATTCGGGTAATTAAGATACATAAGCTTCGCTTGTTCTTTTTGAATAGCTGTCAAATCACTGTAATTCGGCAAAAAGTTATGCTCAGCTACTAATGGAATGGTCTCAAAGCGAACATTTGCCAGAGCAACCCCTGATAAATAATCAGGATAACCAGGATCAGGTAATAATAATAAATCCCCTTCATTCAACAAACAAAATGGCAGTTCGACAAGGCCCGTTTTCGTCCCAAAAAGAATAGCAACTTCTTTATGGGGATCAATATCAACATTATATTGACTTTTGTAAAACGCTGCTGCAGCTTCTTTAAGTTCAGGGATTCCTCGAAATAAAGAATATTTATGGGTTTGTGGGTCCTCTCCAGCTTCTTGTAATGCTTTGACAATATGGGAAGGTGTCGGTTGATCTGGATTCCCCTGTCCTAAGTTAATAATATCCCGCCCTTCTCCAATTGCTTTATTGACTTTATTCACTAGTGTAGAAAAAAATTGTACAGGTAATTTCTTTAATCGCTCTGAATATTCCATAATAGCCACCTTTATTAAAATAATATATTGCAATATGATTGAGTTTTTATCTAAAATTCTATAATCTTTAAGTAAACTTGTCTAGAGGCGGTGGGAAAATGAAAATTGCATGTGTCCAAATGGATATAGCACTCGGTAAACCAAATATTAACTTCTCCAAAGTTGAAAATCTAATTGCAGAGGCCGTTAAACAAAATTCAGATGTTATAGTACTCCCTGAGATGTGGAATACAGGTTATGATCTAAAGGAATTATCTACAATTGCGGACGAAAACGGAAATGATACAAAACAATTTTTAACACGGCTTTCAAATAAGTATGCTGTAAATATTGTCGGAGGCTCCGTAGCTACAAGTAGAGATGGAAAGTTCTTTAACACAATGTATGTTTCAGACCGAAACGGAAATATTATTTCACAATATGATAAAGCTCATCTCTTTAAATTGATGGATGAACATTTATACTTGGAACCCGGTCAGAGTAATAATATCTTCCAATTGGACGAAGTTACATGTGGCGGCGTCATTTGTTATGACCTCCGTTTTCCTGAATGGATTCGTTCACACGTCTTAAATGGCGCTAAAATCATGTTTATACCCGCTCAATGGCCGACAAAACGAACGGACCATTGGCAATTATTATTGCAGGCCAGAGCTATTGAGAACCAGTGTTTTATTGTCGGCATCAACCGTGTCGGTAGCGACACGAACAATGAATTTGACGGGCACTCAATGGTTATTGCTCCATGGGGCGAGCTTCTCGTAGGCGGACAAACAAAAGAAGGTATTTACTATGCAGAAGTAGATTTAAATGAGGTTGATCAAGTCAGGAATACAATCCCTGTTTTTCAAGATAGAAGAACTGATCTATATTAGTAATTAATATTATATTTAAAAAGTAAAGATTCCTTTATTGACAAAATAATAATAGATTAGTACTATTCATATATAATTTAATTTTAACAACTTATCCAGAGCGACTGAGGGAAAGGCCCGATGACGTCCAGCAACCCCCTTATGGGAAGGTGCTAAATCCTGCGGAATATGTTTATTCTGAAAGATAAGTCGAAATTTAACTTGTATTTCGATGCTTCTTTCAAAGGAAAGAAGCTTTTTTAAAACAAAAAACTCTTTATTCCTATTGACTTACACGGGTTTAATTAACACGGTTTTCTTGAAAGAAGGTGCCTTATGATTGAAATAAAAAACCTCTCAAAAATATATAACTCAAAAAGTGGCCCCATCAAAGGCGTTGATAATGTTTCATTAACGATTAAAAAGGGGCAAATTTATGGAATTGTTGGTTATTCAGGAGCAGGGAAAAGTTCCCTTTTACGCTGTATCAATTTACTTGAACGACCTACCTCCGGTGAAATCTTAGTCGATGGCGTTAGTTTAGTGAAGTTAAATAGCAATCAATTACGGAAAGCGCGCCTCAAAATTGGGATGATCTTTCAACACTTTTACTTAATTAGTCAAAAAACAGTCGCTGAAAATATTGCTTTTTCACTAAAAGCAGCAAAGGTTCCAACAGACAAAATTAACATACGAGTAGACGAGTTATTAGATATGGTCGGACTTTCTGATAAGAGAAATGTTTATCCTTCTCAACTTAGTGGTGGTCAAAAACAACGAGTTGGGATTGCACGGGCACTTGCTAACAACCCTACAGTCTTATTGTGTGACGAAGCGACATCAGCACTTGACCCGACGACAACAAGGTCCATTTTAAAGCTATTGAAAAGGATCAATGAAGAGCTAAACATTACCATCGTATTAATTACACATGAAATGGATGTTGTGAAAGAAATCTGCCATCACATGGCAATTATGCAAAATGGACAAGTTATTGAAGAAGGTCCTGTATATGAAATCTTTGCAAATCCTAAAACTGAGTTAACAAAGGAGTTTATCAGTTCTGTTGTTAACTATGATGTGCCAGATGTTATTATTAAAAACTGTAAAGGTACAATTATTAAGGTAACCTTTAAGGGGGAAATTGCTGGTGAAGGAATTATTTCTGATACATTAAAACAATTTAATGTAAATGGAAACTTCCTTCATGGCTCTATCGAGTATATTCAAGAGTCTCCTTTAGGAGTGTTTATCATGGAAATCAATGGTTCGAAAGAAGAAATCCAGCAAGCCATTGATTTTATTCAAAAGCGGAATGCCTATGTGGAGGTGTTGCGTCATGGGGATTGATATCCAACATTTAATAGAACTTATTCCTGATATTAACACAGCCTTTATACAGACTCTCTATATGATTGCCATTTCCTTAGTTGTTGCTCTTGTGATTGGATTACCCGTTGGAATTCTATTATTTGTGACAGATAAAGGGTTGTTTTGGGAAAACCGCCTTATTCAAATTGCTTTAGGGTTCATTGTCAATATGATCCGTTCAATTCCCTTTATCATTTTGCTTGTGGCCTTAATCCCTTTAACAAAAGCAATTGTTGGCACGCAAATTGGACCTACAGCAGCAAGTGTTTCCCTTTCTGTCGCGGCAATTCCATTTTTTGCTCGAATTGTTGAAACTTCACTACGTGAAATTGACAAAGGAGTTATTGAAGCCGCCATTGCTGCTGGCGCCACGCCATGGATGATTATTAAAGATGTGCTTTTATTAGAAGCAAAGTCAGGGATTATTTCTGGAATTACCCTTACGTTAATTAGTTTAGTCGGATTCTCGGCTATGGCTGGAACCATTGGTGGCGGCGGTATCGGAGACTTGGCGATCCGTTTTGGGTATTATCGTTATGATAACACCATCATGATTACCACCGTTGTCATCTTAATTGTCTTAGTTCAAGTGATTCAACTCCTCGGCGACTTTATCGCTAAGGCCGTTGATAAACGATAAATTAAATTTTAATAGAAAGAAGGTATTATTTATGAAGAAATGGTTAATTACATTAGTTACCTTTTTGGCAGTCGCTCTATTAGCAGCGTGTGGCGGTGGCGACAAGAATGAAAATGTTGACGAAACAGAATCAAAAGAAATTGAATTAGGGGCAACAGCAGGCCCATATAGTGATATGTTGACAAAAGCAATTATCCCTGGTCTTAAGGAAAAAGGGTATTCTGTAAAGTTAACCGAGTTCAGTGATTATATCCAACCGAATAATGCACTCGATAACGGAGACATCGATGCAAATCTTTTCCAACACACAATTTACCTTGAAGACTTTGCTAAACAAAACAATATGGAATTAACTCCCTTAATTATTGTACCTACAGCACCAATGGGCATTTACTCTAATGTCTATAAGTCACTAGATGACATTAAAGATGGTTCTACAGTCGCGGTTCCAAATGATCCAACAAACGCAGCACGTGCATTTAATACATTACAAGATGCAGGATTATTAACTGTTAGTGAAGATGCAGACCCATTAACTGTATCCAAAAAGGATATTGTTGAAAATCCAAAAAATCTAGTATTCCAAGAAATTGAAGCAGGCCAATTACCTCGTGCCGTAGAAAGTGCTGATTTATCGGCAGTACCAGGAAACTTTGCAATTGCAGCTAAAATGAACCTTCTCGATGCCTTACAACTTGAAAACATGGATGATCGCTACCGTAATGTCGTTGCTGTAAAAACAGCAAATAAAGATTCACAATTAGCAAATGATATTATCGAAGTCGTTGAATCTGACGAATTTGAAAAGGTTATTGATGAAGAATTCCAAGGCTTTGGGAAACCAGCTTGGATGACTGAGAAATAATACGATATACCCCTACCCTCTTATCTTTTATGGTAGGGGTATTTTTTATAAAAGATCACTTAAAAAAGGAGAACTAAAGATGGAGACAATTTATGTTCATGGAGCCCCTGGTGAGTATGTACTAAAATCAGGTATTTTAGCACAATTAGAAGATAAATTATTAGAACATGGTTTTAATAAAGTACTGATTGTTCATGGAGAAAAATCATGGGCAGCGACAAAGCCTTATTGGCCCCATTTAGTTAAAGTGGAACACTCAACCTATCAATATCATGGAGAAAACTCCTTATCTGAAATTGAAGTCGTTTCAAAACTCGTAGTTGAAGGTGACTTCGATGCCATCATTGGCGTCGGTGGCGGTAAAGTTCTTGATTTAACAAAATCGGCTGGTCATACAGCACACAAACCAACTGTTTTGATTCCTACTCTAGCATCTAATTGCTCACCCTGGACACCCGTAAGCGTAATTTATGATGATGCTGGCGCATTCACTCGTTTCGATGTTTACCCTATTGGAGCATCACTCGTTTTAATAGAACCCGAAATCTTATTGCACGGTCCGCTAGATATGTTCATTGCAGGAATTGCTGACACCCTTGCCAAATGGTACGAGGCAGACGTTCAATTAGCCCATATCGAAAATAAATCTGTTCCATTAGAAATTTGTTACTTCACTGCAAAGCAATGTAAAGATATTTTACTACAGTACTCTGAAGGGGCTGTTCAGGCAGCCAAAGCAGGAAAGCTTACTGAAGACTTCATAAAGGTCACAGAAACGATCATTATGCTAGGTGGAATGGTTGGTGGGTTTGGTGACCATTATGGCCGTGTCGCCGGCGCCCACGCTGTTCACAACGGCCTTACCGCCTTAGAGGAAACCCACCATGTATTGCACGGTGAAAAAGTAGCTTATGGAATTCTTGTTCAATTAGTTTTAGAAAATAAATGGGATGAAATCGCGAAGATCCTTCCTTTTTATCAGCAGTTAGATTTACCGCTGTCACTCGAAAATCTAGGTGCTAAACAAGTGACCGGTGAAATGATAGCCAAAGTGGCTGAAAAAACTGTAATTCCGGGAGAATCCATTCACGTAATGCCAGGTAAAATGACTGCTGAAGTTGTAAGCAAGGCTATCAAGGAATTAGAGGAATATAGTCATTCAACCCTTTTAGCATAAAAATAAAAAGCTTATCAAACATGAATCCTCGTTTGATAAGCTTTTTTAAATGATTACATATTCTCACTCACTGAACCCTGTTTTTTAGATAGTAGTTGGTCAACAGATAGTAACTTGCTTCCAGTCATTGCAATCGCAACAGCCATTGCTAACAAAGCTAAATCAAATTCCCATCCAGCCCCTGTACCATCTCCAAGGTATCCAGCTGCTAATTTCCCCTTTAAAATAGCGCCAATCATGATGACCGCTAATAAACCAGAAACCACTTTACTACCTAATCCAATAATTAAAGCTAGTCCACCAACAAGCTCAATGATAGCTACCACATAGGCTAATGAACCTGGTAGGCCAATATATGCAAACCAATCCACTGTATTTTCAATTCCGCCTGAAAATTTAACATACCCATGAACAAAGAATGTAATCCCTAATATGACTCGTAAAATAAGTGTACTTACTTCAAATTTATTTTCCATCTGTTTCTCTCTCCCCTGTATTAAATCGTGTTGTATTTTTTAATGAAATTAACCAAACTGCCAGACACTGTGACTTAAGTTACCATAACGATAGCTACGGTGTAATAATTTAGCTCTTTTCGTATCATCTGCTGCTCCCATCGCATAAAAGATGGGTACAAAATGCTCTTTACCATAGGCTGGTACAGCATGCCCAGCATTTGGTGCTAATGAATAGTAGTCAAACAATGATGCTGTGTCCCAAGTTGTTAGATGCTTCTCCAACCATTGATCAAAATCAATCGCCCATTGATCATTTTCCTTGCCGTCCTTCTCCCATCCAACCATACGAAGATTATGAACGGTACCACCACTACCAATGATCAAGACATCCTTTTCTCGCAAGCGTGACAATGCCTTTCCAATCTGATATTGCTCTTCAGGAGTTATATGTTGGTTAACTGACATCGAGATAACTGGCACATCTGCATTTGGATAAAGCATTCTGAGTACCACCCATGCTCCATGATCGAGACCACGCCCGGTATCTACTTCAAAAGAAATCCCTTGTTGGGTAAACAAGCCTTTAATTTCCTCCGTTATGGATTTTTCTCCTTTTGCAGGATATTGGATGCGATATAGCTCTTCAGGAAAGCCTCCGAAGTCATAGATTGTTTCATATTCACCTTCAATATCACTTACTCTTTGTACAGCTGACTCATAGTGGGCTGAGAAAAGAATAATCGCCTTTGGTTTTGGCATTGTTTTTCCCAGTTGATTTAAGAACTGTGTATATTGGTTATTTTCAATTGCTAACAACGGTGCTCCGTGTGCAATAAATAATGATGGTAACATTATTTTTCTACCTCCCCTTACTGTCTAAGATGATCTTTCATCCATTTCATAAAATCTTGCTGGTTTTGTACGGATATGGAATGACCTTCTGGATACACGTGAAAAGATACATTTGCGTTTAACCCTTTAAAATACTCTTGCGCCTCGACTCCCCATTCGTAAGGCAATACCCCGTCCACTTCACCGTGTGAAATAAATACGGATAGCTTATCGACAGATTGGATGTCATATTCTTCTGTCAAGATCTGCTTAGGAATATACCCACTCAAAGCCACAATGCCCTTTATTTTATCTCCAAGGGTTAATGCAAGGGACATCGATAGAATTGAACCTTGGCTGAATCCTAGTAAAAATAACTGATCTTGATCGACTGGATATTTCTCGGAAGCATATTCGATAAAGTCGGTTAACTGACCTAAAGATTTCTTAAATATATCTCGATCTGGTTTTCCATATGCTTCAATTGTAAAAAAGGAATAACCCGGCCCATGAGTAAGAGGACCACGAATACTAAAGATAAACATTTGTTCTTCTAATCCTTGTACAAGAGGGAACATGTTTTGTTCATTACTCCCCATTCCGTGCATCAGGAATATAGCAGGATACTTTTTCTGCGGATCTATTTCATTAGGTTTACGAAGTTCATAGTACAAAGGTATCTCCATACTTCTCATCTCCATTAAATGTTTTGTAATAGGAAACTAAGTTTCTAAATATGAATATTTGTTACTTTTAAATTAACAGAGAATACTATAGATTGTCAATAACTATTTTGGTAATATGAATATTAGTTCCCTATAAGAAAACTTTTGAGGTGATTATACTGGATATCGGCGCCAAAATTCGGTTGATTCGTAAAAGAAAACAAATAACCATAGCACAAATGTGTGAAGCTACTGGTTTATCAAAAGGATTTATTAGTAATGTTGAAAATAATCATACCTCCCCTTCTATCAATACCTTGCAAACAATAGCTAACTTTCTTGAAGTTCCATTGCCTTATTTATTGCTTGAAAAGGAAGAACATATGCGTGTTGTGAAGAAAAAGGAACGAGCCATTTCTACACATCGCTCATTAAAGATAGAACATATCGCTTCATTCCGTGGATTAAGAATGATGATGGTTGAATTTGAACCAGAAGAATCAATGGGTGAAGCAAATGCCCACGAAGGAAAGGAAAGCCATTTAATCTTAAAAGGGAGAGTCCTTGCACAGCAGGGAGAGGATTCTTTTATTTTAGAAGAAGGGGATTCCTTTAGCTGGAATGCGTGTGTCCCGCATTTTGTAAAAAATATTGGTGAGGAAAAGGCGATTATTCTAATTGCCGTTCATTCGGAAGAAGAGTTAGAAGATCTATTTTAACTTCCTTCAGAAATTGTCTTTGTGTAGGCTTAGAAATTGTATCCGAACGTAAATTCGACGAGAAAATTTGATTAAGCATGAATCTTAGTTTTGGTTTTCATCAATGGGATGAAGGCCTTTTTTTATGTTCTATTTACTCCATTTAGACCCCCATAAGAAGTAAGGCACCCGATTGTATTAAATATATTGAAATTTCCCTTAAGGACTAGTTTAAATAACGGAATACTTGTACAGGATAATAACAATAATAGGCAAATATATAAGGGAAAGGCAGTCAAATATGATCGTATATCAAGATATCGGAAAGGGAATACCTATCGTATTCATCCACGGCCTAGGCAGCAAGAAAGAGGCGTGGAGGCCTCAGCACGAGCTTGCGGACCACTACCGTCTTATAATTCCGGATTTAAGGGGACACGGGGAAACCCAATTAGATCATGGAATAACCGTTAAGAACTTTGCACTCGATATCATTCATCTGCTAGATTATCTTAACATTCCAACTGCTTTTATTTGTGGGTTATCATTAGGAGGAATGATTGCTCAAGAGATTTATTGGCAGCGTCCAGAAAGAGTGAGTGGATTAATTCTCGCTAATACAGCATCGTATATTCCTGTTCTCCTTTCATATAGTACGATTCAGCTCTCTAGACACCTCTTCCTGCATGACAGAGATCAATTACGAGCCCGAATAGTAGAGACTGCACTGTATAATCAATCTTGTAAAATTGAGGCATTAGAGGCCTTTCAGATAAGAGACAGTTATATCGAATCTGCAAGAGCACCAATTGGAATTAACTATTTCACCATTCTCCCGTTGATTAATAAACCTGTTCTATTAATTTGCGGCAGTCACGACATAGTTACCCCATATCAAAACGCTGTGCTGATGAACAGTTTTTTAAAAAATTCACAACTGATCCTTTTTAATAATACAGGGCATTTAAGCAACATTGAGCAAAAAGAGGCATTTAATGAGGCTGTTTCTCAATTCCTTCTAAAAGCAGGGTAAAAAAAGAGTGCCCCGAAATGGGACACCCTCTAGAAATGAGTTTATTGCCAAACTTTGCACAAATTAATTCGAGCGTTCTTCTAACCAATCTGCAACAGTCGGATACGTAATTTTTGTTGCTTTGCTTCCAAATGTAATCGACGTATGTCCAACTGGTAAATCAATGTATTGCTTATCTTTACTTGAAATTACATCCATTAATGCTTCCACTTGATGTGGTTGCGCAATTATATCATTTTGTCCTGATAGATTTAAAACATTTGCTTTAATGTTGCTTAAATCTACTTTTTGACCGCGAATTACAAGTTCACCTTTGATTAACTTGTTTTGCTGATAAAATTCTCTAATCCACTGACGATATGCTTCACCTGGGAAAGGAATTCCATCGTTTAACCACTTTTGCAGAAGCTTCCAGCTTGATACAAATCTTGAGCTTTCTGCACGGTCAACTAGACTTACATATGGTCCGTAGAAGTTAGACATTGGCTTAACTAACTTATTACCAAAGTCAATCATTTCTGGAGGAATAAGACCTAATGTATCAACCACTTTATCTACATCAAAGTGCTTTTCATCTAACATCTCACCGTAAAGACCAGTATTTTCAAAATCAAATGGGCTTGTCATAAAGACGAGATTACGAATTGGCAGCTCTGGATGTAAAGAAGCAAAAATACTTGTCATCGTTCCGCCCATACAATAACCAAATAATGAAACCTCATCTGCTCCAGATGTACGAAGTACCTTTTTAACCGCACGTGGAAGATAATCTAAAATATAATCATCTAATTTCATATTTTTATCTTCATAGCCTGGTGTACCCCAGTCAATTAAGTATACGTCATAGCCACGGTTTACTAAGAACTCTACAAAGCTTCCGCCTTTTGTTAAATCCAAAATATATGGTTTGTTGATTAATGCATAAATCATTAAGATAGGCACTTTATGTTCAACCGGCTTATCAGAAATATAACGGTATAGCTTTGTTTTATTTTTTGTCCAAATGACTTCTTTCGGTGTTGGAGCCACTTCTGGTTCGGCGTCAACTAAGACATCTGTTGCTCTTTTTACTCGATTGTATACCTGTTGATAATCCTCAGGTATAAAGTCAGCCATTTCTTTCCATTCCTCTTTTACAAAAATACTAATCGTACTCACTCCTTAGAATATTGATTCTTCATTTAAAGATATACAGCAGGTGAGTGATTCATTACAATTACATGTAAATTCCACCGTTAATATTTAACTGTTGACCTGTAATATAGTCACCATCTTTACATAGGAACACAACACCTTTTGCAATTTCTTCAGGCTTACCAAGGCGTTTTTGTGGGATTTTAGCTTTTAGACCTTCAAGAACTTTTTCAGGAATCGCAGCTACCATTTCTGTACCAATATATCCTGGGCAAATTGCATTAACTGTTAAGTTTGTTCTAGCTGTTTCAAGTGCAAGTGACTTTGTGAAACCAATTAATCCAGCTTTTGCTGCTGCATAGTTTGTTTGGCCGAAACCACCAAATTGACCGATAATGGAAGAGATATTAACAATACGTCCAGCTTCTGCTTCTGTTAAATGTGGTAAAGCAACAGATGTTGTATTATAAACACTGTTTAAGTTTACATCGATAACTTGTCTCCAGTCCTCTTCAGAAAGCTTTTTGAACGTGCTGTCTCTTGTAATCCCTGCATTGTTTACTAGAATATCTAATTGACCAAATTTTTCTATAGCTGCTTCAACTAACTTTTTTGCATCTTCGCTTTTTGAAACGTCAGCTTGAACCGCATATGCTTCAACGCCAAGCTCTTTAAGTTCTGCAACCTTTTTATCTGCTGCTTCACTATTGCTATTATAGTTGATAACAACATTTACTCCGTTTTTCGCTAATTCTTCTGAAATCGCTGCTCCGATTCCTCTGCTTCCACCTGTTACGATCGCTACTTTGTTTTTGATTTCTGCCATGATAGTAATCCTCCATTTTGTGTGTGTATTTTGTATGTTAAATTTTAAAATTTAATCGCGTATTGAATTAGTTCTTTGCTTGTGTTGCTGCTGGTTTTGATTTTTCATTACTCTGTTTACTTAAAATAGTAAGAATTTCATTTAGCTTTTGATCTAGACTCTTTACATCCTTCTTCACACCTGCTAAATCACGTTGTAGTGATTGGCTTGGTTCTTGAGTTAACTTGATGTCTTCCACTAAATCCTCTAATTCATCAACCTTTGAATCAACATTAACAATTAGAGATGATATACTTGCCAAATCGTTTCTTGTTGGAATATTAACTGACTCTAAATAACGTTCAGTCATTTCATCTAACATCTTTTTAAAAAGAAGGTTCATTTCCAACACCTGTCCGACACCTTGTGAAGGAAAATCCTCTTTTACTTTTTCATCAATGGAATTGCTAGTTTGGAAATAAAAATCTTTCCACACTTCATACAAGTTATAATCTCTAGTCATGTTTTCTCCTCCAATACTTTATTGACATATCTATAATACTAAGTTTCTCTCAATATTAAAAGACCCAATTTTTTAAAAATTGTAAAAAGATTGTCGAATTGTAAACTATCCTCCCGAATTAACAAAAAATTTACAAAAATATATAAAAATAGCTTTGACATTTATGACACTTAGGTGTAAATTACATATATGGACTTGAACGTTGGAGGGATACTTGATGACAACAGACAAGAATGAACCAGAGAAAAAACAATCATCTAAAAATGATAAAGTAATGACACCTATGCCAAAAAATTTAATGGTTCCTGTTATTTTACTGAGTCTTAGAGATTGGAGTTTACATGGTTACAAAATCATTCAAGAATTAACTCGATTCGGCTTTACTTCTATTGATCAAGGTAATCTATACCGAACATTAAGACAGCTTGAAAAGGATGATCTAGTAAAGTCTGAATGGGACACATCACAAGGGGGGCCAGCTAAGCGGATTTATTCCCTTACTGAAGCTGGTGAGGCTTACTTAGGTACCTGCACTGAGGCCCTTGAGCAATACCAATCTATTATTAACCGCTTTTTTACGATATACATGGATATGTTTTTACCACCTAAGACAAACCAGCAAGATGATGAAAAAAAGAAATAACATAGACTTATCACATTTTTAATGACTCTGCAGTTTATCTGCAATGATCATAATAAATACTATTGGGAGGTTTTTCGTAATGGCAACAGCTACAAAAAATGCAACAGTAAATTTAAATGAGACTTTATTAAACTCATGGTCTGAAGGTTTAGAAAGAGTGTTTACAGCTCAAACAGAATTGGAAGCTTTAGTTCTTCAAGCAATTGAAAACCAAAAGGAATCATTAAACAAACTTGATGGTGATATCGTTCAGATTCAAGAAGAGCAAAGAAAGCTAATTGAAGATATCCGTGAACAAACAAAATTAAATCTTCAAAAGGCGTTTGGCCAATCAGTAACTAAAGCGTTTGATCAAATCAATACTCAATTTGATGAAATAAGCAATCGTGTACAAGAATTATCTGCAAAACCTTATAAAGAGAGCGTATCTTTAATCAACCAATCTCAAGACCAATTCAAACAATCTTTAGAAAGTGGTTTTGAACAGCAACAAAAGGTTCGCGAAGAACTAAAAAATCAATTTCAATCAACTCAACAAGTCTACTTCGACTTATACGAAGCAAACTCTAAAATAGCTTTAAGCTTATTCAAATAAAGAACAGCGATTTTTCGCTGTTCTTTTTTATGGGAAGTCCGAATAAAATGTATTGCAGGTCACTTGAAGTTTCGTGTCTGTACGAAAGTATCATGAATCCTTGTGCATCAAAATACTAGCACTAAAATGAGGTGATTTTTTGAGGTTTACTGATAAAGTGGTATTAGTAACTGGCGGGGCCCAGGGTATTGGTAAAGAAACGGCAAAAAGATTTCTTCAGGAAGGTGCAAGTGTAGTTATTTGTGATTATGATAAAGCAGCCGGCGTAGCTGCTCTCGAGGAATTCAATAGTGATAAAGTAGATTTTTACAAAGTTGATGTTACAGACTCTGAACAAATCAGGCAAATGGTTGATTCTACGATCGACAAGCATGGGAAAATTGACGTGTTAATCAATAATGCGGGGATTACCGTAGATGGCTTCCTAACCAAAATGGATGAATCGGCATGGGAAAAGGTAATTGCAGTTAATTTATCTGGTGTCTTTAAATGTACAAAGGCTGTTGCTGCACATATGCTCAAACAGAGTTCAGGTGTGATACTTAACGCTTCTTCTGTTGTTGGTCTCTACGGAAATATTGGGCAGACGAACTATGCTGCAACAAAAGCAGGCGTAATTGGATTAACGAAAAGCTGGGCGAAGGAATTTGGTCCAAAGGGAATTCGAGTTAATGCAGTAGCTCCCGGTTTCATTGAGACAGGAATGACTGCCGTCGTTCCACAAAAAGTGCTTGATATCATGAAAGATAAGACCCCACTAAGGAGACTCGGAAAGCCAGAAGATATTGCATCAGCTTATTTATATTTAGCCTCAGATGATGCTAACTATATCAATGGCACAGTTCTGAGTGTTGATGGTGGATTAGTAGTCTAATTCGTTTTTCAACAGGAAAAAGCGAGACTTCAAATAATGAGGTCTCGCTTTTTATATTTTCATACATTAATAGGTGCACCTTAAACAAAGTGCACCCTTAAAGATGATTATGCCTTTTCAACGATTGTAGCTACACCTTGGCCGCCACCGACACATAGAGTTGCTAAACCATATTGGCTATCACGTTTTTGCATTTCGTGAATTAAACTAACCAAGATTCTAGCTCCACTTGCTCCAATTGGGTGTCCAAGTGCAATCGCACCGCCGTTAACGTTTAATTTTTCCTTATTAAATTGAAGTTCGCGATCAACAGCAATTGATTGTGCTGCAAAAGCTTCGTTTGCTTCAATTAAATCGATATCTTCTAAAGATAATGCTGATTTTTCAAGAGCTTTTTTCACTGCTGGAACAGGACCAATACCCATAATGCTTGGATCTACCCCTGCACTTGCATTCGCTTTGATTGAAACAAGTGGAGTAACGCCTAGTTCTTCAGCTTTTTTACGGCTCATGATAACAAATGCTGCTGCTCCATCATTAATACCAGAAGCATTACCAGCTGTTACACTTCCATCTTTTTTGAAAGCAGCGCGAAGCTTTCCTAAGCTTTCAGCTGTTGTGCCAGCGCGTGGGAATTCATCTTTATCAAATACAGTAACTTGTCCTTTACGTCCTGGAATTTCAACTGGAATGATTTCATCTGCAAAGCGATTTGATTCAAGGGCTACTTGTGCCTTTTGTTGGCTCCATGCAGAGAATTCATCTTGCTCTTCACGTGAAATTTCATATTTTTCAGCTAAGTTTTCAGCTGTAACACCCATATGATAGTCGTTCATTGCACACCATAGGCCATCTTGGATCATTGTATCAACGATTTTTTGGTCACCCATTTTGAAACCGCTACGTGCACCTTTTAGTACATAAGCTGCTGCACTCATATTTTCCATTCCACCAGCAACAACTACTTCAGCATCTCCAGCTAAAATTGATTGAGTTGCTAATTGAACTGCACTTAGACCTGATCCACATACTCTATTAATAGAAATAGCGGAAGCTTCTTGTGGAACTCCAGCTGCAAGAGATGCTTTTCTTGCAGGGTTTTGTCCAAGTCCTGCTTGTAAAACATTCCCCATGATCACTTCATCTACTTCGTTTGCATTAACTCCTGCCTTTTCAAGAGCACCCTTGATTACGATTGCTCCTAATTGTGCTGCTTCAACATTTTGTAGACTGCCTAAGAAATTTCCAATTGGTGTTCTAACCGCACTTACAATTACTACTTCATTTGCTGACATTTGATTCCCTCCAGATGGTTTTTATGTAATTCATATCTAAGAAGTATAATACTATATATTGCGACAATTTTAATCACAAATTATTCGACAAATTTTGAAAAATTAATATCTATTAATAGTATTCTAATATTTAGGGTTCCGCCATTCCTAAAGTTATAGAGAAAAGATTCACATTGTAAAGGAATGTAAATCGTTCTCCTTGAGCTATATATATGGAAGGAATTCGGTTTTATCAGGAAATGACCTTTCAACTTCTAACAAAACCATTATTAAAAAATAACAATGGTTCATAGTGGGAATTGATAGAATTTACTCGAATTATGTAGAAAAGTTTTTAACATCCTTCAGAAAATTTTTTTATGTACCGAAGGTTTGCAACACGTACATAGTCTCCAACTTTTATAAACGGTAAGATGAATGAATAGGATTCTATTATAGTCTTCATTATTGAGCTGTGTACCCTCCATCTAAAACAACGGCTTGGCCTGTAACTCCAGCCCCTTTTTCACTAGCTAGGAAGATCGCATAATCAGCAATTTCTGATACGGACAATAGCCGCTTCTGTGGAACCATCGCTAGAATAACATCCTCAAGAGCACGATCAAGACTTACATTTCTTGTCTTTGCCAAGTCAGCAATTTGCCCGCGTACAAGCGGTGTATCAACATAACCAGGACATAAAGCATTAACCGTAACACCATCTCTGGCACATTCTAATGCCGCGACTTTTGTTAAACCAATTATTCCATGCTTCGCACTGTTATATCCAGCTTTACCAGCAAATCCAATAAGTCCATTAATTGAAGCCATGTTAATGATTCTACCTGATTTTTGAGCTTTCATGATTGGAAATACACTTTTGATTCCAATGAAAGAACCTGTTAACATAACTTTTAGTAATTTTTCATATATTGTTGTGGGAAACTCCTCGATCGGTGCCACATATTGGAACCCTGCATTATTGATTAAAATATCAATCGTACCAAAATTTCCTTTTGCAGCTTCAATTGCGCTTTTGAATGCCTCTTCATCTGTTACATCACAAGGTGCCGCAAAGGCTTTGAATCCATCTCTATTTAACTCAAATGCTATTTCTTCACACTTTTCAATATTTATATCTGATATCGCTACATTTGCTCCTTCCTCGGCAAATTTCTTGGCTATTTCTAGGCCAATTCCACTTGCAGAGCCTGTGATGAATGCGGTTTTCCCCTCTATTGTTTTTGTCATTGTTACCATCTCCCTTTGCATAGTCCTTCTATATTAATATACATTTATATGAATATTCTGTAAATAAAATGTACTCTGCATAGACAGTGTTTTTAAAAAATCCCATCTAGTGACAGAGTAACCTACTCAAACTACTGTCAGTTAGGATGGGATATCATGTGTGAATTAGAAGTTATTGAAGAACAAACGAATTACATCAGCAGCTCCGATAAAGGTACCTAGTGAACTCCCTATGTTTGCCAATACAACGACTAGGAGAATTCTTGTTACTTTATTATTCCAAAATCCTTTAAGGGATTGGACATCGGTTGGCAGACTCTCAAAATCCCTTACATTTGGCTTACGAACAAGGGCTTGGACGAATCCAGTAAACCAGCCAGCAGCCGTTATCGGATCTAGAGCGGTAATTGGCGCTGCCACAAAGGCGGTCAAAATTGTGAGTGGATGTCCAAATGCAATGGCCGTTCCAAGAGCAGAAAGTGATCCATGCCATAAAACCCAACTTAAGGTTTGCTGCAACCCTGCAGAAGGATTGTTATAAAAGGTATACGCAATCATAGAAATAATGAGTAAAGGAATAATCCATCCAATAATTTTGGGCCACTTTGATTTAGACGGCAGTGTCGTAATAGCATCTAAATCATGTTCTTCGTGAATGAGCTTTGTAATCCCTGGTACATGAGCTGCTCCTAAAACTGCCACAACTTTTTCACCTGGGGCTTGTTTAATTTTTTGTGATAAGTATTGATCGCGTTCATCAATAAGAGGGGTTTTTAATTTTGGAAAATGTTCAGTGAAATCGCTTAGCACTGAATCGAGCATATCTTGGGATTTCATCTTTTCCAATTCTTCTTCCGTAATCTTTTCATTACTAAAAATACTGAAAATGATTTGTGTAATCAGTTGAGCCTTGCCCCATAATCCGACGTTATGCCAAATTCGTGAAAAGGTGATTTGTATGTTACGGTCTGCTAAAACGAGATTTGCCCCAACGTCTTCAGCGGATTGGATGCCTTGAATCATCTCTTGCCCCGCATTAATTCCTAACTGACTTGCCATTCTTTTTTGAAAAGACGATAATGCCAAATTGACGAGAAGTACAGCCGCTTTCTTCTCCTTTACAACCTTAAATATATCCATATCCTTCCACTTATCGCCCTCTATTATTGACTGGTATCTTTGTTCATCCAGTTCAACACAAACAGAATGAGGTCTTTCCCTTTCAATGACCTCTTTAACTTGTTCTGCACTTTGCTTCGAGAC
Source organism: uncultured Bacillaceae bacterium (assembly GCA_963787345.1). Taxonomy (GTDB): domain Bacteria; phylum Bacillota; class Bacilli; order Bacillales; family Cytobacillaceae; genus Bacillus_BD. The sequence goes on along the minus strand of CAWBCW010000026.1, from coordinate 167,093 downwards.
ATGGGCCGTTCCGATTAAAATAATTTCCTTTCCATCCACACTTAACCTTGTTATATTTGCTTCTTCAGACATATACTGACCTTCCTTTTGATTCTTATCGGCTTTATTTTAACCATTATTCTCATCTAAAATAATACTTTACATTGATACCATTCGAAAATAAATTTTTTATCCGTCACTTTTAACCAGTGACAATTAAATATAAAAACAGGTTCTTGCACCTGCTTTACTTTCTACCCAAATTTCCCCCTTACGATATTCAATAATTTCTTTTACTATCGCAAGACCAAGGCCTGAACCTTTATGAGAATCTTCTCGGGATTTTCCATCGTTGCCATTCACGTTTTAAAATTCAAAAAATACATTTCCATCATACCATTTTTCGAGTAGATGAATAAAACAAAATGACTATTCCAATGGTATAATTATATTTATATATCAGTAATATTCTAAATTAATATAAATAATCAGAGGGATGGGAGGGAAATATATGACTCCATTAACGATTTTAATCATTGAAAATGATGAAGAATTAATTAATATTCTGAGGATTTATTTAGAGAGAGAAGGATTTACCGTTCATTCCACAACATGCCCACACCATGGAGTCGAATTAATTGAAACGATAAACCCTGATATCCTTTTACTCGATATCCATTTTCCTGATCAAAGCGGGTTGGAACTTGCACGAAAGTACCGTGAAATCTCAAATGGCATCCTCATTTTCATTACAGGAGAACAGACAAAAGACATGGTTATGAAAGGCTTTGAAATCGGTTGTGATGATTATGTTAGAAAACCATTTGCCCCTTCTGAATTAATTGCGAGAATTAAAGCTCATCTAAGAAGATTTACTCCCAAACTAGCCTTATCTACGTATGGTAATTTAACAATTAACTTTCAAAATAAAACTATTTACAAACATGGACAGGAAGTTGAACTCTATACAAAGGAAAAAATGCTTCTTCTTTATCTAGCCCAACACCCCAATCAAGTCTTTAGCGCAGAACATCTTTTTGAACAAATATGGGGAATGGACTCAAAGGCAGATTTAAAAACTATTCATGTACATATCAGTACATTGAGGAGGAAAGTTGAAGTTCATCCTAAAAAGCCATCATATATCATAACAGTAAGGGGATTTGGTTATAAATTCACATTTTAAAAGTAGTCCTAATCCCTCTCATTATTATAAATATTATAAAGATTCTATTTTTTAACCTCTCTTTAACCTTTCTCCTTTAATGTATAGGATATGAATATCGTAATAATCGTTCATAATGGTTCATTGGGGGAGTATAATCATTGTTAGATCAGGAGTGGATACAATTACTTTTACAAGCAAAATAATTGGGGTTGACTCCTCAAGACATTAGGGAGTTCCTCCAGAAGCAACAAGAGTTAATAAAATAAAACACTAATAGATAATAAAATAGAAGTTGCTATCTCTCGGTTGATTGATAAGGATGTTCCTTGCGATACATCCTTTTTTATTTTATTTCTTTATGACCATTTTCACAATTATAACTCAGTTTTTTTGACCCCTCTGAAAAAAATGAGTTATTTATGTAAGGTAACTGGGATAAATAATCCCAAATATCCAACCTTATAATGATTGAAAAATTTGTCACTGTATGTCAATATTTATATATTATAGAGACTATAGAGTAGCCTCCGTCAAGCCCTAGATTTTTTTATTGAAGTCTTTCGAGGCTTGAGTATGAACCGGAGCGAATTTGATATAAATATAGAGGAGATTCCAAGGATGAATAATAAGGCAGTTATTTTAGGTAACAATTATTATATAGGCTTAAGTACGATAAGATGTTTAGGGAAACGAGGCGTACATACGGTAGCTATCGATTATTCCGATGAACATGCTTATGGTACCAAAACGAAATACTGTTCTGAGCGTCTTATATCCCCTCACTATAAGAATGAAACAGAGGCCTTTATACAATTTTTAAAGGATTATGCAAAACAACAAAGTGCACCACCCGTACTTATTCCTTGTCACGATTCTTATGTTGAGGTTATTGACCAGTATTTAGATGAACTAAAAGAATATTATCTTATTCCCCAAACAGAGCAAGGTTTATATACAAAAACGATGGATAAGCAAGCACTCCACAAGTTAGCGATCGAGCATGGTGTGGCCGTTCCCGAAACACTTTATGCAGATGACGAAAATTTATTTGAAAAAGTAGATAAAATCATCAAGTACCCATGTTTAGTAAAGCCGACTGATTCACCAACCTTCGTGTCCATTTTTAGGAGAAAGTTGTTTATAGTTCACAACAAAGAAGAGTTGGAAAGCGCCCTTAATAAAGCAAAAAAGGCTGAGCAAGAAGTGATTATCCAACGAATTATCCCTGGTTTTGATGACCATATGTATACGTTTGACGCCTATTTAAATCAGAACGCAAAGGTCACTCATTGGACAACTTGTAACAAACACCGCCAATTCCCTATTAATTTTGGAGCATCTGTCTATACAGAACAAAAATATGTGCCAGAGCTCTATGAAATCGGATCTAAATTCCTAGAGGGAATCGGTTTTAAAGGCTTTGTTGAAATTGAATTTAAGAAAGATGCAGAAACAGGAAAATTTTATTTAATTGAATTAAATGTGCGGATTACAAACTTTAATAATTTATTATACAAGATTGGCTTGAACTTCCCTTATATCACATATCGGGAGTTGACTGGTAACCCATTGGAACCAAAAGCGGTAAAAGAAAATACAGGACTTTTCTTTTGGTATGCTTATGAAGACTTATTAGCGATTCGCGACTACCTTAAAACTGGACAACTTACACTTGGCCCAGTTATTAAATCCCTGTTAAGACGAAAAGCTCATGCAATTTGGGATTGGAGCGATCCAAAACCGGCGTTTGCCTACGCAGGGATCATCTTTGAAAAGGTGTTTAAAAAAGTAGCGAAAAGGTAATATACTGAGTGAATAAGCAGTTACCCATCATTGGAGGCAAGCAATATGTTACTTACAAAGATTGTAGAAAACCTTACTTTCACTCTTCAAAAAGGAGACCTAGAGAAAGAAGTTAGCTCAATTGCTTATGATTCTAGAGAAGTAAAAGAAAATAGTTTATTTGTGGCGATTTCCGGCTTTTCAGTAGATGGACATACCTTTATTGATAAAGCAATCGAAAAAGGTGCAACAGCGGTTATTACTGAAAAGGATATTCAAGTTGATGGGAATGTAACAATCTTAAAGGTAGAAGATTCTAGACAAGCATTAGCAAAAGTGTCTACAAACTTTTATGATCAACCTACGGAAAAATTAAACCTAATTGGTATTACAGGCACAAATGGAAAAACATCCACCACCTATTTTATTAAATCGATTTTTGAACAAGCCCATAAATCAATTGGCCTAATTGGAACAATCGGAACGATCATTAATAAGCAGCAAATTAAAAATAAAAACACAACGCCAGAATCACTGAATTTGCAGCAGTTGTTTTCTGAGATGGTGGAAAGTGAAATTGATGATTGTATTATGGAAGTCTCTTCCCATGCGCTTAGCTTAAAGCGCACCGCATTTTCTCAATTTAACACGGGAATTTTCACAAACTTAACACCCGATCATTTAGAACTACATCATACGATGGAAGAGTACTTTTTAGCAAAAGCCCAGTTATTTAAGATGACTTCCGATTGCAATATCATTAATATCGATGATCCATATGGACAAAGATTACTTGAGATGGCGAAAACTTATCATGTGCCTGTGCTCACATATGGAATTGAAAATGAGGCCGACATTATGGCTACCAATATTGAGTTGGACAGTGATTATTCTAAATACACGTTGAAAACACTAGATGGTTCTATTGAGATAACCGTCAATATTCCTGGTATTTTTAATGTTTATAATAGCCTAGCAGCAATTGCCTGTGCTTATAGTAATAAAATTAGTCTTCCAGATATCCAAAAAGGGTTGCTTACTTTAGAGAATATTAAAGGAAGACTCGAAGTGATTTATCAAGATGAAAATCGAAAAGTAGTCGTTGATTTTGCCCATACAGAAGACGCATTAGAAAAAGCCTTAACAACATTGCGAACCAATACAAAAGGACGGATTTTGTTAGTCTTTGGTGTATATGCCGCTCCTGGAGAGCTTGGCAAAGATAAAAGGATTGCCATGGGCAAGGTCGCGGCAAGATTTGCTGATCTTTCAATCGTCACCTCTGATAATCCAAAGTTTCAAGATCCCAATGAGATTATTAAAGAAATTATTGAAGCGATAGAAGAGGAAAATGGGGCTTATACCGCTGTTGTTGACCGCAAAGATGCCATCCGCCATGCAATTGAGATGAGTGAAAAAGGCGATACAATTTTATTAGCTGGCAAAGGTCATGAAACTTCACAGGTAATTGGCGATAGGGAAATTCCCTTTCATGAGACAGAAATTGTGTTGGAAATTTTTAAAGAGAAGCAATACATCATTTAAAAGACAAAACAGGATTAAATTCATCCTGTTTTTCCTTCATTTTAAGACGTAGGTTCTTTTTGCATGCATTCACTGTATATGGAGAAAATGAAACTAGAGTTCAATGAATTAAGAGAGAAACTAGGTGAAATAATGGAGTCAAAAAGTTTAGGAATTATCGGTGGAATGGGTCCAAAGGCAACCTCTGTCTTTTTCGATAAAGTCATTGAGAGTACAGATGCCCACAAAGATCAAGACCATATTAATATCGTTATTTTAAACCATGCGACATTGCCTGATCGAACGGAGACGATTTTAAGTGGTGAAGATGGGCCTTTTCTGGATGGTATTAAAAAGGATATCGCTCTTCTAGAGAAGGCGGGTGTCGCTAACATTGCAATTCCATGTAATACATCTCATTACTTTTATGATAAAATTCAAGAAAAGACGAATATTCATGTGATTAATATGGTTGAGGAAACTATTAAAGAAATAACAGAGAAGTATGGTAGCAACGCCAAAGTTGGAATTATGGCAACAAATGGAACAATAAAAAGTGATATTTATAAAAAGGTCGCTCATTCTTATGGGCTAGAGGTACATTATCCCCACGATGACATACAAACACAAGTCATGGATATTATTTATAATAAAGTGAAAAGTGATTTAACCCTTGATGTAACGGAGATTGAAAATATTATTTTTGACTTTATTTTCAACCATGAGTGCAATTGTGTGATATTGGCTTGTACGGAATTATCATGCATCACATTAAATGAGGATGTTGAAAAATATTGCATCGATGCAATGGATGTACTCGTGAAACGTTCCATTGAGCTATCTGGGAAGTTCGTAAAGGGTCAACAATTCGCTCGTTTTCTAGCAGAAACTTTTGCAGATGATACATATGAGAAAGAATTGAGATTGTCCCCTAAGGAGTATTATTCCACTAAAAGTAAATTTCCACATGCGGACATTACACCATTGGATAATAACACGGATGAGGACGGAAAACGATGGTATACGGTTAACCTGTCTCCGCATAAGGTGTCAGATGTGCAAGTTAAAACCAAAGAAAAAAGAAAAGAAAATAAACAACATATTAAAGCATAAAAAACTAGGCAGTGATTTGCCTAGTTTTTTTGTTATGAAACTTGAAAACGCTTTGTGATTGCTCGAGAGTGACTGTGATAATGCATTTAATTTTAAGCCTGCTTCATTTGTACCTTCCATTTGGACAATTTGATTTTCACTTGATGCGAGCATCTCCTCTGCACTTGCTAAAGTTTCCTGAGATATAGATGAAAAGTCGTCTGCCGTTTGTTCAAGATGCGGCAGAATGCCTCCTAAATCCTCCAATTCCCCCTGTATCCCTTGAAGCTTATCACTTACTTCAGCAATTTCCTCCATCAATTCATCAAATGAAATTTTGGATTCATGGGCCATTTGCAAGTTATTTTTAATTTTAGAAAGCATTTGCTCGAATTCCTGGGAAGCCCCAACTGTAATATTCTCCATATTTAAGACCGAATGTGAGATTTCTTCTGTTGCCTTTGTTGATTGCTCAGCCAGATTCCGAACTTCTTGAGCTACTACAGCAAACCCTTTTCCTGCATCTCCGGCACGTGCTGCTTCGATCGATGCGTTCAAGGCTAGCAGTTTCGTTTGTTCGGCAATTCCATTCACTAACCCAACCAAATTGGTAATTGAAGAAGAATAGTCTTTTACTTGCTGAATTGTTTTTGTTAAATTATCAAAGTCTTCCTCAAATGTACCAATCGTTGAAATTAATTCATCCATACTTTTCTCACCGCGATTGGCTGACAAATTCATATTTTCTGAGCGGTCAAAAACCTGTGTCCATATTGCCCATCATATTTTCAATCATCCATTTCATCTTTTTAAAGTTATTCGCACTATCTTCAGAGCTACTTGCTGTTTCTACAGCTCCTTGTCGTACCATATGGATTGATTCAACTAATTCTTGACTGGATGTTAACGCATTTCCTGATGCCTCTTTTAATTCTGACCCTGTATTTTCTAGTTCCTTCGTCGTTTCCTTCAGCTCATGAAGCATCCCGCTAATATGATTAATCATCGCGTTATAACTTTTTTGCAAAGATACGATTTCAGGTAAATTCGTTTTAATATTTGTTGAATGCTGGAAGTTCCCCTCCCTTACTTCTCTCATTGTTTTACGAAGATGATTTAACGGCTTTGTTATTGTTCTAACGAGAAGAAGAATTACAATTGTTGTAACAGCGATACTTATAGCAACGATGACTATTGTAAAGTAAGCCATTTCGTTTATAGGTTCTATATTAGCCTTAGGGTGGAACATACAAAACAACAAGGAATATTGATGGCTTTCAGTTTGGATTTAGAGTATTTGGACCTGTTATTCCAATTGCTGCCTTCTTCTATTTAGGAGACGCAGGTTTTAATACCATCATTGGTGATTTTCTTCCAAAGACCTCAAATGGGATTGTTAATGATTTAGGTGTTGCTTTTGCAAGTGTTGTTCCGTTAACCGCTGAAATTGGAGCCGTTACTTTAACAATTGTCGGTGCAATAACTGGATTAGACGGTTCAGGCTTTTCCGGTATTTCACTGGCTGGCTCAATTGCCAACTTATTCTCCCATGCAATCGGTGATGGAGCAGCAACATTAACGGCTCTTGGTCAGATTTCTGCGATTTGGGTTGGAGGAGGTACGCTTATCCCTTGGGCTTTAATCCCTGCTGCAGCGATTTGTAATGTAAGCCCATTTGAGCTTGCCAGACGAAACCTACTCCCGGTTTGTATCGGTTTAGTCGTTACAACGGTTGTTGCGATGTTTCTTATCTAATAGCTAATTAGCCTTATGTGTATGACAATGAGCAGGTTTTACCCGAATGAGTAACGTAGTGACCCCATACACATGAGACCGTTTGAAAATCAAGATTAGGATTTAACATAGCCTATCAAATAAAAAACAGAAGTAACCCTATACTAATTAAAACTAACTTTCTCATCCTTATTTCCTCCATTTCAAACAAAATTTTTCTAACCATATAACGAGTAAAAATAATAGAATTCCGACAAATGCCAAAAGGACGATTGGAGCAAAAACAGCGGCTCCATCAAATTGAGTCATCATTCTACGACTAAAATAACCCAGTCCAGCCTGCGCTCCTAACCATTCTCCAATGGCCGCCCCGATAACACTGACCGTTACAGCTACTTTTAACCCTGAGAACATTGAAGGCAAAGCAGACGGAACATCTAATTTTAAAAAAATTTCTTTCTTCGACGCTCCCATCGTGAGCAGTAATTCTTTTAAATCTTTATTAGCTGATTTCAATCCATCAAATGTACTCACGGTCAAAGGGAAAAAAGTAATTAAAAACGTAACTAGCACTTTGCTCCAAATTGAATAACCGAACCAAACAACGAAAATAGGCGCCAAAGCAATCGTCGGGACCGTTTGGGATGCAATAATAAGTGGATAAAATGTTTTTTCGATTGTTTTACTGATATACATAGAAACAGCTAATCCAATCCCGATGATAAGAGAAGCTGCTAGTCCTAAAACGATTATTGATAATGTTGCCGGTAAATGGACAAATAGTAAAATTCCCTTTAACTCCCATAGTTTCTCACCGATATCTGTTGGTGACGGCAGGACAAAACTTTTGTTATAAATCCGTGCGCCTATTTCCCCAAATAAGCAGTAATAATAAAATAAAAATTCCTGGTGAAAGATAGGTTTTCAACCTCTTCATACATACACCTTCTGACGTAGACGGTCTATGAGCATTTCTTTCAAAAGGGCAACTTCGGTCTGGCTGAGATCACGGATAGTCCGAGGACGGCGAAGTGGAACTTTTACCTCCTCAAGAGTCGAAATCGGCTTTGGTTGTAATATAAAAATGCGGTCTGATAAAAACAATGCTTCATCGACATCATGTGTAATAAAGAGAATTGTCTTCTTCCACTTCACCCACTGCTCTAGAAGCCATTCCTGCATGGACAATCTAGTAATCGCGTCTAAGGCAATAAAGGGCTCATCCAACAATAAAATATTGGATCCACTTAAAATCGTCCGTAAAAAGGAGACCCGCTGCTTCATTCCACCAGACAGGTCACTAGGAAAGGCATTTCCCACCCCTTTTAAACCAAATTCGTCTAGTAGATTACGAATTTGTGAGTGTGCTTCCTCCCTTTGGACCCCCTTAATCTCCAACGGCAGCATGGCATTATCCATGATCGTGCGCCAAGGCATGAGCAAATCCTGTTGTGGCATGTAACCAACTTGCCCTAAACGGTCCTTCATAATCTTTCCATTTATATGAATAGCACCTTGCGAAGGCTGCTCAAGGCCTGTGACGAGCCGAAAGATAGTACTCTTTCCAGAACCGCTTGACCCGATAATTCTGATAAATTCTCCATCATGAACTTGAAAGTTTATCCCTTTGAGGATCGCCTCTGAATCTTTCGCCTTTTCTGATCCATAATGAAAAGAGATATTATTAAATTCTAAAACGGCTGAGCTCATGCTGTTGGCCACATTTGCTTATTGTAAGCCATGTCCCAGAACATATATTCAAACCGTGTTGTATTTAAAAAGACTTTTTCTAGTTGATCCAGTTCAGACTCAGGCTTTCCTGCCGATAACTTATCTAATAAGTCAATGCACCACTTTGCTGACTGTCCAAACTCTTCTGAACTGTACATTCTTATCCAATCACCATATAATTCATGATCTTTCGCACCTGGAATTTCCGCTAACTCTTTCCCAATCTCCCAATAGCTCCACGCACAAGGAAGTAAGGCCGCGACAAGCTCTGCGATCGTTCCATTTTGACCACTATGCAGCATATAGTGTGTATAAGCTAATGTAATTGGAGATGGTTCTGCATTTTCTAATTCATCCTCTGAAATCCCATATCGAGCCGCATACTGACGATGAAGATCCATTTCTCCATGAACAGTAGCTTGTAAAACATCTGAAAACAACATCATATCCTCGAGTTTTGTTGCCTTTACTGCTCCAAGTGCGAACATTTTCGAGTAATCAATCAAATAGAGATAATCTTGAATCATATAAAAGCGAAACTTCTCCTTATCTAATGTCCCCGTCTCCTATCTCTTGTACAAATGGATGGGAATGATTCTGCCTCCAAATTGGCTGTAACTTTTCTAATAAACGCTGAGTGAATTTCATAACTATTATTCTTCCCTTCTACTAATCTTTTTTCTGTATGGCACCATTGTTAGATCTTTACCAAAATGCTAGTGGAAATGTACGAATCCCCCTTAAATCAATAAAAAAACCACTTCATGAATGGAAGTGGTTGGTTATCGGCATTATTTTTCAAAAAAATATACACGAATCTTATGTATCACTTCCCTTCGCTAGCATTACCTAGTGCAGGTTCAAGGGTTAAGGTAAATACCTCTCTCAGCTTATTAAAGCACCCCCAGTGCCACTTACTATTAAATTTTAACTCTAATCTATAATGTCATAGTTTGAATTTTTACTCAATTGTGTGCACTTTGTTTTTTTGACTTCCTTAGAGAATAAGAGATAACTCCCTGTCATAAAATGGGTACTAGCTTATCCCCAATCCTATGGTTCCGTTCTTTTTCAATCTTGATTTACGGACGAATTTAACACCATTTTAAAGGAGAGAAAAGGAATGTATACATTTTTAATGGGAATTACTCTTTTACTTATTGGTTATTTTACGTATGGAAAAGTGGTTGAGAGGATTTTTGGTATAAAGCCCAATCGACCTACACCTGCCTATGTAAACAGCGATGGAGTGGACTATGTTCCAATGAATGTTCCTAAAAACTCCTTGATTCAACTCCTAAATATTGCCGGAACAGGCCCTGTTTTCGGACCCATTATGGGTGCCTTATATGGTCCTGTCGCTTTTATCTGGATTGTCATTGGATGTATTTTCGCAGGAGCCGTGCATGATTATTTAACTGGAATGATATCAATCCGAAACCGTGGCGCCCACTTACCCGAACTTGCTAGCCGCTTTTTAGGGAAAATCATGAAACATGTTGTTAACTTCTTTGCTGTTTTACTACTGCTATTAGTTGGAACCGTTTTTGTCATAACACCAGCGAGTCTCTTACATTTACTAGTGGATGGAAAAATAGCCTTAGGAATAATTATTTCGGCAATTTTTATTTATTATATTTTCGCGACACTGTTACCAATCGATAAACTGATCGGGAGACTCTATCCTTATTTCGGGGCCTTGCTGATAATCAGTGCTCTTGGCGTGGGAGTTGGCCTAGTCGTAACAGGTGCACCGATTCCGGAACTTTCTCTTGCCAATTTCCACCCTAACCATGCACCTGTTTTTCCATTATTATTTTTTACAATTTCTTGTGGAGCCCTTTCCGGATTTCACGCAACCCAAACACCAATTATTTCTCGTACAACGAAAAATGAAACACAAGGACGGAAGATATTCTATGGCATGATGATTGCTGAAGGAATAATTGCGATGATTTGGGCCGCGGCTGCGATGAGCTTATTCAATGGCTACAATGGATTAAATGAAATTCTTGCTGCAGGAGGGCCTGGAGCAATTGTTAGCGAGGCTTCTACTGCACTGCTTGGAGCGATTGGCGGCACATTAGCCATTTTAGGTGTGGTCGTCCTGCCAATTACTTCAGGTGATACAGCATTCCGTAGTGCCCGCATGATTATTGCTGAGTATTTAAACATTGCGCAAAGGAATATTTCAAAACGCCTTTGGATCGCAGTTCCTTTATTTACTGTTTCCGTTGTGTTAACGCAAATTGACTTTAATCTCTTATGGCGCTATTTTAACTGGGCGAACCAATCTACAGCTGTGATTGCTTTATTCGTTAGCTCGATGTATTTATATATCGCAAGGAAAAATTACTGGATTTCCCTTATCCCAGGTACTTTTATGCTCATCATGGTCATTACGTATATTCTAAATGCCCCAATTGGATTCCAATTGCCAATGAATGTTTCATGGATTGGTGGCTTTGTCGGTGCAGCTCTTCTCGTTCTGCTCTTCTTCTATGCTGGGAACTACGCCAGAATTAACCGCTTGCCAATTGAGGAGGATATCTCAGACTGGAATCGGGGAGCCTGATGAAATGAATTTCTGTAACTATAAAAAAGGATTCTTGAATGTTTCACGTGAAACATTCAAGAATCCTCTTTTCTTTCATAGCCCCTTTTTCTAAGAGCCTATCTCACTTGATTATGAGTAACCGAATGAAAGGGATTGCAATGAATATCACCTTTGGTTATAACTGAATAGTTTGAATATAGGGAAGCCATTCATTTGAGGGTGATAAAAACGGTCAAATCAATTAATGAACATATAGGTGTGCCAGGAATTATCCAAAGAAATGGATGGTGCCTGGTGCTTTTTAATAGGCAGAATAATAAGATTGGGAAATGTTATTGGCAAAACCATTGAAGTGAATTAAAATAAATATCGTTTTATAAATATGTAAAAGTAAAATAAGTACTTAAGGATGAATAGATTTGAAAGAAAAAGCAATTATGAAAGAAAATAAGTCCATTAAATATTCACTTACCTTTTTAATACCGTCAATCCTTGGAACCTTTTTATTCATGGTTCCCCTTTCCTATAATGGCAGTCTCACCATTCCAATTGCTATATTATCCGGATGGGTACAGGAATGGTTAGTAGATTATTTACCGCTCATTATGACGATCATCATTTGCATCACATTATTGGGGACCATTTTAGTAAAAATAACTCGTCCAGAAATCATGGAACGAAGTCGGTTTCTGAAATCACTGCTAGATGTTGCTCCCCTATTGTTTGTGGCGCGCCTTTTAGGAGCTGTTTTTGCCATATGTACGTTATTCCAATGGGGACCGGGAATTATTTGGTCTGAAAATACAGGTGGATTACTACTAAATGATTTGTTGCCAGTCCTATTTTCTGTCTTTTTATTTGCGGGAATGTTCCTACCGCTATTATTAGACTACGGGTTGCTTGAGCTATTTGGCACACTTTTAACTAAAATCATGCGGCCGGTTTTTAAGTTGCCTGGCCGGTCTTCCATCGATTGTATCGCTTCTTGGCTTGGAGACGGAACAATTGGAGTTTTACTAACGAGCAAACAGTACGAAGAAGGGTTTTATACGAAAAGAGAGGCTGCTATTATTGGAACCTCATTCTCAGTCGTTTCGATTACCTTTAGTCTTGTGGTCATTTCCCAAGTAGGACTTGGTCATATGTTTGTTCCTTTTTATTTAACCATTACACTTGCTGGGTTAATCGCGGCCTTTATTGCACCACGTATTCCTCCGCTTTCAAGAAAGCCCGATACTTATTATGTTGAAAAGTCTGCTGACTATACTGAGGATAAGATTCCTGCAGGCCACACCCCCTTATCTTGGGGATATACGCAAGCTCTTGATAAAGCGAAACAAAGTCGAGGTATTGGAGACTTTCTCATTTCAGGGGTTAAAAATGTTTTAGATATGTGGATGGGGGTTGCTCCGATTGTGATGTCACTCGGGACCATAACCTTAATTCTCGCTGAATACACACCGATTTTCCAATGGTTAGGATACCCTTTTATCCCTCTTTTAGAGTTACTGCAAATTCCTGAAGCGAAGGCCGCTTCTGAAACGATGGTTGTTGGCTTTGCTGATATGTTTCTGCCATCTGTGATTGGGGCCAGCATTGAAAGTGAAATGACTAGATTTATTATCGCTTCTGTTTCGGTTACACAGCTGATCTATATGTCAGAAGTCGGTGGTCTTCTACTCGGTTCGAAAATCCCTGTATCTTTCTGGGAACTATTTATTATTTTCATCCAAAGAACCCTTATTACTTTACCGATTATCACACTCATCGCCCATTTTCTTTTTTAAATAAAGAAGGGATCAAACATCCACTATGGAATGCTTGATCCCTTTTATGTTTTAATCAACCACTGCGCCCATCCTATTCATCATCAATTTCACCGTCGCCGATTTCATCCTCTTCTTCGATTTCCTCAATTTCTTCTCCCTCTTCAGGTCTCTCGTCATCTCCGCAACCCGTTAACACAAATAAGGTTGAAAAGCCAAGAAGCAGGGCCATTAAGTACCTTTTCATAGATTTAAACCTCCCCTTTCAATTATTTTCTCCCAAACTAAATTGAATGATGTACATCGGTTCGATCAAGTGCCAATTGATTTAACAATTCAGTCACTACACCTGCTCTCATTCCCTTTTATCCTTTGGAACCCTTCTCATGAACTTCTTACACCTATTCTCAGCCCCCTTCATCGACTATTAATTCCATTTCGTTCTATAACCACAAAAAACTCCAAAAAAAGTTAAAATTCATTGTTGATATTTTTTTTAGTTGCTGATAATATAGAAAAGCATGAATTGGAAGGCTAATATTCAATACATCTCTCGAGTCTTTCAGCAGATAATTTTGACCACTTCTTTTTTAATAAAAAAGGAAGTTAAGGCCATACGGACAGCCGGGTCAAATGCCGATTGGCAACTTTAGTTGCCCCTATTGATTGAGTTAAAAGCTCAAATTTTATAAGTTGGTTACTTTATAACCGGTGCATGTGCACACAACTTGTGAAACGGTCAATAAGAGTGGTAAAAGTAATTATTTGCTATATAGACTCTGATCAAAAAGGATATATTGAATATTAAAAAGCCATTCATCACTTATCATGTATACAGTGATCTTTTAGTGGCGTATGTCTATGGTGGCTCCATCATGAGCATACTACGCTTTTTAATAGGATGAAAATATATCTAAAGCAAGTGTTGTGCGCAACTATGCGTGTTTTACACTTGCTTTTTTTGTTGTTAAAAAGTGGAGATGGTGGATTTAGAGAATCAACTATCTCCAAGCAGGAATCCTAATGAATGAACTTATTTACATTAGGGTAATGAAAACACTCTTTGCATAGTGAAAAAATCTATTAAGTAAGGAGATAGAAAAATGGGAAAAGCATTAATTATTGGAGCTGGCGGAGTAGCACAAGTAGCCGCTCATAAATGCGTTCAAAATAGCGATGTATTTGAGGAAATTTGTATTGCAAGTCGTACAAAATCTAAATGCGATGCTTTAAAAGAAAAGCTAGATGGTGGAAAAACAAAAATTACAACTGCTCAAGTTGATGCAGATAACGTTGATGAACTAATCGCTTTAATCGAGGAAGTTAAACCAGATATCGTCATGAACTTAGCTTTACCTTATCAAGATTTAACGATCATGGATGCTTGTCTTGCTACGAAAACTCATTATATGGACACAGCGAACTATGAGCCAGAAGATACAGCAAAGTTTGAATACAAATGGCAATGGGCATACCGCGAGCGTTTTGAAGAAGCAGGAATCACTGCCCTTCTAGGATCAGGTTTCGATCCAGGTGTAACAAGCGTATTTTCTGCCTATGCATTAAAACATCACTTCGATGAAATTGAATACATCGATATTCTTGACTGTAATGCCGGTGACCATGGCTATCCGTTCGCAACTAACTTTAATCCTGAAATCAATATTCGTGAAGTTTCAGCTAACGGAAGATATTGGGAAAATGGCAAATGGATTGAGACAGAACCAATGGAAATTAAGCGCGTATATGATTTCCCTGAAATCGGCAAGAAAGACATGTATCTTCTATATCATGAAGAACTGGAATCCCTTGCAATAAATATCCCTGGAATCAAACGTATTCGTTTCTTTATGACATTTGGGGAAAGTTACTTAACACATCTTAAATGTCTGGAAAATGTCGGTATGACTTCGATTGAGCCAATCGAATTTGAAGGTAAACAAATTGTTCCACTTCAATTCCTGAAAGCTCTGTTACCCGATCCAGCTTCACTCGGACCGCGTACAAAAGGGAAAACAAATATCGGTTGTATTTTTAAAGGGAAAAAAGACGGTAAAGATAAAACATATTATTTATATAATATTTGTGATCATGAAGAATGCTATCGTGAAGTTGGTTCACAGGCGGTTTCCTATACAACGGGTGTACCAGCTATGATCGGAGCTTCAATGATCTTAACAGGAAAATGGAATAAACCAGGCGTATATAACATCGAAGAATTCGATCCAGACCCATTCATGGAGGAACTAAATAAATTTGGTCTACCATGGCAAGAAAGCTTCAATCCAGAACTTGTCGATAACCAACCCATAAAAGACACGGAGAACGTGCGCTAACATGCGTTTTGATGAATTGCCAACACCTTGTTATGTAGTGGATGAAGCTCGTCTGGAAGAAAATCTAAAAACCCTTAACGGAATTATGGAACGAACCGGATGTAAGATTATTTTGGCACAAAAGGCATTCTCGATGACTACGCTGTATCCTCTAATTGGAAAGTATTTAAGCGGCACAACCGCAAGTGGTTTATATGAGGCACGACTTGGTTATGAGCAGATGGGGAAAGAAAATCATGTCTTTGCCCCTGCTTACCGTGAAGATGAAATCGATGAAATAATCTCTCTTTGTGATCACATCATCTTTAACTCGTTTTCTCAATTAAAAAAGTTTAAAGATAAAACTCTACAAGCAGGTAAGAAAGTCGGTTTACGCATTAATCCAGAATGCTCAACGCAAATCGGGCATGAAATTTATGATCCTTGTGCAGTAGGTTCTCGCTTTGGCGTTACAATTGACAATTTCCGTCCTGAAGAACTTGATGGGGTTTCAGGACTGCACTTTCACACCCTTTGTCAGCAAAACTCTGATGATTTAGAAACAACACTTAACACTGTAGAAGAAAAATTTGGTCCATGGCTTTCACAAATGGAATGGATCAACTTTGGTGGCGGCCATCATATTACAAGAGATGACTATGATATCTCCAGACTTGAGGCTTGCATAAAAAAAATGCAAGACAAATATAATCTAGAAGTTTATCTTGAACCTGGTGAAGCCGTCGCTCTTAATGCTGGCTATCTAATTACAACCGTATTAGATACGATGCAAAATGGAATGGAAATTGTCATTCTTGACACATCTGCAACTTGCCATATGCCAGATGTGCTTGAAATGCCTTATCGCCCTCCCCTTTTCGATTCAGGCGAAGCAGGTGAAAAGCCATATACTTATCGTCTTGGCGGACAGACCTGCTTAACAGGTGATATCATTGGTGACTATTCATTTGATCAACCTTTGAAAAGCGGCGATCGCTTAGTATTTGGGGATATGGCCATTTATACGATGGTAAAAAACACTACTTTTAACGGGATGCCTCTCCCTGCAATCGCTATTCAACATAAAGATGGCGATTGTCAGGTCGTTCGTCAATTTGGTTATCAAGATTTTAAAGTAAGGCTTGCTTAAATGCTGAAAAACCAGACTCTATTCAGAAGTCTGGTTTTTCTATGAACTAGTCAAGAACATAAAGATTTCAATCATGAGATAAATCGTCTTTGATTAACATGTTTCCCTACTCACTTCCCCCTTCATCCTTCTAATTACGATTATCTCCTCTTTTTCAATCCAAAAGTCTTCTAATAGACACCTTTTATATCATTTCGGTCAAATCATATGGTTATTATTTTCAATTACCTCAAAATTGTAATAAAATAGAGTTAGCTTTAAAGTGACTTAAATATCAAAATATAGTCCATAATATAACCCGTAGGCCTTGCAATGTCATGCTTGCATACATATCGGAGCAGGGTAACATTTTGTGCATTTATTTACAAGTTTTATTAATAATTATTATTTATTTAAAATAAGTATTCATTTCTGTTGACAAAACAGGAAAAATATATAATAATTATTATTGAATTAGAATTATTATAGATAAGTCCTTTGAGACGATCTGTAATATTATAAAAAAGATTTATTAGGAGGAATTTTATAATGTCATTAATTGGAAAAGAAGTACTACCATTTAAAGCACAAGCATACAAAAACGGTGAATTTATTGAAGTTTCAGACCAAGATTTTAAAGGTAAATGGAGCGTAGTTGTATTCTATCCAGCTGACTTCACTTTCGTTTGTCCAACAGAACTTGAAGATATGCAAAACCAATATGCTGCACTAAAAGAACTTGGAGCTGAAGTGTACTCTGTTTCAACAGACACTCACTTTGTTCATAAAGCATGGCATGATACTTCAGAAGCAATTGGTAAAATTGAATATACAATGATCGGTGACCCATCACATGTTATTTCTCGTAACTTTGATGTTCTAATCGAAGAAGATGGTGTTGCAGATCGCGGTACTTTCATCATCGATCCAGACGGAGTTGTACAAGCTCTTGAAATTAACGCTGGCGGAATTGGCCGTGATGCAAGCTCTGTACTAAACAAAATTAAAGCAGCTCAATACGTACGTAACAATCCAGGTGAAGTTTGCCCTGCTAAATGGGAAGAAGGCAGCGAAACACTTAAGCCAAGCCTTGACCTTGTAGGTAAAATCTAAGGAGTCCTCATACAAATGCTGGATGCAGATATTAAAGCTCAATTAAGCGAATATCTTCAACTGATAGAAGGTGACGTTCTTCTAAAAGTAAGCGCAGGTTCTGACGATGTATCAAGGAGCATGCTTGAACTAATGGATGAACTAACCTCTATGTCATCCAGAATTACTGTAGAGAAAACACAGCTTGAGAGAACCCCTAGCTTTAGCGTAAATCGTGTAGGAGAGAATACCGGCATTACTTTTGCCGGTATTCCTTTTGGACACGAATTTACGTCTTTTGTGTTAGCTCTCTTACAAGTAAGTGGAAGGCCCCCAAAAGTTGATGAAAAGTTAATTGAGCAAATTAAAAACATTAATGGTAAATATCATTTCGAAACCTATGTCAGCCTCAGTTGCCAAAACTGCCCGGATGTCGTTCAAGCTTTAAACGTCATGAGTATTCTCAACCCAGGAATTACTCATACAATGATTGATGGAGCCATTTTCAAAAAGGAAACTGAAAGTAAAAACATCTTTGCTGTACCAACCGTTTATCTAAATGGAAGATTTTTTGATAGCGGTCGTATGTCACTCGGAGAAATTCTTTCTAATATTGGTAGTGGCCCAGATCTATCCGAGTTTACGAATAAGGAACCATTCGATGTTCTAGTTATTGGTGGTGGACCTGCTGGTGCAAGTGCTGCTATCTATGCAGCGCGTAAAGGAATTCGCACCGGAATTATAGCAGAACGCTTTGGCGGTCAAATGATGGATACTGTGGGAATTGAGAACTTTATTAGTGTGAAATACACAGAAGGCTCAAAGCTTGCAGCACAACTTGAAGAACACGTGAGAGAATATGACGTTGATGTCATGGATTCACAACGTGTTATTGGCATTGAGAAAAAAGATCATATCGAAGTTCAATTAGAAAACGGTATTTTTCTCAAAAGCAAAACGGTTATTCTTTCCACGGGCGCACATTGGCGTAATATTAATGTGCCTGGTGAAGCGGAATTGAAAAATAAAGGGGTGGCTTACTGCCCACACTGTGATGGTCCATTGTTTGCTGGCAAACACGTAGCAGTTATTGGTGGCGGTAATTCCGGAATTGAAGCAGCCATTGACCTTGCGGGAATCGTAAAACATGTGACGGTTCTAGAATTCTTACCAGAATTAAAGGCAGATACGGTTCTACAAGAACGTCTTTATAGTTTACCTAATGTAACTGTCATTAAAAATGCACAAACAAAAGAAATTACGGGTACTGAAAGTGTAAACGGAATTACCTATATTGACCGTGTGACTGAAGAGGAACGTCATATCGAATTAGCGGGTGTATTCGTTCAAATTGGGCTTGTTCCGAACACAGACTGGCTTGGTGACACAGTTAAACGCAATAAAATGGGTGAAATCGTTGTCGATAAACGCGGTACCACAAGCATACCCGAAGTATTTGCTGCTGGAGACTGTATTGACAACGCTTACAAACAGATCGTTATTTCAATGGGGTCTGGCGCAACAGCTGCATTAAGTGCGTTTGACTATCTCATTCGCAATTAATAATAGAAAAAAAGTCACAGGACCATCTCATATACTGTGACTTTTCCCTTTTCCATCTGGGATCTTCCATTAACGTACCTTCCTGAATTCAGTTTTAGATTTTATTGTACTGGTTATTATCAAATTGAGAGTAGAATTTAAGAATTAAGTAGTAAGCAGCATTGATAATTGCCTCTGGCAGAGTTGCTCCCTTTCCTGTGACATCATCAAATTTAACCTCAGAAGAACCATTCGTTTGATAGTTTACTCCGAACATCTTTAACTTCTCCACAATGACCATGGCATGCTCTAAGTACTTTTCAGGTTTAAAATAAGAATCGAGAATAAACTCATCCTTCTCCACATTATACCAACTGTTTTTACTATATGGTTTCCATCCCAATATTTCGCGAATAATCTCATGTTTCCGGTTCATTTATTCCATCTCCTTTATATTGAAGGTTCCCCCTTCTGTTATATATCATATAAATAATATTATTTTAATTATATAACAGTTATTCCGATTTGGCTATATTTTTAAAAATTAATTAAAAGTGAAGATGACTAAAACAGATGCTGTGAGCTCATTTTCCTTTCCTCCAGCAACTTTCTTTATAAGGCAAACATCCTTAAAGCAATTTTCCTATATTATTTCTACAAAACCTACAAATTGTGACAAAGTTTACTGTTATAAACTAGTAGAATAGTAGTAACGTGTTAAAATAAAGGGAGAAAATCAAAGAATCTTTCAAGGTACAAGGGGGATAATTGTGGAAAATGCTGTGAAACAACAATCATTCAAGGAAGGAAGCAACCGACAACCAAGATCAACAAAATGGTTTACTAGTTGGAAATTCTTTATTCCAGTCATCATCTTTGTAATTGCACTTATAACTGGAGCCTTTAGCTACTATCAAGCAACTCATTTTAATACGAATGTTTCGATTAATGGTGTAATGGTTGGTGGTTTAACAACAGAAGAAGCACTCCATCAACTAAAGGGAGCCGAATTAAAAAATGAAGTCTATATTGGGGATCAACAAATTCTAGACGGGAAAAACACAAATGCCGGATTCACTGATAAAGATATTCCACGTATTGAAAAAATTCTAAAAAGGCAGCAAACCTTTTTCCCTTCCGATAAGGAGCAAAATTACTCAGTAACTCCTAGTAATCCAGACCCTTACCGTAGTCAGGAAATGAAAACAAAATTGGAAGCTAAACTTACAGAGATGAATAAAGACTTAACCCCCCCACAGGATGCACAAGCTAAATTAGAAAATGGAGAAATTGTCATCACAAATAGTGTAGACGGCAAACAGTATGACGTTGCTAACATATTAGATGAATATGAAAAGCAAAAATACTCAAGCGAAATCCATTTGGAACCGATTTTCATTGAACCGATTAAAGAGGATAGCGAAATCGTAAAAAGTGAAGAAGCAAGGCTGCAAGCGATTCTTAAACATACAGTTAAGTATCAAGTACAAGACAAGGTTCATTCTTTAAAGGGTGAAGATCTCATTAAAAATGCCACTATAACTAAAGATTTTGCGGTTACAATTGATACAAAATTAATCAAAAGCAAAATCGCTGAAATAAACGATGCTCAATCGACATTAGATAAAGACTTCTCCTTCAAAACCCACTCAGGTTCAGTCATAAAGATAGAGGGGAAAGGCTATGGATGGGCACTTGATGTCGATAAGGAAGCAGCACAGATTGAAAAGGCATTTGAAAATGGAGAAACCTCCCTATCCGCTTCCAATACTTATGGACACGGCTGGAATGGTGAAGGTTATGGTTATGGGGTTACAACAAATGGCGGAATTGGTGACACCTATGCTGAAGTATCAATAGCAGAGCAACGGGTATGGATTTATCGGGATGGAAAATTAGTCTTCACAACCAATATAGTAACGGGAAATCGTAACACTGGTGAGGATACCTTAAAAGGCGTATGGTATGTTCTTTATAAACGGACTCCTTATACACTCACCGGCAGTCGAGTAGGGGGTTCCCCATATGCAATAGAAGTAAACTATTGGGTACCTTTTACGAACAGCGGGCAAGGTTTTCACGATGCTAGCTGGCGCAAGAACTGGTCAGGGAATGCTTATATTGCAAACGGTTCAGGCGGTTGCATCAACGTTCAACCAAGTCTCATGAAAAACGTATACGACAACCTAGATGTATATGATCCAGTCGTCATTTATTAAAAAGGCAGGAAATCCCTCGTGATTTCCTGTCCTTTTCCTTTTATACTATAAATACTTTTCAATACTTCCTACAAATTGTTCTGCAGCCCGTGATAAAGGAACAGACTTTAAATATACAATTCCTATATTTCGACTAGGAATCTCCTCTTCTAGCAACAATTCGTATAAAGCCCCTTTTTGTAAGGGTTCCTCTACAAATTCTTTAATTACACATGAAATCCCTAAATTAACCTTAGCAAAATCAATTAAAAGGTCATGTGAACCAAGCTCAAATACTGGCGATACTTGATACCCCTTCTCTTTTAAAAACTGTTCGACAAACATTCGGGAAATTGTTTGCTTTTCTAAAAATATAAGTGGCAGTTCCATTAGGCTTTCAAAGCGAATAGGCTTAGCCGTTAAATCCTTATACTTCTCCCCACAAACAAAAGTATCATGGATCTCTTTACATGGAATCACTTCGAGACCTTCATCTTCAATAGGCAAATTGCAGATCCCAACATCTGCAGATCCTGATTTAATAAAGGTGAGAATTTCAGATGTGGTTCCATTAAGGATTTTCAATTTTATTCCAGGATAATTGGAATGAAAATTAACTAAATAAGGCAATAGAAAGTAGCGTGAAATGGTATCCCCAACAGCGATACGCAATTCCCCGTTCTTTAGCATCTTAAAGTCAAGGATTTTATCTTCTGCAACACTGATAATTCCTAATGCCGAAGTAACATGTTCACTTAATACCTTCCCCTCATTCGTCAATACAACGCCCTTTGGTGTTCGATAAAAGAGCTGCACCTCTAATTCCCGTTCAAGCTTGAGGATTGCCTGACTAACTGCTGATTGTGTCATATAAAGTTCTACAGCTGCCTTTGAAAAGCTATTATTTCGACTGACAATATGAAATACCCGATATAAATCTAGTTTTCCAATCATATAACTTCTCCTAATACCTGATATAATTATTATTAATTTTACTTATACCACGATATAAAGGTATAGTAAACATATAAGGGAGAAAAGTTATTTAATAGTATACATACCTAACTAGAGGAGAGATACTTTTGGAAAGAGTAGTAGGAACAACAGCTAGAGGCCTTCGTGGACCAATTATTAATAATGGAGATAACTTAGAAGAGATTGTAGTCGATACAGTATTAAAGGTCTCAAAAGTGGAAGGCTTTACAATTGAGGATAAAGACATTGTCTCAATAACCGAATCAATCGTTGCACGTGCACAAGGAAACTATGCATCCGTTGACGATATTGCCACAGACGTAAAAGCTAAATTTGGTGATGATACAGTCGGAGTTATTTTTCCTATTCTTAGCCGTAATCGCTTTGCGGTTTGTTTGCGTGGTATTGCAAAAGGCGTGAAAAAGGTCGTCTTAATGTTAAGTTACCCTTCTGATGAAGTAGGAAATCATCTTGTATCAATTGACGAATTAGATGAAAAGGGAGTTAACCCTTGGACAGATGTTTTAACAGAAACAGAATTCCGTGAACATTTTGGAATTAAAAAGCATACCTTTACTGGCGTTGACTATATTGAGTACTATAAAAGCATTATTGAAGCAGAAGGTGCAACTTGTGAAGTCATCTTCTCCAACCAAGCAAAAACGATTTTAGACTATACAAAAAGCGTGTTAACCTGTGATATTCACTCACGTTCTCGTACAAAGCGCATTTTAACAAACAATGGTGCTGAAAAGGTATATGGTCTTGATGACCTTCTTAAAGAGTCGATTAATGGCAGTGGTTACAATGAATCCTATGGACTGCTTGGCTCTAATAAAGCAACTGAGGACACAGTGAAGTTATTTCCAAGCAACTGTCAAGTACTTGTTGATGGCATTCAAGCAAAGCTTAAAGAGCTTACAGGTAAAACAGTTGAAGTTATGGTCTATGGTGATGGTGCCTTCAAAGACCCTGTAGGTAAGATTTGGGAACTGGCAGACCCCGTTGTTTCACCTGCTTACACATCGGGTCTTGACGGTACTCCAAATGAAATCAAATTAAAGTATTTAGCAGATAATAACTTCTCTCATCTTCGCGGAGAGGAACTAACTCAAGCCATTTCTGAATACATTGAAAACAAAAATGATGACCTTGTTGGTGCAATGGAATCACAAGGAACTACTCCGCGTAAACTCACTGACCTCATTGGGTCTTTGTCTGATTTAACTTCCGGCAGCGGTGATAAAGGAACCCCAATGGTCTATATTCAAGGTTATTTCGATAATTATACAAAATAAAAGTCTACTTCAAAAAGGATGTCAATTGATATCCTTTTTGTTGTTCTTTATCATTTCATAAAACAAAAACACCACTTTCTTATTAGAGACATTCAAGGAAAGGCAGCACATTTCTACTTGGAAAAATTACGCCAAAGCTTAACCTTCTTTATCAAGAATAGATTTAAATGATATTGATAATATTATAAATAACACTTTAAGCATGACCCTATTTTTTTCGTCTGTTCTAGGTTTTGAATATCGTACGAAGTAGGTGAATTTTAAATTATTATGTATGAGAGAGAAGTTGTAAAAAATTATACAACTTTGCCGCAAAGGGCCAGTTGACAACGTCATTTTAAGGAATATATTAATGTAGTCAGCTATAGTTCGACTTTTATTGAACATATCCAGCAAAATTTTATACTCTTTACATTACCTATGAACTTCTTGTCTCTAAATTTTTTAGACCTACAAGCTGTATTTAATAAAGATTGATATTCAATTCCTTGGTATTGTGATCAACGCCTCGAAAAGAGTATAGAAAAATGACTAAATAATAAAAAAAAGACCTATTTTATCAGAGTAAATAGATCTTTTTTATCAAGTTATTATGAAACTAGATATTTCCCTTAAATGTTTCAAGCAATAACTAAGGAAACAGCGGAAGCCGTTTCATATAAATTTGTTTTAAAGAGCTTTTCTCTCTTTTATTGGTGACTTTGTAACTTCACTGTTTACCGATTTAAGAATTGCTCCTTTTGGAATTGTAACTACTACAGCGACTAAAGCCAGTATAGCAAAAATAGCATTTGTGATTAACCCTATACTTGCTGCTGCACCTAAGTTTCCAGTACTTTCAACTGCACCATATACAGCAACAGAAATCGCTAATCCAAATGAGCCACCTAGTGTACTAGACATCTTGTAAATACCTGCTGCTTCTCCAGCTATTTCGTTTGGAACATTGTCAATTGCTGTATCTGTGGACGGGGTTGCATAAAGGCCCAGTCCAATTCCATACACAGTAAAACCAATAAAAACAACAATTGAATAAATAGCATTAGGTAAGAATGTCAAAGTCATTAGCATAATTCCTACCACCACTAAAATACTTGCTACAACCATTGGCTTTCTCGGACCGCTTCGTTGTAAAAACTTCTCACCGACACGAATAAATGATAATACAGCAACTAAATAGCCAATTGATAATAAGCCAGATTGAAATGAGCTGAATCCTCTTGCCATTTGTACATACGTATTTGCAACAATAAGTGCTCCGGCCACACCATTTAGTAAGAAGTTTGATGCCGTGCACCCAGTAAAATACTTATTCTTAAATACCGAGATATCAATAAATCCATTAGCTTTCGCACTCATCATTTTAATGAATAATGCGCCACCTATAACCGTAACAGCCATTAATATTAATGAAAGAGGACTTGTCCAACCAAAGTCTGCTCCACGTGTAATAACAACGTTTAAAGCAACCATAACGATAATAAAAGTGACAAATCCAATATAATCAAATTTTGATGATTTACCTTGAGTAGCCTTACTCTCGGGTACCTCTTTTATTAAAAACATAGATAGCAAAGTAAACACGATAGAAAAGATGAAAATATAACGCCATCCTAACGTTGAAGCAATTAAACCACCGGCAAACGAAGTAATACCTCCGCCTCCCCAGGATCCAAAAGACCAATAACTTAAGGCTCTTTGACGATTAGGTCCGTCAAAATAACTTTTCACTAAAGCAATTGTCGCAGGCATGATACATGCTGCTGAAAAGCCTTGAATGATACGACCTATAATTAATAGAACCGGTCCTTGCGCAAGAATAAGACATAGCGAACCAATGATATTTAATATTAAACCAATCATTGTCACTTTCTTGCGTCCAATTCGATCAGATATTCCACCGGCTGCTACAATAAACATACCTGAAAATAAACCAGTTAAACTTATAGCTGTATTTAAAGCGCCTAGAGAAATCCCCATATCTTCTCGAACTGCCGGTACTATATTTAATAATGTCTGTGAAAAGAGCCAATAAGTTAGAACCCCAAATACAATCCCTGTTAACATCTTATTATTACCTTTATAGCCTGTTTCCATGGTTGAACCCTCTCTCCTTTTGGTTAACTATCCATTAAACATACTATTCCACGGAGATAACGTTCTTTATAATAACAGGGACAGCAAAAAGGACAGAGAAGGGCACGAAATACAAGAATGCCTTCTCTGCCCTTCTCTGTCCTTTTACCTGAGAGATTAGCTCAATAATAGAGCTCTCCCCTTCGGTGACGTTTTACACGTTCTCTCCAGAGGCGTGTCCAGTTACAGTTTTTTTAGCCTGAGAGATTCACTCTAAAGGTCTTTTTTAGAGTTTGCTCCTTCGGCGACTTCTTATAAGTTCTCTCCTGTAACTTTCATCCACATTATTTTGCATTTTATTAAATCATTTCTAAAGCCTGGACTACTAACAATTGTTTGAAAACGTTTTCATAAATGTTTCATAGTTTTTGATGATGCAATAATATATTATGTTATATTATCATAATATTCCCTTAAGCTCCCTTTGTCAAGAAAAATTAAGCAAGCGCTTTCATTTTGAAACAAGTCCTTTTCTCCACTTATTATGATAATTATGTAAGATTAACAAACACAAAATGGGATTTTTAAAAGGCAAATCCACCCCTTAAAGGTAAGGGGTGGATTTGATTCATTACTCCATATAGCTATAGACAACTCTAGCAACTGATTTAGCCGCGACTAATAGAGCATCTTCATCAATATCAAATTTTGGATGGTGGTTAAAATAAGGATTCTCTACCCCTTTTGGGCTGCATCCAATGTAAAAGAAACATCCAGGGACTTTTTCAAGATAATAGGCAAAGTCTTCGGATCCGGACAACATTGGACCTTCAACGATTTCCTTAATATCCCGATCATCTATCTTTTCAAGAGATTCTTTAATGAACGATGTTATTTCTGGATCATTATATAAAGGTGGATAGTCTGCTGTATAGGTCAGTTCGCAGCTAACTCCAAATTCTTCTTCAATCCCTTTTACAATGCGGCGAACCTCTTTTTCAATTACTTGTTGAGTTTCAACTGTCATATAACGTACATCACCTTCAAGTTCGACGCTATCTTTAATCACGTTGAATGTGCCTTTTCCGTCAAAAGAACCAATTGTAATAACCCCAACATCAAATGGATTTAATCGACGGCTAATGACGGTTTGGACAGCTGTGACAAAATGTGACCCTGCGACAATCGAGTCATTTGCTATATGAGGTGAAGAGCCATGGCCGCCAACACCTTGAATCTTCAGTTTGAAATAGGACCGTCCAGCCATTGCATAACCACTGCGAAGCCCGATAGAACCCGCAGGCATAAACGGGAATAAGTGAATGCCGAATACCGCATCTAAATCGTCCAATATACCGGATTCAACAATACTTTTCGCACCGCCTGGAGGGACTTCTTCTGCATGCTGATGAATAATTTTGATGGTGCCGGCAAGCTCGGATTTTAATTGGATCAGACAGTCAGCAAGAACTAGTAAATAAGCAGTGTGTCCGTCATGTCCACAAGCATGCATGACTCCTTCATTTTTAGATTTAAATGGCACGTCAGTTTCTTCCACAATAGGTAACGCATCAAAATCTGCTCTAAGACCAATTGTTTTTCCTGGTCTTCCACCTTTAATCGTTACGATAATTCCGTGGCCATTTCCAACATTTCTTTGAACTTCTACATCTTTTCCTTCATAAAAATCAGCAATGTATTGAGCTGTTTTTTCCTCTTTAAAAGATAATTCGGGATGTTGATGTAGGTATCTTCTTATCTCAATGATCTCTTCTTTTCTCTCTTCCAGTCTCTTTAATAATTGATCAATCATTTGTTTCTCCTCCTAACTATTTTGTTTTAACCGCAAGCACGATAAACCCAGCGAGAACCATTACTATTGATAAAGTAATAAACACAATTGAGAAAGAACCGCCAAAAAGAGAAATTAAAGCTCCAAATGTCATTGGGGCAATAAAGCCTCCAAGGGTAGACCCGGTATTAATGACCCCGACAGAAGAACCAATTACCTTTTCAGGAAGAATTTTATGCGGCCAAGAGAATACTCCAACAAACACAATTGTTATACAAAATGTAAGTAAATATAATAATCCAACAGATAGAGCTAATGAATCAGTAAGCACCAAACCAGCAAAGGCTAGAGCTGAAATGATCGAACTGCTTAAAAATAACACCTTTTCTTTTTCGGCAAAAAACTTTGTTAATAAAACGCCTGCTAATAAGGAAGCAACGGTTCCTCCAACGGCATTGATAGCTAGAATTGTCCCAACTGTACTAATTGACAGTTCGAATTTTTCTCTTAAATAGGAAGGGAGCCATGACATATTTCCGTAAAACGCCATATTGACTAAAACCATAACAATAAAAAGAGTAAGTACATTTCTGTTCAATAGGACTGATTTAAAACTAGTTTGTTTTGGTTCAGCCTTCTTCTTCTTCTCTGTTACAGTAGTATCATTAGGAACAAAGAAAATGACTAATAGTAATGAAATAACAAATAATGCACCTAATACATAGTAAGCATAGTTCCAATTCCAATCAATCAGTCTTGCGCCAAATAGAAAAGCTAATATTCCTCCGATCCCACTCGTAGATAAAATAAGAGATTGGATAAAAGTCCTTCTATTTTTCGAGAAATTATTCGCAATACTTTTTGACGTACTTGATGGATATCCTGCGTGACCAACACCTGCGAAGAAACGAATCAATATAAACAAAATAAGACTTCCTGAAAAACCAAATGCAAATGTAAATATAGAAATAATTAGGAGTGATAGAATTAATACCTTTTTATAACCAATTTTATCTGCCAACCATCCTCCTGGAATTTGCATTAGGGAATAGCCTAAGAAAAACAAACTCATGATTAATCCTGTCTGACTAGTTGTAAAGTTATACTGCTCAGCAATTGGAATTATTGCTGTTGAAATCATATTTTTATCCATATAAAGTAAGGAATAGCCGAACATTAAGGCTGTAATTAGCCATATTTCACTTTTTTTATTAGCTTTCTGATCAGAATTCTTAGATAGCGTTTCTTGCTTCTGTATTGCTTTTTCGGAAATAGCCATATGGTCTCCCCCGCTTCATCTTTTTCTTGACATACTAGCTCCTGAATACTAAAAAAGTAATCGCTTACATTATTAATTAGTATCCCTTTATACCAACCTTTTCATAAATAATTTGTTATATTAAAAGAAAGGTTAACGATTATTCAGCTGAATGATAACTATATTGTATATTTTTGATAGCGCTTTCGTAACGTCAAAAATTTTCATTTTTTATTATTAAAATGAAAATTTTTTCACAAAACCTTAAAGGCCTTTGTAGAGAGCCATATATTCAGTTAAATAAATTGAGTAAAATCTCTATCTTTAATCGATTTAAAGGTTCCTCTAAATCAATATGAATTCGATCGTTAATATGTTCGATTCTCTTTCTTACCGTATTAATATGAATATAAAGCCTTTTTGCGGTATGGCTATAATTCATATTGCAATCGAGGTAGACCTTTAAAGTCTCTATTAGTTCCTTTTTGTCATCGTGATTGAATAACTCCTTTAAATCCTTAAGCATCATTTCGATCTCATCTTCTCGAATATCCATCCATGCAAAAGCACCTAACTCTGAGTATGTGAAGTAACTTTTCTCAGGAAAAAGCAGCTTACCATTATTTATCGCCTTTTGACATCTTAAATAGTTTCTATTCATCCCAAAGATTGTATCACTCATATCCGATATGCCAAACAAAAGCTCAATATTTTCTACCTTTCTTTCCAATTTATTGGATAGTTCCGTTAAGTACCCTTTAATATGCTCTAGGTTTTTCTCATGTGAAATGGTTCTATCTTTTGGAAAAAGGAAGATAAAACTATTTTCAGTAGTAATAGCCATTCTTACCCCAGAGTAACTAATACTCGTATACACGGTATTCTTCACGTTGTCTTTATAATTTGATAGTTGTAAATCACTGTTCGTTTGGGTCATTAAGGTCAAATAATACTTTGAATTTATATCTATGTTTAGATCTGTTGCACGTTTAGCAATCATTTCCTGACCTGATAGGTTTCCTGCTAAAATATCTACCGTAAACTTCTCAAATCCTGCATCTCCAATATTCTGTGCGATGAGCATTTGCTCATAAAGCGATTGAAGTAGCATAAATCCGATACGTAAAGCAAATTGGTCAAAGTAATCGATAAGCCCTGTAGCTTCAACGATAACAAAGTATGCTTCAATCTTCTCGCCAACGGTGATCGGAACCGTGATCCAACTATAAGGCTTGTCATACTTTTCATCAAAGAATCGATAACGAATCATGTTGAGGTTATTACAAAGAATTTCGTTCGTGTATTCAAATGATGGCTTCCAGAAGTCTTCTATTTCTAGGTGATCCGCTTGCTGGATAAAAGCTGGGGAACTATAATATGCCTTTTCATTTGATAGGTCATACAACATTGCCGGAAAGTTCATTTCTTTTTCAATTTGGGATAAGATATTTTGTATCTTTCTAACCTGATAAGATAGGTTAGAGTAGTTGCTAGGATTAATGTTTCTAATATTAAATTGTCTAATGCTCTGATTCATGACAAGAACATTCAGTTGATTCATAATCCCCATCCAAGTTGATTCTGAGGGAATACTTATTAAGGGAATATTTGATTCATTAAAAGCAGTGATTATATGTTCCGGAATTTGATTAATGAACCTGCCTAGTTTAATCCCAAAGGCTGATATCCCCTTTATCTCCCCCGATTCGATAATCTTTTCGATTAATCCCGGATTTTTGTAAAATACATAACCTGATGTAATTACTAATTCGCGTCCATAACTCCATCTTTCAAAGCTATCTGGGGCATCCATAACAGCGACACCTTGTATTTGATTGTCAAGCCCGCCATGGCCTGCCAGTAACTTGAAATTCCCAAAGAACTCGGAATTAAGAATGTCTCCAACACATATACCCATGTTCTCAACTACTTTCTAATCAAATTCGCCTGTCGAATTTGTGTCCGCACTTTTCTCGAGCCCGCTCGAAAACTTGCCATTAAAAAATCCGTGACATCCGCCAGAGGCTTTAACTTCATTCAGCCGGGGTGTGAAATCCCCTCTGAATTGTAAAAAACTTGCATTCATCCCACCACTTATAGAAATGGGAGACTTCAGCTGAAGAGAGTTAAAAGGTCTAATGAGTTTCATTATAACAAATAGCTTTGAATTGGAATATCATATTTTTTTCGGTATAAAGTTCATAGGTTTTAATAAGGCTTTGTAAAAAAATATATATTTTTTACCTTTTATATTATCACAATAATGGAAACGCTTTTGAGGGAATAGGAGGTGCTATATATGGAAATTCACTTTTTGAAAATAGCTGCAGTTTACTTTTTACTTGCCGTTTGTCTTGGTCTAGCGATGGGAATCATTCATAATCTTTCATTTACATTTCTCATTTAAATCTACTAGGTTGGGTTTCTATGGCCATCTTCGGCCTTATTTACTCAATCTTTCCAAGTACATCAACAACAAGTTTAGCCAAAGGCTATTTTTGGCTGCATAACATTGGAGTCCCTCTCATGCAGGGAGCCTTATTCCTTCAACTTCTAACTGGGAATGGTGCTTTTACAATTGGCATGATTATTGGTTCAATATTACTTGTAATCAGCGTACTATTATTTACAATTAATATTCTAATCCTGAAAACAAACTAAAATATTTTATCAAATAAAGATATAACGATGTAAAAGCAAAGAAGGTGTCCCTTAAATTTGATAGGGAACACCTTCTTACCTTTCCTGGTAAACCTTCTGTATTTATCCTACGGTTCACCAAAGTTATTAAAATAGCAGTTTTTCACTTCTTCATTACTTGTTTCACGTGAAACAATTCCATAAATAATGTTTAAGCATTTCCTGTGTAAAGAGATTTTTCCATCCTCTTAACCTTTATTAACGATTTAGGAGTAACTTGTTATCAGTGAAGGTCGTAAAAACCTCATTTGTTTCTTTATTCGTATCAACATTCCATAAATCCCAAGGGTAATTGCTAGGTGGTAATGAATAAACTGCTATTGGTTCCTTCTTAACAGGATGCTCAAACTGAATATAATGAGCCCAAAGTGCAATTTGTTGTCCCTTTTTATTAACATGTTCACCATATTTTTGATCGCCAAAAATGGGATGGCCCATTGTTGCCATTTGAACTCGGATTTGATGGGGTCTCCCTGTATGAAGATTCACAGAAAGTAGACTAAATCCCCTTTTCGATTCGATAACCTCGAAATCCAGCACGGCCTTTTTTGCGTTTGGATGTTGTGGAGAAACAACAGACACCTTATTCTTCTGATTATCTTTATGAAGATAGTGCACTAATTGCCCCCTTTTCTTGTCTGGGGTTCCATGAACAACGGCTAAGTAATTTCGTTCCATTGCATGTCTGCGAATCATGTCTGATAATCTAGAAGCGGCCTTCGAAGTTTTCGCAAACACCATGACACCACCAACAGGTCGATCCAAGCGATGGACAAGTCCCAAATAAACATTACCTGGCTTTTGGTAACGTATTTTTAGATCATCTTTTAGCATCGTTAACAAATCAAGATCCCCGCTATTATCTGCTTGAACAGGAATGTTAATTGGCTTTTCTACTAAAAGCAAGTGATTATCCTCAAATAATATTGGTATTTTCATAGATTTTTAAAACTCCTTAAGACATATTGAAATCATCATAACATTTTTTTAGTTATAATCGCCATTGACCTATCTATTTTCCAAACCTTTTACGATACCCGCATTTCCTGCACAATTCCTCAACTGCCTCTCTGCGTGAAAAGCCATCTACAAGGTTTTTTGCCCGATCCATCTCGATAATTTCAGAAAATGAATGATCATTAATATTTCCAAGATTGATCACTCCCTCACCATCTAAACAACAAGGAATAACCGTCCCATTTGCTAAAATACCTGCCTGATTTCTCAAGCCATAGCAAAAGCCCTTACCATCATCCTCTTCTTCATGTAACGCTGGCCACTGAAACTCGTAATCTTGATTAATATAGACGCGATCTGCAATTTTTACACCACTTCCTGGTGTGACCTTCTCTTCAATTTTGTAGTCTAAATCAAATTCTTTCTCAATTATTTCTAGTAATTCTCTATTTCGTTTTCTTTCCAAGTTCGTCGTATTATCTTGTGTAAGATTCCATAATCTCAGGGAAACGATTATTTCTGATCCGCTCGTTGCTTCTTTAATAAAAGAAAGGATACTTCTCACATAGCCTTCCTTATCTTTAGAACCAATATTGCCATCAAAACTATGGAGTGAGAAATTCATTTGTCGTAAGGCCGGCTTATTTAATAATTTCTCTCTCTTTTTATTAATTAATGTTCCATTCGTTGTGATATTCACTTTAAACCCTTTTTCATGACTTACGTCTAACAATTGATCTATATGAGGATGGAGCAACGGCTCCCCTTTTACATGTAAATAAATATAATCTGTGTGTGGTTTAATTTGATCTAATCTCTTAGAAAAATCCTCCACAGAAATGAATTGCTTCTGCCGTTCAGTTGGTGGACAAAAGCTGCATGCAAGATTGCATACACTTGTAATCTCTAAATAAAATTTTTTGAATTTTTTCACTAGTATTTCCTCACTTCTTTAACTACTTAGAACAGAATGAACTATTATTCTATCACTATTACAGCATACTTGTTTCTAAATGGAAACATGCTTATTTAAGGAAACTACTTTATGGTAAAGTTAACCGTGGAGAGTTTACACTAAGGTTTATGATTCACCCTTAATGTAAAGTATAGTAATATCTAATAAAACAATCATCTAGTTAAGGATGTGGCAACATGCGTATTAATAAATATATAAGTGAATCTGGAAAATCATCTAGACGAGGTGCCGATAAGTTAATTACCGACGGAAGAGTTACTATTAATGGTAAACGTGCAACGATAGGCAGCCAAGTCGAACCGGGAGATGACGTGCGGGTAGATGGAAATCAGATCCGAGTAGCAAGGAATAATGTCTATATTGCCTTAAATAAACCGGTAGGCATTACTAGTACAACAGAAAAACGTGTAAAAGGGAATATTGTTGATTTGGTCAATCACCCATTAAGAATATTTAATATTGGGCGCCTTGATAAAGATTCAGAGGGCTTAATACTTCTTACGAACGATGGCGATATCGTTAACGAGATTCTGCGTTCTGAAAATAGGCATGAAAAGGAATATATCGTTTCAGTAGACAAACCGATTACTCCTGAATTCCTGGAGAAGATGTCAGAAGGAGTCAAAATATTAGGTACAAAAACACTACCTTGTAAAGTTGTTCAATTATCAAAATATGATTTTAACATTGTTTTAACCCAGGGGCTAAATCGCCAAATTCGCCGCATGTGTGCTGAATTAGGGTACGATGTCTATCGTTTACAACGAATTCGAGTTATGAATATTCTTTTAGGCAAACTTCCACCTGGACAATGGAGAGATTTATCCAAGAAAGAGCGAACTCAATTATTTAGAGAATTAAACTATGAACCCAAAGAATGGTGAAAACTAAGGGACATGAAGTCTGAATAGAGTACCTTATGAAGCAGGTTATTTAAGCAACTATACAAAATAAATTAATTATATTAAAAAAGCAATGCTAGCCATTTACTAGCATTGCTTTTTTATAATTATACAGTTAATCTATATCTTGCTGTTTTTCTTTACACCTTTACTTTTCCCGATCCTTAACAATGATATAGGCTTGCTTCGGATGGTTTATTTGATCTGGATATTTTAATCTTATTTTCCCTTTACCTAATAGCTTTGCTAGATAATTGTTTCTTAATCCATCAGGAGTTCTCTCTAATAAGTATGCCAGTTCTCTTAACATTAACGGTTTTTGGGTACAAAGTTTCACTATGATCTCTTCCATTATACTTGGAGACAGGCGCCTTTTCCTTCTAGCAAGCTCTGATATTTCCCATAATGTTTCTTCAATTTCTTTTGGCGAAGATTCGCTTACCTCTTCTTCTAATACATCTGTCGAATCACTTAGCATTGTTTCGACTTCTTCATCAATAATTATCTGCTCTTCACTATTATAGGAGTTCGGATTATCGACAAAAGAAGACGCTTCGCTATTATAGGAGTTCTCTTCGTTATTCACGGAGTTATCCTCCTTATTATAGGAGTTAATCTCGTTATTCATGGAGTTATCGTCGTTATTATAGGAGCTTTTCTCGTTATTCATGGAGTCTATATCACTATTATAGGAGTCCTCTTCGTTATTCACGGAGTTATCATTGCTATTATAGGAGCTCTCTATATCATCAAAATCCGCCATAATTTGCTCATCTTCTTCGGGAAATAAAAAAGGATTGGGGTCATTTACTTCCTCTGAATGACCTTCTTCCTCCAACATATTTATCCCTACATGTAACGTAAGAATGGTACGCTCTGACTCTAGTTCTTGCGTTAAATCAAAAGCATCGTCTCGATCATTTTCCCATGTTGTTTTAATGCCCTTCAATCCAGAACCAGTTCTTCTACAAAGTCCTATTAAAATAAACATCTTGAAGAGATTGGGATTACGTAGATTGCTTATATTACCTTCTAATGCTTGTTCTAAAGATATACGGAGAAGACCTGGGTTTGAAAATCGAAATAAATTCATTTCTTTTTCAATCACAATGCCACCTTCACCATAATAATTAGCATGAACTAATGCATTAATCAATGATTCATGCAAGCAAGATAAAGCTGCCATCTCATCCGCTTGGATAAAACGGTCATTTTGATACAAAGCAGTAAAATTAGCTGTTAAATCTGTACTTGTTTTAAAATAAAAGTCAAATACATTCCCCGACCAAGTTCCATCCTGTGAAGTAAAACGTTTAGACCAGTTCTCATCGAGAGTTTCCTCTATACTTTCTTGATATTCAAGGCTTTCCCGATATTCAAGAAAGTATTGCGGCAAGACCTCTGTAATAATCCTTTCCTCACTGAACATTAATAATCCAGCGAGAGTCAGACCTTCTTTATTTGTATTTCTTACCTTTCCCCATGCACCGATCTTATATAAAAACTCTTTCATTTCCAGTCCGTTCCAAGGGTGATTCGGCTTAATGGCTGAAAACTTTTCCCGATACTTTTTAATAGATTCGAAGTTCAACTCATTTATCCCATAATACTCTAAGATTAAGTTATCCTGTGGAACAGATGAATAGTCAGGTGGATGATGTATATTCACGTTCAATCTCCCTCTTATACTCGATTTATATCTTTCTATTACTCTTATTTTATCATCTTTTCCCTATTCCTTCTCTTCTTCATATAGTAAGTAAATATTTCCCACTGTCAGTATCATTAAAAAGCTATTTAAAATAGGGGGAAAGTTATATTGATATATAAATTACACAAATATCATTTAGAAGTTGATAATTCAAAACTAAATAAGACTACCCCAAATGAAAGTTTATGGAACAGTCTTATTTAGTTATAGTACAGTCCAGCATAATCATTTCGAGTGTATTTCTAGGAAAGACAAATAGACAAGTACCTTTTCCGGGAAATACTCAAATAAAACTCCATAATAACAATCAGAGGAATCTACGACCTTCCTACTCTTCTAATGTTACTTTGAGTTTTTAAAGAAACCCCATCAGTATTTGATATTAGATATTTGTCGCTACTGAGCATGTAGCTGATAGGTCCGCCTTCATGCCAACAAGCGCAATAATGATTGATTTCAAAATCTCAACTTCATTCCTCTTTATTTTTTATTTATAATTTACAACAATTTTTCCTCCTATTTATGATACGGTTCACCACACCTACTATACTAGCGGTTTATTATCGTTAAAAGTAAAATCCTAGTTTCTTAAAATAATATTTATTGACAATTCAGCAAAGTGGATATACATTTGTTACATTGATATTGATAATCATTATCAAATAAACCACAATAAGGAAGGTAATTCAGATGTATGTGAAAACGAAATTCTCTCTACTTGCAATATCCATTTTAATTATGCTAATTGCATTAGTTGGTTGTTCTGGTCAGCAATCAAGTTCAAAATCTACATCGACCGAAAATTCTTCTGCTAGTAATGAAAAATTGTCCTCTAAAAAGGATAGTGCTGAATATCCAATTGTAATCAAACATGCTTTTGGAGAAACTGAAATTCCAAGTAAACCTGAACGTGTTGTGACCATTCAATGGGCGAATCATGATGTTGCTCTCGCTCTTGGAGTTGTACCTGTAGGCTTCTCGGCGGCAAATTACGGTATTCAGGATGACAGTGGACTGTTACCTTGGACGGCAGACAAGCTTAAGGAACTGGGTGTAGATAAACCTAATCTTTTTCAGGATACAGACGGCCTGGACTTTGAAGCAATTTCAGATGCAAATCCAGACGTAATTCTTGCAGCATACTCAGGTATTACTCAAGAAGATTATGACATATTAAGCGAAATCGCCCCCGTTGTTGCATACCAAACTAGCCCTTGGATAGCTTCATGGCGTGAACAAGTTAAATACAACTCAATAGGGATAGGAATGGAGGAGGAAGGTAAACAACTTATTGCCGATACGGAGAAATTAATTCAAGATACAGCAAATAAACATCCTGAAATTAAAGGTAAAAAAGCAGCGTTTGTTAGTTTATCAGCTACTGACTTATCTAAATTTTATATTTATACACCAACAGATCCCCGGGGTGAATTCCTTACTGAGTTAGGAATGGTATACCCTGAAAGTATTACAAGTCAAATTACTGACCCTAATAGTTTCTATCTAGAATTAAGTGCTGAAAATGCAGACATGCTTAACGACGTTGATATTTTCGTATCATACGGAGATGATACAACATTAAACGCATTGCAAGCTGATCCAATACTTGGAAAAGTCCCAGCCGTTCAAAGAGGTTCTGTTGTAATTATTGGAGATAACACTCCACTCGCTGCGGCTGGAACTCCAAATCCACTTGCAATTCAATATTCTATTGATGAATATTTAACTTTACTTTCAGAAGCTGTTAGCAAGGTAAAATAAATGTTGGATACATCCGTTCCAAAAAATAAGCAGCTGCATATTCCAAAGAATTTCATAAAATGCCTCGTACTCTCTATTATTCTACTAGGTGTATGTGTATTGGCTTCTCTTGCCTTTGGCTCTCGTACAATTGGATGGACTGAACTAATGGATGGTTTATTCCATCCTGAAGTCCAATCCCACGGATCAATTGTTGTTCGTCAAAGAGTTGCTAGAACAGTATTTAGTTTAATGTGTGGTGCTGCCCTAGGAGTCTCTGGAGCTCTTATGCAATCAGTAACTCGAAACCCTATTGCTGACCCTAGCATATTAGGTGTAAACCAGGGGGCTTCACTATTTGTCGTTTGTGGGATTTCCTTTTTAAATATCAGTACTGCTAGTCAATATATTTGGCTTGCAGTAGCAGGAGCTATTATAACTGCCATTTTTGTATTTGGAATTGGTTCTTTGGGGAATGGCGGTGCTACACCTCTTAAACTCATTTTAGCGGGTGCTGCTACAAGTGCAGCGTTATCATCTCTAGTAATGGCCATTATGATTCCCCGCTCGAATGTTATGGATCAATTTAGATTTTGGCAAGTAGGCAGTGTTGGATCAGGGGATTGGAGCTCAATTTCTACTTTAGTTCCTTTTCTGATTATAGGAACGCTAATAGCATTATTTTCAGCTCCAGCATTGAATGCACTGGCATTAGGAGATGAAGTTGCAACAGGTCTGGGAGTACGAACTGGAACGCTTAGACTTTTTGCTGCTTTTAGTGGTGTTTTATTGTGCGGTGCAACAACAGCACTAGCAGGCCCTATTGGCTTTATTGGTTTACTAGCTACCCACGTGATACGACTTATCATCGGATCTGATTTACGATATATTATCCCGATGTCGGCCCTTTCAGGTGCCATTGTTCTAACGTTATCAGATGTATGCGGCAGACTTATCGGTAGGCCTGGTGAGCTTGAAGTTGGTGTAGTTACAGCATTTATTGGGGCTCCTATTTTAATCTTAATAACTATGAAAGCGAAAATGCGTACTCTATGATGAATCAATCAATGAATCTTATTATAATAGGTAGAACAAAAAGACGTCGTCGTTTTATACTTGTGACTTCCATACTTACAATCATTGCTCTTACACTATGCTGCGCCATGCTTATGCTAGGAAATACTATGTATCCTGTTCAGGATATCGTACGAGTCCTACTAGGTGAGAAAGTAAAAGGAGCATCATTCGCAGTGGCTACAATACGTTTTCCGAAAATGATTGCAGGTGTCTTTGCTGGATTTGCTTTTGGAGTTTCAGGGCATGTATTTCAGACAATGTTAAGAAATCCTTTAGCAAACCCAAATGTTATCGGAATAACAGCAGGTTCAAGTGCAACTGCGGTGTTTTGTATCATTGTTCTTCACGCAAGTAATACCCTGATTTCGATTGCTTCTGTCGTTGGAGGACTTGCTACTGTATTAGTTATTTTTCTATTATCAAAGGGAGCTTCTTTTTCTATAGGGAGATTGATATTAATAGGAATTGGAATTCAAGCAATGCTAACTTCCATTATTTCTTATTTATTACTAATTGGTCAGCAACAAGATGTTCCTACTGCGATGAGATGGCTAAGTGGTAGTCTAAATGGAGCTAAAATAGAGAATCTTTATCCTCTCATCATAACAGTTCTTATCTTCACACCTGTTATCATCGCACTCGGGAAGCAATTAGATATGTTAGAACTTGGAGAGCAAGCAGCAACCTCACTCGGAATCGATACTAATAAGACAAGACTCTTACTTATTATCAGTTCCGTGCTTATCATTGCGTTAGCTACCGCTACCACTGGTCCGATCGCCTTCGTCGCATTCCTTTCGGGACCAATCGCCAAAAGACTAGTTGGAGCTGGATTTTCTAACATCATTCCAGCAGGCCTTGTTGGTGTAAATTTAGTCTTAGCGGCGGATCTAATTGGACAATTTGCTTTTGAGGTCAGATACCCTGTGGGAATAATAACCGGAATACTCGGGGCCCCTTATTTGATCTACTTGCTAATCCGAATGAATCGAAAGGGAGATTTATAATGAAACCGATACATAATTTCCAATCTAAACAAATTGTTGCAGGCTATGATAATAAAACAATCCTCGACGATGTAAGCTTTGTAGTACCCCCTAATAAAATAAGTGTTATTATCGGGGCCAATGGCTGTGGCAAGTCTACACTTCTTAAAACACTGGCAAGACTTATTAAGCCTACATCTGGAAAGGTTACACTTGACGGGAAGCCAATTAACGAAATTAGACCTAAACAATTAGCACGGGTTCTTGGGCTATTACCACAATCCCCCATTGTTCCAGAAGGGATTTCCGTAGCAGATTTAGTTGGAAGAGGAAGGTTTCCCCATCAATCAATGCTCTCCGGATGGTCAAAAAAAGATTATGAGGCAATTGCTGAAGCAATGGAAATTATGGATATTACTGAATTAGCTAATCAAAATATTGACGAGCTTTCAGGTGGTCAAAGACAACGAGTCTGGATTGCAATGGCCCTTGCCCAACAAACAGATATTTTATTTCTTGATGAACCAACAACCTATTTAGATATTACCTATCAAGTTGAGATTCTTGACCTACTCACAGACCTTAACCAACAATACGGAACGACGATTGTAATGGTTCTTCATGATATCAACTTATCCGCACGTTATGCAGACTATATTTTTGCACTTCGTAAAGGAAAGTTAGTTACTCAAGGAGAGCCATCGAAAGTTATTACAAGTACATTGGTTAAAGACATTTTTGGGCTTGATTGCGCTGTGATAAGAGATCCCATTTCAGACTCTCCTTTAGTAATACCTAAAGGGCGTTATCATGATAAAAAGAAATGTACTTCTTAAATCTACGTTTAAATATTGTTATGTGATTGTATTAGTAATGGCATAGAGGGGATGTTAGTGGATGGAAAAAGTAAGCTTTTCTAATGAGGCAATTACTTCTGAGAAAGAACTTAGAGAAATAATTGGCATTCCTCACGAATTTGTCATAAAAAAGGAAATTTCAATGATAGATGAACATTGCAAAAAGTTCATTTCTCTATCACCTCTTTTTTTCCTTTCTACATCAAATGCTGAAGGAAAATGCGATGTATCACCTCGAGGTGATTTTCCCAGTGAGATTAGAATACTAAATGACAATCAATTAGTCATACCCGATCGTCCTGGAAACAAAAGAGTTGATTCATTGATAAATATTTTATCAAACCCACACATTGGGCTAGTTTTTCTTATACCGGGGTTAGATGAAGTATTACGTATAAATGGAAAGGCAACCATTATTAAAAATAAAGAAATCCTAGATAAGATGAGTATAAATGGGAAACCTCCATCACTTGGAATTGGAGTAGATGTAGAAGAAAGTTTTATCCATTGTCCTCGGGCTTTGAAAAAGGCAAGAATTTGGGACTCAGCCACTTGGCAAAATAAAGAGACATTACCGTCAGTCCTTGAAATATTCCATGCTCATCTCAAGATTAATGGAATCGATGTAAAAGAATAATATAACTATGAAGTTATCCGCCACAAATATACAAGTTATTAATACTCACTTGTATATTCGTGGCATTTTTAACACCGAAAAAACTCATCTATTTATATTAAATTTCAGTAATTAGAAACGAGGTCCATTCCGATTGAAAAACCTGACGTAATACTTCTTTCCAACCCATAACATCCGACTTCAGTGTATATACCTTGGATTTTATATCCCATTCTTTCGTATATCTCTTTTAACACTTGGATGTCACGGTAGAGTCTATGTCCTTCTGGTTGTTTAATTGATATGTCCCGAGTATAGGTGGCAATTCTAACCTCTTGTAATCGGTTATTCCCCTTCATTTGCAATCTTACCAATATACAATCTCGCCTGAATATAACAAATAATATATAATAAAAGAAATCAAATACATGTATTGCATCACTATAATATTCTCAAATGGAAATAATAAGATGATAAACTTCTGAAACCACTAAACTAAGAATCAAATTTCTAACTGTAACAGATCTATAAATTGGTATTTCATTTAAACTGAACCCTAGAGTTCAGGATAAAAGGATGCTTTTAAATATACCAATTAATTGCTAATGTTACCCCATAAAATACATTGATATAAAAAGGAACGATTGATATGAGATTTAAACCAAACTATGCACCAGGACCAACGGACATACGTGAGAATGTACGCTTAGCGTTAGCTAAAAAAACAAATAACACTGATTTCGATAAAGAATTCATCCACTATTACCACGAGGTATGCCAAAAGATGGGCCGGGTCATGGGTACTACAAATGAAGTACTGTTGCTTGCGGGAGAAGGGATTTTAGCCTTGGAAGCTGCCTGTGCGAGCTTAACTGAATCAGGTGATCGTGTCCTTGTACTCGATAATGGGATATACGGTGAAGGTTTTCAAGACTTTGTCAGAATGTATGGAGGAGAACCTGTTGTCTTAAGTTTTGATTATCATAAAGACATACCTGTTGAAGAAGTACGATACTATTTAGAAAAAGATCATGACTTCAAATATGCAACATTTGTTCATTGTGATACCCCAACGTCCATCTTAAATGATGTCAGCCAGCTCTCTCCCTTACTAAAGGAATATGGCATTCTAACCGTGGTTGATTCAGTAGCTGGTATGGTTGGCGAACCAATCGATGTCGACCAAAATCAAATCGATATTTGCTGCGGAGGTACTCAAAAGGCGATCTCAGCACCTACTGGCTTAGCGATCGTTTCCATTAGTGAAGACGCTAAGGAAGCGATGAATAACCGTAAAACACCAATTGCTTCCTATTATGCAAGCCTACAAATTTTCAAGGGATATATTGAAAAAGGAACCTTACCTTATACGATGCCAGCTAGCAATATTGAGGCTTTAGATGTTGCCTTAGACAATATTTTAAAAGAAGGTCAATTGGCGATTTATAAGCGACATGCGCAAATTGCGAACGCCGTGCGAAAATCTATACAAGAATATGGACTAACATTATTCTTAGAATCAGGATACTCGAATACGGTGACCGCCATCATCATTCCAGCAGAAATAGGCGCATTACGATTACAAGAACACATCAAAGATAAATACAACCTATTCATCGCTACTTCTTTGGCGCAATATGAAGATGTCATCTTACGTATTGGTCATATGGGTGAAAATGCCTTCATTGACAAAGTTCTATCTGTATTAACAGTGATTGATAATGGCCTACGTGATTTAGGTTTCAAAGGAAAGGGTAATCTTGGACAACTATTCTTAGATTCCTATAGAGTAGAAAATCAACAAGTCATTAAAAGACCAGTACACAATTAATTTTAAGACAATCCTATTAGCGATGTTACTTGTACCTGTGTTGTTGCAAAGCTTATGTTAAAAATGCTAAAGAACCCACTCTTCTTTTAAGGAGTGGGTTTAGTTACTAATTAGGGGATTAATAATTCTTGCAATCAGTACCTCTATTTTTTCACCAATTGGTACGATTGTTTACTTGAAACTACCGCTTTCTAAAGAAGGATTACTCCATTTAATTATAACAAAAAAACAGACTAACTAAGTTAGTCAGACTGTTCATTCACCACCTATTTAATTCATTTAGTACATAAATTGCTATATTAAACAGAAAAGCTCACTTACTTTGGTACGATTCACCGTAACTAGCTAACTAGCAGTTTTTTAGACCCCTTATATTAGCCCAATCGGTCTTATAAAATTTGCTGAGTTTAGTGTTTACACACCATACCTTATTGACTTGTTTAATAGATGTGTGATTGAGCAGGTAATTCACGGTCAAATCAGAAAAACACCCTGCTCCGCAACTAAAGCAAAACAGGGCCTTACTATTAATGCAAGCGATCTAAAGCCTGATAGTCTTTTATATATGGACCATCATCCGCTACTGCTGAATGGTATAGCGCTTTAATAGCTAAATTTTTCTCTAAGCCCATTTCGACTTTTATCTTCTTTAGCTCATCATGCAATTCACGGTGCTCATTTATTAATTTTAACATGATTGTTTTACTATATTTCATTTTGTCACATCCCTAATGCATTATTTTTTCTTTGCTCGCACGAGTAGAACTGGTTCCTGTAATAGATATTAACAGGTGTATTAAAGCAAAAAGATCCATGAAAACAGTCTTTCCATATAAC
Organism: uncultured Bacillaceae bacterium; assembly: GCA_963787345.1. Lineage (GTDB taxonomy): Bacteria > Bacillota > Bacilli > Bacillales > Cytobacillaceae > Bacillus_BD. The sequence goes on along the minus strand of CAWBCW010000026.1, from coordinate 122,895 downwards.
ACTTAGGTAATTAATGTAGGAACTGCATCTATTTATGGTACGGTTCCCCGTAATGTATCTGAGTGCGACTTTTAAGTAATTGCACATTTATTTAATGTGGCTATGTTATCTTAACACATCTGTCAATTAGCAGCTTATCTATACTTGTCTATAACCTTGAAAGAAGAGATTCTATATACTGATGATTGTATTACGCGGATTTGAAGTAAGTACGACTATATTTCTTGTCTTTTTTATTATTTGAAGTAGAGTTATTAATTATCTTCCACAAAATCAACAATAGAGTCAGTCCTCCACTATCTTAAAGTTTTACCAAGCGAGGGACTGACTCTTTTATTTAACGAACAGCAAACTGCTCTTCAAGTAATGTTAAATTACCATCTACCATTTGATATACTTTATCACAATACTTTAATAAGCGTTCATCATGGGTAACCATAATTGCAGCTTTATTTCGTGTCTTCAATTCATTTGACATAAGTTCAACAATTTCAAAAGCACGCTGAGTATCTAAGCTGGCTGTAGGTTCATCAGCAAGAATGATGTTTGGATCATTTATTAACGCACGAGCAATCGCTGTTCGTTGACGTTCTCCCCCTGAAAGCTGATCAGGGTATTTTTTTAATTTACCACCTAGACCTACTTCCTCTAACAACTTTTTAGCAAAATATTTATCTTCCTTTGTAATTGAACCCTTCATTTTCTTTACGACTAAGAGTTGGTCAAGAACGGTCAAGTAAGGCACAAGATTTGAAGTTTGCAAGATAAAGCCAATTTGTTCAAGACGTAATTTTGATAATTCCTTCGGCTTCAAATCAAATAAATTGGTTCCATTAATAATCACATTTCCTTCGGTAGGCTGCAATAGCGCGCCTGCAATGGAAAGAAAGGTACTCTTACCGGAACCAGATGGACCAATAACTGCCACAAATTCCCCAGGTTCAACAGAAATGGAGACTTGGTTCAAGGCAATAAACTTCCTGTCTCCTTCTTGATAAGATTTGGATACATTTTCAAACTGAATTCCTTTCATTATTCAACCCTCCCAATAGCTTGAAGCGGATCTATCTTCGTTATTTTTCGCACGGAAAAAAGCGAACTTAATACAGACACGGCTAGCAAGACAATTGCATAACTGATAACGAGCGTGGGATTAAGTGCAAAAGGCATTCCCTCTGGGAAAATTGCTGCTGTTCCATAAGTAAGTAAAATTCCCATTCCTATGCTGATAACAGCGAGTATGAATACTTGAGAAACAACTGCTCGTCCAAGAAAACTATCACTTGCCCCAATTGCCTTCATAATTCCGAATTGATTCAGTTTTTGCAGTGTCATAACATAGAAGAAAACAGTAATGACAAATGCCGATATTGCCAGAAGAAATCCGAGCATCATCATAATCGTTCCATTTTCAGCGGTATAACCCGGTAATCCATTAATGGCTTCTTGTTTCGTTACTGTTTCAATTCCTTCCACCGACTTGTCAATGTCTTCTGGAATAACATTATCCCCTTGAAGCATTATCGCATTAACTGGGTTATTAATTCCCATGTCTGAACCTGGTGCCGCAAAATGAATGTCACGCCATGCGTCCATTGTCATAAAAATAGAAGGCAAATGGTTAAAAGATTCATTTTCGACAAAGCCAATAACTTCAATAACTTTATCCGTACCTTCAATTTCAAGTGTATCGCCTAATTTAATGCCTTGGTTTTTTAATACATCATTGACAATAACTCCATAACTTTTTCCTTCTGCAAGTGGATTCCCTTCTATAACTTCCGGTTCTAAAAATGTACCTGGATTAATACCGATAAGCGAAGTATCTATTTTTTCATCATCCGATGTCGCATTCTCTTTAAGAAGGACTACCGTTTGAGAACCCATTGGAGCAACCTCATTTACATGCTCTTGGAGTTTAAGCTCTGCAGTTAAATCCTCTGATATAACTGACCGCAACATCGAATGTCGAGAGCCTTCTTCAAAGACAACATAATCCGCATCCATATTTTTAAACGTTGCAGCACTAAGTGTAGACAAACCGTTACCCAGACCTGACAATATAAAAACAAGCCAGGATATTAAAACTAGAATCATACCAATCATAATAAATCGCAATTTTGCATGTTTAAATTCTCTTAATGCAAGAAACATCATTTCACCTCTAATTTGTATTGTAACTGGTGGACTACTTATTTTATTTACTCTTTCCGATATATAATTCTTATTGCTATTTAATTAAACCAATCGCAATCCAACAACAATAATAATACTGATGCCTAGTAAAGTAGAAACCAATAGAAAGTTAGCATAAATTTTAGTAAGTTCAACAAGTGTTCTTTCTTTCTTTAATGGGATACCTTGCAACTTTTTAGTTAATCTCACACTATACATAGATACCAAAATAATCGTTAACAGGATAATTAACGTTCCACCTTGCTCCATGATAGTTAGATAAAGCGGCATCGAATCTCGATTGAATTGTAAATTCATGTACACTCCTGATAAAAGAATCAGTACTAAACTTGGAATAACCCCCATCCTCACCCATTTCTGGATTCGCTTCATAACGGGAGCAAAGTCTGCTAATTTCCTTTCATCATTCACTAAACCTTTTAATAGATAGCCGAGCGCCAAAAATGAACCTATCCATATCGCAACACCAGCGATATGGATAATATAACTTAAAGAATACATTGTTTACATCCTCTCCTCTTTGTCCACTGAGTTGACGTCTATCATAGCAAGCGAATATGAACAATATGTTAACAAACATCATTTCCTCCCAAACGGAACACTTATGGCTCTCAGCTTAGCTTACCGGAAGCTTAAAAGAAAATATTGTCCCTTCACCGAGTTTTGTATGAACATTTACTTCCGTTTCATGCAGGTCCAAAATGGATTTAACAATTGCTAATCCAAGCCCTGCTCCTGATTTATTCGAACGAGCCTCGTCCACTTTATAGAATCTCCTCCATATCAGATCTAATTGCTGCTCATCTATACCAATTCCATAATCTTGTATCATCACGTTGATATGTTGCTCTTCCCGAGTAATCATGATATCAATATACGAATGCATATTTGAAAACTGAATGGCATTGTGTACGAGATTCACAATCACCTGCTCTATCCGCTCTTTATCTGCATTGACATTGTAATCCCGATCAGCGTGTAAACGTATCTGCAACTGTTTTTCCGTACAATGCGGTTCCAACTTATGAATAATTGTTTTGATTTGATCTGTTAAATTATAATCTGTTCGCAAAATTTTATGATGACCTTCTTCTAGTTGATTCATATTCAAAGTATCATTTACGAGTTTAATCATCCGTTCTGTCTCGTCTCTCATTAGACCATAATAATGGCCTTGTCTATTATGTGGTATGGTACCATCCATTAAAGCAATGATAAATCCCTTTATGGATGTTAAAGGGGAGCGTAATTCATGAGAAACATTAGAAATATATTGCTTCCGCACCGTTTCTAAATTATTCAGTTCATCCGCCATATAAGTAAAAGATTTCGCCAATTGACCAATTTCATCATTCAACTGATATTGAACGGACTTTGAAAAGTCACCTTTCGCATAGTGCCTTGCAATCTCACTCATTTCTCTTAATGGAGCAGTTATTCTCTTTGACATAAACCATAAAATGATTCCCGCAAACACGATTGCAATGAAGAATGTAAATAGAATCATCCAAATAACACGTTGATATTCATGGTTTAATTCATAAAAAGTCATAACCATAATTGGCTGTTCTACTTCATTTATATTCGTGGTGAGCATAGTAGCAATCGTATACCGAAGCTCTCCGTTCTCAAATCCTCCTTTAGACGCCATCTTTCCTGATTGAACCTGGCTTAGAATATCGTCTGATATTGGAATAAATGGAGACTCTTGATTTAAGTTCGGTCCAAAGATTTGCTTGCCTGTCTTATCAATGAGATAAATATGATAGCCTTGTTGATGAAGAGAATGACTTAATATTTCAGTAGTTTCGCTATCACTCCAATTGAATTTTCTCTGATTCTGCAGCTGTTTTTCAACTTGGACATATTGATATTGATAGATATCCTCGAATTCTTTGTAGAGATTTAAATGAAATAAATAAAAAAAGATACCAATAAATAATAAAAATGAAAGGACAATAATGAACGAATAGCTAAAAAACATTCTTGCAAAAATAGAATTCTTCTTAAACATTTGAATTCTCCTCAAACCGATACCCTACTCCTCGAATAGTAGCGACTGACCAATCAGCTTGATGTACAGCTAACTTGTCCCGGATGCGCTTAATATGAACATCAACGGTACGAGAGTCTCCATTAAACTCATATCCCCATACTCGATCCAATAACTGCTGTCTCGTCAAAACCTGTTTCGGATTCATTGCTAAGTAATAAAACAATTCCATTTCTTTCGGTGCCATTAGGACTTCTTCATTATTTATTAAGACACGGTATTCTTTCATATGGATAACGATATTATCAAATTGAAGTTTGTCTTTTTCGCTTTCTGACAAGATCGTTCGTCGTAATACTGTTTTTACACGGGCTGTTAATTCGTTTGGATCAAATGGTTTAACGACATAATCATCCGCTCCAATATCCAAACCTTTAATAATATCATATGTTTCTCCCTTACCCGTCAGCATAATAATGGGAACCTGTTTATCTTCCAAACGAATCGCTTTACAAACTTCCCAGCCATTCATTCTAGGTAGCATAATATCGAGAAGGATACAATCAGGGGATTCATTTAGAAAAAGTTCCAGCCCTTCTTCTCCATCGAAAGCAGAAATAGAGGAAAACCCAACTTTATCCATATACAATTGGATTAATTCTACAATATTTGAATCATCTTCTATGATTAAAATTTTAATTGGGCGCTTCATGTAATCACTCTCCTCTTGTTTATTATCCCACAGTAATATGAACAAAATATTAATAATAAATACGAAAGGACAGGTGCCTTGTCCGGTCGAATAAAAACTTCCAGACAATACACCCATCCCTCCAGCCTACTTATTCATCGTATTAGATATATTTCACCTACGGGAATCATTTATGCGGTAAAGTATAAAATTGATTTATTAATATGTTCAAATAAATGAACCTACATTTCCTTATTATTCTTTTAGGTCTTATACTTCGCCCTCAAAAAAACCGCATCTATTTATGATACGGTTCACCTCACCTATTTAAGCAGCAGTTTTTAACGTTTTCTCCTAGTCTAGTTTTTTCTCATATAGGACGACACGGTGACTTCCTAACGAAAGCTTACTCGATTTCTTCCGCCCTTTTTAGACTTATACAATGCCTTATCAGCTAAAATAAATAATTTCTCCTGATTAACATTTACGGGATCACTGCTTATATTTGCAGTTGTAACACCTATACTAACAGTAACATAATTACTGACATCTGATTCTATATGAAGGATTTTTAAAGCTTCTACTTTCCTACAAAGCCCTTTTGCCAAAGATACAGCTTCGCCTTTATTTGTATTAGGCAGGATAATACAAAACTCTTCTCCGCCAATTCTACATACACGATCATTTTTTCTAACACCTCTAGCCAGTGTATCTGCGACTTTAATCAGGCACTTATCCCCGTTTCTATGACCATATGTATCGTTATATTTTTTAAAATAATCAACATCTATGACTACTAAAGAAAAGACAATATTATGTTGGATATATTCTTGATACACCTTTTTTAATTGGTAGCTAAAATACCTCCGATTAAAAATCCCCGTTAATGGATCGGTATAGATTGTCTTTTTTAATAATTTCTTTTCTTCCTCTAGCTCTAGTAACTTCTGCTTATTCTTTGTAACGTCTCTAGAGATACATATAATTTCATCTGATACTTTATCCATGGATAAAACCTTTTTATATTTTGATTCAATCCAAATATACTTCTCATCTTTACACCTAAAACGGTAAGTTAAGGTTTTAATTTCATCTATTGTATCTGTATTACTACTATCATTTAAAAATTTAATTTTTTCGACGTCCCCATCATGCATGAAATCATACTGAGATCTCCCCACCATCTCATTAGAGGGGTATCCCAATAAATGGTGGTAGTTTGGTGAAACATAGGTGTATTTTCCATCAAGGCTATGCAATGAAATAAAGTCAGTTGAGTTTTCAGCAATATGCCGGTACAGCTGCTCATTTCTTTCCAACTGAATTTCAGCCAGTTTTCTATCTGTAATATTTACGTGTGAAACAACTGCACCATTGTTCTGATTTATTTTTATTGGAGTAACTCTTAATAGAAACCACCGAAGTTCACGATCAGAATGACACGGATATTCGTAGTTAAAATGTTCCTTTGCACCCTTTAGTACTTGCATAATTCCATCTTGAACTTTCTCTGAGCAAACAGTCAAATAATTATTTCCTATCCCCGTCTTATCCGAATCACCATTATTCTCAATTGAGAAATTAACCCAAGATTTATTAACAACGATAATCTCCCCATCTTTATCCAATACGGCTATTTGATCTAATAGTGAATCTAAAACCTCTAGAACGATAGGTTTCATAATATTACATTCCTTTCACATACTTGAATATTTCACTGGGCTTCAATTATTTATTGCCATAAATTTATATATACTAAAAAGCACTATTCACTTATTATAGTTTACTTGAGAAAAAAGCACCCACGATCTTTAAAATAATCGAATCAATAGATGGATAGACTTTTATTTAAATATTAGCTTCTATATTATCATATTCTTTTGCATAGGTTTTGTAAGCCCTTCGAGCATCGGTTACAATCACGTTTTCTTTGGACAGTTTAGAACCAATCAAGGCATCGACTCTCGGTTTTAAAATACGCCCCATACAGGCAACTTTGGAGACAGTTGCTTAAGCTCGGTCTCTGGCAACGAGAACACAAACCTGTTCGTGACTAATTCCTCTGTACTTGGATTTATCGCCACGTTTAAGAGGTTTGCGTTCTGTAATGTCCCGTTGCCCCTTTTGAGAGTACAGGAAATAGTTCTCGTCAACTTCAACGATACCATCAAATTGCTCAAAATCTATTTGTTTTAAGGCGTTTAACAGTTTATGTCTCCAATAAAAAGGCGTAACCCAAGTAACCCCTACGATTTGGGCCGATTTTCGTAGGGAATATCCTTTGATATATACAATCAACAAACATAATCCATTCGTTTCCTTTTTGGGTACGGTACAAAACAGTGTTAGTTGTATCGGTAAAGGTTTTGTTGCAACATTTACAACGATAGCGTTGGCGACCATTGTATTTTCCAAATCGAACAACGTATCCAGATGAACAATGAGGACACTCAAAACCTTCCTTGAAGCGAGTCTCTCTCATTTCATTAATTAAGCGACCACCAACAGAAGAAGAAGGCTCAACATAGCGTTTGATCCATTGATAGACTTATTCTTTTTGGATGTGTGGTAATTTGTCGATATACTTTAACAAGTAGCTAAACGATTGAATTCTTCAGAAGAGGATATACAAAGGGTAATGGCTATTCCTGGTCATAATGAAAGTGCAGGAAAAAAGAAATCTGCAAAAATACGAAAAGGTAATAAGTATCTAAGAAGCACTTTGATTGAAGTAGGGCACGCAATCGGCAGAAAAAAGAAACATATCAGGATTTGGGTGCAGATTATTTTGACAAGCGAAGAGGGGTAACACTAGTAAGGAGGGTTTTAAAAAATTAAAGACACTTGGATATGATGTCGACCTTAAACCAAGTGCCTAACAATTAAAAAAAGTCCAAGTTTTAGTATAGGTAAATTTTCTAAAAAATACGATTTGCCCTTTACCCCCTACCCCTTTTTGAATTTTTGACGGTAGGATGGTTTTTCAGGGTAGAGCTTACTAACAAAAAAAGGATGAAACAGGTGGGAAAACAATCCCATCTTTTTATTTATACATTTTCCCTCACTAAAATATCCTTCATTCATAACTTTTTATAGGAGATATAGCCTAATTATTTTAAAAAACCTCATCTATTTATGGTACGGTTCATTTCTATTAATCCGGAATGCCCGATACACTTGTTCCAATAAAATCAACCGCATAAGCTGGTGGGGGAAGGTCATCTTTGAGAAGGATAGTTTTTCATTTGCACGTTTTAATACAGCATCGCTTAATCCTAGTGATCCTCCAATGACAAAGGCAATTTTACTTTTTCCATACGTAGCTAACTTATCAATAGAATCGGCCAGTTCCTCAGAAGTCTTCATCTTTCCATCAATTGCTAATGCAATTACATAGGTTTCTTGAGATAATTTAGCTAACAACTTTTCTCCCTCTCTGTTTTTTACTTGTTCCATCTCTGCATGACTTAATTCTTCTGGAGCTTTTTCATCCGCTATTTCAACGATTTCGATCTTCGCATAACTTGATAATCGTTTTAAATATTCCTCTATTCCTGCCTTTAAATACTTTTCTTTTAATTTTCCAATTGTAATGATTGAGATATTCACAACTTATCCTCACTTTATAAACATTTTACAAACAAGTTATCCACAAGAGTTATCCACATATCCACAATTATATCCACATATTGTATGAGATCGCTCGTTCCCCACAAGATATATACCTATATTTCGACATATTTTTAAGTCTGTTTATATCTGAAAGTTCACACATATACACCTCAAAGGCCTTGATATTACAGTAAAAACTCCTTGCCTTTTTATCCGTTAAAGGGTTTTCCTTTCCCACCACGATTCGATAAGTATCAACATGTGAATATGTATGTTCATTTTATCATTATACACAAAAAAAGAGAGCATCCACAGCTCTCTTAAACTTATCCACAATTAGTATGTTTCACTAGATAATGTTAATGTTGCTTCTTGTAAGTTTCCTTCACGGAAAAACTTGACCTTCATCTTATCGCCAATTTGTTTTTCGTTATAAAGATGTTTACGCAATGAAATGACATCCGTAATCTTTTCCCCATCCATTCCAACAATTACATCTAACTCCTGCAAACCTGCGCGATCTGCAGGGGAATTCCGCAGAACACTCTCAATGATAACTCCAGCTTTGACATCATTAGGAAGTAATAGCGTTTCATGTTGATGATAGGATGCTATTTCTGTTAAATTGCGAAGAGTGATTCCCATTGCTGGACGTTTCACTTCACCGAATTGCTCTAGGTCTTCAATAATTGGAATCGCGGAATTGATGGGAATTGAAAGTCCAATGCCTTCTACCGCTTCCTGGGCAATTTTCATCGAATTGATTCCGATCACTTGCCCGGCAATATTGATTAAAGCTCCACCACTATTCCCAGGGTTAATTGCCGCATCTGTCTGAAGAACCTCTACTTGCCAATCTTCAACTCCATCCCTATTTAAATCAACTGGAATCGTTCTTTCCAGCCCTGATACAATTCCACTTGTAACGGAGCCTGAGAATCCCAGACCTAATGGATTTCCGATGGCAATAACAGGCTCACCGGCCTTTAATGTATCTGAGTCCCCGAATTCAGCGACCGTTTTAATCTGAGCCCCATCTACTTCAACAACCGCTAAATCTGTCCAAGGATCGGTTCCAACCATTCTAGCCGGTATTTTCGTGCCATCGGCTAGCGTTACTTCAAGTTGATCCGCTCCTTCAATCACATGATTATTTGTTACTATGTAAGCTTTATCTCCTGCCTTTTTATAAATAACACCTGATCCCGTACCGGCCTCTTGACTTGCTCCTTGGTCTAACCAAAAGCTTGAGGATTGAAGATTCGTAATTCCTACTACTGCATCACCGGCCTTTTCAACTGCTTCCGTTATACCTGTTTCGACTTCAAGTGATACATTTCTAGAAACAGCATTTTTCTCTGAACTGCCTTTTTCAACATTTACCCCATTTGCAGGTTGGATCGAGTAGGGGAGAAGTCCATAATTTGAAAGAGCAGGCAGAGTCAAAATGACAAGCAAGCCTCCGATAACAGCACCTGCTAAACTAGTGAGAAGATAACTTTTTCCTTTTGACTTTTGCGGTCTATAACGATTTTCGTCTTCTTGCTGATCATAGAAACCCAAGATGACATCCATCCTTTCTCCCTTAAATTCACTATGTCTTATTTTGCCTTTCTATCCTTTATTATACTCATCTGGCTTTAAAAAATAAAAACAAAACCCCTTAGACAGCGGTCAAAGGGGTAGGAATTTTAGGATCGGTATCGTAAAGAGAAAATTGTTCTCCAACGATAATCCCTTTGCTTTCCAGCGTTTGTGTTACGGCCATTCTAGCTAAGTCCTTCATATTATTATCCGTACTTAAATGGGCCAAATAAACTCGTTTTGTTTGGTCACCGATTACATCACTCATTGCTAGGGCGGCATCTTCATTGGAGACATGTCCAACATCGCTCAAGATTCTTCGTTTAATATTCCACGGATATCTCCCCATCCGCAGCATGCTCACATCATGATTACTTTCAAATACATAAATATCGGCGTTTGAAATCGCCCCTTTCATGCGGTCACTGACATAACCTGTGTCAGTAATCAGAACGATTTTCTTGCCCCCTTGATGAAAAATATAAAACATAGGCTCAGCTGCATCATGGGAAACCCCAAATGATTCAATATCTAATGAACCAAAACTTTTAACGGTCTCCATATTAAAAACAAACTTTTGTTCATGTTGGAACCGTACCGATTAGTGGATCCATTGCCTTCCACGTTTTTTCATTCGCATAAATCGGTAACTGGTATTTCCGCGCTAGAATTCCAACCCCTTTAATATGGTCACTATGTTCATGCGTCACTAAAATTCCGGATAAATCCTTCATATTTCGTCCTATTTGTTGAAACAAACCTTCCATGGCCTTTCCACTTAAACCGGCGTCAACTAAAAAGGAATGTTCCTCGGTTTCTACATAGATGGCATTCCCCGTACTCCCGCTCGCGAGGACACTAAAATTTAACGCCATTTCTCCTCACTCCAGTACCTTTTTCTGTATCGTAGTTTTTAAATCTGTGACAACCTCACCTTCAAAGGCACTCACATACAACTTCCCTTTCCCCTCAACCTCAAAACACCAGGCTGGATTCAACACTTGCTGCTGATTATCTGAAAGAAGTGGAACGAGCGTATAATAACCTAATTCCACATTCGTTATTTTACTCTTTAGTGGAAGCTCCCTTTTTGTCCATAAGGCTTCTAAAGCTTTAATCGGTTGAATGATTTTTTCTGGATCTGATAGTTCCTTAATCTCTTCAAGATATGTTTGCGTATAGGAATCAATCTCACTTTCACTATTTATATAGAATGTGAGCTGTGCGTGTTCATTTTCAAAAAGCTTTTTATTGTTATATTGCTGTGTATAGGTAATCGCTGTTCCATCACTGCTTCGTTTCCAAAATTGATATTGAGTACCGTATAAAACATTTTCCTTAATATATTGATCTAATTCATTTCTCCAAGACTTTTCCGTCACTTTTAGTGGCTCTTTTAAAGTAGATTCTAAACTCGTCCCATTATTAATCGTTACCAATTGATCAGAAAGCATGAGTTCTTCCTTATCTTCATTTGTAAATGTTTTAGGTTTTGCCTTTAAATAATAATCCTCGACATATTCTGTCGGCAAGCGATCATATTCAATTTCATCTGCTTTTAATCTCATTTCAATTGAGGATCCCGTTTCGGCCTTGACATCCACTTTACTTAATTGGAGCACCTGTACAAGCTCATAAATCAAATATAAGTCCAGAATGAGGAAGGAAATGATGAATATATTTTTAATCTGTCTCCAATCCAATCTCTTCCCCTCCTATTCCACCTTCATTTAGCGACTGCCATTTACCATCATAAAGGTAAAACCAGCTTGGCTCTAATGAGACAGTTCGCTCATTCACGTTCATTTTGTAGCCAACTTTAATATCTTGCAATAATGATGATTGAAAGGATTCAATTGCCTGAATTTTTTCAAGAGGCTTCCTCACCAGAATCCAAAGTTTTAGGTTCCTCAAATGCCAATTGCCCAAGGGAAAAGTTATTGCGATTATAACGGCTTACGCCAGTTGCAGACCATTCTACCTCAAGTTCAGATATCGGATTATTCTCACCAAAAACAGGATATCCTTCAGGACTATAAATACGGAAGTGAACCATATTCCGTTCTTCATCCAAACGAGCAAACCGATAGTCATCTGTCCAGCCGCCATGATTATTAACGAAATCAACGCTCTTTTGAATTAAGGAATAGTTATTGTCAATCGTCTCTGCACTTTCTACTTCTGAAAGATCAATATACGTAATTGTATGACTATCCCTACTCTCTCTCATTAATTTTTGACCATCGGTAAACTCAAAACCTGGTGTAATAGGATTTTTTTGTACGAGACTAGGGTCGCCAAATAATGCCTTTTTTAATTGATCACTACTCACATCTTCCTTAATTAGTTGACTATACATGAGTTCCGGTCGATCCTTTGGCAAATAGATGGTTTTCCCTGAATCTAAAGTAACCGGAAAATACTGTGCAAACTGTTTTACTTCATTTAAAAAGATATTCTTAAGTTGATTCGTCGCTGTTACTGGAACACTACCTGCATAAACCTCTTTATTTTCCTCTGAAATAAAATAAACGGCTCCATCAGAACTCTCAAAATCAATCAATATCTGATTAAATTGAAATTCTGGAAAGTCCCCATTTAGCTTATAAATCGACGAAAATAAATCACTAGATATATCACTTGGATATAGAATTTGCATAGAATCACGTTGCTTTGTTATAGACACAGGCATTTATATATCTTTCTAAAGGTATCATCAAATTGCCAATTACCGATCTCATTCATCATGAAACCTATCTTCTCATCAGAGGAAGTTCCATAATAGGTCCCCTCAATGGTAAAAAGAACTTGATCGATTTTAACAATGTCCTTTATATCCTTCTTCGATGGACTTAGTAAAACTTCTTTGACAGTAGACTTATTTTCAAATTCGCCAACTTTGGGTTGATAGGACCATAAATTCAAAGTTAAAGCGGCACCTAACACAACAAGGATTGTCAAGATGATGGATTTTCCCTTTTCATATGTCAATTCCACTCATCCTCCTCGTACGTCTCGTATGGTAGACTAAAGAAAATCGTTGTCCCTTTCCCTTCAATACTCCTAGCCCAAATTCGGCCATCATGGGCTTCGACCATTTCTTTTGCAATTGCAAGACCTAGTCCAGTTCCCCCCAATTTCCTTGTCCTTGCCTTATCAACACGATAAAAGCGTCCAAAAATCTTTTCAATATTCCCCTTGGGAATCCCCATCCCTTGATCGGTTACACTAATAATAACTTCATCATCTTGTTCCTTTATTCTAAATGTCACTTTCCCACCTTCAGGCGAGTACTTTAAGGCATTTGAAATAATATTATCAATAACCTGTGTGATTTTGTCAGGATCAAACTCTAGCAGGATTCCATTATCAGGAAGCTTCCTTTCAAAGGTAACATTTCGTTTCTTCGTCATTTCAAAGCGATCGATAATTTGATTGTAAAAATCTACTACATCAATCCATTCCTTTGATAATCGGTAATCCTTACTATCCATTTTTGAAAGTCGCAGGAGATCGTTAACTAAGCGAATCATCCGTTCTGTTTCAGTCTGAGTAACATTTAAAAAGGAAGGAGCTATCTCTTCATCTTTCCAGGCCCCATCACTTAATGCTTCCAAATAGCTTCTCATCGTTGTTAAAGGGGTTCTTAATTCATGCGAAACGTTCGCTACAAATTCTCTACGTTCCATATCGATCTTTTCCTGCTCCGTAATGTCATGTAAAACGGCAATAAGGCCATTTACAAATCCTGTTTCTCGTTGAATAACAGAAAAATTAGCCCGTAAAATATACGGGGTTGTTTCAGTACTGTAATTAAGAATGACATTATCCGTCTCAGAAATTAACTCCTCAAATGTATATTCATCTTCTAAATCTAGCACTTCTACAATCGGGTCTGATAGAATGGTTTCACGTGAAACATCCAGCATCTTTGCTGCTTGATCATTAATTAAAATCACTCTTCCGCGCCGATCTGTCGCAATCACTCCATCCGTCATATAGGAGAGAACAGAGGAAAGTTTTCTTCTTTCACTTTCCGTTGTAGACTGCGCTTCTTGGAGTTTTTTCGTTAAATTATTGAAAGTATGAGCTAGTTGACCAATTTCGTCATTCCCGTAAATTTTTACTTTTCGAGAGTAATTTCCCCTTGATAAGGCAAGTGCTTGTTTTCTCATATCCTTTATTGGTTTGGTAATGGCATTGGCTAGGAGAAACCCGACAATAATGGTTACAAATAAAGCAAGACTAGTTCCAGCAATAAAGATTTGATTAATATCTCGCATTTGTTTATAGACATTTTCTATATTTGCGACAAAATCAATCGCACCTATTATTTGCCCTTCTTTCATAATTGCCGTAGATAATACCCATATTCGTTTCCCAGTATTACGGTCAATAAATTCTTGGTCATCCTGTTGACCGGTCGTAATGACTCTTTTGATCCTTTTATCAGTTGGCTTTTGACCAACAAGATGTTGACTATTGGCATCAGATGTACCTAAAATTTTCGTTGATTGAGCATCAATTACTCTTACTTCTAAAATATCTTCTGTTTGATAATCCTGAAGTAAACCTCTTAGTTCTTCCTCTAATGACTTATCGTCTCCACTTCTTTCCTTTGTCAATTGCTCCTTAATATACCAGGAAAGTAAGTCCTCCTTATCACGAATCGATGTTTTAAAATTTTCCTTTAACGTTGTTTCTAATTGCCGGACAAAATATACACCGATAATCTGCATCACAAGGAGAACTAATAATACAAAAATAAGAACTGTCTTTGAGTGCATAGATTGGAAAACCTTTACATTTTTCATAAAACGTTATTACTCCTGCTCTGGGTTTCTTAAATAGTAGCCGACTCCCCTTCTTGTTACAATCCAAAGTGGATGACTTGGGTTATCTTCAATTTTTTCTCTTAATCGTCTTACCGTTACATCAACCGTACGAACATCACCAAAATAATCATAGCCCCAAACGGTTTGTAATAAATGTTCACGGGTCATCACTTGTCCAATATGTTTAGCCAGGTAATGAAGCAATTCAAATTCACGGTGTGTTAATTCAACCGTTTCTCCACGTTTTGAAATAACGTACGCGTCCGGATGAATCGTTAATGAACCAATCGTAATTTCATTGTTCTCGTCTTCATCTTGAGCTGTTGCTACTTGATTATGTCTTCTTAGATTAGCCTTCACCCTAGCAATTAACTCTCTTGTGCTGAAGGGCTTAGTCATATAATCATCGGCCCCGAGTTCCAGTCCGAGTACTTTGTCGATTTCTGAATCCTTCGCAGTCAGCATAATAATAGGCATTTCATACTTTTTGCGGATTTCTCTGCATACTTCCATCCCATCTTTTTGAGGAAGCATGATGTCCAGTAAAACTAAGTCCGGGATAATGGATTCTACCATTTCCAGGGCTTGATCCCCGTCATAGGCACATTCTACCTCGTAGCCTTCCTTCTTAAGATTAAATTGTAATATATCGGCTATTGGCTTTTCGTCATCAACAACTAAAATTTTTTTATTCATATTTACATTCCTTTCGATAACATTAGGTAGGAACATTACTTAAGATCAAATAGACTCTTTAATAGATAGAGATTTCCTACTCTAGTTTATCATTTTATCGCTTTCCATTCATCCTTTTCAATAAGTTGGGTAGAATTAGCACTATCGTTATGGATAGATTTCACTAGAAGTGGCGAAATTATTTAGGCAGATACTGAGGTGTAACAAGAGGTAAACATATGTTCAAAAGTGGAATGATCGTTGTTATTTTTAAAAAAGCGATTAAGAAATTCTTAAGTGTCCTTATGCATCGCAATAAAAAAACTGATTAGAAATTCCTTTTCAGAACATCGAATCAGTTTTAAGATATAGGCTATATAAATAATTCACATAATAGTTAAATAAAATGGCGGTCCGGACGGGACTCGAACCCGCGACCTCCTGCGTGACAGGCAGGCATTCTAACCAACTGAACTACCGGACCATTTTATTATTGTAATTCTTATCTAGCTGCAGTGCCTATCCCCTCGAGGTCACAAGCCAATCCGTTAAGAAATTAAAAAATAATCTTCCTGAACGTTCGTCTTGTGCTTGTCAGAGGTGAGCAAGGCACTTTCGCTTTTCTAGTGACCCGTACGGGATTCGAACCCGTGTTACCGCCGTGAAAGGGCGGTGTCTTAACCGCTTGACCAACGGGCCATTTAAGAATGGTGAGCCATGCAGGATTCGAACCTGCGACCCTCTGATTAAAAGTCAGATGCTCTACCAACTGAGCTAATGGCTCGTACTTATGACGACGCTTATTATAATACCATAGAATTATGGATAATGGCAAGGACTTTTTCAAAAAGAAAGTAGGAGAGAACAGTCATGCCCCAAAAAAGACTTGTAAACGATTAATATAGTTTACAAGTCTGATTGATTGGATTTTATCTTTATGCGCCTGACGGCATCGAGTTATCGTCAAATCGCCGCTCCAAGTTGACGAATTTATTGTATTCTTTAACGAAGGCAAGAGAGACCGTGCCTGTTGGACCATTACGCTGCTTAGCAATAATAATTTCAATAATATTCTTGTTTTCCGATTCCTTATCATAGTAGTCATCACGATAAAGGAAGGCCACAATATCGGCGTCCTGCTCAATACTTCCTGATTCACGAATATCAGACATCATTGGTCGTTTATCTTGGCGTTGCTCAACACCACGCGATAACTGAGAAAGGGCAATAATCGGTACTTGTAATTCACGGGCAAGCCCTTTTAATGAACGAGAGATTTCTGATACTTCTTGTTGACGGTTATCGGAATGACGGCCACTCCCTAAGATTAACTGTAAATAGTCAATCATAATCATCCCAAGTCCACCCTGTTCCTGCTTTAAACGGCGGCATTTCGCTTGGATGTCCTGAATTTTCACCCCTGGTGTATCATCAATGAAAATCCCTGCATTTGAGAGACTCCCCATTGCCAACATCAGTTTACCCCAATCCTCATCCGTTAAAGAACCTGTCCGCAGTCTTTGAGCATCAATATTTCCTTCCGCACAAAGCATACGCATAACCAGTTGCTCTGCACCCATCTCCAAACTGAAAATCGCAACATTTTCACCTGTTTTAGTCGCAACGTTCTGAGCAATATTCAAGGCAAAGGCTGTTTTCCCCATTGAGGGACGGGCCCCGACAATAATCAAATCGTTACGCTGAAATCCAGCTGTAATCTGATCCAGTTCCGCAAAGCCTGTTGCTATTCCGGTAACATCTCCAACTTGACTATGCAGTGTCTCAATATTATCGTATGTTCGAACAAGTACATCTTTAATATGATGGAAGGCGCCACCTTTCTTTTTCTGTGAAACTTCTAAAATGCTTTTTTCCGCTTCACTTAATAGCGCCTCAACCTCATCTTCCCGTGAATAACCATCCTGTACGATATTGGTTGCTGTCCGAATCAAACGGCGAAGAATCGATTTTTCTTCGACAATTTTAGCATAATATTCAATATTAGCAGCGGTTGGTGCCGAACCAGCCAATTCTGTTAAATAGCCAATTCCACCAACGTCTTCGAGGATATTTGCATTTGATAATTCCTCTGTAACGGTAATTAAATCGACAGCTTCACCTTTGTCACTTAACCTGATCATGGCATCAAAAATACGCTGATGCGCCCCCCGATAAAAATCTTCAGGAGCTAAAACTTCAGATGCTGTTGTCAGAGTTGATGGTTCCAGAAAAATAGCCCCTAACACAGCCTGCTCAGCTTCTACATTTTGTGGTGGTAGATGATCTGTCATAATTTCACTCATTCAATGTGACCCCCCTTAATAAAGAAAAGCGCAAGTGCCTTGGTCAGCACTGGAGCTAGACAAGAAAAACGGAAGCGCCTCGCTCAATACGATCTATAAAAATCATAATCTACTAATCCAGAAATCTACTTCTAGCAAAATTAACGTTCAAAATAAAAACACCCTTTTTCAACTAATAAACACTGATCACATAAGAGCCACGTGCTATGTGATTCGGCTTAACATCAAGTGAAAGAGGGAGCTATATTCTATATTAGTCATTTTCAAATAGTTTAAGAAATGTGACCAGATAGACCTGATCACATTTCAATTACCTAACAATCATAACACGTTTATTTTAAAAAAGTACTTCCAAAATAAGTAACCCGCGCTTTACGCTTCTTTAACATGAACATTTAACGTAGCAGTTACTTCTGGATAAAGCTTAACAGGCACTTTCGTATAGCCAAGTGAACGAATCCCATCAGCTAATTCAATTTTACGCTTATCAATTTTAATTGAATGTTTCTTTTGTAACTCATCTGCAATTTGCTTACTTGTAATTGAACCGAATAAGCGACCGCCCTCACCTGATTTAGCCGTTAATTCAATCGTAGTTTCATCTAATTTCGTTTTTAATTTCTTAGCTTCAGCCAATTCCTCAGCAGCCAACTGTTCTTCTTTCTTCTTTTGTGCATTTAATGAACTGATATTGGCTGAATTAGCCTCTACTGCCAACCCTTGCTTAATTAAAAAGTTATGAGCGTAGCCGTCCGCTACATTTTTAACTTCACCTTTTTTTCCTTTTCCTTTTACGTCTTTTAAAAAGATTACCTTCATCCTTGCTGTCTCCCTTCAAGATATTCATCAATTGCCAATTTAAGTTGTCCTTCAGCCTCACCTAGAGAAATTCCAGATAATTGAGTAGCAGCATTTGTTAAATGACCGCCGCCCCCAAGAGATTCCATAATAAGCTGTACATTAATATCACCTAGAGAACGGGCACTAATCCCAATCAGGTCTTCAGAACGCATCGAAATGACAAAAGACGCCTTTATCCCATCCATTGTTAATAACGTATCTGCTGTTTGTGCAATGAGGACTTGATGGTACATTTCGTCATCTCTACCCTTAGCAATCGCAATTCCCTCGTGATAAGTAATAACATTTTCAATTAATTTAGCTCGCTTAACATACGTTTCAATGTCCTCTTTTAGGAACTTTTGTACAAGTACAGTGTCCGCTCCACGTGCTCGAAGATAGGAGGCTGCGTCGAAAGTTCGAGATCCGGTTCTAAGTGTAAAACTCTTCGTATCAACAATGATCCCTGCTAAAAGAGCAGTTGCCTCTAGCATCTCAATTTTACCGTTATTAGGCTGATATTCAAGCAATTCTGTAACCAATTCGGAGGTTGAGGAAGCATAAGGTTCCATATAAACTAATAATGGATGGTTAATAAATTCCTCTCCACGACGGTGGTGATCAATCACGACCACATGATCAATCTTTGAAAATAATTTCTCCTCAATGACCATAGAAGGTTTATGGGTGTCCACAATAACGAGTAAAGAATCATCCGTCGCAATTTCCAACGCTTGCTCAGGAGAGATAAATCGAGAAAATAGAGCCTCATTTTTGTGGATTTCCTCCATTAATCGACTAACCCCTTTATCAATGTCATTAAAGTCAATGACAATATAGCCTTCACGATCGTTTGCTTGAACCACCTTTAAAATCCCAATGGACGCACCTATTGCATCCATATCAGGGCTTTTATGCCCCATAATAAAGACCTTTTCACTTTCAACAACTAACTCCTTCAATGCATGGGAGATAACTCTTGCCCGCACTCGCGTCCGCTTTTCAACCGGATTGCTTTTTCCACCAAAGAATTTCACTTTTCCATTCGCCTGCTTAATGGCAACTTGGTCTCCGCCTCTTCCTAATGCTAAGTCTAAGCTTGATTGGGCGATTGCACCTAGCTCTGGAAGCGATGTCACCCCTGAGCCTACTCCAATACTGAGGGTAAGGGCAATGTTTTGCTTAGCAGTAGCCTCACGAACTTCATCTAATATAATAAACTTACCTTTTTCTAATTCCTGAAGAATATTTTCATTAAAGACAGCCACTAAGCGGTCAGAAGAAATACGCTTCAAAAATATGCCATTTTCCTGGGCCCATTTGTTTAATATCGAGGTAACGGAATTATTCAAGCTGCTTCTTGTTGCATCATCAATCCCCTGCGTCACATCATCATAATTATCAAGAAAAATAAGAGCGATCACCGTTTTTTCCTCTTCATACATCTTTTCCGTCTCGGCCTGTTCCGTAATATCTAGAAAATAGAGAAGTTTTTCCTCACGCTTATGAATGACACGAAATTTGCTTTCATGTAGAGTAATGATTTCTGTATCCACTTCTTGTTTAATTAGTGGGACAAGAGATTCAGCAACATCATATAAGGACCTGCCAATTAATTTATCCTCAGAGAAGCAAGAAGAAATAAAGGGATTGGCCCACTCAATATAATAATCATCATTAATTAGGATGATCCCAATCGGCATCTCCATCAACGCTTCTTCGCCTACCTTCTTTACACGGTAAGACAAAGTTGCGATATAGTCCTCAATTTCCCTTTTCTCCCTCTGTTCAAAAATAAAGATAAAAGTGAAGGGAATTGCGGCTAAAGCTACCCCTGCAACAGCCAACATCCAATTATAATAAGCTAATAGTCCAAGAAGCACCACTGTTATTCCTATTAATCCATATAAAAAGGAGTAAATAGGCTTTTTATTTAAGTTAAACGGCATACTTTCAGCTCCCAAACAGTAGTGTTATGCTAATGAAATAATTTGTTCCTTAAATTAAGACCTAAATCCATTATACCTAAAATCCAAACAATATAAAGTACCATTGGCATGAGTACAATAGCAAAAAGGGCCAGAATCGGAACAGCCTTTGGCCATTGTTTTTGATAAGTAATGTACCATATAAAGGATAGACCTTGGACAACTATCACTAATTGTAATATATATGAAATATTTGATAAAGCTAAATGAAGATAACTGCCACTTTCCGGTTGGAAAATAAGACTGGCCAAAAGGGCAATCAAGAACAAATAAAGGATGTTTCTTGGTAACTTCAAATCTCTAAATGGTTTGCCAGTAACAACCTTAATTCCAAACCTCTTTAGTATAGGAAACGATACAAATTGGATAACAACCACAGCAAAAAATGATGTCAAAACAAACAAGGATGGGGTCAGTGTTTGAAGAAGATCTACCGCAGCATATAATTGCTGGATCACACTCTCATTCGATTCCTGCATCAAACCTAATTGGGAAAAAATCTCGGTAGATTGTTCGATGCTGCTTCTTAATAATTCGATACTTTCCTCAATAATATTCATATTTAAAAAAGCGACTGTAATCACGTATTGCAATACTAAATTAAGTAGAAAAACAATCGAACCAGCAATGAATCCCGCACTTTTCGTTTTTCCATTTCGAATGAAGTCACCCATGACAACTCCGGTCAACCCGTATGCAAGGGTTAATGGCAGCGCCATTAAGGTTCCGACCATTAAAGATAAAAGGAGTGATGCAATCAGGAAAACAGCAGCATCTTTCCTCTTATTTTTGGCTGCAAACATCATAAATGGAAGAGCAAGAAAAAAATTAACAACTGCCCCGAGAACCGGCACATACAGTGTAATTACTAATAAAACCGCAAATATGGCTAATAATATGGCTCCCTCTGTCAGTCTATGTACACTTTTCAAATTTACACTCCTTATGGAATTATTCCCTATTTACATTTTAACGGCCAATGCTTGGACATTCAACTTTATCAAAACATAGGATATACTGATTCCCGTTTTCCAATAGAGTTATTTTACTCAATTCGATTGATATTTAATAATTCTTTGCAGAAAAAAAAGACACCATATAAATATGATGTCTTTTATCATAATTACTCTCCAGATACGTATGGAAGTAATGCCATCGTACGTGAGCGTTTGATTGCAATTGTTAATTTACGTTGGTACTTAGCACTTGTGCCAGTTACACGACGAGGTAAAATTTTACCACGTTCTGAAATGAATTTTTTTAGTAAATCTACATCTTTGTAGTCAATGTGAGTGATGCCATTCGCAGTAAAGAAACATACTTTTCTACGTTTTGCACGGCCACCTCTACGTCCACCCATTGCCATAGTGATTTCACTCCTTTATCTATTATTATCTATCACGTTCAATTTATCATTAAAATGGCAGATCATCGTCAGAGATATCGATTTGACCATCGTTGGCAAACGGATCTTCATCTAGACGAGTATGCCCCTGGTTATTTCGATTTGGACTCTGTGGTTGATTCTGAGGACTATTTCCAAATGACGGTGCTTGTGGAGCTCCGCCAAAGGAAGCACCATAATCGCCTCTTCCACCTGAACTGCTCCCCTTAGGTTCAAGGAATTGAACACTTTCCGCTACGACTTCCGTAACATAAACGCGCTTGCCATCTTGTCCCTCATAATTACGTGTTTGAATCCGGCCATCAACACCTGCAAGACTTCCCTTTTTCAAAAAGTTTGCGACATTTTCTGCTTGTTTCCTCCAAACTACGCAATTAATAAAATCGGCTTCACGCTCACCTTGTTGGTTTGCAAATGCACGATTCACAGCCAATGAAAAGGTAGCAACAGCTACACCATTTGGGGTATAACGTAGTTCAGGGTCTCTTGTTAAACGACCAACTAGAATTACTCGATTGATCATCAGAATCAACTCCTTCCTCCAACTACATGTTTTAACGGAAAACATGCAAAATCGAGACCATCTATTTAAAAAACTTACTTTTCGTCTTTAATTGCAATTTGGCGAATGATATCTTCGCTGATTCTTGCTAAACGGTTAAACTCTTCAACCGCTGCAGGCTCAGCATTCACTTTAATAAGTTGATAGTAGCCATCACGGAAATCATTGATTTCATAAGCTAAACGACGCTTACCCCAATCTTTTGATTCCACGATTTCCGCACCATTTTCAGTTAAGATTCCGTCAAAACGCTCTACTAAAGCCTTTTTTGCGTCCTCTTCAATATTTGGGCGGATGATGTACATAATTTCGTACTTTCTCATCACAGTCACCTCCTTTTGGTCTAAACGGCCCATTATGTGGGCAAGGAGCAATTTTCATTACTCACAAGTGTAGATTATATCACATGAAATACAGATAATCAATGTACCGCTTAATTTTTTTATTATTAATGTTACACATTAAAACGGAACAACATGATATCTCCGTCTTTCACAATATATTCTTTTCCTTCTAATCTTACCTTTCCTGCTTCACGAGCAGCGTTCATGCTGCCATTTTGGACAAGGTCATCATAAGAAACTGTTTCTGCTCGGATGAACCCTCGTTCAAAGTCAGTGTGAATGATTCCAGCACATTGAGGTGCTTTCATACCAGTTCGGAATGTCCAAGCACGGACCTCTTGAACACCAGCTGTAAAATAAGTAGCTAATCCAAGCAGACTATAAGCCGCACGAATTAATTGGTCCAACCCTGACTCTTCAATTCCTAACTCGGAAAGGAACATTTCCTTTTCCTCGCCATCTAACTCCGCTATTTCAGATTCAATTTTTGCACAAATAACAATGACTTCAGCCCCTTCTTTAGCAGCATAATCTCTCACTATTTGTACATATTGGTTTTCAGATGGATCTGCGACATCATCTTCACCCACATTTGCTACATAAAGAACTGGTTTGATCGTCAAAAGATGAAGTCCCTTAGCAAACTTCTCTTCTTCCTCTGTAAATTCAACCGTTCTGGCTGGCTTTTCCTCTTCAAATGCTTCTTTCAGCTTTTGGAGTGCGCCAAATTCAATTACAGCTTCTTTATCCTTCTGTTTTGCTAACTTTTCAACACGGCCGATTCGCTTCTCAACCGATTCCATGTCAGCTAAAATTAACTCGATATTAATCGTTTCAATATCATCAATCGGATCTACTTTTCCAGCCACATGGGTAATATTTTCATCATCAAAGCAGCGCACAACTTGACAGATTGCGTCTACTTCACGAATATGAGACAAAAACTTATTCCCTAAGCCTTCTCCTTTACTAGCCCCTTTAACAATTCCGGCAATATCCGTAAATTCAAAGGTTGTAGGTACTGTTTTCTTCGGTACAACAAGCTCGGTTAATTTATTTAGTCGAGCATCAGGAACCTCTACAACACCCACATTCGGATCAATCGTACAAAATGGGTAGTTAGCAGATTCCGCTCCTGCCTGTGTAATTGCATTAAATAACGTAGATTTCCCCACATTCGGCAAACCTACAATTCCAGCTGTTAAAGCCATCCATGTCACTCCTCATACTAAAAGCGGAAGCTCCTTACCCAGCGACGTATGGACTGCCTTGTACAAGGTTGTACTGACATCGATGAACACGCAGTGTGAATCGATGTTGACGCAATCGCTGTGGAAGGATGGGAAGTCTACTAGGCACTGGAGCTAGACCGCTTTCTTATTTAAAATGTATATCAAAATTAGTACAGACAAATTATGAATATAAACCACACATCATTATAGTTTTTTTACCTTAAAAGCGCAAATCTCATTCCTCATGCTTAACTAGCGTTTTCTTCATTTTCCGGGCAAATTCCTTTCTGGGAATTAAGACACTATGGGAACACCCCTCACATTTAATTCGTATATCCATCCCAAGACGAATAATTTTCCACCGATTTGTTCCACATGGGTGAGCCTTTTTCATTTCAACGACATCATTTAAACCAAACTCTTTTATATCCATCACAAACTCCTCCTATAACATTTTTCAATATGGGAAGGTTTCTCCATTTTTCCTTATCTATTATCTAATATACTAAACAAATGATCGCAATCCCAAAACCCTTTTCCTATGGAGTTGAGTACTTTATTCTTTATGAACGATAGGTTTATTTTAAATTTAGTATATCAGTTATGTATATATAATTGGAAAAAACCGTATACTAGAAATAGACTATAAGAAGCGGTAAATGACTGGGACTTCGACATACAGAATATTCAAAATATAAATTCTATCCTGCTTCTAACAATAGGGGTGAAGTGCTTGTTTAATTTAAATAATCGTTTTTTTAATAAATTAAAAACGGAAGAAGTTAGAATCCATCATAATGAACAAGATGCAGGACGATTAGTTGCACAAGGATTATTTTCCCAATTACCTTCAACCTTAAGCCGTAGACCTATTGTTTTTGTATGTATTGGAACTGACCGATCAACGGGTGACTCTTTAGGGCCCTTAATCGGAACATTACTCAAAGATAAAGAACCCCTTCCTTTTCATATTTATGGAACGTTGGATGATCCCATCCATGCTTTAAATTTAGCTGACAAGGTAAAAGAGATTGAGCAGCTGCATATCAATCCATTTATTATTGGAATCGATGCCTGCTTAGGTAGAATGAAAAGTGTCGGAATCATTCAAATTGGAAATGGACCGGTAAAACCCGGTGCCGGTGTCAACAAGGAGCTTCCTGAAGTGGGAGAGATTCATATTACAGGAATCGTTAATGTGAGCGGGTTTATGGAGTATTTTGTTTTACAGAATACAAGATTACATCTTGTCATGGAAATGGCTAAAACGATTGCAAATGGTATCTATCAAGCTAGTTTATATTATGAACAGAAACCTTCATTTTCCGACCTTAAACATACAGCCATTCAAGATCACGAAAAAACAAATGAACAGAAGCCGCTTTCTAACTAAGAGAGAGCGGCTATTTCTAATCCTTATCCGATATAATAAAGGAAAGTCACAATGACGGCTGTTACAACAATCCCCGGAAGCAAATTAGCGACTCGAACTTTAGTCAATCCTAACATATTAAGGCCAATCGCTAAAATCATCACACCACCTACAGCTGTCATCTCTGTAATAAATTGATCCATTAAAGGAGCAGGAACCATTTGATTAATCTGCGTTGCAAACAGAGCAATCAAGCCTTGATATAAGAAAACAGGGATGGCTGAAAGTAAAACACCCAGACCCAATGTTGTCGTTAATATAAGAGCTGTAAATCCATCAAGGATCCCTTTTGTGTAAAGAATGTCATGATTCCCACGAATCCCGCTGTCGAATGCGCCTAGAATCGCCATGGCACCGATCAAAAAGATTAATGTGGCCGTCACAAATCCTTGGGAGATACTGCCTGATGATTTTTTCTTTGATCCAATTCGCTTTTCCAACCACATGCCAAGGTTGTTTAAACCGTCATCAAGTTTGCTTAATTCCCCGATAATTGCACCGAAGACAATACTTAAAATAACGATAAGAAAATTTTCACTTTTAAACCCCATTTGCAATCCCATGACAATGACTGCAAGTCCAATTCCACTCATGACTGTTTCTTTTATTTTTTCTGGTATTTTATACAGAATCCTTCCCAAAAGAGAACCGGCAATAATGAGTGCGCTGTTTACAATTGCTCCTAGCAAAACCATACCCTTCCACCTCATCACTCTCACAAAAAAGTCAAATTAACATAAACATCTTAACATTAAAACAAAAAAAATAAACCATCTTCTTAAGGATGGTTTAGACGTTAATGAGTCTCTAATAATTCGAGGATTCGATTTAAATCTTCTGTTGAGAGAAATTCAATTTCAATTTTCCCCTTTTCTTTGCCTTTACCCTGCTTAATATGTACAGGTGTACCGAACCGATTTCGAAGACTTGACTCCTGCTCTTTAATAAAAATATTCTTTTCTGGAGCTGCCTTTTTTGTTTCACGTGAAACAGGTTCATTTAATTGTTGAATTAATTTTTCTAGTTGGCGGACATTCAATCCATCTTTAATAATTTTTTCGACAACAGAAGGGATGACTTCCTTTTTTCGAAGTCCTAAAAGGGCTCGTCCGTGTCCCATTGAAATTTCTCCCTCCGAAATCAACTCTTGGATTTTAGTTGGGAGAGAAAGAAGTCGAATATGATTAGCAATATGCGGCCTGCTTTTACCTAATCTTTTCGCCAATTCATCTTGAGTAATTTTTAACTTTTCTAATAGTAATTGATAGGCTGCCGCCTCTTCAATCGGCGTTAAATCTTCCCGTTGCAAGTTTTCCAAAACAGCAAGCTCCATCATTTGCTGTTCCGTTAGCTCGCGTACAACAACAGGGACTGTCTCTAGCTTTGCTTCCTTCGCAGCGCGGAAACGCCTTTCCCCAACGACAATTTCATATCCTTTAATCGACTTCCGAACAATTATTGGCTGGAGAATTCCGTGTTCAATAATTGATTGTTTTAATTCCTCAATTGCGGTTGCGTCAAAGATTTTCCTCGGTTGGTAGGGATTCGGTCTACACTCTGTAATCCTGACTTCTTTAATAGCTTCCTCTTTTCCAATTTCGGGAATATCCGTTTTTGAAAAAATTGCATCCAGTCCTTTTCCGAGACCTCTAGCCACTTGTTACCACTTCCTTTGCCAAATCTAAATACATCTCTGCACCACGAGATTTCGGGTCATAAACAATAATTGGTTCTCCATGACTGGGAGCTTCACTTAAACGAACATTTCTTGGAATAATTGTCTTATAGACTTTATCTTGGAAATATTTTTTTACCTCTTCAATTACCTGAAGTCCCAAATTCGTCCGAGCATCAAGCATCGTCAACAGCACGCCTTCAACCTTTAACTCATTGTTTAAATGTTTCTGAACAAGCCTTACTGTATTTAACAGCTGACTTAATCCTTCTAATGCGTAATACTCACATTGAACAGGGATCATCACCGAATCAGAAGCAGTTAATGCATTTAGCGTTAATAAACCAAGGGAGGGAGGACAATCAATAATGATATAATCATAATGATTTTTCACCATTTCTAGTGCCCTTTTTAAACGGACCTCTCTTGATACAGTTGGGACTAATTCAATCTCTGCTCCAGCTAATTGAATGGTTGCAGGAATGCAATAAAGATTTTCAACACCTGTGGGCCTAACGGCAACCTTTGCTTCTACATCATCCACTAAAACATTATAGATACATTGATCAACATCCGCTTTTTCAATCCCAACACCACTTGTCGCATTTCCCTGTGGATCGATATCGATTAGCAAGACCCGATGTCCAATATTAGCCAAACAAGCCCCTAAGTTAACAGAAGTTGTCGTCTTACCAACGCCGCCCTTTTGATTGGCAATTGAAATAACTTTACCCATATTATCACCTACCTTTATTTCCATGGAAATGATCTTGGCTTAAACCTATGAACTTATGAATATATCGCTTTGGTAATCATGTAGTCTATTTTATCACAATTAATAGATTACATATTGCTTTTTGAAGGAACAATTATGCCAAAAAAGAAAGAAACTAAGGCCCTGCCGTTTAGTTTCTTATACGGGGAAACATGTATATATAAACATGAACTAAGGATATTAGGATTCGGTTAAGGTTTCTTCTTAGGTATTTTAATCGTAAATTGATAATAATCATCATATTCTTCTTCTTCTGAGTCCAAATGAATGCCGCTGTCGGAAACCATTGATAGGGATTGACGAATCGTATTAACAGCAATTCTCATATCTTTACTAAATGCTTTCCTTTTTGATTTTGGCTTTTCACTTTTTTGCACAAGTAATTTAGCTACCAGATCCTCAGTTTGTTTTACATTAAGGCTTTTCTCAATCATTTCATGCAGCAGCTTGATTTGTTTTTCAGGATCTTTTAATGGAATAAGTGCACGTGCGTGTCTTTCTGTTATGGTTTTATTTAAAAGTGCATCTTGCACTTCTTGAGGAAGCTTCAATAAGCGGAGCTTGTTTGCAACCGTCGATTGACCTTTTCCTAAACGCTGAGCAAGTGCTTCCTGTGTGAGTTGATGTAATTCAAGGAGTTTCCCGTAAGCAACCGCCTCTTCAATCGGTGAGAGCTCTTCCCTTTGCAGGTTTTCAATTAATGCAACTGACGCTGTTTCCGTGTCATTAAAGTTCTTAATAATGGCAGGTACTACACCCCAGCTTAATTTCTTCATCGCGCGCCATCTACGTTCGCCTGCAATAATTTCAAATGCATTTGGACTTATTTCCCGGACAACAATTGGCTGAATAATTCCATGTGTATGAATTGTACGAGCTAACTCTTCAATTTTTTCATCATCAAAAACTGTTCTTGGCTGGAATCGATTGGGGACAATTTGCTCTATCGGAATTTTTTTGATTTCATCTTTTTCTACCATTTCCTCTAGTTCGGCAGATTGAACTGGTTTATCTAACATTTCTTGTTCTTCCTTTTCACCGAATCCAAAAAAACGTGAAAAAGAATTTCTCATCACCCTGCACCACCTTTATGAAACTGCCTATTTATTTATTCTCGAAAGAAGTGATAAACCCTTCTATCACAATCCTAATTATTTTATCATCTAACTATTTTAATTGAAAAAGAGATTATTTGGAGGTTATTTATGATAGCGCTTAAGCGCCAG
The DNA here is from genome assembly GCA_963787345.1 of uncultured Bacillaceae bacterium. GTDB lineage: Bacteria > Bacillota > Bacilli > Bacillales > Cytobacillaceae > Bacillus_BD. Next base: position 93,527 of record CAWBCW010000026.1, on the reverse strand, counting down.
CGCCTGACTACTAGAAGTCAAGGCACTTGCGCTTTCCCTTTTACTCAATAGGATTTCGATTAGGTGTTCCAGGCTTTCTCGGGTATTTCTTTGATGTAGGCTTTTGCTTCTTTATATGGTAAATGTTCCGTTCGCTCTCTTCCATTGGCAAAATAAACGAATACGAATCTTTTAACTCTCCTCCTAATAAGGAAATCGCCTTTTTACCAGCTTGAAGTTCTTCTTCTCCGCCAGCACCTTTCATTGCGATAAACACTCCGCCTTGTTTGACAAGGGGGAGACAAAGTTCACTTAAAACAGACATTCTCGCGACAGCCCTAGCTGTCACGACATCATAGGACTCTCGATGTTCTAGTCTGCGACCAAAGGTTTCTGCACGATCGTGAAGAAATTGAACATTTTCTAGCTTTAATTGGGACGCTAAATGTTCAAGGAAGTGAATTCTTTTATTGAGAGAGTCCACAATCGTAACCTGTATTTTAGGAAAAGCAATTTTGAGTGGAATGCTGGGAAATCCCGCACCTGCTCCAACATCACAAAGTTTCAATGGTTGATCAAAGTTAAAATAGAACCCAGCAGTAATCGAATCATAGAAATGTTTTAAATAGACATCCTCTTTCTCCGTGATCGCCGTTAAGTTCATTCGTTCATTCCAATCGACTAAGATTTCATAATATGTTTCAAATTGTTGTAATTGTAGCGGAGTAAGAGATATTCCCTTCTCCGCCAATAGATTTGTAAACTGTTCCGTATTCATGACAATCCTTTCCGACAGTGAGCCTGAGGCTAGACTGCTTTCAATAGTAAAAAATTAGATAATCTTACTCATTGGATACTTTAGCAATTCTCCCTTGCTCTAAATAAACGAGTAAAATAGAAATATCCGCGGGATTTACTCCCGATATTCTTGAAGCTTGTGCCAAGGATAACGGATGAATCTTTTTCAGCTTTTGTCTAGCCTCTGTAGCCAATCCTGATATTGCATCATAATCGATGTTTTCAGGGATCTTCTTATCTTCCATTTTTTTAAGACGCTCTACTTGCTGTAAGGACTTTTCAATATAACCTTCGTATTTAATTTGAATTTCTATTTGTTCTTTAATTTCTGGATCTAATTCTTTTTCACTTTTCGCGAGTAATTCGATATGTTCGTAAGTCATTTCAGGTCGTTTTAATAAATCAGACGCTCTAATTCCGTCCTTAAGAGCACTGCCGCCTGCACTTTTGATCAAATTTTGAACCTGGTCATTTGGTTTCAGAATCAGATTCTTCAACCGTTTCATTTCTGTCTCAATATCAGCCTTTTTCCGTTTAAACCTTTCGTAGCGTTCTTCGGAAATAAGACCAATTTTATACCCATATTCTGTAAGGCGCAAATCACAATTGTCATGACGCAACAGCAAACGATATTCCGCTCTTGATGTGAGCAAGCGATAAGGCTCATTCGTTCCCTTTGTAACAAGGTCGTCAATTAGAACCCCAATATACGCTTCGGATCGGCTTAAAATTAACTCACCTTCTCGACCTAAGGCATTTAGACCTGCATTAATACCAGCCAGTAACCCTTGAGCTCCAGCTTCTTCATAACCAGATGTTCCATTAATTTGCCCAGCTGTATAAAGATTTTTAATCAACTTCGTCTCTAATGTTGGCCATAGTTGCGATGGATCAACTGCATCGTATTCAATCGCATAACCTGGCCGCATCATTTGTGCATTTTCCAAGCCTGGTACTGTTCTTATCAATTGATGTTGAACATCTTCAGGCATACTCGTTGATAAACCTTGAACATAGACTTCTTCGGTATTTCTCCCTTCAGGTTCTAGGAAAATTTGATGTCTTGGTTTGTCACTAAAACGAACAACTTTATCTTCAATTGAAGGACAATACCTAGCCCCTGTCCCTTTCACCATTCCAGAAAACATCGGAGCCCGATGAAGATTTTCCTCAATAATTGTGTGTGTATTTTCATTCGTATACGTAAGCCAGCATGGCAACTGATCTGTAATATATTTAACGGTTTCATAGGAGAATGCTTGTGGAACATCGTCACCTGGCTGAATTTCCGTTTTACTATAATCAATCGTGTTACTATTTACCCGTGGAGGTGTTCCTGTTTTAAACCGAACCAAATTGAATCCGAGCTCCTGTAAATGTTCAGAAAGCTTGATCGACGGTTGTTGGTTATTCGGACCACTCGAGTACTGTAATTCGCCAAGGATGATTTCACCGCGTAAATAGGTTCCAGTTGTAATAATGATCGTTTTTGCACGATAAACCGCACCTGTTTGCGTAATGATGCCTTGACAAGTTCCATCCTCAACCACTAACCGGTCAACCATTCCTTGGACCAATGTTAGGTTTTTCTCATTTTCAAGCGTCCTTTTCATTTCAATTGAATAAAGCGATTTATCCGCCTGTGCCCGTAAGGCCCGAACAGCAGGCCCTTTCCCTGTATTCAACATTCTCATTTGAATATAGGTTTTATCGACATTTTTAGCCATTTCTCCACCTAATGCATCAATCTCTCTAACGACGATCCCCTTTGCCGGTCCTCCAACAGATGGATTACATGGCATAAAGGCAACCATATCTAAATTGATTGTGACCATTAATGTTTTGGCACCAAGACGTGCAGCAGCAAGCCCTGCCTCACAGCCTGCATGCCCCGCTCCAACAACGATCACATCAAAATTCCCTGCCTCAAATTGCATCGAACAACCTCCTTAATAAAATAAATCGAGTTTTATTACCTTTCAAAACCTTACAGACGCCTTCTGAAGCGGCCTCTGAAATCATCGCGAATAAGTTTCGAAATGGTTTCGAAACATTATTTTCCTAAACAAAATTGTGAGAACAACTGATTAATTAAGCTCTCTTGAACGGTATCTCCGATAATTTCTCCGAGTAATTCCCATGTTCTTGTTAAATCAATTTGCAAGATATCAATTGGCGTTCCAAATTCAATCCCCTCTAAGACATCACTAATCGATTTGTCTGCTTCATTTAACAATGCGATATGGCGGCTGTTCGAGACATACGTCATATCATTTGCTTCTAGCGAACCAGTAAAGAAAAGATCAGCAATCGCTTGTTCAAGCTCGCCAATGCCCTTTTCCTCGATGATAGCAGTCGTAATTACTTTATAATCGCCTGCAAGCTGCCGAACCTGGTCCATATTAACTTTCTTCGGCAAGTCCGTTTTATTAACAATGACAATCACATCCATGCCTTTAACAGCTTCAAAAAGCTTCTCATCTTCAGATGTTAAATCATCTGAATAATTGAGAACTAATAGGATCAAATCCGCTTCCTTGAGAACCTGTCTTGATCGTTCGACCCCGATTCTCTCGACAATATCTTCCGTTTCACGAATACCAGCCGTATCCAGTAGGCGAAGTGGAACTCCGCGAACATTCACATATTCTTCAATGACATCACGAGTTGTCCCTGGGATATCTGTTACAATTGCTTTATTTTCCTGAACCAAACTATTTAATAGCGAAGACTTCCCAACATTTGGACGGCCAACGATAACCGTTGATAGACCTTCGCGTAATATTTTCCCTTGTTGAGAGGTCTGTAATAATCGTTGGACTTCTTTTTTAACATACGCTGACTTTTCTCTTAGCATCCGGTGCGACATTTCTTCGACATCATCATACTCTGGATAATCAATATTAACTTCAATTTGCGCTAATGTCTCAAGTATTTCTTGTCTTAGCTTTTGGATCAACTTGGATAAGCGGCCTTCCATCTGCCCTAAAGCCACATTCATTGCTCGGTCGGTTTTTGCCCGAATCAGATCCATCACAGCCTCGGCCTGTGATAAATCAATTCTCCCGTTTAAGAACGCTCGTTTTGTAAATTCACCAGGCTCTGCAAGTCTTGCTCCATTTTTTAAACATAACTGTAACACCCGATTAACAGACACTAAACCACCATGGCAGTTAATCTCGACAACATCTTCTTTCGTAAACGTTCTAGGCCCTCTCATGATTGATAGCATCACTTCCTCAGCCACTTCTTGTGTTTCTGGATCAAGAATATGACCATAATGAATCGTATGAGAAGGCTCACCTGTGATCCTTTTACCATTTATACTTTTAAAAAGCTTTTCAGCAATTGGAAAAGCTTCATCACCACTTAATCGTACAATCGCGATTGCTCCTTCACCCATCGGAGTTGAAATCGCTGCTACTGTATCAAATTTCAACTTTCTACACCTACCTAAAAAGACCATTAATCTTAAGCTATATCAACTACTTAATCTAGTCTAGTATTTAAATTAAATGATCCACATCACTCAATCTTGTCATTATTCCATTTTAACTTATCCACATGTGAATAACAATAAACCACTTATCAATTATCCACAATACTCCCCTTGTCCATACCTGTTTAAACCCTAGCACAACCAGATTCGTCCAGTTTTACGCATAAAAAAACTCCCGATAGGTTCCATCAGGAGTTTTTTTATTTAGGTGCGATGACAATATGTCGATGCGGATCTTCACCGCTAGAATATGTTTTAATTTTTTTATTTTCCATTAAAGCAGTATGAATGATTTTCCGCTCATAGGAAGGCATCGGTTCCAAAGCCACTTCTTTCCCCGTTTGAACTGCCCTTTGTGCCAGCCGCTTGGATAAGCTGATTAACGTCTCACTCCGTCTCTCTCTATAACCCTCGGCATCGAGCAATACATTCAAATAATGTTCAGAAAAACGATTGATCACAAGTTGAGTTAAATACTGTAATGAATTCAAAGTTTGTCCTCTTTTTCCAATTAACAAGGCAATTTTCTCACCTGATAATTGAAATTTAACTTGTTTTCCATTTTTCTTAACATCAATCGTGATCGGCGCTCCCATTTTCTCACTAACATCTTGTAAGAATTTCTTTGCCTCTTCAATAGGATCCTGTTTGACTGTAACTTTTACAACGGCAGACCGAGATCCAAATATCCCAAAAATTCCCCTTTTGCCTTCGTCAACAATTGAAATTTCTGCACGATCCTCTGTTATTTGTAACTGAGCTAAAGCCGATTCCACTGCTTCTTTGACGGTTTGTCCTGTAGCAGTAATCTGTTTCACTTACTTTTTCGCCCCTCCCGCATCAGCAGCCTGTTTTGCTTTTCTTATATCTGGTCCTTTAATTAAAGCGGTTTGTACAATCATAAATAGGTTCCCTACCACCCAATAAAGAGCAAGTGCAGCTGGAAAATTAATCGCAAAGACAATAATCATAATCGGCATTAACCAAAGCATCATCGCCATTTGCGGATTATTTTCCATTCCAACCATTGTGATCTTTTGTTGGATAAAAGTCGTAACCCCAGCGATAATTGGCAGTAGATAATAAGGATCAGACGCTGCCAAGTCAAACCATAAAAAGTTTGCATGTTGTTGCAATTCTGGTGTTCTCATAATTGCATGATAGATTCCAATTAAGAATGGCATCTGTACAAATATCGGCAAACAACCTGCCATTGGATTAACACCATGCTTTTGAAATAGTTCCATCGTTTCTTGCTGCAGCTTTTGCTGTGTTTTCTGATCTTTTGAACTGTACTTTGCCTGAATCTCTTTTAATTCAGGCTGGATAGCCATCATCGCTTTTGAACTTTTTGTTTGCTTAATCATCAATGGTAAAAGCACGAGTCTAATTAGAATCGTTACAATAATAATCGACAAACCAAAACTTCCACCAGCAAATTCAGCTACTTTTATTATTAAGAGTGAAAGAGGATATACAATATACATATTCCAAAATCCTTCACTATCAGAAGTAATCGGGTCATTTACTTCTGTGCAGCCTGCCAAGAAAGCTACAATAAGAATAAGACCGATGATTAACGTTAATCGCTTCTTCAAACGTATTTTCCTCCTTAAAACATGGGTTAAAATATCACTTTTGACTCTAGTTATTTTATTCTACCATCTTTTGCTAGGAAACGCTTTTAAAATTATGAAAATGGCACAAGAAAAAAGACAAATTACTTTATTTATTGTTCTTTTTAACTTCTACAGTTTTCGATTGACCGTCCCTTGGCTTTTTCAAAACACGAGCGAGCCGTAATACATGACTCAAACTTTGTTTTACCTCGAAAAAATCCATTTCAGCTGTTGGTTTTCGAGCAATAATAATATAATCCAACCCATTATGTAATTGGCCATCGAATTCATGAAATGCCTGTCGAACATATCGTTTGATTCTATTTCTCGTTACAGCATTTCCGATTTTCTTACTAACAGAGAGGCCTATCCGAAAATGGACTTGTTCTGGCCTTTTTAATATATAGAGAACAAATTGTCGATTGGCAACTGACTTTCCCTTTTTAAAGGCCTCTTGGAAATCTTCATTTTTCTTTACCCGATACTCTTTTCTCATCCTGATTACACCTTCATATTTATCTTCACCTGGGAATTGACACTTTTTAGACACCAAAGTGCCAAAAAATTCATCCTTGCTATTTTAACCTTTGATCCACACCAACATAAGAAGTATTCCCATATAATGAGAAAAAAAGCCACTGAATATTCAGTGGCTTAAGCTGATAGTACTTTTCTTCCTTTACGACGACGACGAGCAAGAATATTACGGCCGTTTGAAGAACTCATACGTGCACGGAATCCATGTACTTTACTATGTTTACGTTTTTTAGGTTGATACGTTCTTTTCATATATGACACCTCCTCGAGGAATTTGCTTCTAGAGACACAGTATTAACATTATATAGAGTTTCAATAAAATTTGTCAACTATAGTTGGTACAAAAATTAAATTGGCACTTCTATCCATAAGAATTATCCATGATTTCACTTGGACATGCTACCTTTAATAACTTGTGGATAGTTTTTGACACGAAACTTTATTATCCACAACATATACTGACAGGTTTTGCACAAACCCACTACCTGTGGACATTTTTAAACCACAGGATGTTAGGGCTGTGGATAAGGCGTTTAAAACCATTGCGGTCTCTGATATTATCTGGTATTATATCTATGTTTTCACCTTAACAAGTTATCCACAAAGTAACCTTATCCACAAATTGTTAATAACCTGTGGATAAGTTATCCACGTGAGTTAATAACAATTGTCCACAATTGGTGGATATTGTCTAAATCTGCTTTTCATCCTTATTATATAATTATCCACATAAATTGTTTCGTGTAATTACGTAGATTAGGTTGTACTTTCATGTATAACCTATTGTTTTTTTATGCGAACACCGACAAAAGGAGGGATATAGTTGGAAAACATTTCAGATCTTTGGAATAGCATATTAGCAAATGTTGAGAAGAAGGTAAGTAAACCTAGCTTTGATACATGGCTAAAGTCTACTAAAGCCCATTCCCTTCAAGGAAATTCTTTAGTTGTAACAGCTCCAAATGAATTTGCTAGAGATTGGTTAGAAGAACGTTATTCGCCTTTAATCTCTGGCGCATTATACGAAATTACCGGTGAGGAGTTTGGCGTGAAATTTATTATTCCTCAAAGTGAATCTGATAATAAAGAAGAAATGCCAGCATCGCCAAAGAGGCGGCAAAGGGAAACTAACAATGCGGAATTCCACGGTAATATGTTAAACAAAAAGAATACCTTTGATACCTTTGTCATCGGATCAGGGAATCGCTTTGCCCATGCAGCCTCACTCGCTGTAGCAGAAGCGCCGGCTAAGGCTTATAATCCGCTATTTATTTATGGGGGCGTTGGTCTTGGAAAAACCCATTTAATGCATGCCATTGGGCACTACGTTCTAGCGCATAACCCATCCGCTAAAGTGGTCTATCTTTCTTCAGAGAAATTTACAAATGAATTTATTAACTCGATTCGTGATAATACGGCTGAGGAATTCCGTAACAAGTATCGGAGTGTCGATATTCTTCTAATAGATGATATTCAATTTTTGGCCGGAAAAGAATCAACCCAGGAAGAATTTTTCCATACTTTTAATACTTTGCATGAGGAGAGTAAACAAATTGTCATCTCAAGCGACCGGCCGCCGAAGGAAATTCCTACGCTAGAGGAACGTTTGCGTTCCCGTTTTGAATGGGGATTGATTACCGATATTACACCACCTGATTTAGAGACAAGAATTGCAATTTTACGCAAAAAGGCAAAAGCAGATGGACTGGATATTCCAAACGAAGTGATGTTATATATCGCGAACCAAATTGATTCTAATATCCGAGAGTTAGAAGGTGCTCTCATTAGAGTCGTTGCTTATTCCTCACTCGTTAATAAAGATATTAATGCAGATTTAGCGGCTGAAGCTCTTAAAAGTATCATTCCAAGCTCAAAACCAAAGATCATTACCATCCTTGATATTCAACAGGTAGTTGGAGAGCATTACCATATTAAAATGGATGACTTTAAAGCGAAGAAAAGAACGAAATCGATTGCCTTTCCTAGGCAGATTGCGATGTATTTATCAAGGGAATTAACCGATTTATCACTGCCGAAAATTGGCGAGGAATTTGGTGGACGAGATCATACAACCGTTATTCATGCTCATGAGAAGATTTCCAAATTGTTGCAGACAGATACTCAATTGCAACGAGAATTAAAAGATATTCAAGAAGAATTAAAAACCTAATAGGCATATACATTAATTTATTAATTAAAAGAGCTAACATTTATGTGAATAACTTTTCCATATTCACGCACAGCTTATCCACATGTGGAAAAGCTGTGTCCTATTGCCATTTTTATAGGTTATCCACAAATTAACAGGCCCTACTACTATTACTTCTATATTCTTTTAAAAAATAATATATATATATCCAAAATTGGGGGATTAAAAATGAGGTTTATCATCCAAAGAGATCACTTAGTACAAAGTGTTCAAGACGTTATGAAAGCAGTAACAAGCAGAACTACAATTCCAATCTTAACTGGTATTAAAATTGTTGCGACTGAAGAAGGAGTTACCTTAACCGGTAGTGATTCGGATATATCCATTGAATCTTTTATTCCGATAGAAGAGGATGACAAAGAGATCGTTGAGGTCAAACAACCAGGTGCCATTATTCTACAAGCCCGTTTCTTTAGCGAAATGGTTAGAAAACTACCATCTGATTTTGTTGAAATTGAAGTACAAAACCATTTACAAACCGTGATTCGATCGGGAAATTCCGAGTTTGACTTAATTGGCCTTGATGCAGAAGAATATCCACATCTACCTCAAATAGAAGCAGAAAATGTATTTAAGATACCGACTGATTTATTAAAAGCAATGATTCGACAAACATCCTTTGCAGTGTCCACCTCAGAAACACGCCCGATCTTGACAGGTGTAAACTGGAAGGTTGAAAATAATGAATTATACTGTATTGCAACAGACAGCCATCGTCTTGCATTGCGTAAGGCAAAAATAGAAATGGAAACTCCAGCAACCTATAATGTAGTTATCCCAGGTAAAAGTTTAAACGAGTTGAGTAAAATCCTTGCTGATAATAACGAATTGATTGAAATCGTCATTACAGAAAACCAAGTTCTCTTTAAAGCTAAACATCTTTTATTCTTCTCAAGGCTTTTAGAAGGAAATTACCCTGATACTTCAAGATTAATTCCAACTGAGAGCAAAACTGATGTTGTATTGCATACAAAAGAGTTTTTACAAGCGATTGATCGTGCCTCCTTGTTAGCTAGGGAAGGACGAAATAACGTTGTTAAACTTTCAACAATTGGAGATGGAATGATTGAAGTTTCTTCTAACACTCCAGAGGTTGGAAAAGTTGTTGAAGAATTGAAAGGAATTTCGATTGATGGAGAGGACTTAAAAATTTCTTTCAGTGCTAAATACATGATGGATGCCTTAAAGGCAATCGAAGGAAATGAAATTAACATTCACTTCACAGGCGCTATGCGGCCTTTTGTTATTTATCCGATAAATGACGATTCGACTCTCCAACTGATTTTACCAGTTCGAACTTATTAAAAGTCATCGCAGAAGAGTGAAAATGTTCGGCCTGTGATTGAACTTAAAGTCTACTTAAGGGCTGCCGTTTTAGCGGCAGCTTTTCATTTGAGATGAAAATTTATAAACCTATATTTGATTTCCTTTGTAACTAGCTAATATATTTAGTAGAATAAAGTATTGGATATTATTCTAATCGGAGTGAAAACATGAAAAAGATTAATATTGATACGGAGTATATTACATTAGGACAATTTTTAAAGGCCGCAGATATTATTTCTTCTGGCGGTATGGCTAAATGGTTTTTAAGTGAATATGAAATTATCATCAATGGTGAACAAGAGCAAAGGCGAGGGAAAAAACTACGCCATGGAGATACGATTGAAATAGGGGACTATAAGTTCGTCATTGTTGCTAAGAAGTAATAGAAATGAGCGAGCTATACGATCAATAGGCAATCTATTATACGATAGTGATGTCGGAATGATCACTATCGTTTCCCCATTTCATAGGCTATGATTCATCATCCTATGGAAAATGGGATAAAAGGATGAAGACAATGTTTATTAAAGAACTAGAATTAAAGGATTATCGAAACTATGAACAGTTACATGTTTCATTTGAAAATAAAGTAAATGTATTTCTCGGTGAAAATGCCCATGGGAAAACAAACGTAATGGAGTCCATCTATGTTTTAGCGATGGCAAAGTCCAATCGAACATCAAATGATAAAGAACTTATTCGTTGGGATCAAGAATATGCTAAAATAAGAGGTAGAATACAGAAGAACAATGGATCTTTACCACTTGAACTCGTTATCTCCAAAAAGGGAAAAAAGGCCAAATTTAATCATATTGAGCAAAAAAAACTAAGTCAATATATCGGTAATATGAATGTAGTGATGTTTGCGCCTGAAGATTTATCACTCGTAAAAGGCAGCCCCCAAGTAAGACGCCGTTTTATAGATATGGAAATCGGGCAGATTTCACCTGTCTATTTACATGATATCAGCCAATTAAACAAAGTAATTCAACAACGAAATCGCTATTTAAAACAAATGCAGCTAAAGCAACAGAAGGATGAAACGATGCTGGACGTTCTAACTGAACAGTTTATTGCTCTAGCTGTAAAAGTCATTTCAAAGCGGTTTGAGTTTCTCAAATTACTGCAAGATTGGGCTAATCCAATTCATAAAGGAATTTCTCGAGAGTTAGAATCGTTAATAATTAAATACAAACCATCTGTAGAGGTATCAGAAGACCAAGATTTGTCGAAAATGGTTACTATCTATGAAAATAAATATATTCAAATGAAATCAAAAGAAATTGAACGAGGCAGTACCCAGTTTGGCCCCCAACGAGACGATCTTCTATTTTTTGTAAATGATCGTGAAGTTCAGACTTTCGGCTCTCAAGGACAACAAAGAACAACTGCCCTTTCGATCAAACTCGCTGAGATTGAATTAATTCATGCTGAAATTGGGGAATATCCAATTCTTCTCTTAGATGATGTCCTATCTGAATTAGATGATCATCGTCAATCCCATTTGCTTAATACCATTCAAGATAAGGTCCAAACATTTGTGACAACAACAAGTGTAGAAGGGATTGATCACGAAACACTGAAAGGAGCGTCTACATTTTCTGTGAAAAATGGTACTTTAGAACAAGTTCAGTGAGGTGAAAATGTGTATTTAGATTTGGGAATTGAGAAAATAATCTATGTGAAGGATATTATTGCCATTATTGATAAGAGAAGTGTTGAATCATCAACAGAATCAACAGATACGAATGATTTATTAAAGCATTACAGAAATCAATTAATCCAAGAACCAAAGGGAACGTACAAGTCAATTATTATTACAAAAGATGGTATTTATTTTTCCCCCTTTACATCCAATACAATAAAAAGACGATCAGAAAGGTCTGTTAGACTGTTATCTAAATGAAAACGTCTTATTCCTTGTGAAGTATCGCCATTTATTGTATTTTAGAGTATCTTTTTTATAGATGACGTAATGAAAGTCAAAGGAAAGTGTGGGTGACTGATATGGAAATGGAGCAAAAAAATTCTCCTGAACAATCATATGGTGCCGATCAAATTCAAGTATTAGAAGGCCTTGAAGCAGTTCGGAAAAGACCTGGTATGTATATTGGTTCAACTAGTGCAAGAGGTCTTCATCATTTAGTCTGGGAAATTGTCGACAACAGTATTGACGAAGCCCTTGCAGGATATTGTTCTGAAATCAATGTCATAATTGAAAAAGATAATAGTATTACCGTTACAGATAATGGACGTGGTATTCCTGTTGGAATCCAAGAAAAAACAGGTCGTCCTGCGGTAGAAACGATTTTAACTGTTCTTCATGCAGGAGGGAAATTCGGCGGCGGCGGATACAAAGTATCCGGAGGATTGCATGGTGTTGGCGCATCTGTTGTTAATGCCTTATCGATGATATTAGAAGTATTCGTCCACCGAGATGGTCATGTTCATTATCAAAAGTTTGAAAGAGGACTTCCTGTCGAAGATTTAAAGGTAATTGGTGAAACAGATAAAACTGGAACCATCATTCACTTTAAGCCGGATCCTGAGATTTTTACCGAGACAGTCGCTTATGATTATGAAACGCTTTCGATGAGAATCAGAGAATTAGCTTTCCTAAATCGCGGTCTATCTATTTCAATCGAGGATAAGCGTGAGGAAAATAAAAAGGCTCAGTACCACTATGAAGGCGGTATCAAATCTTATGTTGAGCATTTGAACAGAACGAAAGAAGTACTTCATGAAGAGCCGATCTATATTGAAGGTGAAAAGGATGGAATCGCAGTTGAAGTTGCCATGCAATATAATGACAGCTATACCGGTTACATTTATTCGTTCGCAAATAATATTAATACCCATGAAGGCGGTACGCATGAAGCTGGTTTTAAAACAGCTTTAACAAGGGTAATTAATGATTATTCAAGAAAAAACAATCTAATTAAAGACAATGAAACCAACCTTTCCGGAGAGGATGTCAGGGAAGGCTTGATTGCGATTGTATCTATTAAGCACCCGAATCCACAATTTGAAGGGCAAACGAAAACAAAGCTTGGGAATTCAGAGGTTCGTACGATTACAGATTCCTTATTCGCTGAGCACTTGGAAAAGTTCTTATTAGAAAACCCTTCAGTCGCTAAGAAAATAGTCGATAAAGGATTAGTGGCTGCAAGAGCAAGAATGGCCGCCAAAAAGGCTCGTGAATTAACTAGAAGAAAAAGCGCTCTAGAAGTATCAAGTTTACCCGGGAAATTAGCTGATTGTTCTTCGAAGGATCCATCCATTAGTGAAATCTATATCGTAGAGGGAGATTCAGCGGGCGGTTCTGCGAAACAGGGACGTGACAGACATTTTCAGGCCATTTTACCATTGAGAGGGAAAATCCTAAATGTTGAAAAGGCTAGATTAGATCGAATTCTTTCAAACAATGAAGTAAGGGCAATGATTACGGCTGCGGGTACAGGAATCGGCGAAGATTTTGATATTACGAAGGCTAGATACCATAAGATCGTGATTATGACAGATGCCGACGTTGATGGCGCGCATATTCGTACCCTTCTCCTAACCTTCTTTTATCGCTATATGAGGAAAATTATTGAGGCGGGCTATATTTATATTGCCCAACCGCCATTGTATAAAGTACAACAAGGGAAAAAGGCTCAATACGCATACAACACTCAACAATTAGATGAAATTTTAGCGACATTGCCAGCGACACCTAAACCTAATATTCAACGGTATAAAGGGTTAGGGGAAATGAATCCTGACCAGCTCTGGGAAACGACAATGAATCCAGAAAACCGAACGCTTCTACAGGTAAGTCTCGACGACGCCATTGAAGCTGATGAAACCTTTGAAATGCTTATGGGTGAAAAAGTAGAGCCACGTCGCCACTTTATTGAAGAAAATGCACTATATGTGAAAAATTTAGATATATAAGAAATATAAGGTTGTACCCAGAAACGGAATGTTCGTTTCAATAAGGGAGGTTTTAATATGGCTGATATTCCACAGTCTAATATTAAAGAAATTAACATTAGTCAGGAAATGAGAAGCTCGTTTTTAGATTATGCGATGAGTGTTATCGTTTCTCGGGCCCTGCCAGATGTTCGGGATGGCTTGAAGCCCGTTCATCGCCGTGTATTATATGCAATGCATGACCTAGGGATCCATTCTGATAAACCACATAAAAAGTCAGCTCGTATTGTCGGTGATGTTATCGGTAAGTATCATCCGCACGGTGACCAGGCAGTTTATGAAACAATGGTCAGGATGGCACAGGACTTTAACCAACGCTATATACTCGTTGATGGTCATGGGAACTTTGGGTCTGTTGATGGTGACTCAGCAGCGGCTATGCGTTATACAGAAGCACGGATGTCCAAAATCTCAATGGAACTATTGAGAGACATTAATAAAGATACGATCGATTATCAACCAAACTATGATGGGGAGGAAAAAGAACCGGTTGTAATGCCGGCGCGTTTTCCAAACCTGCTTGTAAATGGTTCGTCAGGGATTGCTGTTGGAATGGCTACCAATATCCCACCACATCATTTAGGGGAGGTCATTGATGGCGTCCTTGCCGTCAGTCGCGACCCAGAAATTTCAATCCAAGAGTTAATGGAGATTATCCCAGGTCCTGACTTTCCAACCGCTGCATTAATTCTCGGTCGAAGCGGGATTCGAAAGGCATATGAAACCGGCCGTGGAAGTATTAAATTACGTGCAAAGGCTGAAGTTGAGACGAAGTCAAACGGGAGAGAAACGATTATCGTCCATGAAATTCCTTATCAAGTGAACAAAGCAAAGCTGATTGAAAGAATCGCTGAGCTAGTTAGAGAAAAGAAAATTGAAGGAATTACAGACTTACGTGATGAATCGGATCGTCGCGGAATGCGGATTGTGGTTGAAGTTCGCAGAGACGCTAATGCTAATGTCATTCTTAATAATCTTTATAAGCAGACAGCCATGCAGACAACTTTTGGTGTAAATTTACTTGCCCTTGTTAATGGCGAACCGAAAGTTTTGAACTTAAAGGAATGTCTTGTTCATTATCTAAATCATCAAAGAGTGATTATTAGAAGAAGAACGGAATTTGAATTACGAAAAGCAGAGGCAAGGGCTCATATTTTAGAAGGGTTACGAATTGCTCTTGACCATATAGACGAGATTATTGCATTAATCCGGGGCTCCCGTACAACTGATATTGCTCGCGAAGGCTTAATGACAACTTTTAGTCTATCTGAAAAACAAGCCCAGGCGATTTTAGATATGCGTCTGCAACGTCTAACCGGTTTAGAACGCGATAAGATTGAAGAGGAATATCAAGAACTAGTTAAATTAATCGCAGAATTAAAAGCAATCCTTGCTGATGATGAAAAAATCCTTGAGATCATTCGCGAAGAGCTAACAGAAATTAAAGAACGCTTCAGTGATGAAAGACGAACTGAAATTGTTGCTGGCGGACTTGAGGATATTGATGATGAAGATTTAATCCCAGAGGAAAATATTGTCATCACCTTAACCCATAATGGCTATATTAAACGACTCCCAGCTTCAACCTATCGTTCCCAAAAACGAGGTGGACGAGGTATACAAGGAATGGGTACAAATGACGATGACTTTGTTGAACATTTAATCACCTTGTCTACCCATGATACCGTCCTTTATTTTACAAACAAAGGAAAAGTTTATCGTACGAGGGGATACCAAATTCCTGAATACGGCCGGACGTCAAAGGGACTTCCGATTATTAATTTACTGGGAATTGAAAAGGATGAATGGGTAAATACGATCATTCCGATTTCAGAGTTTAAGGATGATTGGTATTTATTCTTTACAACAAAGCATGGAATATCCAAACGTTCGCCGATATCCTCTTTCTTACATATTCGAACTAGCGGATTGATTGCTGTCAACTTACGTGAAGATGATGAGTTAATCTCTGTTCGTTTAACAGATGGAAGTAAGGATATCATTATCGGGACGAAAAATGGGTCAATTGATACGTTTCCATGAAGCGCGATGTACGTTCAATGGGAAGAACAGCTACTGGGGTAA
>CAWBCW010000026.1:55000-70000 GCA_963787345.1 uncultured Bacillaceae bacterium | reverse complement strand
TCACTTTTAGAAATAGGAAAACAAAACTGTTCTTCCTGGTAATTATATTTAAGTGGTGAAAGATCATTTGATTGATCTGATTTCTCGAATATTAAACAATTAGATGCGTTCTCTTTATAAAATAGATGACTTGATGATTTTAGCTGTAAATATTCAATAAAGCGCTCTTGGGTCATATGAAAATGGTCGAGAGTTTCCATTGGAAAAGCGAATGATTCATCATGTTGACTAATATCTATAAATGTACTTCTCTTTTCCAGCTTATTGAAAAGAGCGTTTAATTCAGGTATTTGTTGCAAAAGTACATTCATGGTGACTTTATCGCCTTCTAAATTATGAAGATTAAACATTTTTTCAAGCATAACAGAAAACAGGCCATTTTTTTGGAACTTTACTTCATCCTTTAAAAATTCGTATTGCTGTTTTTTTCTTTTTCTAGTCGTTACTCCGTGTGCAAGCACAGAGGTATTCTCTGGATAATTTGGGTCCTTTGTTAAGAGACAAGCCTTTATTAAATGAACAAAACCGTAAAAAAGCAGAATGGGCTGAATTAATAATGGAGATTGATCACTTTGCTCGTAATAAATTTTGGCGTGTTCTAGATAATATATAAAGGGATAGCAGTTCTCATAACTTTTTTGCTCTGCTTGTTCAAAATGCTTATAACAGTTTTTCAAATATGCTTGCGTATCCGCAGCTGAGAAATAGGGTGAAAACGAATAAAAATCTTGATAAGAATGGATCAATCCTAAAACCCCCAAATTTTCAGAAACATTAAATAAAAATTGTAGTCTTGACAGTATTTTGTCCAATTGATAACCTACTAATAACATTTTTCAGTCTAGGAGGTCTTTTTATGTGGGAGAACAAATTTAAAAAGGAAGGTTTAACATTTGACGATGTTTTACTCGTTCCAGCTAAATCAGAAGTGTTGCCTGGTGATGTAAATCTGTCTGTAAAATTAACAGATAAAATCAAACTAAATATACCGATCATTAGCGCAGGTATGGATACTGTAACAGAAGCAGAAATGGCCATTGCTATGGCACGTCAAGGGGGGATTGGAATAATCCATAAGAACATGACCCCTGATAAACAAGCCGAGCAAGTTGACCGAGTTAAGCGTTCAGAAAGCGGAGTTATTACTAATCCATTTTTCTTAACACCAGAAAAACAAATTTATGAAGCAGACCATTTAATGGGTAAATATCGAATTTCAGGTGTACCGATCGTTAATAATTTAGAGGAACGTAAGCTTGTGGGAATTCTTACAAACCGAGACTTACGTTTTATTCAAGACTATTCCATTCAAATTTCAGATGTAATGACAAAAGAGAACCTTGTAACAGCTTCAGTGGGAACTACTTTGGCAGAGGCAGAAAAAATTCTGCAGCAGTATAAAATTGAAAAGCTTCCACTAGTTGATTCAGAGGGAGTATTAAAAGGTTTAATTACGATTAAGGATATTGAAAAGGTCATTGAGTTTCCAAATTCAGCAAAAGACACACAAGGTCGTTTATTAGTAGGTGCAGCTGTAGGGGTTTCAAAGGATACTGATATGCGTCTTGAACTGCTTACAGGGGCTGGAGTGGATTTAATCGTGATTGATACAGCCCACGGTCATTCGAAGGGTGTTATTGATACGGTAAAACGTGTACGGGAAAATTACCCTGACCTTGCAATTGTTGCAGGAAATGTGGCAACAGC
This sequence comes from uncultured Bacillaceae bacterium, assembly GCA_963787345.1. GTDB lineage: Bacteria > Bacillota > Bacilli > Bacillales > Cytobacillaceae > Bacillus_BD. The sequence continues at coordinate 68,293 of CAWBCW010000026.1, read as the reverse complement.
TGAAGCAACAAGGGCATTGTTTGAAGCAGGAGCTGACATTGTTAAAGTAGGGATTGGACCAGGTTCCATCTGTACAACAAGGGTAGTTGCTGGCGTAGGGGTACCACAAATTACAGCGATTTATGACTGTGCCTCTGAAGCAAGAAAGTTGGGTAAAACGATCATCGCAGATGGTGGAATTAAATATTCCGGAGATATTGTTAAAGCTCTGGCTGCTGGTGGACATGCAGTTATGTTAGGAAGTTTACTTGCAGGGGTATCAGAAAGTCCTGGGGAAACGGAAATCTTCCAAGGCCGTCGCTTTAAAGTCTATCGCGGAATGGGATCTGTATCAGCAATGGAAAAAGGGTCAAGTGACCGTTATTTCCAAGAGGAAAACAAAAAGTACGTTCCAGAAGGAATTGAAGGCCGTCTTCCATACAAAGGACCATTAGCAGATAGTGTTTACCAATTAGTCGGAGGAATTCGATCAGGTATGGGATATGTTGGTGCAGCAGATTTAGAAGCAGTTCGTGAAAATACCCAATTTATTCGAATGACGGGTGCTGGCTTAAAAGAAAGCCATCCACATGATGTGCAAATTACAAAAGAAGCTCCAAACTACTCATTATCTTAAGAAAGAGTAGCCAAATGAATATAGGAAATTTCCTTTATTTTCAATAGACAGAGGGACTATTCTCTGTCTATTTTTTTGCCGCTAATTATGATAAACTGTACAAGTATGTGAAAAGGGTCCCTAAAATATAAAAATAAATATATGCATTATAGATTAATAGTTGGAGGTATAGTTCATTGAATTGGTTTAAGAAAATAGCATTATCGATCACGGTATTATTTGTATTTATATCCGCATCGTTAACGTTTTTCCCAGACAAGAAACATGCAGCGGAAAATGATCCATTAGGACTAAACGCAGAGGCAGCTATACTAGTAGATGCGGAGACTGGTGCTATTTTGTACGAGAAAAATGCAGATGTTGTACTGGGTGTTGCTTCAATGGCAAAAATGATGACTGAATATCTAGTATTAGAGGCAATTGACGAAGGGAAAATTACATGGGATCAAAAGGTTTTAATCAACGAGTATGTTCATAAATTATCAGCCGCTCCTGGACTTTCCAATGTAGGGTTAACACAGGGGGAGGAATACACAGTTAAGGAATTGTATGAGGCAATGGCGATATACTCAGGCAATGCAGCATCGGTTGCTTTAGCTGAACTCGTTGCAGGAACAGAAAAGAATTTTGTTACAATGATGAATGATAAGGCGAAGGAACTTGGCTTAGGAAAGGATTATAAATTTGTCAATTCTACCGGCTTGAATAATAGCAGCCTATTAGGGAGCCATCCTGCAGGAAATCCGGATGAAGAGAATGTGATGTCAGCGAAAGCTACTGCTAGACTTGCTTACCATTTATTAAAAGACTACCCTGAAGTTTTAGATACAGCAAGTATGCCTGTCTTAAAGTTTAGAGATGGAAGAGAATATAAAAACTTTAACTGGATGCTGCCAACTCTGATTTATGCTTACGAAGGTGTAGATGGACTTAAAACCGGCTCCACTGAATTTGCTGGCGATGGCTTTACAGCTACAGCCGAACGGAATGGCCAAAGATTTCTTTCAGTTGTAATGAAAACTAGTTCAAAAGAAGAACGTTTTGCTGAAACAAAGAAAGTATTAGATTATGCTTTTGCAAACTTCTCAAAGCAGGAAATTCTTTCAGCAAACTCTAAAATCAAAGGCAGTGAAACTCTACCTGTTAACAAAGGGAAAGAGGATCAAGTAAATATAGAAACAACCGAAGAGATAAACCTTGTCATGAAAAAGGGGCAAGTGGAGAATCTTGAACCTGTTTTAACACTTGATAAAAAGAAACTTAACGATGAGGGACAACTAACTGCTCCGATTAAAAAGGGAGATAAGGTTGGAACATTGACCATTAAACCAAAGGATGGAAGTCCAATTGAATTCCTTACTGATGATGGAGTTCAATCAGTTACAGTTGATGTAGTTGCTGCAGAGGATGTCGAAAAGGCTAACTGGTTTGTGCTTAGCATGCGTGCCATTGGCGGCTTCTTTGGAGATATTTGGGGAAGTGTTTCTTCAACAGTTAAAGGTTGGTTTTAATTATAGATAGGACTCCAAACAGGGGTCCTATTTTTTTTATGGAACTTGTCTGTTAATGAACGGATTTAACAAATTGGGTAAGTTTACCCTTTTATGTGGATTTTTCGGATAAACTTGTTGTAAAATGGAGATAGTTATTAATGATTCATCGAAAATTTTACATATGCTAGAGCAATGAGAGGAAATAGTAGCAAATTCCTTATTCTATAGAGAGCCAGTGGTTGGTGAAAACTGGTGAATAATATTTGTGAATCCATCCTTGAGTAAAGTATGGAAAGCCGGCGGCGAGTAAATACTTTCGGTTTAAACCGTTAACAAATGAAGGTGGAAGACATTTTTTGTCTTTAACTAGGGTGGCAACGCGGGTTATCTCTCGTCCCTTTTTAGGGACGGGAGTTTTTTATTTGTCTAGATTTTTACCAAAAAAGGAGGATCATCATGCTGGATATTAAATTATTACGTACCAATTTAGCAGAAATAAAGGCGAAGTTACAACATAGGGGTGAGGATTTATCTGAGCTTGACCACTTTGAAGAACTGGATGTAACGAGGCGCGAACTCATTGTTGAGTCGGAAAAATTGAAAAGCAGACGAAATGAAGTATCTCATCAAGTTTCACAGTTAAAGCGGGATAAAAAAGACGCCGACGAGCTTATTCAAGAAATGCGTAAAGTCGGGGATGAGATTAAAGAACTGGATGATAAGCTAAGAACAGTGGAAGAGGAATTAGAAAAAATCTTACTAGGGATTCCAAATATTCCTCATGAAAGTGTTCCTATTGGTGAAACCGAAGACGATAATATAGAAATCCGTAATTGGGGAGAAAAACGACAGTTTGCTTTTGAGTTTAAGCCACACTGGGATATTGCTACTGAATTAGACATCCTTGACTTTGAACGCGCTGGTAAAGTAACAGGAAGCCGTTTTGTATTCTATAAAGACGTGGGTGCTAAATTAGAAAGAGCATTAATTAGCTTTATGCTAGACCTTCACACAGAAGAGCACGGATATTTAGAAATTCTGCCTCCATATTTAGTGAATCGTGCAAGTTTAACTGGAACAGGACAACTACCAAAGTTTGAAGAAGATGCCTTTTTAGTTGAAAAAGAGGATTATTTCTTAATTCCAACTGCAGAAGTACCGGTTACGAACTATCATCGTGATGAAATTCTAACTGGTGAGGAATTGCCAATTAGCTATGCAGCATATAGTGCTTGTTTCCGTTCTGAAGCAGGATCTGCAGGAAGAGATACAAGAGGGTTAATCCGCCAGCATCAATTCAATAAAGTAGAACTACTCAAGTTTGTAAAGCCAGAGGAGTCTTATGAACAATTAGAAATCTTGACTGGCCATGCTGAAAAAGTTTTACAATTACTGAAATTGCCATATCGTGTCATGAGTATGTGTACAGCTGATCTAGGTTTTACAGCAGCGAAAAAATATGATATCGAGGTTTGGATGCCAAGCTACGATACGTACCGTGAGATTTCTTCTTGCAGTAATTTTGAAACATTCCAAGCTCGTCGTGCAAATATTCGTTTCCGCCGCGATTCAAAGTCTAAACCAGAACATGTTCATACATTGAATGGCTCTGGATTAGCAATTGGCAGAACTGTAGCTGCTATCCTAGAAAATTACCAACAAGAGGATGGAACAGTTGTGATTCCAGAAGTGTTACGTCCTTATATGAGAAACCGTGAAGTGATTAGAAAAAGGTAAAAATATTTTATCTCTCGGAAATGTAAAAATCTGGATGAACCCATTTCATCCAGATTTTCAACTTCATTTAGGTAAGGTATTCCATCTCTATAAGTGGTGAGATAATTTATCAATTCAGTGGAGGGTTAAACTTTGCTGAATAAAGTTAAGTCTCCGGCGGATTCCACAGATTTTCAAAGGAATCTTATCGAGCCAGTTCGATAAAATCTGGGCGCAAATTCGCCAAGGCAAATTTGATTTGACATGAGGAATTGTAAATGTTATATTAATTTTTGTTCAACAAGGAGGAATACCCAAGTCCGGCTGAAGGGATCGGTCTTGAAAACCGACAGGCGGGTTAAACCGCGCGGGGGTTCGAATCCCTCTTCCTCCGCCATTAACATTGAAAAATCAACGCGCATAAATTGGAGAAAATCGTTGTCTGTGACAGCGATTTTTTTCATTTTATACGCCCCTTTCAACATTTAAAAGCTTGCTTGTAAATATGAATACAGCTATCTTTTTACAACATTAAAGTTATCTGTAATAAGGAGCCAGTTTTGCGGGAATGAAAGTCCTAGTTTCCAATAACTCATACCTCGTATACCTAGTTCTTTCATCAAATCAAATTTCGCCTGGATCGAGCGGGCATCTTCAAACCACACCTCATGCTGCTTTCCCTCACCATCCGTATAATTATAAAAAGGAGCCTGTGCTCTAACATCATATTGAATGGCTACATTATTCTCTGCTGCTAAGATAATTGCTTGCTGAGGGCTAAGAGCTCGTGCAATCGTCCCTTGTACAAACGGAAGTGTCCAATCATACCCATACAAGTTTTGTCCCATTAAAATTTTGGAAGCAGGCATTTCTGAAATTGCATATTCTAGTACATCACGAACAGGTCCAATTGGTGAAACAGCCATTGCCGGTCCACCGCTATATCCCCATTCATACGTCATGATTACAACAAAGTCAACAATCTCCCCGTGAGCCCGATAATCATGGGCTTCGTACCAAAGTCCAGGCTGATCGGCTCTTGTTTTGGGAGCGAGGGCTGTTGAAAGGAGCCAACCATATTGATTAAATCTTGTTTTTGCCTTCCTCAAAAATTGATTGTAGGCTTCTCGATCAGCAGGGCGTAAAAACTCAAAATCAAAGTGGATATCTCGGAAACCGTATCTTTGTGCAGTCGTGACAATATTATCCAGAAAGCGATCTTGAATGGTCATATCATTTAGCAAGATTCTTCCTAATTCGTCACTAAATTGATCGTTTTCCTGATTATTTATAACCATCATTAAGACATTATTATTGGCCTCGGCAATTGCCGGAAAATTATTTAATAATGGTTCCTTTAAAGCCCCATCTCTAAGAGCTTGAAAGCTAAATGGGGCTAAATAAGTTAAATAAGGAGCAGCATCTCGCGCGCTCTCCTCCAATGCCGGTGCCACAGTCGTCCCCCGTGGTTCCACATAGGCATTAAATTCCCGATTAGTCTTAGGACGCGGCGGAATATATAAACGGGATCCAATTGTGAGTGGTTGAGAGACAGAAATTTGGTTGATGGCGGCCAATTCTTGAAAAGTTGTTTGAAATCGATTAGCAATTGACCAAAGACTATCACCAGGTTGAACCCAATGGAAGCTACCGACAATTGGAATGACTAAAGCTTGCCCAATCACGAGCCTAGCGGGATCTGGTATCTCATTTGCTTCAACTAAATCAGTAACAGTTGTTCCATAAGCCTGTGCAATCGAAGTTATGGTTTGGTTTTGGCTTACAACATGGATTTGCATTTTTTCCCCTCCCTAATAGATAGATTGGTTAATAAATTAATGTCTAGCACAATTTAATACGCCAATATCAATTTATGATTTAAATTGGAAATCATGATATAATCTTTTCAATGAAAAAAAAGAAGGGTTCTGACCTAAAATGTTAGAAGGAAATTTAGATGAGTTCTATATGTTAGAAGCCATTGAAGAAGCAAAAAAGGCAGGATCACAATTGGAAGTTCCCATAGGTGCTGTTATCGTCTCTGATGGTAAAATCCTTGCCAAGGCCCATAATTTGCGAGAAACGACGCAAAGTGCCACTTCACATGCTGAATTATTAGCCATTGAAGAGGCATGTAAAAAGGCAGGCTCCTGGCGCCTTGAAAATGCAACTCTTTATGTTACATTAGAACCATGTGCGATGTGTTCAGGGGCAATCATCTTATCTCGGATTGATCGAGTTGTATTTGGTGCATATGATCCTAAAGGTGGATGCGCTGGAACCTTCATGAACCTTCTCCAAGATGAACGATTTAATCACCAGAGTGAAGTAGTTCCAGGTGTATTAGCAGAAGAGTGTGGTCGTTTGTTAACCGACTTTTTTCGCGGTATTCGAGAACGGAAAAAGGAAGAAAAACGGTTGAAAAAGCAACTCCTCCAAGGCCATACAAAAATTAGCAATGGATAAGCATTGCTTTTTAAAGAGAAAATTAGTATACTAAATCTTGCGTCGGATATGGCGCATATAATAATAGTTATCAACTTTGCCGTGCTAGGTGGGGAGGTAGCGGTGCCCTGTACTCGCAATCCGCTCTAGCGAGACTGAATCCCTTCCCGAGGCTGGTAGTCTGTAGGGCCTGCCTTAAGTAAGTGGTGTTGACGCCTGGGTCCTGCGCAATGGGAACCCATGAACCATGTCAGGTCCGGAAGGAAGCAGCATTAAGTGGTGTCTCTCATGTGCCGCAGGGCAGCCTGGGCCGAGCTAACTGCTTAAGTAACGCCTATGGGCGCCAGTCAACGGAAGGTGCGCGGCAGTTATATTTACAGATAGCAAACCCATCAATTATGATGGATTTTTATTTTGCCATAAAACGCTAGCAATCAAGCACATCCATAGTATACTTATGTATATAGACTCAATTATATAGATGCCTATTTTATCTTCATTTTGAAAAAGTGAAAACAGATAGGTTATAATGAAAAGATAGTAAGCAGGAGGGGGCGTTCAAATGAGTTATCAAGCATTATATCGTGTATGGCGTCCACAAAGTTTCATTGACGTTGTAGGACAAGAGCACGTTACCCAAACATTGCAAAACGCCCTACTTCATGACAAAATTTCACATGCCTTTTTGTTCTCTGGCCCTCGTGGAACAGGAAAAACAAGTGCGGCTAAAATATTATCAAAAGCTGTTAACTGTGAAAGGGCACCAATAGAGGAGCCATGTAATGAATGTTCTGCATGCCGCGGTATAACAGATGGCTCGATTCCTGATGTTATTGAAATTGATGCAGCTTCTAATAATGGGGTTGAAGAAATTCGTGATATTCGTGATAAAGTGAAGTACGCTCCTACATCGGTTAAATATAAAGTTTATATTATAGACGAAGTACATATGTTGTCGATTGGGGCTTTTAATGCTCTCTTGAAAACATTGGAAGAGCCACCAAGACATGTTATTTTTATATTGGCAACAACAGAGCCTCATAAGATCCCTCTTACGATCCTTTCGCGCTGTCAACGTTTTGACTTTAAGCGAATTACTGCACAATCCATTGTAAAAAGAATGGAACTTATCGCCAAGGAAACTGGGGTTGAATATGAGGAAAATGCTCTTCAAATTATTGCAAGAGCAGCTGATGGTGGGATGCGTGATGCATTAAGTCTACTCGATCAAGCCATCTCATTTGGTAGTGAAAAGGTGTCTATTGATGATGCGCTTACGGTTACTGGCGCTGTCTCACAAATGTTTTTGCTAAATCTTGCTGTGGCCATTAGAAGTCATGATGTAGTAAAGGGCCTTGATTCTTTAACAGAGCTTTTATTTCAAGGGAAAGATCCATCGAGATTTATTGAGGATTTCATTTTTTTTTACCGGGATATGTTATTGTATAAGTCTGCACCAAATTTAGAAGAATCGTTAGAGTGTGCCATGCTTGATGATGAATTTAAATCGCTTGCTTCAGATATTAACAAGAGGAAATTTATCAACTAATTACGGAGTTGAATAAAACACAGCAAGAAATGCGCTGGACGAACCACCCAAAAGTATTGTTAGAAGTAGCAATAGTAAAACTATGTCATCTTGAATCATCACCTCAAACACATTCACAACGTGCTGATATCAATGGATTAATAAAGAAAATCAATCAACTGGAAAAAGAAGTAAAACAATTAAAGAAAATGGAGTTGCTGTAAAAGAGGAAGAACAAGCTGCTGCACCACAAAGACCACGCCGCACATCAAAAGTGTTTCCAGGCTCCGACAGGCAAAATCAATGAAATTCTAAAGCATGCAACTAAACAAGATTTTACTAATATTAAAAGGCACTGGGCAGATATGATTGAGCAACTTAACACTCAACATATGAGTTCACAAGCAGCTCTGTTAAAAGAAGCAGAACCTGCAGCAGCTTCAAGTCAAGCCCTAGTCATCAAGTTTAAATATGAAATTCACTGTCAAATGGCAATGGAAAATATTAATTTCATTGATACCGTTTCTTCAATTTTATCTACTTTATTGGACATCACTCAATATTGTAGGTGTACCTGAAGAACAATGGCTCGACATTAGAGAGGGATTTCTTAACAATCAACGAAATCATAATGAGGCGAGTGAAGTAGGGGAAACGGAAGAAGATCCAATTATCGCTGAAGCAAGGAAATTAGTTGGCGATGATTTAATTGAAATTAATGAATAGTGGTTTCATGTAAAGGTATAATTGGTTATGGTAAATTAAGAAGGACAATATCATTTTTAAAAGAATATATAAAGTTATAGTGTAAAGATAATAATTACGGAGGTTATTTAAATATGGCACGTGGTGGAATGGGTAATATGGGTGGCATGGGAAACATGCAGAAAATGATGAAGCAAATGCAAAAAATGCAAAAGGATATGGAAAAAGCGCAAGTAGATCTAGGTGAACAAAAGATTGAAGGTACTGCTGGCGGTGGTATGGTAACGGTTGTTGTTACGGGACATAAGGAAGTAGTTGATGTCATTATTAAGGAAGAAGTTGTTGATCCTGAAGATATTGAGATGCTTCAAGATTTAGTCCTTGCTGCAACAAATGATGCCTTGAAAAAGACTGATGAATTAACAAATCAAACTATGGGGCAATTCACGAAAGGAATGAATCTTACCGGGAATGTTCTAGAAAGTAGGTAATAAGAAATGCATTATCCTGAACCAATATCGAAACTGATTGATAGTTTTATGAAATTGCCAGGTATCGGCCCGAAAACGGCTGCTCGTCTGGCTTTTTTTGTCATAAATATGAAGGAAGAAACCGTTTTAGACTTTGCAAAGGCACTTGTAAATGCAAAACGGAATTTAACCTATTGTTCCGTTTGTGGCCATATTACAGATCAAGATCCTTGTTATATTTGTGAAGATCAAAGTAGGAATCGCAGTGTGATTTGTGTTGTTCAAGATCCAAAGGATGTAATTGCTATGGAAAAAATGAAGGAATTCCATGGTCTCTATCATGTTTTAAATGGTGCAATTTCTCCTATGGATGGAATTGGCCCAGAGGATATTAATATTCCATCGTTATTGAAAAGATTACATGATGATACAGTCCAAGAAGTTATTTTAGCTACAAACCCTAATATTGAGGGCGAAGCAACTGCTATGTATATTTCGAGGTTAATAAAGCCATCGGGAATTAGAACCACGAGAATTGCTCATGGATTGCCTGTAGGTGGAGATTTAGAATATGCAGATGAGGTTACTTTATCAAAGGCAATAGAAGGAAGAAGAGAAGTATAGTACGGGGGATTGAGACATGTTTTTTCGACGAAAAACCTCGCTACGAGGAGAGTTTGATAAGCAACTTGTAGAACAATTGAATCACTCTAAGAGAGAACTGGGATCGTCAAAGTGGATTATTTGAAAAAAGCATTGATCCCTCAGGAGAAATGGAAATACAAACAGAAATAGCCAAAGCAAAATACTTTTTCCTACTACGTGAAGCAAAAAAGCGGACAAATTTCGGTATACTCTTATTTTCACGATTAACATTGTAAAGATATTCTCATCTTATAAGTGCTCTTGTGAAAAGTGATTTCTTTCAGGTCTTTTTTGTACAGGCTCTTCATAATAATAGTACAAATGCCAGAAAGGGAGATTATTATTGGAGCCAATTTATAGTAGTTGCTATCTTAGGATTCATTATTTTACTGTTACTTTTTGTTGGAAGTCCATCTAAACCTCTGCGTTTTATTAGTCAGGGAGTAGTTAAATTAGTAATTGGTGCCTTGTTTTTGTTTTTTCTTAATATCATTGGAAACCAATTTGGGATTCATGTTCCGATAAATTTAATTACTTCTGCTGTATCCGGATTATTAGGGATACCAGGTGTATTAGCACTAGTAGCAATTGAAATGTATATCATTTGATGGAACCAGTATAGTTAGAACTACTGGTTTCTTTTTTTTTTTGAATATTTTTTTAAAAAGGTGTTGACTGTTCTAATTAGATAGACTATAATTAATCAAGTCGTCACAAGAGAGATTCACTAATTAAATTACTTTCGTAATAAAAGTGGTTGACATATAAGTTTCAAAATGATATATTATAAAAGTCGCTTACGAAGCGATGCAAATAAATGCTCTTTGAAAACTAAACAACAAACGTCAACGTTTATTATAGTTACTATATGTAACAAAAACAGTTGTTTTAAGACAACAAATTTTTATGAGCTATTCAAACACTTTATTGGAGAGTTTGATCCTGGCTCAGGACGAACGCTGGCGGCGTGCCTAATACATGCAAGTCGAGCGAATCTTTGGGAGCTTGCTCCCAAAGGTTAGCGGCGGACGGGTGAGTAACACGTGGGCAACCTGCCTATAAGACTGGGATAACTTCGGGAAACCGGAGCTAATACCGGATAATTCTTTTCTACACATGTAGGAAAGCTAAAAGACGGTTTACGCTGTCACTTATAGATGGGCCCGCGGCGCATTAGCTAGTTGGTGAGGTAACGGCTCACCAAGGCCACGATGCGTAGCCGACCTGAGAGGGTGATCGGCCACACTGGGACTGAGACACGGCCCAGACTCCTACGGGAGGCAGCAGTAGGGAATCTTCCGCAATGGACGAAAGTCTGACGGAGCAACGCCGCGTGAGTGATGAAGGTTTTCGGATCGTAAAACTCTGTTGTTAGGGAAGAACAAGTACGAGAGTAACTGCTCGTACCTTGACGGTACCTAACCAGAAAGCCACGGCTAACTACGTGCCAGCAGCCGCGGTAATACGTAGGTGGCAAGCGTTGTCCGGAATTATTGGGCGTAAAGCGCGCGCAGGCGGTCCTTTAAGTCTGATGTGAAAGCCCACGGCTCAACCGTGGAGGGTCATTGGAAACTGGGGGACTTGAGTGCAGGAGAGAAGAGTGGAATTCCACGTGTAGCGGTGAAATGCGTAGAGATGTGGAGGAACACCAGTGGCGAAGGCGACTCTTTGGCCTGTAACTGACGCTGAGGCGCGAAAGCGTGGGGAGCAAACAGGATTAGATACCCTGGTAGTCCACGCCGTAAACGATGAGTGCTAAGTGTTAGAGGGTTTCCGCCCTTTAGTGCTGCAGTAAACGCATTAAGCACTCCGCCTGGGGAGTACGGCCGCAAGGCTGAAACTCAAAGGAATTGACGGGGACCCGCACAAGCGGTGGAGCATGTGGTTTAATTCGAAGCAACGCGAAGAACCTTACCAGGTCTTGACATCCTCTGACAATCCTAGAGATAGGACGTTCCCCTTCGGGGGACAGAGTGACAGGTGGTGCATGGTTGTCGTCAGCTCGTGTCGTGAGATGTTGGGTTAAGTCCCGCAACGAGCGCAACCCTTGTCCTTAGTTGCCAGCATTCAGTTGGGCACTCTAAGGAGACTGCCGGTGACAAACCGGAGGAAGGTGGGGATGACGTCAAATCATCATGCCCCTTATGACCTGGGCTACACACGTGCTACAATGGATGGTACAAAGGGTTGCGAGACCGCGAGGTTTAGCCAATCCCATAAAACCATTCTCAGTTCGGATTGTAGGCTGCAACTCGCCTACATGAAGCCGGAATCGCTAGTAATCGTGGATCAGCATGCCACGGTGAATACGTTCCCGGGTCTTGTACACACCGCCCGTCACACCACGAGAGTTTGTAACACCCGAAGTCGGTGGGGTAACCGCAAGGAGCCAGCCGCCTAAGGTGGGACAGATGATTGGGGTGAAGTCGTAACAAGGTAGCCGTATCGGAAGGTGCGGCTGGATCACCTCCTTTCTAAGGATATTAACGGAACATCTCTTAGGAGATGAAGTTGACTGTTTGTTGTTTAGTTTTGATGGAGTAATTCTAACTTCATAGAAGATAATCCTGTTATAGGGGCCTATAGCTCAGCTGGTTAGAGCGCACGCCTGATAAGCGTGAGGTCGATGGTTCGAGTCCATTTAGGCCCACCATAACTTATATTTGCGGGGATTAGCTCAGCTGGGAGAGCGCCTGCCTTGCACGCAGGAGGTCAGCGGTTCGATCCCGCTATCCTCCACCATATAACCTTTGTGTGTTGATCATTATAACAACGTATATTGGTATTTTTTGTTCTTTGAAAACTGGATAATGTAATGAAGAAATCAAGAAAAACCAAGTAAACACCATATTTACTTTTTAACTGGTTAAGTTAGAAAGGGCGCACGGTGAATGCCTTGGCACTAGGAGCCGATGAAGGACGGGACTAACACCGATATGCTTTGGGGAGCTGTAAGTAAGCTTTGATCCAGAGATTTCCGAATGGGGAAACCCTCTATCTTTAATAGGATAGAATCTTTACCTGAATACATAGGGTATTGAAGGCAGACCCGGGGAACTGAAACATCTAAGTACCCGGAGGAAGAGAAAGCAATTGCGATTCCCTGAGTAGCGGCGAGCGAAACGGGATCAGCCCAAACCAAGAGGCTTGCCTCTTGGGGTTGTAGGACACTCAACATGGAGTTACAAAGGAACGGGGTAGATGAACAGGTCTGGAAAGGCCGGTCAAAGAAGGTAAAAACCCTGTAGTCGAAACTTCGTTCCCTCCTGAGTGGATCCTGAGTACGGCGGGACACGAGAAATCCCGTCGGAATCTGGGAGGACCATCTCCCAAGGCTAAATACTCCCTAGTGACCGATAGTGAACCAGTACCGTGAGGGAAAGGTGAAAAGCACCCCGGAAGGGGAGTGAAATAGTTCCTGAAACCGTGTGCCTACAAGTAGTCAAAGCCCTTTAACGGGTAATGGCGTGCCTTTTGTAGAATGAACCGGCGAGTTACGATTACATGCAAGGTTAAGCTGATAAGGCGGAGCCGCAGCGAAAGCGAGTCTGAATAGGGCGATTTTAGTATGTGGTCGTAGACCCGAAACCAGGTGATCTACCCATGTCCAGGTTGAAGTCCAGGTAACACTGGATGGAGGACCGAACCCACGTACGTTGAAAAGTGCGGGGATGA
>CAWBCW010000026.1:0-52500 GCA_963787345.1 uncultured Bacillaceae bacterium | reverse complement strand
GTTTCTGTCTTAATGATATCCTTTTCACAATTTGTACAAATAAATGATGTATAAAGATGGATCCCTTTCTCCTTTTGTTCTTCACAAATCACACATATTTCCTTGTTTTGCTCTTTATTCGTTGAATTCACTCTCTTCACCTCCGTGTTTGTATATTTTCCATTGTAAACAAAATATATACAATATTATGAAAATTTAATCATATAGTTTACTTGTTTACTATTGTATGTTGGTTTTTTCCATTGGTTGTATGTCTATCTTAATTCTTTTAGAGAAGTGATGAGAACAATGCGTATGTTTGATAAAATGAATGTGAAATGGATAAAGAATTTAAAAAGAGGGAAGTTGTACGATGGATCAGTCAATCACTCCTTTATATAATCAATTGGTTAACCATGATCGAAAAGGGTCGGTCTCTTTTCATGTTCCTGGTCATAAAAATGGAACATTACTGGGCGATCAATACTTATATTTTCATGGCCTGCTTAAATTAGATGTAACAGAACTAACGGGTCTGGATGATCTTCATTGTCCAGAAGGTGTTATAAAAGAAGCGGAAAAGCTATTATCTTCTTTATATGGGACAGAAAGAAGTTATTTTTTAGTCAATGGTTCTACTGTAGGTAACCTGGCTATGATGCTGTCTGTTTTGCGTGAAAATGATGTGGTACTAGTACAGCGCAATAGCCATAAGTCCATACATAATGGGATTGAACTAACAGGAGCAAAACCTGTCTTTTTAGACCCTGATTTCAGTGAAGAATGGGGTGTATCTGGAGGAGTATCCCCGCGGATAGTCAAACATGCACTTGATATGCATCCAAATGTTAAAGCTATTATTCTGACGTATCCCAATTACTATGGACTTGTTAACGATCTTGAAGGCATTATAACCTTAGCACATAGTATGAATATTCCTGTTCTTGTTGATGAGGCTCATGGTGCTCATTTTATTACAGGAGGAGCATTTCCAAAGTCGGCGGTTGAATTAGGTGCAGATTTGGTCGTCCAGTCGGCACACAAAACCTTACCTGCGATGACAATGGGTTCCTTTTTACATATTAATAGTCAATTTGTATCAATAGAGACAGTGGAAAAGTACCTCTATATTTTACAGTCGAGCAGTCCTTCCTATCCGATTATGGCTTCACTTGATATAGCGAGAAGTTATGCAGCTACTTATATGGATGAAGATCATGCATACTTAAATAATGAAATACAAATATTTAAGAATGAACTTCAACAAATTGATAACATTATCGTATTGAACGATTGTAAAAAGGGTGATTTATTAAAAGTCACGATTGGATCAGCTAATGAATTAAGTGGATTTCAAATGCAATCATTATTTGAAGAGAAGGGCATTTTTACCGAGATGGCCGATCCGATTAATGTTTTACTCGTATTGCCACTTTTAAAAAGGAATCATGATTTTCCCTTTAGGAGAGTTGCAGAGGTAATAGCTCATTTGTTGGGACCTTATAAAAAACAGGAAAAGAGCCTGATTTTTCCTCATTATAAGCCTAATATTTCAACACCAGTTATTCATTCCAATCAATTTAGGCAATGGTCAGTAAGAAAAATATCATTAAAAGAATCAGTAGGTGAAATAGCCGCTGAACCGATTACCCCATATCCTCCGGGCATTCCAATATTGATGCCTGGAGAGCGGATTACAATATCAGTGGCTGAGCAAATAGAGGATTTAATTGAAACCGGAGCTAGATTTCAGGGAAACCAAGAGATATATCAGCGGCGAATTTCAATCTTTGAAAAATAGTGTGTTGGAGGAAATGAGAAAATGGGTTATTTTATTACACTTGAAGGAGTAGAGGGTTCCGGGAAGTCTACGCTTATTCAATCTATGAAGGGCTTTGTTGAAAATAGTGGCAGAGAGGTTGTTGTCACGAGGGAACCCGGTGGAATTGAAATTTCTGAACAAATTCGCTCAGTCATTTTGGATACAAAAAATACAAAAATGGATGGTCACACAGAGGCATTACTTTATGCTGCAGCAAGAAGACAGCATTTGGTTGAGCGCATTGTTCCCTCATTAGAAGAAGGGAAAATTGTTTTGTGCGATCGGTTTATTGATAGCAGTCTGGCATATCAGGGATTTGCTAGAGGTCTTGGCATTGAGGAGGTCCTGTCGATCAACGAATTTGCAATTGGAACTTTCATGCCGGATTTAACTCTGTACTTAGATTTGGATCCCGAAATTGGTTTAAATCGGATTCGCAAAAATAAAGGGAGAGAAGTTAACCGATTAGATTTAGAGGAAATTGACTTTCATAGGAATGTTCGTGAAGGGTATGAGGCGGTCATCAAAAGATTCCCTGAAAGAATGGTAAGAGTGGATGCAAATCAGGAAATGGATAAGGTATTCGCTGATGTAAGAGAGGTGCTTTTGCAAAGGGTAAAGCCGATTTTTAATTAGATAGGAAGGTATCTGAAGCACCAAGCCATACTCATCACCTAGCAACCGAGAAAACCCCCATTCAAACAAGAGTGGGGGTATCTTTCTCTATAAGCGAACTTTCACATTATGCTCTTTCCCATCATCTACTAACTGGAATGAGAAGCCAGAAGGATGAGGGAGATTGCTAATGGTAGAGTCCATTTCTCTACCATGAAAGGTTAATCCAGGGGATCCAGAATGATTTTCTACTTCGATTGAATACTTTGTATTTCCATATCGATAGGACAAGGAAAACCCGGGCCAATCATTCGGTACTTTAGGATCAATCAACAGGAAGTTGCCATGGCGGCGAATTCCAAGAATCCACTCAATACCAGCTTGGTACATCCAACTAGCTGCACCTGTATACCAAGTCCAACCCGCATGACCTTCATTTGGTTTGGCAGTATAGACATCCGCTGCCATCGCATAGGGCTCGCCGACATAACGCTTAACTTCCTGATCTGTACGAGTATGGTTCATGGGATTCAGCATATTAAACATTTCCATAGCTTTATCACCATTTCCAAGCTGACACCAAGCAACGATTCCCCAAATGACACCATGGGTATACTGAGCACCATTTTCACGCAGACCTGGCGGATATCCTTGAATATAGCCTGGACTAGGGTCTGTTTTATCAAAAGCTGGAGTTAACAAGCGGACGACTAACAAATCTCTATCAACAAGTTCCCGGTCAAAAGAGTTCATTGCTTGTTCCGCACGTTCCACTGGAGCCCCGCCGGATATGACAGACCATGATTGTGCGATGGCATCAATTTGACACTCCTCGTTACCAATTGAGCCTAACCATTCTCCTGAATCGGTAAAGGCGCGTCGATACCATTGACCATCCCACGCATGTTCATTCAAGGCAGCTATTAATTGTTCTCTTCTTTCCATATAGCCATTCGCCTTTTCAGTATCCCCGCGATCGTGGCAAACTTCCTTAAATCGGCTTAAAATATCACAGATAAACCAGCCAAGCCAAACACTTTCACCACGTCCATTAGCACCGACAAGATTCATCCCGTCATTCCAATCGCCCACTCCGATTAATGGCAGCCCATGCTCACCGATGCGGGATAAAGCTTTATCAATTGCCCGCAAGCAATGTTCATAAATGGAGGCAGATTGTGACGATTGCACAGTTGGTTCATAACGTTCGTGCTCATTTTCTTTTAGTGATTGACTATGAAGAAATGGAACGACTTCATCTAAAACACTAGCATCGCCTGTATGCTCCAAGTAACGTGATACCGTATATGGCAGCCACAGTAAGTCATCTGAAAACAGCGTTCGAATTCCACGTTGTGTTTCTTCATGCCACCAATGTTGTACGTCACCTTCTTCGTATTGATGGGATGCATGCAATAAGATTTGTTTCCGTGTTAACTGAGGCAAGGTGTGTAACATAGCTAAAGAATCTTGTAATTGATCACGGAATCCATAGGCGCCGCCAGCTTGATAGAAGGCTGTTCTTGCCCACATCCGACAGGCGAGTGATTGATAAAGTAGCCATCCATTTAAGAGAATATTGGTCTCGGCAGATGGTGTTGAAACTTGGATTTGATTCAGGTGATCATCCCAAAATTCTAAAACCTCATTAAGGGCTTGCTCACATGCTGAAGATTGGCGATACTTTTGAACCAATTTTACGACAGCCTCATTAGAATCATCGCAGCCTAATAAAACATATATAACTTGTTCAGAATGAGGCTCCAATAAAAGCTTTTGTTGAATGGCTCCACAAGATTCATTAAATATCCCTGTACGGCCGGATAATGAAACGTGTTCCAATGCCGCTGGATGCTCTAATGACCGATTACGGCCAATGAACTCAGTCCGATCGGTTGTCCAAGATGGATTCTCCAACAGTGAATGGCTTTCTTCCTTAGGGAATATTCCTAAAAAGGCGATAGACTCCCGAAAAATTTCCTGATACGTATTTTTTGCCGTTAAAACACGTTCATCATCGTTCCACTCTGACACGATATAAGGAGCATTTGCTGGTCTCATTACACCGAGCACCCACTCGGCATAATAGGTTAAGGAAACCCTTCTTTTCCGATCACCGTTGTTTTTTAATTTAACCTTCATGATTTTAACTGGATCGTCTTTTGGAACATAAACTACCATCTCATGTGAAATGTCGTTTCTAACATGTTCAAAACGTGAGTAACCACGGCCATGTGTTACTTTATATGGCTCCGTTGACCCAATCCCCAAAGCAGCTTAGATGATTTTCGTCTCATGTAAGGATCGTGGTTCAATGCAGACTTAAGTGCCTCCTCTCTAAGTTGTTCTTGATTTAAAATCACACTAATTTCCCCCTAAAAGTTACATTGCATAATTGCGCATTATATAAATGTTCCCTATTTGGGAAAAATTATGCATAAAAATAGGGAAGTCTGTATAGGTACGAAGGTGAAACACCACTTTTCAGAACAGTAACAATCTGGATAACAGTGTTTGTTTCCAAGAATTATTGATATAATAGAACTACATCTTAGTAGGCTTTTCATGTTTGGAAGGATAATGATGGATTTTTATGAACTTTTAATAGGTTAGTGAGTGATAATGTGGTAAATACGTGGGAAGAACTTGAAAAAATGCAGCCGGTTGTTTTGAAAATGATAAAAAATAGCTTAGCCAAAAATCGAATTGCCCACGCTTATTTATTCGAGGGAATGAGAGGGACGGGGAAAAGCGAGATTGCAATGCTGCTGGCGAAAAGTTTGTTTTGTTTATCGCCACAGGATGGCGTGATTCCTTGTGAAGATTGTATAAATTGTAAAAGAATGAATCATGGAAATCATCCTGATATTCATATTGTTGAGCCTGATGGGTTATCGATAAAAAAACAGCAAGTTGTGCAATTACAAGAGGAGTTTTCAAAAACAGGCGTGGAATCCAATCAAAAGTTGTATATGATTCACCATGCGGATCGAATGACGGTCAATGCAGCGAATAGTCTGCTTAAGTTTCTTGAAGAACCCCATGCACAAACTTATGCGATTCTCATAACGGAACAGCAACAAAAAATGCTACCGACTATCCTGTCCCGTTGCCAAGTTCTATCATTTAAACCGTTATCAACCCAATATTTTATTGATAAACAAATATCAATGGGAGTTAAGCAAGATAAGGCTCCACTCATTGCTGGGATAACGAATAATTTGGACGAGGCATTAAGATTGAATGAGGATGAATGGTTTGCACAAGCCCAAAAGATAGTGGTAAAATTATACGAAGTGTTAATGAAGAGTTCTTTAGAAGCTCTCATCTTTCTTCAGGAAGAGTGGTATTCGCACTTTAAAGATAAAGAACAATTTGATCGTGGGTTAGATCTTTTAATTCTTATTTATAAGGATTTATTATATATCCAGATTGGAAAGCAGGAACAAACAGTTTATGTTAGTGAGGCAAAAAAAATGGAACAGTATGCTTTCAAAACTACGGGACGGCGATTGGCAGCACAAATGACGAATATTTTGGAAGCAAAAAGAAAGCTTCAAGCGAATATGAATACACAATTGCTAATGGAGGAGCTAGTGCTTAGCTTGCAGGAGGGATCTTCAATTGTATAACGTTGTAGGTATACGCTTTAAAAAGGCGGGAAAAATCTATTATTTTGATCCCGGCGATCTCTCAATTCAAAAAGACAGCTTTGTTATCGTTGAAACGGTAAGGGGTGTTGAATATGGTAAGGTCGTCATCGGCCCTAAACAGGTTGATGAAGATGACGTTGTTCTTCCTTTAAAAAAGGTACTGCGAATTGCGGATGAAAAGGATCGAATGATTGTTCAAGAAAATAGAATAGCCGCGAAAGAAGCGTATGAGGTTTGTAATGAAAAGGTAACGACTCATCAACTAGATATGAAATTAGTAGATGTTGAATATACATTTGACCGAAATAAAATTATCTTCTATTTTACAGCAGATGGAAGAGTAGATTTTCGGGAGTTAGTAAAGGATTTAGCAGCTATTTTCCGAACAAGAATTGAATTACGTCAAATTGGAGTACGTGATGAAGCCAAAATGTTGGGTGGAATCGGCCCATGTGGAAGGATGCTTTGCTGTTCTACCTTTTTAGGTGATTTTGAGCCGGTTTCTATTAAAATGGCAAAGGATCAAAACTTGTCATTAAATCCAACGAAAATTTCAGGATTATGCGGTAGACTTTTATGCTGTTTAAAATATGAAAATGATGAGTATGAAGAAGCGAAACAACAACTGCCGGATATTGGGCAAACGATCGATACACCACTTGGTACTGGAAAGGTAGTAGGACTCAATATATTAGGAAGGGTCTTACAAGTTAATATCCCAGAACTGGAACGTGTAGTTGAATATACATTAGAAGAAATCCTTAAAGAAGGTGCTGTATCGGTACAATCCACAGATTAATGAGGTGGAACTAGTGGATAAAAGGGAAATTTTTGATTCAGTCAGTAATATGGAAAAGCAGATTGGACAATTATACCAACAGCTTGGGGAGTTAAAACAACATTTCGCAGAATTCCTCGAAGAAAATAACTCTTTAAAGCTGGAAAATGAACTATTAAGACGTCGCCTTGAAGATATTCGTAACATAGAATATGAAAAAAAGAAGTCGAATAAGAAAAAACCTATTTCAAATGAGATTGGATTCGTTGATATTGGAGAAGGCTATGATAATCTGGCCCGCCTTTATCAAGAAGGATTTCATATATGTAATCTCCAATTTGGCAGCCCGCGAACAGAAGGAGATTGTATGTTTTGTTTATCCTTTTTAAATAAAAAGTAATTGGAAGCCTTCCTAATTCATTGGGAAGGCTGTTTTTTAGAAAATTGTTTAACAGTCTAGTGGAATAGAAGGAGGGTCTTATATGGTCGAATTGATCGGAGATGAAAGGCTTGATTATTTATTAGCCGAAGAGAATATACGGATTATTCAAAGTCCATCTGTATTTTCATTTTCACTGGATGCGGTTCTTTTAGCAAAGTTTGTGTATGTGCCGATCCAAAAAGGAAATTTACTTGATTTATGCAGTGGAAATGGGGTCATTCCGTTATTCTTGAGCTTACGATCAAAAGGGAAGATTACTGGTGTTGAAATTCAAGAAAGACTATACCGTATGGCAACCCGTAGTATTGAATACAATGGTTTAGGCGGACGAATCGAGATGATTCATGGAGATATTAAAGATATGCCAAGTGTATTGGGATATGGAAAATATGATGTCGTTACCTGTAATCCGCCCTATTTTATTACCCCATCAAATAAGGAAATAAATGAAAATGAACATTTGGCCATTGCTAGGCATGAAATATTATGTACGTTAGAAGATGCGGTAATGGCGTCTAGTCAGCTCGTTCGACAGGGGGGGAAAGTAGCTTTTGTTCATCGCTCAGGTCGTCTCATAGATATAATTACTTTGATGCGAAAATACCGGCTTGAACCGAAACGTCTTCAATTTATATTCCCAAAAGAGGGGAAGGAAGCGAATACTTTATTAATTGAAGCGATCAAAGACGGCAAACCAGACTTAAAGATATTACCTCCACTCATAGTTTATCAAGAGAATGATGAATATACCGATATGATAAGGAAGATTCTATATGGAGAATGAGGAACACTATTTTTACGTATTATCTTGTAAAGATAATAGTCTGTATGCAGGTTACACGAACAACTTGCAAAGGAGAGTTAAGCTCCACAATGAAGGAAAAGGGGCGAAATATACGCGTGGCAGAGGACCAGTAAAGCTTTTGTTTTCTAAAAAATTCTCGACTAAAAGCGAGGCATTGAAAGCTGAATATGCCTTTAAACAATGGGATCGAAACAAAAAACTACAATATATAAAAGAGGGTTCAGGATCATATGTGGCAACAGAAAAGCTTTAATAATGAGGAAAGTAAAGGGATATTATATTTGGTTCCAACCCCAATTGGAAATTTGGAAGATATGAGTTTTCGGGCAATTCGAATGTTAAAAGAAGCCGATTATATTGCAGCTGAAGATACCCGTAATTCTAAGAAACTTTGCCATTACTTTGAGATTGATACGCCCTTAATGAGCTATCATGAGCATAATAAAGAAAGTAGTGGATGGAAAATTATTGAATTATTGAAGGAAGGTTGCAAAATTGCCTTGATTAGTGATGCGGGGCTGCCAACAATATCAGACCCAGGCTATGAATTAGTCTGTTCAGCATTAGAAGAAAAATTGACGGTCGTTCCATTACCTGGTGCAAACGCAGCCTTAACCGCATTAATTGCTTCAGGCATATCAACACAGCCCTTTTATTTCTTTGGGTTTTTGGATCGCCAGAAAAAGGAAAAGAGAAAGCAATTGGAGGCATTGTCATCTATTCCAGCAACGATTATTTTGTATGAAGCCCCTCATCGCTTAAAGGAAACGTTAACTCTCGTTAAGGAAGTATTGGGAGATCGTAAAATGTCCCTTTGTCGTGAACTTACCAAAAAGTTTGAAGAGTTTATTAGGGGAACGACGTCTGAATTAATCCAATGGGCTTCTCAAGAGGAAGTACGCGGGGAATTTTGTCTCATTATTGAAAAGGGCGAGGATGTCCCGTTAGACGAAACCACACTCTGGTGGGGGGAATTATCCGTTGAGAACCACATCACTCATTACATAGAAGAGGGTTTATCATCAAAAGAAGCCATCAAGCTTACGGCAAAAGACCGTAATCTCAATAAAAGAGAGGTCTATCATATATATCATGTCGCTAATGACAAATAAACGGAGCCTTTTAGGCTCCGCTTATTTGTTATTCTGTTAGATCAAAGCTGTTCTGAATTTCTTTTAGGATCTTTTCCGCACCTTCACGGCTTAAAATCAATTTGCCATCTGCTAATTGAATGTTATTATCTGAAGTTTTACCGGTTACTTGGCAAACCATATTTGGCTTAAATTTCTTTAAAATAATGCGATCATCATCAACGTAAATTTCTAAAGAATCCTTTTCAGAAATTCCAAGGTTTCTTCTTAATTCAATCGGAATGACAACCCGACCTAATTCATCAACTTTACGGATAATTCCTGTAGACTTCATTACCGAACCCCCAATCTAAGCTTTTTCTTTCATCTATTTTTACTTTTCGTCATTTTTCGACATTAACTGATAGTTTCATATTATCAATTTTCCCATTAAACGTCAATTAGTATAGGACTGTAACATTTAGGAAAAAGTGTGGCTATAATACGTCAAATTGGTCAATGATGATAAGGGAAAATTGATTAATTAGCGGATGTAAGAAAAAAATTCTAAGAAGTATTTTGCCTGTTTTATATAAAGCGATATAATGAAAGGTAGCAACTTTGCTTTAGATACATTTAAGAGGAGGAAACATATAGTGGGAGATAAAAAGACTTTCTATTTAACCACTCCGATTTATTATCCAAGTGGTAATTTACATATTGGACATGCTTATACAACGGTTGCAGGAGATGCGATGGCAAGGTATAAACGCATGCGCGGATTTGATGTCATGTATTTAACAGGAACGGATGAACATGGTCAAAAAATCCAAGAAAAGGCAGAAGAAAACGGGGTAACTCCAAAGCAATACGTGGATGAAATCGTTTCTGGGATCAAACAGTTATGGAAAAAATTAGATATCTCGTATGATGATTTTATTCGTACAACTGAACCACGTCATACAAAAGTGGTAGAGCAAATATTTGAAAGGTTACTGGCTCAAGGGGATATTTACTTAGGTGAATACGAAGGGATGTATTGTACCCCTTGTGAATCCTATTTTACAGAGATTCAATTAACCGAAGAAGGCAACTGCCCAGATTGCGGCAGACCGGTACAAAAGGTAAAGGAAGAGTCGTACTTTTTTAAAGTAAGCAAATACGCTGATCGTTTATTACAGTATTACGAGGAAAATTCAGACTTTATCCAGCCAGAGTCTAGAAAAAATGAAATGATCAATAACTTTATTAAACCAGGACTTGAGGATTTAGCTGTATCACGAACAACCTTTAATTGGGGAATTAAAATCCCAAGCAATCCAAAGCATGTAATCTACGTTTGGATAGATGCTCTAACCAATTATATTACTGCTTTAGGGTATGGGACAGAGGATGATACAAAATATCAAAAATACTGGCCTGCCGATGTCCATTTGGTAGGAAAAGAGATCGTTCGTTTCCATACGATCTATTGGCCAATTATGTTAATGGCCTTAGATCTTCCGTTACCAAAAAAGGTATTTGCCCATGGATGGTTATTGATGAAAGATGGAAAAATGTCGAAGTCAAAAGGGAATGTCGTTGATCCAGTTACATTGATTGACCGTTATGGATTAGACTCATTAAGATATTACCTACTTAGAGAAGTTCCATTTGGTTCTGATGGTGTTTTCACACCAGAGAGCTTTGTTGAACGCTTGAACTTTGATTTAGCGAATGATTTAGGGAATTTATTAAATCGTACAGTTGCAATGATTAATAAATATTTTGACGGTGTGATTCCAACTTATAGTGGCTCAAACGGTGAATTCGAGCAATCTCTATTACAAATGAATCAATCAACAGTGGAGAAATATGTCGATGCGATGGAGAATATGGAATTTTCCGTTGCCTTATCGGTATTATGGCAATTAGTAAGTCGCACAAATAAATATATTGATGAAACACAGCCATGGCAATTAGCAAAAGATGAGGAAAAAACAGAGCAATTGAAGGATGTCATGGTGCATTTAGCAGAATCATTAAGAAGAACTGCAATTATGTTACAGCCATTTTTAACAAAAGCACCGGGGGAGATTTTCGATCAACTTGGTATAGAGGATGCAACCTTAACAACCTGGGATCGTTTGTCTGAATTTGGCAGTATTCCTGCAGGCACAAAGGTGAAAAAGGGAAGTCCGATTTTTCCAAGACTTGATATTGAGGAAGAAGTAGCGTACATCAAAACGAAAATGCAAGGAAGTTCGCCTAAGCCTGAAGAAAAGGAAGAAAAGACAAAGACTGGACAGGAAGCGGCTGAAATTTCGATTGATGACTTTACAAAAATTGATTTGCGCGTAGCCGAGATTATTGCAGTAGAGCCAGTAAAAAAAGCCGATAAATTACTTAAATTACAATTGAATCTAGGCGATGAAACACGTCAAGTCGTTTCTGGAATTGCTCAATACTACAAACCAGAAGAATTAGTTGGTCAAAGAGTCATTTGTGTTACAAACTTGAAGCCAGTCAAACTCCGAGGGGAATTATCTCAAGGTATGATTTTAGCAGGGAGCCAAGATGGAAAATTAGCTTTAGCAACTGTGCCTGACTCATTGCCAATTGGAGCGAAAGTTAAGTAAATATGTCGAAAAATGTTTCACGTGAAACGCTGCGTGAAGCATTTTTTTATTAGAAAACGTTTTCAGCCGTGTTTCTTCTATATAATATGGATGAAATATTTGTAACAGAAAAATAATATTTGTAACTTCATTAGGTTGAATGATATTTAGCCTTCGGAGGATGCCACGGATTCTTTTAAGGTAAGTGATATGGAAAAATTGGGCATAAATCCGGCGGGCGAACTTGATTAGGAGGAGTTTGTGATGTTATTTGATACTCATGTGCATTTAAATGCAGATCAATATGAAGATGATGTAACAGAGGTCATTGAGAGAGCACGAAAAATGGGAGTAGAACACATGGTTGTCGTTGGGTTTGATCGTCCAACGATTACAAAAGCAATTGAACTCGTAGAATCTTACGATTTTCTATATGCTAGTGTTGGTTGGCATCCAGTTGATGCAATTGATATGAAAGATGAGGATTTAGCTTGGATTGAAGAATTATCTGCCCACCCAAAAGTGGTGGCTTTAGGAGAAATGGGTCTCGATTATCACTGGGACAAGTCTCCAAAGGAAATTCAACATGACGTGTTTAGACGACAAATCCGATTGGCTAAAAAAGTGAAGCTGCCGATCATTATTCATAATCGTGAAGCAACTGCAGATATTGTTCGGATTTTAAAAGAAGAAGGGGCAGAAGAAGTCGGTGGAATCATGCATTGTTTTAGCGGGAGCGTAGAAGTTGCTAGAGAATGCATGGAAATGAATTTCTATATTTCACTAGGAGGACCTGTTACATTTAAAAATGCAAAAAAACCAAAGGAAGTGGCGAAGGAAGTTCCTTTAGATAAACTTCTGATTGAAACTGATTGTCCTTATTTGGCTCCACACCCATATAGAGGGAAGCGAAATGAACCTGCATATGTAAAACTTGTAGCGGAACAAATTGCTGAGATAAAGGGGACTACTTTAACGGAAGTAGCTAAAGCAACAACTGAAAATGCAAAAAAATTGTTCGACATTTCCTGATAAGGAATGCCGTCGACTATATGAGAATCCTGTCCAATATGTAATTAAATATTAAAGTTCTATACGCCTTCTTTTCTTCATAGGATAAGCTTGTCGATAACTTTTTCTTTACTTTTTCTTCAAATCTTTTGCATAATAGAAATTAAATTTGGAAAAGGGAGGGGGGTTGACAGGCGGTTATATCCTTTATATAATCACTCGAAGAGAAAAGGAGGCGTTTTTCATTTGGATTAAGACCATGAAAAACCTGTTTTCCAAGTCTTTCACACAAAAAAAATGGTCGATTGTTATCGTAAGTTTCATAGTTTTACTTACATCAGCAGGATTTATTACTTATGAAACAAGTAAAAAAACTGTAACACTCAACCTAGATGGCCGAGAGAAGGTCACAAAAACACACGCAGCTACAGTTAAAGAATTATTTGAAGAATTGGAGATTTCAATAAAGTCACAAGACCATTTAACTCCAAAAAAAGACTCTAGTATTTCCAACCATATGGAAATTACTTGGAAACCGGCGAAAAAAGTAAAATTAACGCAAGATTCTGAGCAAAAATCGTTATGGACAACAGCTGAAACTGTCGAGGGTTTCTTGAAGGAGCAAAAGGTTGTATTAAATGAGTATGATCAAATTAAACCAGAAAAAAATACAGTTTTGCAAAAAGGGATGCATATAAACATTGAAAGAGCCTTTCCGCTTACCTTAGTTGATGGAGGGGAAAACAAAGAAGTATGGTCAACTTCGACTACTGTCGCTGACTTTTTACAACAACAAGAGATAACCATAACGGATTTGGACCGGGTAGAACCTAGCTTAGATGAAAGGGTCGTAGAAAATGACACGGTTCATGTTTTCCGTATAGAAAAAGTCACCGATGTAGTGGAAGAACCAATCCCATTTGCTGTTGTCACGAAAAAGGATGAGAGTTTGGCAAGTGGAACAGAGAAAATCATTACCCCTGGTCAGCAAGGACTTTCAGTAAAAACGTATGAAGTTACTAAAGAAAATGGGAAGGAAATATCCCGAACAATAGTAAGTGAAAAAGTTACAAAGGAAAAGCAAGATCAGGTTGTTGCAGTAGGGCCAAAAGAGGTCTCTCAAATTGCTTCTCGTGGCAGCGAGAGCGGGAGAGAAATCCGTGTGACCTCTACTGCGTATACAGCTAATTGCAGCGGCTGTTCTGGCACAACGGCTACTGGAGTTAATCTGCATGCCAACCCGAATCTTAAAGTGATTGCAGTGGACCCAAAAGTCATCCCACTTGGTTCTAAAGTACATGTGGAAGGTTATGGGTATGCAGTTGCTGCAGATACCGGCGGCGCTATAAAGGGCAATAAAATTGATGTATTCTTCCCTTCCAAACAAGATGCAATCAATTGGGGAAGAAAAACCATTAAAATTAAGGTATTAAACTAAAGACAGATGCAGTGGAGTTAATCCGCTGCATTTTTCTTTTTTACCTGGAAAGTTTATAATGTGTAAGGAAAGAATGTCCATTTACTCGCAGCGGTTCTTTAGCAGAGAAAGAGCAGGATTTAAAGAAAATATTTCTTATCCTAATCTTACTATATATAGACGTTTAATATTACAGAAAGGTTTCATTTATTTTACATTATTTTTATAATGTTGAAAATAAGCCGTTAGTATGCATGTGAATAATGTTTGATACAATTTTTCTATTAAAAATATTACGGAGGGCCCATGAAAATTAAAGAAATTATCATTGTCGAAGGAAAAGATGATACAACAGCCATTCAACAAGCTGTTCATGCAGATACAATTGAAACAAATGGATCTGCGATAAATTCGGAGACAATTGAGAAAATCAAACTAGCACAAAGAACGAGAGGGGTCATTGTATTAACGGATCCAGATTATCCGGGGCAACGGATTCGCAATGTCATTTCCGAGGAAGTCCCTGGGTGCAAACATGCTTTTATTCAAAAGGAAGATGCGTTGCATAGGCATGGTAAGGGTGTTGGAGTCGAACATGCATCCCCAGATGTGATTAGAAGGGCGCTAGCGGGTGCGCAATTAATGCAGGAAGATGTAACAGAGCAGATCACTCATGATGATTTAATTGCAGCGGGGTTGATTGGTGGCGCCGGTGCGAAAGAGAGAAGAGAAAAGATCGGGAAATTGCTGAAAATTGGTTATACAAATGGGAAACAGCTATATAAAAGATTGATGGTATTCGAGATCAGTAAAGAAGCCTTTGCAGAGGCTGTAAAAGTGATCCGTCAGGAGGAACAAAATGCATAAGGATATTGCAACACCTGTTAGAACAAAAGAGATTTTAAAGAAATATGGATTTTCCTTTAAGAAAAGTCTTGGACAAAACTTTTTAATTGATACGAATATACTAAGAAACATTGTTGAACATGCTGGATTAACGAGTGAATCGGGTGCAATTGAGGTTGGTCCTGGAATTGGTGCTTTAACCGAGCAATTGGCAAAGGCTTGTAAAAAGGTAGTAGCCTTTGAAATTGATCAACGCTTATTGCCAATCTTAGACGACACGCTGGGGCCATATCCAAATACAAAAATTATTCATGAAGATGTGTTAAAAGCGAATGTTAAAGAAGTGATCGAGAAAGAATTTGCAGGGATGGAAGACGTCATGGTCGTTGCGAATTTACCATATTATGTGACGACACCGATTATTATGAAATTATTAGAAGAACGTTTACCAATCCGGGGGATTGTTGTGATGTTACAAAAAGAAGTAGCAGACCGAATCGCCGCTAAACCTGGTACAAAAAATTATGGTTCTCTTTCGATTGCCATTCAATATTATACAGAGGCAGAGACAGTCATGATCGTTCCTAAGACAGTGTTTGTGCCACAGCCAAATGTCGATTCAGCGGTGATCCGCTTAATTAGGAGAAAGGAGCCTTTGTTCCCAGTTATCGATGAAGACTTCTTTTTCACTGTTACGAGGGGGAGTTTTGCACAAAGGCGGAAAACAATTTTAAATAATTTAATGAGTGCATTGCCAAATGGCAAGGAGAAAAAAGAGCTGATTCTAAATGCTCTTGCTCAAACAGAAATTGAATCAAGTCGCAGGGGAGAATCTCTGTCAATTGAGGAGTTTGCTAAACTAAGTGACGCCTTATATCCGTTCTTTTGCGAATCTGCAGTTTAATATTCACAGGGTAACAGCATAGTGCATATTTTAAGGAGAAGGATTCATTTCCGGATGATATGTAAAGTGGAGTGTTGCCAATGAGTATAAAGAAGATGGATATAGTTGGCAGAAGGTCGTATCGTTGTGATATTTTATTCAGAGTAATTGACATTAGGGAACAAGGAACGACAAAAGTAGCTATTTTATATGGGGAGGATTTCCGTTTAATTGCGGACGCTCCAATTGATGATTTAGTAACGATTAATTCTTCGGAAAGGGAAAGGAAGTCGCAGCAATTTCGTTCCTTAGAAGAACAATCCCTAGAATTATTTCGTCAAGATCTCCATCTTTTAAAAGAAAAACGAGAATTTGAAACAACTGGGGGATATAAAAATCCAGATAATTTCTTCCATATGCCTGGTAGAGTTCTTCATTTAGATGGTGATCCCCTCTATTTGAAAAAATGTCTAATGTTATACGAAACGATTGGAATCCCTGTCACTGGCATCCATTGTAATGAAAAAGAAATGGCAGGCGAAATTAGTGGGTTAATCGATTATTATCGGCCTGATATATTGGTGATAACCGGTCATGATGCTTATTCAAAGTCAAAAGGCGAGAAGGCGGATATTCATGCATATCGTCATTCGAAAGATTTCGTTTTAACGGTAAAAGAGGCAAGGAGGAAAGCTCCAAGCTTAGATCAATTGGTCATTTTCGCAGGGGCGTGTCAGTCTCATTTTGAATCTTTGATACAAGCCGGGGCCAATTTTGCTAGTTCACCTTCTCGTGTTAATATTCATGCACTTGACCCAGTCTATATTGTAGCTAAAATAAGTTTCACCCCCTTCATGGAAACCATTAATGTCTGGGATGTCTTACGAAACACGCTAACAGGAGAAAAAGGTCTTGGCGGTATTGAAACAAGGGGAATATTAAGAACCGGAATGCCACTAAATAAAGAGTAAAGAAATAGCCGTTTTATAGACTGCGGCTATTTTTTTATGAAGTAAACATATTTAGTAAATATATTATATTTGAAAATTAATATATTGAAGATGTATGAAAGGGTTACATAATTCTGCTAGTTCAGGAAATGATAAGGGATGTTGAATTAAGAAGAAATTTGTAGAAGAAAAAATATTGACTTTTATATTATAGGAATATATAATTTAAAGTTTTGGTTGACTTTTTTTCTTCTCTGTTGTAAACTAATATGTAGTGAGGTGGTTCGTAATGACAAAAACACTAACGGATATTAAGAAAGCTCTTGATTCAAACTTGGGTAAAAAACTTTTGCTCAAGGCTAACGGAGGAAGAAGGAAGACCATTGAACGTTCAGGGATATTAGCGGAAACATATCCATCGGTATTTGTAATTGAACTCGATCAAGAAGAAAATGCTTTTGAACGTGTTTCATATAGCTATGCTGACGTTTTAACTGAAACGGTAGAAATTACTTTTTACGAAGATACATCAGGACAAGTTGCTTTAAGTTAATACAAGTTGTTGGCAACATCTCGTAAGATGAGCCGATGAGAAGAGGATCTGCACCTTCTCATCGGCTCATCTTATTTTTTTTGCAATTTTACAAGATAAGGAATAGATAAATAAGCGGCTCTATTTCCATACTAAAACTATCGTGATGATGAAAGGAGTTGTTATGATTGGCCAGACGAAGAGGCGTTATGTCTGAAGCGTTTAAAGAAGAGCTTGCAAAAGAGCTTGGGTTTTATGATGTCGTTCAACAAGAAGGCTGGGGTGGGATTAAAGCCCG
This sequence comes from uncultured Bacillaceae bacterium, assembly GCA_963787345.1. Classification (GTDB taxonomy): domain Bacteria; phylum Bacillota; class Bacilli; order Bacillales; family Cytobacillaceae; genus Bacillus_BD. Next base: position 34,802 of record CAWBCW010000026.1, on the reverse strand, counting down.
AGATGCAGGCAATATGGTAAAGAGAGCGATCGAAATCGCTGAACAAAACCTTTTAAACGAAAGACGATAAGACTCTCTCTAGTTGCCATATAAGTTTTGTAAAAGGAACTTAATTCAAACAAAAAATGGATTCATCACGGGTCAGCCAGGGTTAGCCCTGGCTCTTTTCATTCATCTTACAATAATAAAACTCCACCTTTTATCAGTTTGTTATGAATGGGATGTCTTATATGAGTGTTTTTGTGGTAAAATAGGACAAAAAATGTAGTCGTATTATGTCTCCCATTTTTCATTAAATCATTGAAAGGAGAGTTATTCTGCAAAAGTTACTTTAAGGAGACATCCTGACCTGAGATTAAAGTAGGTGGAATTTTTGAGGCTTTTAGAAAAGGCACCGGCAAAAATTAATTTGTCTTTAGATGTTTTGTATAAACGACCAGATGGTTATCATGAAGTGGAAATGATTATGACAACCATTGATTTAGCAGATCGATTAGAGTTTACTTTATTGGAGAGTGACGAAGTACATATTGTTTCTCATAATCGTTTTGTACCGGATGATCAACGCAATTTAGCCTATCAAGCAGCGGTATTACTAAAAAGGCGATACTCTGTTAAAAAAGGCGTTAGTATTAAAATCGCAAAGATGATTCCTGTCGCAGCCGGCTTAGCAGGTGGCAGCAGTGACGCAGCGGCAACATTAAGAGGGCTAAACAAACTTTGGAATTTACGATTATCAATGGATGAATTAGCCCAACTTGGAGCGGAGATTGGTTCAGATGTTTCCTTTTGTGTCTATGGAGGGACAGCTCTAGCAAGAGGAAGAGGTGAAAGGATTCAACACCTTCCTGTACCTCCTACATGCTGGGTTGTACTGGCAAAGCCATATATTGGCGTTTCCACAGCAGATGTCTATCGGCGACTAGATGTTTCCAACATCTTGCATCCAAGAACGGAATTGATGATTCATGCTCTTGAAAAGGCCGATTTCAAGGGAGTATGTGAGAACCTTGGGAACGTTTTAGAAGATGTAACATTGAGAGTTCACCCAGAAGTTGCCTCAATAAAAGAACAAATGAAACGCTTTGGTGCCGATGCCGTGTTAATGAGCGGCAGTGGTCCGACTGTATTTGGACTTGTCCAGCATGATTCAAGGATGCAACGGGTTTATAATGGATTGCGCGGATTTTGTGATCAAGTTTTTGCGGTCCGAATGTTAGGGGAACAACATACTCTTGATTAAATCCGTATATTGGTGTTATATTAACTTTAAAATATTCGGATTTAGAGTGAGGTGTAAGGGATGAAATTTCGTCGAAGTGAACGTTTAATAGATATGACGAACTATTTATTAAATCACCCCAGACAATTGATTCCGCTCACCGTATTTGCAGAAAGATACCGTTCTGCTAAATCGTCTATAAGTGAGGATTTAGTGATTATTAAAGAGGTCTTTGAGGAAAGAGGAATTGGCTCACTGCAAACGGTCGCAGGAGCAGCAGGCGGGGTGAAATATCAGGCTGGAGTGAGTTTGGAAGAAGCCCGCTTATTTATTAGCGGGCTTTGTGAAACGATATCTGACCCAGCCCGATTGCTGCCGGGAGGTTATTTATATTTAACTGACATTTTAGGTGACCCGGTAATTGTTCGAAAGGTTGGGAAAATGATTGCTTCAGCCTATAATGATAAAGAAATCGACGTTGTGATGACCATTGCAACAAAGGGAATCCCGCTCGCCTATGGAGTTGCAAGTTTTCTGAATGTACCGGTTGTAATTGTAAGAAATGACAATATTGTTACGGAAGGGTCTACTGTCAGTATCAATTATATATCGGGCTCTACGAAACGGATTCAAACGATGGTGCTTTCAAAAAGGAGCCTTGCCGTAGGTTCTAATGTATTAATTATTGACGATTTTATGAAAGCGGGCGGAACCGTCAATGGGATGATTAATTTATTAGATGAATTCCAAGCCAAGCTAGCCGGAATTGCCGTTTTAGTGGAAGCGGAAAAAGCAGAAGAACGATTAGTAGAAGACTATCTTTCCTTGATTAAATTATCTGATGTAGATGTAAAACAAAAACAAATAAGTGTTAGCGAAGGAAATTATTTTTTAAAGTATAGCTGATGCACCTTGATACTCTGTAGAAATGGGCAGGCATTAAAAGGATACATAGACACTAGGAGGAATGACACATGAAAATAGTTAATACAACTGAAGCACCAGCGGCAATTGGGCCTTATTCACAAGGAATCGTTGTAAACAATGTATTTTACAGTTCTGGTCAAATTCCGTTAACTGCAAAAGGTGAATTGGTCGATGGGGATGTTGCAGCGCAGACTCACCAAGTATTCAAAAATTTACAAGCTGTATTAAAAGAAGCGGGATCATCGTTAGAAGGCGTTGTCAAAACAACCGTTTTTATTAAAGATATGAATGACTTTGGCAAAGTGAATGAAGTGTACGGAGAATACTTCCATACTCATAAACCTGCACGCTCATGTGTAGAGGTAGCACGTCTGCCAAAAGATGTATTAATCGAAATTGAAGTAATTGCACTCGTAAAATAATGTGATAAGTATAAAAAGCGAAGAGCCCTATATATTGGCTTTTCGTTTTTTTATATTTTTATCTATAAATATGTATAAATTCAAATGTATTGGTCTATGATTTTTAAAGGATTTGAATCGTATTTTATAATTTTTAAAAAAATTTAATTAATTAAGAAGGAATTTAGAAAATTCTGTTGAATTATATCTAAGAGATTGTAAACTACAGCAAAGGTGGTGAACAAAATGGAAGTAACTGACGTAAGATTACGCCGTGTAAATACGGATGGCCGGATGAGGGCGATTGCATCTATTACGTTGGATAATGAGTTTGTTGTTCATGATATCCGCGTTATTGATGGAAACAATGGCTTGTTTGTGGCAATGCCAAGTAAACGTACACCAGATGGAGAGTTTCGCGATATCGCCCACCCAATTAATTCTGGAACGCGTGGTAAGATTCAAGATGCCGTTTTAGCAGAGTATCACCGTTTAGGTGAAGAGGAAGTAGAATTTGAAGAAGCTGGTGCTTCATAAAAAAAGTTAAAAGAGTGTACATCTAGAGCCTTCTTCATAAAGTTGGCTCTTTTTTTGCTTCATTCCCCTCATTAAGATTCTCCATGTTTGTTTACCCTTCTAAACTTCAGAGAATTATGCTCTTTTTGAAGTCTTCTTACATCTCTCCTTGAAAATAACGATTATTTAAGATATATTTTTAATGGATAAAAAGGTAATTAATGGAGGCCTATTATGCTCACACGTTATGCAATCATATTGGCCGCAGGTAAAGGGACGAGAATGAAATCAAAGCTTTATAAAGTTCTTCACCCTGTTTGCGGTAAACCAATGGTTCAACATGTTGTAGATCAAATTTCACAGCTTAAAATAGAAAAGGTTGTAACGGTTACAGGCCATGGTGCAGAGGATGTTAAATCTACCCTTGGTCAAGTAACAGAATATGTTCTTCAGGCTGAGCAACTAGGCACAGGACACGCTGTTATACAAGCAAAGGACTTGCTCGGTGATCGATCCGGAACAACTCTAGTTGTATGTGGAGATACCCCCCTTATAAAGGCGGAAACAATGGAGGCCCTTTTTAATCATCATGAAGAGAAAGGCGCAAGTGTGACCGTCTTAACAGCGGAAGCAGATGATCCAACAGGCTATGGCCGGATTGTTAGAAATACTTCAGGGCTCGTTGAGAAAATCGTTGAGCATAAAGACTCAACTGATGAGGAGAAGTTGATTAAGGAAATTAATACGGGTACGTATTGTTTTGATAATCAGGCTTTATTCGAAGCTTTAAGTCATGTTACGAATGAAAATGCTCAAGGTGAATACTATTTACCTGATGTCATTGAAATTTTGAAAAGCCAAGGTAAAATCGTCACGGCCTTTAAAACAGCTGACTTTAGTGAAACTCTTGGTGTAAATGACCGAGTAGCCCTTGCGGAAGCTGAAAAGATTATGAAGGTACGAATCAATGAACAACATATGAGAAATGGGGTTACCCTCATTGATCCGCTTCATACGTATATTGGAGCAGATGTTGAAATTGGAGCCGACACGGTGATCTATCCAGGAACAGTGCTTGCTGGCAGAACGACGATTGGATCAGATTGTGAGATCGGTCCCAATAGCGAAATAAAGAATTGTAAAATTGGTGATGCTACGATCATAAAGCAATCTGTTGCCCATGATAGCCAAATGGGCTCCCATGTTAACATCGGTCCTTTTGCTCATATTCGCCCGCTTTCAACGATTCATGATAAAGTGAAAATCGGCAACTTTGTTGAAATTAAAAAGGCTGATTTTGGCGAAGGCAGTAAAGCTTCTCATTTAAGCTATATAGGGGATGCGGAAGTAGGGAAAGATGTAAATATTGGCTGTGGTTCAATTACGGTTAATTATGATGGGAAAAATAAATACTTAACAAAGATTGAAGATGGTGTATTTATTGGTTGTAATTCCAATTTAGTTGCTCCTGTCAAGGTTGGTAAAGGAGCGTATGTAGCAGCTGGTTCAACTATTACAGAAGATGTGCCAGGGGATGCGTTAGCCCTTGCCCGTGCTCGTCAGATAAACAAAGAGAATTATGTAGGAAATTTAGATTTTAATAAATAATCATTCGGAGGCTGTCATGTCTAATCAATATCTTGATCCCAACTTAAAGGTGTTTTCCTTAAACTCAAACCGTGACTTAGCAGAGCAAATCGCAAAAGTTATTGGTGTTGAACTTGGTAAATGTTCTGTTTCTCGTTTCAGTGACGGAGAAATTCAAATCAATATTGAGGAAAGTATTCGTGGTTGTGATGTCTATGTGATCCAGTCAACAAATACTCCTATTAATGATCATCTAATGGAATTATTGATCATGATTGACGCACTGAAAAGGGCTTCAGCGAAATCAATTTGTGTTGTAATGCCATATTATGGTTATGCACGACAAGACCGAAAAGCTCGTGCTCGTGAACCGATTACCGCTAAATTAGTGGCTAATCTATTAGAAACTGCTGGAGCGACGCGTATGATTACATTGGACTTACATGCGCCGCAAATTCAAGGATTCTTTGATATTCCTATTGACCACTTAATGGGTGTACCGATTTTATCTGATTACTTTTTAAATAAAGACTTAGATGGCGAAATTGTTGTTGTCTCTCCTGACCACGGTGGTGTTACCCGTGCTCGTAAAATGGCAGAGCGTCTAAAAGCCCCAATTGCGATTATCGATAAACGCCGTCCACGACCAAATGTGGCAGAGGTTATGAATATTGTTGGTAATGTTGAAGGTAAAATATGTATTTTAATTGATGATATTATTGATACAGCGGGTACAATTACAATTGGTGCAAATGCTCTTGTTGAAAGTGGAGCCAAAGAAGTGTACGCTTGTTGTACACACCCTGTATTATCAGGCCCAGCAATTGAGAGAATTCAAAACTCTAAAATTAAAGAGTTAGTAATTACAAATTCAATTGCCTTACCAGAGGAAAAGAAAATTGATAAAATTAACAACCTATCAGTCGCATCTTTAATGGGAGAAGCCATTATTCGCGTTCATGAAGAACAATCAGTAAGTATTTTGTTTGACTAAAAATAGCTTCAAGGCTTGCTTTTCTTAGCAAGCCTTGAAATGATGAAATAAGGAATCGTTATTCTTTCTAATCGATTTGTTTAGAAAATTTACATTTTTTAGTATAATTAAATATAACCGCCATTATTTTTATCTGAATAAACTTAAATGTTTAGACCTTCTGTTTTTAGGGCATTTTTTATAATGGATGCTGTAATAAAAAATGGAAGGTGATTATATTTATGAGTACTATACTAAAAGCAATGGAGCGAAAGGATAAGGGGCGCGGAACATTAACGAAACTTCGGAAAGAGGGAAATATTCCAGCCGTTGTCTATGGTTCTCAAAAGACAAATCGATCGATTTTCTTAAGTGAAGCAGACTTAATGAAAACGATTAAAGTGGCAGGTAGAAACGGGGTCATTTCCTTAGATATTGGCGGAGTGGAAGAAAATGTAGTTTTAACGGATTACCAAGTTGACCCGTTAAAAAATGGGTTTGTCCATGTAGACTTCTTGGCGGTGGACATGTCTAAGGAGATTACAGCTAATGTGAATCTTAACTTAGTCGGTAATGCTGCGGGAGTAAAAGACGGTGGAGTGATGCAACAATCCTTATTTGAGGTTTCTGTAAGTGCTAAACCAGCTGAACTCCCAGGTTCGATTGATATCGATGTAGCCCATTTACAAGTGAATGAAACGATTACGGTAGCTGATATTAACGTACCATTTACCATTAATCATGATGAAGACGAAGTCGTTGCCTCGATCCTGCCTCCTCGCCAAGAAGAGGAAATTAGCAGCGGAGAAAAACAAGACGCGGGAACTCCTGAAAATGAAGAAGGAAGAGAAACAAAAGCTAGTCCCGAAAGTAGAGCATAATGAAGTAAAGCAGCCCTTTCATAGAATAGGGCTGCTAAACGATTTTTATAAAAGATATCCACTTGAGGGACGTTGAAATAAAGGTGGAGAATATGAAACTTATTGTTGGTTTGGGTAACCCGGGGAAACAGTATGAACAAACGAGACATAATATAGGCTTTGAGGTGATTGATGCCTTATCTGACAGGCTGCAAATTCCGCTTGATCAAGCCAAATTTAAAGGAATCTATGGTTATCGGGTTATTAATGGAGAAAAGGTATTTTTACTAAAGCCATTAACCTATATGAACTTATCAGGTGAATCGGTGATTGCCTTGATGAATTATTATGATATCGATGAAGAAGAGCTTATTATTATTTATGACGATTTAGATTTGCCTGCAGGAAAAATCCGCCTCAGACAAAAGGGAAGTGCCGGTGGCCATAATGGGATCAAGTCAATCATCTCGCATTTAGGGACGAACGAGTTCAATCGCATTAGGGTCGGAATTAACCGTCCATCCAATGGAATGCCAATTGTTGATTATGTACTTGGACGCTTTTCGAAAGAGGAAACCGAAATGGTCAAAATTGCTGTCGAAAAAAGTGCAGAAGCTTGTGAGGAATGGATAGGGCAACCCTTTTTACATGTGATGAATACCTACAATTAAAAGGGATGGAATGGAAAGGACCATTTTAGGAAATAATAACATTAGCTAAAGAGCGATTATGCTGGAATACGATTATGTTATTAGGGAGGAAATGGGAATGGCCATTCATTACCATTGTCGTCATTGTGGGGTCAAACTAGGGACCCTTGATCAAAATTCAATTGGGACTGAACGTCTAGGTCTTCACACTTTAAATGAAGAAGAAAGACAGGATATGGTTTCATATGATTCAAATGGCGATATTCAGATTAAGGCGATTTGTGAAGATTGTCAGGAGTCATTTATAAGAAATCCTGATAATTATCAAAATGATTTTATTATTCATTAAGGGCTTTGGAAATTTCCAAAGCGTTTTTCTATTGAAAAGGACATTAGAGCAAATAATAGACGACTCATTTTTGAGGAAAGAGAGAATCAGCATTGAGGGGAGGGGCTGTAATGTTAGGCTTAAAACGCCTTTTTAATCAACAGGAAGACATAAGCAATGTGAGTACTGGGATTGAAGAGGGCTTACATGAACAGCTTGTAGCCGGACTGTCCGGTTCAGCGAGGACGTTATTTATTGCGTCTCTTTATGAGAAAGTTAAAAGACCGATTGTCATTATTACGTATAATCTTTTACAAGCACAGAAATTATATGATGACCTCATGAATGTCATTGGTGATGAAGGAGTAGCCCTTTATCCGGCTAACGAATTAATCGGAGCAGAGATTAGTGTGGCTAGTCCTGAGCTTAGAGCACAAAGAATTGAAGTTTTAAACCTATTAAGTAAACGGCAGAAAGGCATTGTTATTGTTCCTATCGCCGGAATGAGGAAAATGGTTGCACCTGCAAGTGTATGGAAAAAGTACCAGCTTTCTTTGAACCTTGGAGATGAGATTAATATTGAGGAAATGTTAGTCGGCTTGATTCAAATGGGGTATGTTCGTTCAGACATGGTCAGTGCCCCAGGAGAGTTTAGTATTAGAGGTGGGATTATCGATGTTTTCCCTTTAACAGAACAAGATCCGATTCGAATTGAATTCTTTGATACTGAGATTGATTCCATTCGTACCTTTTCACTAGACGATCAACGTTCCATTGAAAAACGAAGGGATGCTGCCATCGGACCGGCTACCGAAATCCCCCTGAGAAAGGAAGACTACGCTAGATTAGTCGAAAAGCTGGAGGCGGGTCGTAAAGAAAGTCTAAAGCAAATTAAGGATGAAAAGGTTAAAGCGGAGCTTGTTCGAAATATCGGCTATGAAATAGAGCGGTTACGGAATGAGCAAAAGCCAGAACAGCTTTTTAAATATCTATCAATTGCTTACGATGAACCCAATAGTTTAATAGATTATTTTTCGAAAGATACAATTGTTTTTGTTGATGAAATCAGCAGGGTTCTTGAAATGAATGAGTCGCTTGAGAGGGAAGAGGCAGAGTGGTATACAAATTTAATTAGTGAAGGAAATATCATTCACGACTTAAAGATCTCTCATAATATGACGGAGTTAATAGCTAGCAGCCCTTTGCCAATCGTCTACTTATCTTTATTTCTGCGGCATGTGCCAAATACAAACCCGCAAAATATTATCAATTTAACATGCAAACAAATGCAAAACTTCCATGGTCAAATGAATGTCTTAAAGGCGGAAGTTGATCGGTGGAAGAAAGGCCGTTATGCTATTGTATTTTTAGGTGCTGATGATGAGCGGGTTAAGCGACTGGAACGGATTCTAGCAGATTATGAAATCGAAGCCGATGTCATTAGTGATCAAAGCGATTTAATGACAGGGAAAGTTCAAATCATGAATGGTGATTTACTGACAGGATTTGAATTGCCGATTCAAAAATTAGCAGTTGTCACGGAAGAGGAGCTTTTTACAAAAAGAGCAAAACGGACACAGCGTAAACAAAAACTATCAAATGCCGAAAGAATTAAAAACTACTCTGAATTAAAAGTCGGAGACTATGTCGTTCATGTGAATCATGGGATCGGGAAGTATTTGGGAATTGAAACGCTCGTCATTAATGGTGTTCATAAAGATTACCTTCATGTTCGCTATCAGGGCAGTGATAAGCTTTATGTCCCAGTTGAGCAAATTGACCTTGTAATGAAGTATGTAGCGGCAGAAGGTAAAGAACCAAAGGTCTATAAATTGGGCGGCAATGAATGGAAAAAGGTTAAGAAAAAGGTTCAATCTTCTGTTGAAGATATTGCCGAAGATTTAATTAAATTATACGCTGAACGGGAAGCCTCCAAAGGGTATGCCTTTAGTCCAGACGGTGATATGCAGCGTGAATTCGAAACCTCCTTTCAATACCAGGAAACAGAGGATCAGATAAGATCAATTGGAGAAATTAAACGGGATATGGAAAAAGAGCGTCCAATGGATCGGCTCCTTTGTGGTGACGTTGGATATGGGAAAACAGAAGTAGCGATTCGCGCCGCCTTCAAAGCGGTTGCAGATGGGAAGCAAGTAGCGATTCTTGTACCAACTACGATTCTAGCTCAGCAGCATTATCAAACGATGACAGAACGATTCCAAGATTATCCGGTGAAAATTGGAATTCTCAATCGCTTCCGTACAAGAAAACAACAAACCGAAACGATTAAAGGACTAAAAAATGGAACTATCGATGTTGTAGTGGGAACACACCGCTTATTATCAAAAGATATTATATATAGAGATCTAGGGCTTTTAATCATTGATGAGGAGCAGCGTTTTGGTGTAACGCATAAGGAAAAAATTAAAAAGTTAAAGTCAAATGTGGATGTTTTAACCTTAACGGCAACTCCGATTCCACGAACATTGCATATGTCGATGCTCGGTGTTCGGGACTTGTCTGTTATTGAAACACCACCAGAAAATCGATTTCCTGTCCAAACTTATGTAATGGAATACAGTGGTATATTGGTTCGGGAGGCGATTGAGCGTGAATTGGCGAGAGGTGGCCAAGTCTACTTCCTCTACAATCGAGTGGAAGATATTGAACGTAAAGCAGAAGAGATCTCGATGCTTGTTCCAGATGCTAGAGTCGCTGTAGCCCATGGGCAGATGACCGAAAATGAATTAGAGACGGTCATGTTAAGCTTTATAGAGGGCGAGTTTGATGTGCTTGTCAGTACGACTATCATTGAAACAGGTGTAGATATTCCGAACGTGAATACATTAATTGTGAATGATGCAGATAAGATGGGACTTTCACAACTTTACCAATTAAGAGGTCGTGTTGGTCGTTCAAATCGAGTCGCATATGCCTACTTTACGTATCGGAAGGACAAAGTCTTAACAGAGGTCGCTGAAAAACGTCTTCAAGCGATGAAGGAATTTACTGAGCTTGGGTCTGGTTTTAAAATTGCGATGCGAGACTTATCGATTCGTGGGGCAGGGAATCTACTAGGTTCCCAGCAACATGGTTTTATTGATTCAGTAGGTTTCGATATGTACTCGCAAATGTTAAAAGAAGCAATTGAGGAAAGAAAAGGAGCGGTTGAAGAGATAAAACAGAAGACCGTTGAGATTGACTTGGATATTGATGCTTATATTCCCGATACGTATATAGCGGACGGACAACAGAAAATTGAAATGTATAAACGTTTCCGTGGGATTACAGATATAGAGGAAATTCAAGAGTTACAAGATGAAATGATTGACCGGTTTGGTGAATATCCGAATGAGCTCATGTATTTATTCAGGATTGCTGAAATTAAGGTCTTTTCCCTTCAATTAGGAATTGAAAGCATTAAACAGGTAAAAGAGGAAGTAACGATTTTATTATCAGAGGAATCAAGCGGTAATGTTGACGGTCAAAAAGTATTCCAGTTAACGAATCAATATGGACGAATGATTGGTCTTGGGATGGAAGGGCAGAAATTCAAAATGGTTGTCTACACGAAGAAGATCGCTCTAGAAACATGGATAAATGCGATCTATGGAATCCTGAGAGGGTTAGTAGAGGAAAAAAAGGATAAAGCAGAGTCTCTTTTGTAGAATGGGTTATTCCTCCAATAGTGGGAATTAATTTCTGAGGAAGAAAAAGTATTTCAATATGCATAGATCTTTCCATATGTAAGATACTAAGTTCAAATATGGTGAAGGTTTACATATAGGAATAGCAAAACCAAACCATCGCCACATGTAAAATCATCTGATGAAAGAGAGGCAACGTTGAATGAAAGCAACTGGTATAGTTCGTCGAATCGATGATTTAGGTCGTGTCGTAATTCCAAAGGAAATCCGGAGAACCCTTCGTATTCGAGAGGGAGACCCATTGGAGATTTTTGTAGACCGTGATGGAGAAGTAATTTTAAAGAAATATTCCCCTATTAGTGAATTAGGTGACTTTGCAAAAGAATATGCAGAGGCTTTATTTGACAGCCTTGGTAATCCTGTATTAATTTGTGATAGAGACAGTTATATTGCCACAGCTGGTGGTTCTAAGAAAGATTATTTAAATAAAAATATTAGCCCTTTAATTGAGAAAACGATGGAAGATCGAACATCTGCCTTGATGAACCAAAAAGGTGAAACCGCATTAGTAGAAGACAATAACGAGGAAATTTCAGCCTATACGATTGGGCCTATTATTGCAAATGGAGATCCAATTGGTGCGGTAATTATTTATTCAAAAGAAGGTTCGCTAGGCGAAGTGGAACAAAAAGCAGTTGAAACAGCTGCTGGCTTCCTTGCAAGACAAATGGAATCATAATAATAGTGAACAACAATTGATATTAGAGACAGCATTCTGCTGTCTTTTTGTTTTGTAAATAGTCTCGGCTTTCGTAGATGTTAGAAACGCTCAAACAGAGCATAAATATGCTATAATACGTTGGAATTCATCCTGCGAAAGGAGATGGAGTAAACAGGCCAGATGAACAATTTATTTAAAGGGACGCTTATTTTAACAGCAGCAGCCCTGCTTACTAAAATCTTAAGTGCTATCTATCGCATTCCTTTCCAAAATATTGTCGGGGATGTAGGCTTTTATATTTATCAACAAGTATACCCATTCTATGGGATTGCGATTGCCTTATCAACCTATGGATTTCCTGTTGTCATTTCCAAATTATACGCAGAGGAGATTGGGAAAGGTAATAAGGGGAATCCCAAACAGTTGCTTAGTCTGTCGTTGTTTTTTTTATGCAGTTTCGGATTATTATGTTCATGGCTTTTATTCGTGCTGTCGGAGCCGCTAGCGCATTATATGCAAGACCCTCAATTAGCTCCATTACTAAAACTTGTTTCGCTTGTTTTTTTAACAATGCCAGTTATCTCTCTATTAAGGGGGTTTTTCCAAGGGTATGGGGATATGTTGCCAACAGCGGTTTCGCAAGTGGGCGAGCAGTTCATTAGAGTCGTGACGATTCTCATAACCGCTTTGTTATTAACGGCCCATCAAGCCTCTCTTTATACTGTTGGCGCTGGCGCTGTATTTGGTTCAATTACAGGTGGATTAACATCGGTTATCATTCTTTTATTTTATTGGTTTCGTTTACACAAAAAAGAGCCGCTTACCGGAAAACTCCATTTTCAACAAAGTCGAAAGATATTGAAGCTATTTATGACGTATGCACTACCCATTTGCCTTAGTAGTATGCTGCTTGTATTAATTCAGTTAGCCGATTCCTTAAACTTATATTCACTATTGGTAAACTCCGGAGTCACTTCTGATAGCGCCAAAGCTGTAAAAGGGATTTATGATCGGGGGCAGCCGCTTATTCAATTAGGCACTGTCGTGGCGACATCGATGTCACTATCATTGGTTCCGCTCATTACAAAAGAGAAGTTCGAAAGCAGTGCAGGGGCATTGAAGGAAAAGATTCAATTAGCGTTAAAAACGAGTATACTTGTTGGCGCCGGGGCGACAATGGGATTATATAGCATTATAAGACCTACGAATATTATGCTGTTTGAAAATGATCATGGCTCTAAAACTTTGGCAGTACTTACTCTGTTAATTTTGCTCTTATCGATGATTATGACGATTACATCCATTTTTCAAGGCTTAGGGCATACTTATTTCCCCGCTGTAATGGTAGTTATTGCATTTTTGTTAAAGTATAGTTTGAATCTTATCTTAGTGCCAGAGTTAGGAGCATTAGGTGCTGCAATCTCATCTGTTTCCGCTCTATCTGCGATACTCATCTTATTCATCATTAAATTACATAGAATGATAGGAAGGATGCCACTGCTTCCAAAACGATTTTATATCATGACCATTCTTTCGGTACTTATGATGATGGTTGTTATAAAGGCATTTTTATTATCAACAAATTTTATATATGACGCCGGATATTCGGAACGATTAATGGCTAGCTTTCAAGCGTTAACAGCGGTTCTAGTAGGCGGGTTGACCTATCTCATTTTAATGGTCAAAACCAATTTGCTTACAAAGTCAGAACTCTATTTGCTGCCATTTGGAAGTAAGTTAATGGTTTTTTTACCAAAGAAAAAGAAGAAAGGAAGAGTCGATGAAGAAAATTAATATTGTCGGGCTTGGGGCAGGGGATCTCAATCAACTTCCATTAGGAGTATATAAAACCCTAAAAAGTGGACTTCCTGTTTATTTAAGAACAAAGGAACACCTTGTTGTTTCTCAATTAGAACAAGAAGGGTTTACTTATCAATCATTTGATCATATTTATGAAAGTCAATCTGGGTTTGAAGAGGTATATGAGAAAATTTGTGAAACCCTACTTACAGCTGAAGAGGACGAGCTTATCTATGCCGTACCAGGACATCCGCTTGTCGCTGAAAGAACAGTCCAATTGTTACTAAAATGGGGCGAGGAACGTGGCGTTACAGTTGAAGTCGCAGGTGGACAAAGCTTTTTAGATGATATTTTTCGTGTACTGCGAATTGATCCGATCGAGGGCTTCCAATTGCTCGATGCGACTGATTTAAGGCCAGAAGAGATTGTATTAAGTCAACATATTTTAGTAGGTCAAGTATATGACTCCTTTGTCGCCTCCAATGTAAAGCTGACTTTTATGGAAAAACTGCCATATGATTATGAAGTTTACCTTGTAACTGCAGCCGGCAGTCAGGAGGAGAAGATTCGTAAGGTCCCACTTGTTGATCTTGACCGGGAGACAGAAGTAAACAATTTGACGACGGTTTATATTCCACCGGTTCAACAGGAGACACTCCTCTATAAAGACTTTTATAAATTAAGAGGAATTATTGCGGAATTAAGAGGTCCGAATGGCTGTCCGTGGGATTTAAAACAAACCCATGAATCTTTGAAAAAGTATTTAATTGAAGAAGCCTATGAAGTCATTGAGGCAATTCAAGAACAAGATGTCGATCATTTAATTGAGGAACTCGGAGATGTGTTATTACAAGTGTTGTTACATGCACAAATTGGAGAGGACGATGGTTACTTCACCATTGATGATGTCGTTGAAGGATTATCTGCGAAAATGGTAAGGCGCCACCCACATGTATTTGGTGATTCTGTAGCAGAGACAACAGAGGACGTTTTGAGAAATTGGCAGGAAATTAAGCAAGAAGAAAAAGGGATTAAACAAGAATCGATTTTAGATGAGGTAGGTAAGTCGTTGCCCAATATTTTACGGGCCTTCGAATTACAGAGGCAGGCGGCAAAGGTTGGGTTTGATTGGCCTGACGCAGGCGGCGCCTGGGACAAGTTGAATGAGGAAATTCAGGAATTTAAGGTAGAAATTTCTCAGAATCAAAATGAGAATGCGATGAAAGAATTTGGGGATATTTTATTTGCCTTCATCAATATTGCCCGCTTTTATCAGATTAATCCAGATGAAGCGTTATTTACGACAAACGAAAAATTTAGTAATCGGTTCCGCTATGTAGAGCAAAAAGTAGTCGAGAGTGGTAAAACATTTGCCGAATATACGTTAGAGGAACTAGATGCCTTTTGGGATGAGGCAAAGAAGTTAGGGATGTAGGAAGGACGTGTAAAAATGAGATTAGATAAATTTTTAAAAGTATCGCGATTAATCAAACGGAGAACATTGGCAAAGGAAGTTTCTGATCAAGGCAGAATTCTCGTGAATGGACTTCAAGCAAAAGCCAGTACAACGGTTAAAGTTGGAGATGTATTGACCATCCGATTTGGACAAAAGGTCGTAACGGTTAAAATTGAAAAAATTCAAGAAACAACGAAAAAAGATGAAGCAGCAGAAATGTATTCCATTCTAAAAGAAGAACGCGTATCAACAGAATTGTAAGGAAGAAGGCTCTTTTGCCATTCCAATTTTTGTTCTATTCCCCTCCCTTTTTCATACAATTGTACAAAAGGGTTGTACAATGCGATTGTGAGGGATGAATGGATGAGCCAATATTTCGATAGCAATTCTACAAAGGGTACTGTTCCAGAACATGATGTTGTGATGAGGGGTAGAAGGCTTCTAGATATTACGGGCGTTAAGCAAGTGGAAAGCTTTGATAACGAGGAGTTTTTATTAGAAACTGTGATGGGGTTCCTCGCCATTAAAGGAGAAAATTTAACGATGAAAAACCTTGATGTGGACAAGGGGATTGTCTCGATCAAGGGGAAAATATTTGACCTGGTTTATATTGATGACCATAGCGGAGAAAAAGCTAAAGGTTTCTTTAGCAAGTTATTTCGATGACGCTTAGTACACAATTTGTCACCATGTTGACGATGATTAGCATGGGAGCTTTTTTTGGTGTAGCCCTTGATACGTATAATCGCTTTTTACAGAGAAGTAAACGTAAAAGCTGGTTGACGTTTATCAATGATGTATTATTTTGGGTTTTTCAAGGGCTGCTTATTTTTTTCGTATTATTTCAAGTAAACCAGGGAGAATGGCGTTTTTATATATTTTTAGCGTTAATATGTGGTTTTGCTGCCTATCAGAGTTTATTAAAAGCATTGTATTTAAAGATATTAGAGCAACTGATTGTTTTTACGATTTCAACTTATAAGTTCATTGTGAGATTAGTTCTTTTGTTGATCTATAATCCGATCAAAGCTCTTGTCTTATTTATTGTTTCAGTCGTTGTCACGATTGGAAATGGATTATATACGTTATTAAAGTGGATTTTATCGCTGATTTGGTCCGTTGTTCGACAATTGTTCAAGGTTATCCTATGGTTTTTGTTAATATTTTGGAAACTATGCCCGAAACCCCTTAAAAAAACCGTCGATAAGTTATATAATAAATTGGCAGGTAATTTACAGCGGATCAAGAATTCTATTAATAAATTTCTTTCTCGATGGAAGAAGGACAAGTAGGGAGGGTTGTGGAAATGAGTGACAACAAGAAACAAAGGGTTACAAAACTTGAAACAGATTATGCTTTGCAACAAGAAGAAAGTCAAATCACTGTTTCGAGAAGGAAAAAGCTTTTATACAGACGATTAACGGCTTTCTTTATTTTTGTTGTGATTGTAACCGTTACAATGGTTTCAACACTCATTTCACAACACTCGAAGTTAGCGGAGAAGAAGGCAGAGCATGAAAAGGTTCAACAGGAACTTACTTCTTTGAAAAAAGAAGAGGCTTTCTTAAGAGAGGAAATCGTCAAATTAAACGACGATGATTATATTGCTAAGTTAGCAAGGAAAGAATATTTTCTATCGGATGAGAATGAGATTATCTTTACTCTTCCTGAGAAAGAGGATAGGAAAGAAAAGGAAAAAAAGGAAAAAACTTTAGAATGATGACTATATTGCACTCTTTCGTATCTTTCGGTATAATATAGTATAGGTATTATTCTGTATATTTTTAAGGAGGAAATTTTTTTTTATGTCAATTGAAGTAGGCAGCAAGTTACAGGGAAAGGTAACCGGTATTACTAATTTTGGAGCGTTTGTGGAGCTGCCAGGAGGCTCAACCGGACTTGTACACATTAGTGAGGTCGCAGACAATTATGTTAAGGATATTAATGACCATCTAAAAGTTGGCGATGTTGTAGAAGTCAAAGTCATTAATGTTGAAAAGGACGGGAAAATTGGTCTTTCTATTAAAAAGGCAATAGACCGACCAGAGAGACCGGAAAGACCGGAAAGACCTGAAAGACCAGCAAGAAGTGATAGAGGAGATCGTGGTGGGGATTCAAGAGGAGGTTACTCCAGTCGTCCACGTCATGGTCAAGGGAGATCAAATGATAACCACCGTGCTCCAAAGGAAAACTTTGAATCGAAAATGGCACGCTTTTTAAAAGATAGTGAAGACCGTTTATCTTCTCTTAAGCGTAATACCGAATCGAAGCGTGGTGGAAGAGGCGCAAGAAGAGGGTAACTTGTTGCTGATTTAAATATAAAAAGTGGGGTTTATCGTGATATTCCCTTAAGGCAAATTCATTATTGAATTTGCCTTATTTTTTTGAAGCGCCAAGCGCCTTCCATAACGGGAGAGCTTGGCGCTTTTTTATAAATGTTCCATCATGACTGCTTTCGCTATAGATCCCTTGACTTTATGTTTATATTCCTTAGAAAAACAAGTTTTTTATGTTTTTTACTAGAATTGAGTCGAACGAAAATAGAGGGCTTGTCTGCGATTTTGACAAACTTTTATTCGAGCGGACTATATAATGTTTAAAAATACTAGTGTAAGGAGAGTGTAGCCATAGTGGAAAAGGCGGAACAAAACTTCATTGAACCAATCAGGGAAGTTGACTTTGTCAAACCGTTTAAAATAGAGAATCCTTTTAAAAATTTTCAGGCGAAGATGGAAAACTTTTTTCTTAAAAGGGGTTATATCCTGCTTTTTCTATCGTTTTTACTAGGACGTTCTCTAATATTGGCACAATTGACGCCATTTAGTGTGCCTTTTTTTGCGGCTGTATACCTAATTCGAAGAGATAAAGCCCCGCTTGTGCTAGTGGGATTAGTTGCTGGATCAGCTACTCTATCGATCGGTACTGCATTATCTACATTTGCCATTACAGTTTTATTTTTACTCGTATTTCGTGGAACAAAAAAATGGCTGACAAATGAAGTGAAAATGATTCCTTATTATGTTTTCTTTGCCTTGTTACTTGGGGGCATTGCTGAAGGGTATCTATTCTCTGATTCATTTACAATGTATGAACTGATGATGGCTGGTGTCGAATCAAGTCTAGGCTTTATCTTAACCCTCATTTTCATTCAAAGTCTCCCACTCCTAACTATTTCAAAGCGAAGACAATCCTTTAAAACAGAAGAGATTGTTTGTTTAATTATTTTACTCGCTTCCGTTATGACGGGAACGATCGGGTGGACGGTATATGATCTATCCATTGACCATGTTTTTTCTCGCTACCTTGTTATTTTGTTTGCCTTTGTGGCTGGTGCAACGGTAGGGTCGACGGTTGGGGTTGTAACCGGTCTTATCTTTAGTTTATCGACCGTTGCCAGTTTTGCCCATATGAGTTTATTAGCTTTTGCTGGATTATTAAGCGGTCTATTAAAAGAAGGAAGAAAAGTGGGGGTATCGGTTGGTTTATATATTGCTACACTGCTCATGGCAATGTATGGAGATGGTACAGCAATATTAGTTAACACACTGTTAGAAACAACGATAGCTGTTGCTCTTTTATTCCTAACGCCAAAAAGTATTACTTCAAAGCTAGCAAAATATATACCTGGAACGATGGAATACACGCAAGAGCAGCAACAATATATGCGAAAAATGCGGGACGTTACCGCACAAAGGGTCGAGCAATTTTCAAACGTCTTCCAGGCACTTTCTCGCAGCTTTTCCAATCAAAATGAGCCAAATGAGTGGGGGGACGATGAAAGAGAGTTAGATTACTTTTTAAGTAATGTGACGGAAAGAACGTGCCAACTCTGTCATCGTAAAGAGCAGTGTTGGACAAGAAACTTTAATACAACCTATGATTATATGAAGGAAATTATGACAGAAATGGAGCAAAAAGACGGCGGAGTTTCACAAAAGCTATTTAGAGAGTGGGACACTCATTGTGTAAAGTCGAGAAAAGTGATTGAAAACATGCAACAGGAATTAACCTTTTATCAAGCCAATCAAAAACTTAAGAAACAGGTGAGGGAATCGAGGCGGCTTGTCGCAGACCAATTGCTTGGCGTTTCGGAAGTAATGGGGAATTTTGCACATGAGATTCAAAAAGAACGGGAGAACCATCATCGCCAAGAGGAACAGATCCACGAGGCCCTGCAGGGTTTTGGAATTGAAATTGAAAATGTAGAGATTTATAGCCTTGAGCAAGGGAACATTGATATCGATATGACGATTCCTAATTATGAGGGTCATGGTGAATGTGAGAAATTAATTGCTCCGATGTTATCAGATATTTTAGGAGAAACCATTTTAGTGAGTTCTGAGGAATATTCAGACTATCCGAGTGGATTTTACCATGTTACATTCCGCTCAGCTAAAGCCTATACAGTCGAAACAGGAGTTGCTCATGCAGCGAAGGACGGCGGTCTTATTTCAGGTGATAGCTATTCCACCATTGAAATTGGCTGCGGAAAGTATGCGCTGGCGATTAGTGATGGGATGGGAAATGGCGAAAGAGCTCATATTGAAAGTCAGGAAACGCTTGGTTTACTGCAAAAGATCTTACAATCAGGAATTGAAGAAAGGGTTGCGATTAAATCGATCAACTCTGTATTATCGCTGAGAACAACGGATGAAATTTTCTCAACCTTAGATTTGGCAATGATTGATTTACAAAATGCGTCTGCAAGATTTCTGAAAATATGCTCAACTCCTAGTTTTATAAAAAGAGGCGACAAGATTATCAAAATTCATGCAAGCAACTTGCCGATGGGAATTATTGATGACTTTGAAGTAGATGTCGTTAGTGAACAATTAAAAGCAGGCGATCTCCTAATTATGATGAGTGATGGCGTATTTGAAGGGCCAAAGCATGTTGAAAATTATGATTTATGGATGAAGCGTAAAATTAAAGAATTGAAAACGAATGATCCTCAAGAGATTTCCGATTTAATTATGGAGGAAGTTATCCGGTCAAGATCTGGATTTATTGAAGATGATATGACTGTCGTAGTTGCAAAAATACAACATAACACACCCAAATGGGCTTCAATTCCGGTTCCACAATTTAAACAAAAGGCAAATTAGCGTATAAATCCCCTTCCAGTCGTCAAAAATGGTAATATTTCATAATTTGGAGGGAACTTGATGAAAACTGGAACGCTGAAGCAAGTTTTATTAATAACGGATGGTTGTTCGAATCAAGGAGAGGATCCGATTGCAATGGCGGCTCTTGCGAAAGAGCTTGGGATTACGGTTAATGTCATTGGAGTTATGGAGCATGATGTGATCGATGAGCAGAGCGTGAAGGAAATCGAAGGTATTGCTTTAGCTGGCGGTGGAGTAAGTCAAGTTGTATATGCGCAAAAGTTATCGCAAACCGTTCAAATGGTGACAAGAAAAGCAATGACCCAAACGCTTCAGGGTGTTGTCAATCGAGAATTACAGCAGATTCTTGGCAAGTCACAAACCATCGAAGATCTCCCGCCAGAAAAAAGAGGCGAAGTGATGGAAGTTGTCGATGAACTTGGTGAAACGGTAGAGGTGGAAGTCCTTATTCTTGTCGATACGAGTGCAAGTATGAAGGAAAAGCTTCCAACAGTAAAAGAGGCACTTCTTGATCTATCATTAAGCTTGAATGCTAGAAGTGGAGAAAATCGTTTTTCTGTGTTTGTATTTCCCGGGAAAAAGAATGAAGTGGATAAATTATTAGATTGGACTCCAAGGCTCGAATCGTTAACGAGTATCTTTGCTAAGTTAACAACAGGTGGAATTACGCCAACAGGACCAGCTATTAATGAAGCGATAAGCTATTTTAAGAAAAAACGTTCATTAAGGAGTTTGTTATCTCGTGATGATGAATTCTTCGAAGAATCCATTTAATGTAAGGCCGGGAACAGTTATTGATGGAAAGTGGTATAAAAACCGTTACACGATAATAAAAGAATTAGGATTTGGGGCAAATGGAACTGTCTATCTTGCCAGAAATCATCAAGATCATGTTGCTTTAAAGATGAGCGATAATGGGATGTCGATTACATCCGAGGTGAATGTGCTCAAATCCTTTGCAAAGGTCCAAGGATCAGCCCTTGGGCCTTCTTTGTTGGATGTAGATGATTGGGTGATGAGCGGCAGGCAAGTTTCCTTCTATGCCATGGAATATATCAAGGGGCCTGATTTTTTACATTTTATTGAAGAAAAGGGAAGTTCTTGGCTACCTGTACTCATGTTGCAATTACTAGCCGATTTGGAGAAGTTACATCAAAACGGATGGGTTTTTGGAGATCTAAAACCAGAAAACTTAATTGTGACAGGACCACCTGCGCGTATTCGTTGTATTGATGTCGGCGGTACGACACTTCAAGGGAGGGCCATTAAAGAGTACACGGAATTTTACGATAGAGGGTATTGGGGTCTCGGTTCCAGGAAGGCAGAGCCTAGCTATGATTTATTCTCTGTCGCGATGGTTATGATAAACACCGCACACCCAAAGCGCTTTACTAAAACCCAGGGTGGGATAACCCAATTACGTCAAGTTATTCAGCAAAGTAAGTTATTACTAAAATTTGAGCCTGTTCTCTTAAAAGCTTTACAGGGACACTATCAAAGTTCTAATGAAATGAGGGATGATCTTTTACGGCTTATCAATCATAAGCAAAGTCAATCACCATCAAGGTCGCGACAAACAAGGCAAACAAGGCGAGTCCATTCAGTTAAACCGAATCAATCTAGAAGTAACGGAGTGGGACAAAGACAGCAAAAGGGAAGGAAAGGAAGGTCGGTGGAAACCATTATCATTCTTGTTGTGGTGATGTTGTTTTACGCCTTTTATATTTTCGGTGAGCTAATTTGAGGAAAATGATAAAAAAGTCTGAGTTAACCTTTTGTTTTTTTGGTAGAAACTGTTATCCTTATAAGCAGGGAAATTAATTGTATTTAACTTCATTCAGCAAATGTTTTGTACCGAAAGCTTGCGACAGGTACAGAAGTCCTCGACCTCATATAAGTGGGGGATGAATGCAAATTATTATTCCGAATCAGTAGGGAAACGCTGGCTGAATGAAGCTAAGCCTCTGGCGGATGCCTCGGATCTTTTTTAAGTATTTATTTATTGAGTGAGTTCGATAAATAATCCGGGCGGAAATTCGGCGGGCGAATTTGATTTAAGGAAGAAGAACAAATGGAAGCAAAGATTGACCAGTTTTTAGAACAAAAAAAGTTTACCTTTGCAGGGAAAAGGGTTCTAGCCGGGGTATCAGGCGGACCGGATTCTCTAGCCTTGTTACACTATCTTTTAAATAAACAACAACAACAGGATTTTATGCTTGTCGTCGCTCATTTGGATCATATGTTTAGAGGAGAGGAGTCTTTTGAAGATGCAAGATTTGTAGAGGAATTTTGCCGAGCAAGAGGGATTCCTTTTAAAATGAAAAGAATTAATGTTCCTAAATATATGGAGGAAACGGGAAGAAGTCCAGAAGTGGCAGCCAGGGAATGTCGTTATCAATTCTTTGCGGAAGTCATGGCCGAATGCAAACTTTCCCATTTGGCACTAGGACACCATGGCGATGATCAAATTGAAACGGTGCTAATGAGGTTAACAAGGGGAAGTTCAGGTGCTGCACGAGCAGGGATTCCTTTTATGAGACCTTTTCAAAAAGGAACGATCATTAGGCCGTTGCTAGGCTTGAGTCGGAGTGAAATTGAACAGTACTGTATGGTGCACGAGTTGCATCCACGACATGACTCAAGTAACGATCAAGACGATTATCTTCGTAACCGATTTCGAAAGTATGTGCTCCCATTCTTGAAAAAGGAAAATGGGAATGTTCATGAACATTTTAGACGATTCAGTGAGGAACTGCAGCAGGATGAAGAATACCTGCAGGAGTTAACGAAGGAAAAGATGAATACAGTATGGAGAGAGAAGAAGGCCGATAAAGTAACGATTGAGTTGGATGCTTTTCAAGAGCTGCCCTTACCTTTACAAAGAAGGGGGATTCAACTAATATTAAATTATCTTTATCAACATAGACCACAAGCATTATCTGCTATACATATTGATTCCTTTTTTTCATTAATAGATCGTGTAAATCCTTCTGGAAGACTCGATTTCCCTTTAGGGTTAAAAGTCATTCGTTCCTACCGATTATGTCACTTTCTATTTTCAGTAAATGATCGATCAAGTTTTCGTTATGTCCTGGAGGAGCCTGGTAAATGTATCTTGCCAAATGGCAGCCAAATTACCATACAATATTTGGAGACCCCCGCAGAAATAGATTCCAATTGCATTCTATTGAATAGCAAGGATGTCCCGTTTCCCGTTATTATTAGAACGAGGGAACAGGGGGATCGGATGAGTCTAAAGGGAATGACTGGAACGAAAAAACTAAAAGATATATTTATTGATCACAAAATCCCTGTCATAGAAAGAGAAAGCTGGCCTGTTGTGACAGATGGTAAAAATCGTATACTATGGCTTCCAAGATTAAAAAAGTGCAACAATGCAGACACTTTAAGTAATGGTGAATCATATGTTTTGATGACATATCACCATAAGTAATCATCCTTTTTATAAAAAGAAGGCAACGCATGGACGAAAAGTGTTATCTTAATTTTCTTCAGCAAATGTTTTTATGTACCGAAAGTTTACGACAGGTACAAAAGACTCTCACTTCTATAAGTGGCGGGACGAATTTGATAAAGTACATATAAAGGTAAGAATCATCTAGGAGGGTTACGAAATATGCAAAAAGATATTGAAAGGGTCTTACTATCGGAAGAAGAAATCCAAAAAAAGGTAGTAGAATTAGGAGAACAGTTAACAAATGAGTATAAGGATCGTTTTCCGCTCGCTATCGGGATATTAAAAGGTGCTACCTTATTTATGGGGGACCTTTTGAGAAAGATAGACACTTATCTTGAGATGGACTTTATGGACGTTTCGAGTTACGGTAAATCAACGGTATCTTCTGGTGAAGTCAAGATTATTAAAGACCTGAATACATCGGTTGAAGGTCGTGATGTTCTCATTATTGAAGATATTATTGATAGTGGGTTAACGCTAAGCTATTTAGTGGAGTTACTTCATTATCGAAAAGCAAAGTCGGTTAAAATTGTGACATTATTAGATAAACCAACTGGTCGAAAAGCAGATATTCGAGCTGATTATGTTGGATTTATTGTTCCTGATGCATTTGTAGTAGGGTATGGTTTAGATTATGCAGAGCGATATCGAAACTTACCATATATCGGCGTATTAAAGCCGGAAGTATATAGTAGTCCAGAGTAATAATGATTTTTTTATCTTAGATATGTGATCTACTTGATTTTACTTAAGTTATACGAGTGCAAATTCTTGTAATAACTGGATTTACTGTGGTACTATACACACTATAGTTTCTTGACCGTGGGAGGAGGTAAGGGATGAATCGGATTTTCCGTAATACCATCTTTTATTTATTAATCTTTTTAGTCATCATTGGAGTTGTCAGTTTCTTTAATGGCGGAAATCAGCCAACTGATAGCTTAACTTATGATCAGTTTATTGAAAAACTTAATAGTGGTGAGGTAACAAAACTAACTACACAACCTGAGCGGGGCGTATTAGAAGTACGCGGCGTGCTGAAAGGTTATGAAGAGGGTAAACAATTTATTACTTATGTCTCGAATACTGACAGCGAGGTTGAACGAATAAATTCAATGGCAGCAGATATAACCGTCGATAAATTGCCTGCTAAAGAAACAAGTGGTTGGGTGACTTTCTTTACATCCATTATTCCATTTGTGATTATTCTGCTTTTATTCTTCTTCTTAATGAACCAAGCTCAAGGTGGCGGAAGCCGAGTTATGAACTTTGGTAAGAGTAAAGCAAAGCTTTATACAGAGGACAAGAAAAAGGTTCGCTTTAAAGATGTTGCTGGTGCGGACGAAGAGAAACAAGAACTTATTGAAGTTGTTGATTTCTTGAAAGACCCACGAAAGTTTGTCGAGCTTGGTGCAAGAATACCAAAAGGAGTACTCTTAGTTGGGCCTCCTGGTACTGGTAAAACTTTATTAGCAAGGGCTACTGCAGGAGAAGCTGGAGTTCCATTCTTCTCAATCAGTGGTTCAGACTTTGTTGAAATGTTTGTCGGTGTCGGTGCTTCTCGTGTCCGTGACTTATTCGAGAATGCAAAGAAAAATGCGCCATGTATTATTTTCATCGATGAAATTGATGCGGTCGGCCGCCAACGTGGTGCGGGTCTTGGTGGTGGACATGACGAGCGTGAACAAACATTGAACCAATTGCTTGTTGAAATGGACGGCTTTGGAGGCAATGAAGGAATCATCATTATTGCTGCGACAAACCGTGCTGATATTCTTGACCCTGCCTTATTACGTCCAGGACGTTTTGACCGTCAAATCATGGTCGATCGCCCTGATGTAAAAGGTCGTGAAGCAGTATTAAAAGTACATGCAAGAAACAAACCGCTTGCAGAGGATGTAAATTTAAAGGCTATTGCTCAGCGTACACCAGGCTTCTCTGGTGCGGATCTTGAGAACCTTTTAAATGAAGCTGCTCTAGTTGCAGCCCGCTCAGATAAGAAGAAAATCGATATGACTGATATTGATGAAGCGACAGACCGTGTTATTGCTGGACCAGCCAAAAAGAGCCGTGTTATTTCTGAAAAGGAAAGAAATATTGTGGCATTCCATGAAGCTGGACATGTTGTTATTGGTTTAATGCTAGATAATGCAGAAATTGTTCAAAAGGTTACGATTGTCCCTCGTGGTCAAGCTGGCGGATATGCCGTTATGCTTCCAAAAGAGGACCGTTACTTTATGACGAAACCTGAATTACTTGATAAAATTACCGGTCTGCTTGGCGGCCGTGTATCTGAGGACATTGTCTTTGGTGAAGCAAGTACAGGAGCCCATAATGACTTCCAACGTGCAACGGGGATCGCCCGCCGGATGGTAACCGAATTTGGTATGAGTGAAAAGTTAGGACCGCTTCAATTTGGTCAATCGCAAGGGGGACAAGTATTCCTAGGTCGCGATTTCCATAACGAGCAGAACTACTCAGATGCGACCGCTTATGAGATAGACCTTGAAATTCAGCGTATCATTAAAGAGTGTTATGAAAATGCTCGTAACATTCTTACGGAGAACCGTGGTAAATTAGATGTTATTGCAAAAACATTACTTGAAGTGGAAACATTAGATGCGGAGCAAATTAAACATTTAGCAGAACATGGAACCCTTCCGGATCGCAGTAATGGAAAAGTAATAGATGCTTCCACTGAAAATGTGAAAGTGAATATCACTAAAAAGGATGAAGAGAATCCATCACCTTCGGAAACAAAGGAATCAACCGATGAAAAAGAATGATGATGACCGTTCTTAAATAAAAAGGCGCTCCTAAACGAGCGTCTTTTTTTTCGCTTTTTAAATTATACATCAGCTTATTCTTTATGATATGATGTTGGCAGTATTTTAATCTTTCTGAAAATGTGGTGAATAAAATGATCTTTGTATTTGATGTAGGGAACACGAATACTGTTCTAGGCGTTTATGAAGAGGATGAATTAAAATTTTACTGGAGAATTGAAACGAATCGAAGTAAAACAGCAGATGAATATGCAATGACCATTAAAAGTCTGTTTGAACATGAAAATCTAGACTTTTCATCTATTACTGGTATCATAATATCTTCGGTCGTTCCTCCAATTATGACGGCACTAGAAAGTATGTGTGAGAAATATTTCCGTGTAACCCCATTGGTTGTTGGCCCAGGTATGAAAACCGGCTTAAATATAAAGTATGATAATCCCCGTGAAGTAGGTGCGGACCGCATTGTGAATGCTGTTGCTGGTATTCATGAATATGGAGGTCCATTAATCATTGTGGATTTCGGTACGGCTACAACTTACTGTTATATCAATGAGAATAAGCAATACATGGGTGGAGCCATTGCCCCAGGAATCGGGATTTCAACTGAAGCCTTATATACCCGTGCCTCCAAACTTCCAAGAATCGAAATTACTCGTCCTGATGGGGGAGTTGTTGGGAAGAATACAGTTGCTGCAATGCAATCAGGAATCCTATATGGGTATGTAGGACAAGTAGAAGGAATTGTAAAGAGAATGCGGTTAGAGTGTAAACAGGAGCCTGTCGTAATCGCAACAGGCGGATTAGCAAGTCTTATTGCTCAAGAAACAGATATAATTGATGTTGTTGAACCTGATCTAACATTAAAAGGCTTACAGCTTATTTATAAAAGAAATTTGGAGAATATAAAAAAATGAACTGTAAAATTTTGACTGACAAATACTAATTATACAGACATGGAAGGAGATATAAAATGGGAGACTATTTAGTTAAAGCACTTGCCTACAATGGACAAGTACGTGCATATGCAGTTCGCAGTACAGATGCTGTCGGTGAAGCTCAGCGTCGCCACTACACATGGCCAACAGCATCGGCTGCATTAGGCAGAGCGATGACAGCTGTGGTTATAATGGGGGCTATGTTAACGGATGATAATAAAATAACAGTTAAAATTGAAGGTGGCGGACCAATTGGCCGTATTTTGGTGGACAGCAATGCAAAAGGAGAAGTAAGAGGTTACGTTTCCAATCCACAAACACACTTTGATTTAAATCAGCAAGGGAAATTAGATGTAAGAAGGGCAGTAGGAACCGATGGGATGTTAACTGTCGTAAAAGATATCGGTTTACGTGATTATTTTACTGGACAAGTGCCGATTACTTCTGGTGAGTTAGGTGAAGACTTTACCTACTATTTTTCAACCTCTGAACAAACCCCTTCTGCAGTCGGTGTCGGAGTATTAGTTAATCCGGATAATACGATTTTAGCAGCTGGTGGCTTCATTATTCAGTTAATGCCAGGTACGGAAGATGAGACGATTACAAAAATTGAAAAACGGTTAAGTGAAATTCCACCTATTTCAAAGCAGATTGAAAGTGGTTTGTCTCCTGAGGAACTTTTAATTGAGGTTTTAGGGAAAGAGGAAGTTAAATTTCTTGAGAAAATGCCCGTTTCCTTTACATGTACCTGTTCTAAAGATCGATTTGGAAATGCGATTATTGGTCTTGGAAAAACAGAAATTCAAGAGATGATTGATGAAGATGGTCAAGCTGAGGCTCATTGTCATTTCTGTAATGAAAAATACCATTACTCTAAAGAAGAGTTAGAAGAGCTTAAAAAAGAATCAAAATAGAGTTTTTCCCTAATTTAATAATTGACAATTTTTGAAAATACTGCTAAATTTAAATAAAACCAATATAATTACTCGGAATAGGGAAGGGTGCTGTTATTTATGGCTAAAGTATTTCAATCTGTTACCGAATTAATCGGGGGAACTCCGGTCGTTAAGTTAAATCATGTTGTTGATGAGGGTAGCGCAGATGTATATCTAAAATTAGAGTATATGAACCCAGGGAGCAGTGTAAAGGACCGTATCGCACTTGCAATGATCGAAGCTGCTGAGAAGAGCGGCAAATTAAAGGCTGGCGACACAATTGTTGAACCTACTAGTGGGAATACTGGTATTGGTTTAGCGTGGGTTGCCGCTGCAAAAGGGTATAAAGCTGTTTTAGTTATGCCAGATACAATGAGTTTAGAACGTCGTAATCTGCTCCGTGCTTATGGTGCTCAGCTTATATTAACTCCAGGAGCTGAAGGAATGAAAGGTGCAATTGCAAAGGCAAATGAACTTGCTGATCAACATGGCTACTACATTCCTCAACAATTTGAAAACCTTGCAAATCCTGAAGTTCACCGTCATACAACAGGTAAAGAACTAGTTGAACAATTTAGTGATGGACTTGATGCGTTTGTGGCAGGGATTGGTACGGGTGGAACGATTACTGGAGCTGGAGAAGTGCTTAAAGAAAAGTTCCCAGAAATTAAAGTTTACGCAGTTGAACCAGCAGACTCACCTGTTATTTCCGGTGGTAAACCAGGTCCCCATAAAATTCAAGGGATTGGTGCAGGGTTTGTACCGGACGTATTAAATACAGAAGTTTATGATGAAGTGATTACAGTTACGAATGACGAAGCTTTTGAAGCTTCTCGTCGTGTAGGTCAAGAGGAAGGAATTCTAGGTGGTATCTCAGCAGGTGCTGCAGTACATGCCGCTTTAAAAGTAGCAAAACAACTTGGAAAAGGTAAAAAGGTAGTAGCGGTTATTCCTGATAACGGTGAACGTTACTTAAGTACTGCATTATTCCAGTTTGAAGAATAATTATTTATCTATTAAAAGGCTCTCTCTTTCAAGGGAGGCCTTTTTTGGTTTGATGATCGGTTTTTCTTTTTATCGCATTTATATTATCATAAAGAAATACAAGAATTAATTACAAATTGAGGTGCTATATGTCTAATCAAATCATTCAATGCGGTTCTTACACGCTTGATTATGGGAAGAAATCATTAATTATGGGAATTTTAAATGTAACTCCAGATTCCTTTTCTGACGGAGGTAAATATAATAAAATAGACCAAGCTATACATCGTGCGAAAGAGTTGGTTGAAAACGGGGCCGACCTTATTGATATTGGCGGAGAATCTACTCGACCAGGGTACACGCCGATCTCGGTTGATGAGGAATTGAGCCGTGTGATCCCAGTTATTGAGGCCTTGAAAGAGGCGGTACCTGTTCCTTTATCCATTGATACTTTTAAAGCTGAAACGGCGAGAGAGTCTATTAAGGCGGGGGCTCATATTATCAATGATATATGGGGGGCGAAGGCTGACCCTAATATGGGGTACGTGGCTGCCGAGTTACAAGTACCGATTATTCTCCAACATAATCGTGATAATCAAGAGTATCAATCCTTTTTCCGAGATACTCTGAATGATATCTTTGAAAGTATCGCGATTGTGAAGAAAGCCGGTGTCCAAGACAATCAAATTATTTTAGACCCAGGGATTGGTTTTGCCAAAGATTCTTATGATATTGAAATGATGAGAAATTTAGATACATTTGTTGCACTTGGTTATCCTGTTTTACTAGGTCCTTCTCGTAAAAGAATGATAGGCAATGTATTAAATCTGCCTGTCAACGAACGTATGGAAGGGACTGGAGCAGCTGTTTGTTATGGAATTCAAAAAGGCTGTCAAATTTTTCGGGTTCATGATGTGAAAGAGATGAGCAGAATGGCGAAAATGATGGATGCGCTCGTTGGAAAGGAAGATTAAGTTGGATAAAATTTATGTTAATGGGATGGAGTTCTACGGTTATCATGGGGTCCTTCCTGAGGAAACAGTACTAGGCCAACGATTTGTAGTTGATTTAGTTGTAGAAACCGATTTAAAAAGAGCAGGAATTACCGATGATTTGCATGAGTCGATCAGTTATGTAGATCTCTTTCAAGTTTGTGAAGACGTAGTGGAAGGTGCACCTTATCAATTAATTGAAGCTGTTGCAGAAAATATCGCAGAACAGATTTTAACGAAATTTGAAAAGGTTAACACGGTTTCTGTAAAGATGATTAAGCCAAATCCTCCGATTAAAGGACATTATCAATCCGTCGCAGTTGAGATCGTAAGGAGTCGTCGCTAACATGAATCAGGCATTTATATCACTAGGCTCAAATATCGGTGATCGATTTGAATTTTTAAAAGAGGCTTTGAAGACATTAGAATCTTCATATCCAATAGAAGTAGTAAATGTTTCCTCCATCTATGAGACAGATCCAATTGGTTATGCTGATCAGGATTTATTTTTAAATATGGCAGCTCAATTAAAAACAGAGCTCTCAGCCAATGAGCTATTAGAAGCCTGTTTAGAAACTGAAAAGGAATTAGGTAGAAAAAGGGAGATACATTGGGGACCAAGAACAATAGACCTTGACATTTTACTATTTAATGATGAAAATATTATATCTGAGAGGCTTGTTATACCTCATCCCCGTATGTTTGAAAGATCATTTGTTATCATTCCATTACTGGAGATCAGTCCTGATGCGGTCATTACATCACTTAATAAGCCACTAAGCAAGGTCGCGGATGAGTTACCTGATAAAGAAGGAGTTCGGCTATGGAAAGAGAAAAATGGGGAAGACGGATTCGTGCATTTCGCAAACTAAAGGGGTTTACACAAGAGGGTTTCGCAAAGAAACTAGGAATCTCTGTGTCGATTTTAGGTGAAATCGAAAGAGGAAATCGAATGCCTCCGAGCGAGTTAATTGAAAAAATGTCAACTTTACTTGAAGTCAGTATAGATGAATTCAGATCAGTCTAGAAAATATAAGCGAATAAATGGAGGACGGATAAATGCTAAAAATCGGTAATGTTGAAATGAAAAATCCGGTTGTGTTAGCTCCAATGGCGGGAGTTTGCAATGTTGCCTTTCGCTTAACCGTTAAAGAATTCGGGGCGGGACTTGTCTGTGCAGAAATGGTAAGCGATAAAGGGATCGTATATAAAAATGAAAGAACGTTAAATATGTTGTATATAGATGAACGAGAAAAGCCATTGAGCCTACAAATCTTCGGCGGAGAAAAACAAACTTTAGTTGAAGCAGCTAAATTTGTAGATGAAAACACAAATGCTGACATAATAGATATTAATATGGGGTGTCCTGTTCCGAAGATCACAAAGGTCGATGCAGGAGCAAAATGGCTTTTAGATCCGAATAAAATTTACGAAATGGTTGCAGCGGTTGTAGATGCGGTAGAGAAACCTGTAACCGTCAAAATGAGAATGGGTTGGGATGAAGATCATATCTATGCCGTTCGAAATGCTCAAGCAGTTGAACGGGCAGGTGGGAAAGCTGTCGCTCTTCATGGTCGTACTAGGGTTCAAATGTATGAAGGAACATCGAATTGGGATATTATCCGTGAAGTAAAACAATCCGTGAATATACCTATTATCGGCAATGGTGATGTTGCAACTCCACAAGATGCCAAAAGAATGCTTGAGGAAACAGGCTGTGATGGAGTCATGATTGGCCGTGCAGCTTTAGGTAATCCATGGATGATTTACAGTACGGTTAAATATTTAGAAACAGGTAAATTAACGGGAGAACCATCCCCGCGCGAAAAAATTGATGTTTGTATGCTTCATCTTGATCGTCTTATTGGATTAAAAGGTGAAAATGTTGGCGTCAGGGAAATGCGAAAACATGCTGCTTGGTATTTAAAAGGAATTCAAGGGAATGCCCGTGTTCGAGATGCCGTCAATGAGTGCAATACAAGAGAGGAACTTGCTTCTCTATTATATGGACTAGTTGAAAACCAAACACAGGTTGGTTAAATTGGGAAACTGCCGGAAGTATCAATCTGGCAGTTTTTATGTATATTCAGCAACTACTATAGAAAAACGCAGTTTCCTAGCTAAACTTTTTGATAAAACTTTTATGATTGATATACTTTGTGTAAAATGATAAAGTATGCAAATTAAACCGATTGATTTTTTAGCTTACATATAAAAGACATTATATAGGAGATGAACGAAATGAGTCATGAAGAAATAAATGACCAAATGCAAGTAAGGAGGGAGAAGTTAAACGAGTTACACGAAAAAGGACTGGATCCTTTCGGTAAACGGTTTGAACGCTCTCATTTAGCCGCAGAGATCCTTGAAAAATATGGAGAGTTCGAAAAAGAAGAATTAGACAATCAAAAAAATATGGTTACCATTGCCGGCCGGATAATGACGAAACGCGGAAAGGGAAAAGCGGGTTTTGCACATATTCAGGATTTAAGTGGACAAGTGCAAATTTACGTTCGCCAAGATGCAGTAGGTCCCGATCAATATGAGATCTTTAACTTAGTAGATTTAGGAGATATTGTTGGGATAACTGGACAGGTTTTTAAAACAAAAGTAGGTGAATTATCCGTTAAGGCAACGGACCTTATTTTACTGACGAAAGCATTACGTCCACTACCTGATAAATTCCATGGCTTAAAAGACGTGGAACAAAGATATCGTCAACGTTACTTAGATTTAATTGTGAGTCAAGAAAGTAAACAAACGTTTATTACAAGAAGTCAGATCATCCGTTCAATTCGAAACTATTTAGATCGTAATGGATATCTAGAAGTTGAGACGCCAATGTTGCATTCTATTGCTGGAGGAGCAGCAGCTCGTCCCTTTGTCACACACCATAATGCATTAGATATGGAATTATACATGCGAATTGCCATTGAACTTCATTTAAAACGACTAATTGTTGGTGGACTTGAAAAGGTTTATGAAATTGGCCGTGTATTTCGTAATGAAGGGGTATCGACAAGACATAATCCAGAATTTACGATGATTGAGCTTTATGAAGCGTATGCAGATTATCAGGATATTATGGCTTTGACAGAAAATTTAGTTGCCCATGTTGCTCAAGAGGTGCTAGGTACTACGACCATTCAATATGGTGAATACGAAATAGAATTAAAACCTCAATGGAAAAGGCAGCACATGGTTGATGCAATAAAAGAATATACAGGAGTAGACTTCTGGGGTGTCACGACAACAGAAGAAGCGAAAAAACTTGCGAAAGAAAATGGAATTGAAATTAAAGACTCGATGGAATATGGACATATTCTTAATGAATTCTTTGAGCAAAGAGTAGAGGAAAAATTAATTCAACCAACTTTCATCTATGGTCATCCGGTTGAAATTTCGCCTCTTGCAAAGAAAAATGAAGATGATCCACGGTTTACGGATCGTTTTGAATTATTTATTGTAGCTCGTGAGCATGCAAATGCATTTACCGAATTAAATGATCCTATTGACCAGCGTGAACGTTTTGAAGCTCAATTAATAGAACGCGAACAAGGAAATGATGAAGCCCATGAAATGGATGATGATTTCGTTGAAGCGTTAGAATACGGAATGCCTCCTACTGGTGGCCTTGGGATTGGAATTGATCGTTTAGTTATGCTGCTTACAAATTCACCATCTATTCGTGATGTATTACTATTCCCATCAATGCGTCAAAAATAAATGGTATGAATCAGCCTCTTTTCTGAGAAACTCTTTATAAGAGTTATTCAAAGGAAAGAGGTATTTTTGTATAAAAAAATACTTGGGCGCAGCTAATAGAGCGTGAGCAAGGAAATGATGAGGCACATGAAATGGATGAGGACTTTGTTGAAGCATTAGAATACGGTATGCCTCCAACAGGTGGACTTGGAATTGGAATTGATCGATTAGTAATGCTACTTACAAACTCACCATCTATACGGGATGTATTACTCTTTCCGCAAATGCGTCACAAGTAATCTATATAAACCTTTTTCCTTTAAATCTTCCATATTGGAGGATTGTAAGGGAAAGGGTTTTTTATATGAAGGCTGTTTTCATAAAGTTTGTTGTTAAAGTCTAAAGGCTGATTTTAGTGTAGAAATGGCTATTTTGTGCATTCGTAATTAGTCTGTAGCTCTTTTCTCGAAAATAAATTGGTAGTGTCAATATGATCATAACAACAATCCTCTTTTTTTTTCTCACCAATAAGCAACAAAGTTTGAGAAAAGAGCCTTTATGAATATAGACTTGCTAACAAGGAAAGTCTAATGACAATAAAGTTATATGACAATAAAATTATAAAAAGGTTCTTGCGTTAAAATAATGAAGGTGGTATAGCATAAAGCGTTGCTGTTACCAAGGCAATTTGCTTTGTAAAGTAAATATTAAAAAGTTGTTGACTTTTAATATTAAATTTGTTAATATAATTAAGTCGCCAAGAGGTGACG
>CAWBCW010000025.1:0-9816 GCA_963787345.1 uncultured Bacillaceae bacterium | reverse complement strand
ATTTTACTGAAATATCCTAATCGCTTGTTGAACGATTAAGAGTTTTACTTCAATAAGCAAAATAGCGCTCCTTCGCTCTTGAAGAATCACTACCCGCTAGTTTAATAATTTCTATCCAAAAACAGAAGTAGATAACTACCTGCACAAAGATACATTGCAACTTGAGTTATGATATAAATTGAAAGTTCAAATAAAGTTAGTTTTTTTCTCTCTTAACTTTTTTAAAATGTCTATAATAATAGAATGAACATAGGAGCAGTATTATTGCTGATATTTGGAATATATTTTCCAATAGACTAACCAAAGAATCATCTCCTCACATTAAATATATGCTTTTGATTTAACTCTTTTGTTCCTACTTCAATAAATAAAGCACTTCAACCTTCTTGTAGGAAGATGCCCTTTCGTTTAAGAACAATCTGTCACAATCTCTTTATTCATTTAAACATAAAATTACAATTATCCTATTATTTTATCAGAATCAATATAGCAAACAGCACCGCCAAAAACATAGTAATGGACGAGCTTAACAATTGTTGTTGCATTCTGAGTGATTTCCTCCAAACTAGAAATCTTAGAATTAAGGTGTCTGAGCCCATTAAAGTAAAATCTTAACACGTAGGGACGGTTTCAATATCTTTCACAGCTTTTCATAAAAATAAATACGAACCCTACCAATGATAGGGTTCCGATAAAACTTCGAATTTAACTCGGACTGTCTTTAGTCTTAGACTTCTCTTTAACGTACTCTTCAATGCCAAAAGCTAATAATTCCATAACATGTGTTAAATAGGCTTCTTCTGATAGTTTTTTGTCTTCTTCAGG
Source organism: uncultured Bacillaceae bacterium (assembly GCA_963787345.1). Lineage (GTDB taxonomy): Bacteria > Bacillota > Bacilli > Bacillales > Cytobacillaceae > Bacillus_BD. The sequence continues at coordinate 8,991 of CAWBCW010000025.1, read as the reverse complement.
GTTCGTCATAAAGCCGATTTCTAGTAGAATGACAGGAACCTTTGACCAATTAAAACCTGACATATCATTTCTAAAAAAGATGCCGTTCTGATGAATCGGTATTTCTTTTGATAGGTGGGTGAGAACGAATTGTGCAGCACTGTAACTATCTTCGTAAACAGCCGTTGTATATGGATTATCTTTGGCAGGAACGAGAACCGAAAAACCGCTCGTTTCAGAACTTTCTGATCCATCTGCATGGAGCCGGACAAACAAATCTGCTCCATGCCTATTCGCTATTTCCGCACGTTCTCGATTGCTTATGTTCACATCATGGGAAGTCCTTGTTAAGATAACTTGGAATCCCTTCTTTTCTAAATGAGCTCTTAACAAATGAGCTGCTTCAAGCGTGAGCACATATTCAGGCTTCCCTGTGACGACACCCGCTGTTCCACCCGTAACTTTATACTTTGTTTCTCTGACATCGGGTCCAATTGGCTCTTGCTCAAGATTTGCTTTTGCTTGATGCCCTGGATCAATCACAATCACAAAAGGTTCTGTGTTCGTTGTTGGAGATGTCACCACTTCGCTCGTAACCTCTGCATTCACTGCTACTTTCTCCTCTGTTTTTACAGTGTCCTTCGAATCCTTAGGCTGCTCCCCCTGTTCTTCGTTTGAGTGTGTCACCTCCACGCTCTCTTCACGAATCTTATTTTCATCTTTTTCCATCGAAAGGCTGTTCAAAATACCTATTTCTGATTGAGAATCCTTTAGAAGAATAAAGAAGGAAATGGCACAAGCAAGGATGACAGCGATAATGGACAAACTTTTCATCATGAACTTCCTATTCATAAGATTTTATGAAATCTACATTATATTTCTCGATAGAAGATAAATTGCCGCCATAGCTTGAATTTGGAATATACCAATCTTGACTTTTAAAATAAGCCCTCAAGTCATCAGATTTAAAGATAAAGCCATGTCGAGCATAAATTTCATTTCTCGCTATACGTAAATCACTTTTGGAAAACCCAGAAATATCAGGATAATTTAGATAAGAATAACTGCTATGTGGTAACAAATAATAACCATATCCAGAGTTTACTGGGACTTCTCTAATCACTTCTTTTATGACCGTTTTCTCTTTTACTTCTTCTTTCTCTTCAGTGGATTGAATATTTAAAGCAACTTCAGTTGTTGCTTTTGTTCCTGTTAACGTAACAGTAATGGCATCTTCATTTGTTTTCCCGTCTTTTTTATAGGCTGCTTTTACAGTATATGTACCTGCTAAAAAAGGGCCAAATTCTGTTGTTTCCTTTGATCCATCGAGAATTCCAATTTCACTTTCATTTAAAGAGATGATTGTTTCTACACCAGGATCATTGAATGTAATAAAATACCCTAGCGTATCGACTACATAACGGTCAAATATCCCGAAATGTTTCCCTTCCTCTCGTAAGGAAAATAAATTGTTTCCTAGTTCCTCTTCATGTAATGAATTTTCGATATCTTGAATTAAGGATGGCTCCTTATCAATAAGGGCAATTAAAGCATCCAAACTTTGATTATTGACCTTTAAGCGAGAATCAGACGGTACAATCAATTCCTTCAACATGACCTTGTCTTTCTTAATAAGAGCTGATTTAAATTGCTCAATCACCGCTTCCTCACTATACTTCTTTGATAATAATTGATAGCCAGTAAATAAACCAATGAAAAGAATAGCGACAAGCGCTATGACAATCGGCGTTTTTCGATTGCGCGTTTTGTAAACCTTTTCGTTACTTTCTTCCTTGTATGCAGACCTTAAAGGTTGATCAGCAAGAGAAGCCCCACATTCTGAGCAAAAAGAGCTATCTTCGCGATTCATTTGACTACACAAATGACATTTTTTCATGCAATTCTCTCCCAATATTTTAATACTTTTATACTACTAAAATTTCTATATTATTGCTATATAAATGTCATAATATAATTAATATTATGAATTAAAACACATATTGAAGACCAATGAAAAATCATTTTTTAAGACTCTTTTCTCAAACTTTGTTGCTTTTGGAGAGGAAAAAAACTAATTGTTATTGTTTTCATGTTGAAATTGCTTTTTATTTTGAGAAAAGAGCTACAAATTTTATTCAAATGCACAAAATAACTTTTACTACGTTAAAATCGGCCTTTAGATTTTAACAACAAACTTTACGAAAACAGCCTTTTTTAAAGCTTTAAGCACAAAAGACATTATGATCCTTGATAACGAGATGGATTTAAAGTTCATTCTAGCCCCGATGATAAAATCATAATCCTCTAAGATAATACTTTTGACTAACTTTTTCATACAGTATCTGTGAAGACTCTCGATATTTTGATTTTATCCCTTTCATCTAGTAGAATTTCCTTATTGAATGGAAACTGGAGGAAAAAAGTGATAAGCGTATACAGCGATGTAATTCAGTTTCAAGGAAATCATTATGATTTTGGATATAGGCAAGGCGAGCTATTAAAGGATTCTCTTATTCTTGCTAATCGTGAAAGATTTTGGCGCAAACCATCCACAGTCTATAATTTTAGGATCGATGAAATCGAAGTTAAAAAAATGATAGAATCCTTTGCTCCTGGGATATGGGATGAGTTAAACGGATTGTCCGATTCTTTACAAATGAGGATGACCGACACCATCCTTCAATTTGGTGGCTATTATCTAGAATATGGAAAAAGCGGTTGCTCGATTTTCACAGGACCCGAATTTCTCATGCGAAACTATGATAATGACCCCTTCTCCTATGAAGGACGTTATATTCTATATCAACCGACAGACCACGGCTATGCAACGATTGGCCCAACCATGCAAATTACAGGTCGTACAGATGGGATCAACGAAAAAGGATTATCCATGGGATACAATCTGATCAATCGTATGAGATCCGATACTGGGTTTATTTGCAATATGATTGGACGGATCGTGTTAGAAACTTGTGCCAATGTAGAGGAAGCTATTTCACTTCTAAAAGAAATTCCTCATCGTCGTTCGTTTAGCTATGTGCTACTTGATCAAACGGGGAAGTCCATCGTCGTTGAAGCCTCACCAAGAGAAGTAATTCTCCATCAATCCAATATTTGTACCAATCATTTTGACGTATTAACCCATGAGAATCGTTACCAAATCGATGATTCTCTCCAAAGATATCAAGCGATGAAGGACCATAAAAGCCACTCTTTAAATGCGAACTCCGCTTTTCAGATGATGAACAGCACGGACAAAGGGGTATTCTCAAAAAAATATGGAGCATGGGCGGGAACCTTACATACAGCTGGTTATTTCCCGAATAGTAGGAGTGCCTGGTTTGCCCTTGGAGGAGATAAACGACCAGTGATCTTTGATTTTGATCAATGGCTTAAGGGTGAAAAGATAAACATTAAACGGATCAGAGGTGAACTAGATACCACGATTCCGTTTGTTAATATGTAGGTGGTGAAGATTTTTGTGACTGATCGTAGCTAAAAACATGGGGACGTTTCTGATGTTACCCCAAAAAGTTAGAGTGAAAATCTAACTTTTTGGGGTACACTATATTCTTTTGTTTCCTGATTTTTACCAATTTAACAGAATTGGAGTTTCTTCATCTATTATATTTTGAAATGAGCTTGTCTCCTTCTTTTTTTAGAAATTACGTTGTCTTATTTTAAATCATTGTTATTGGCTCTTTTCTCAAATCTTGTTGCTTTTGGAGAGAAATAAAGCTAATTGTTATTGTTTTCATGTTGAAATTGCTATTTATTTTTGAGGAAAGAGCTGCAAATTTAATTCGAATGCACAAAATAGCTTTTTCTACGTTAAAATCGGCCTTTAGATTTTAACAACAAACTTTACGAAAACAGCCTTGTTATTCTTACAAGCCAGTGTAATTCCTCTACATGTACGATTATATTCTCTTTGAAGGAATCAACATCGATTACACATTAAAGTATCTTGCATCGGGATGTGCAAAAACAATTGCCGAAACACTGGCTTCAGGTTCCATCATGAATCCTTCTGTTAGGTTTACACCGATCTGTTCTGGTTTTAATAATTTAAATAATTTTTCTTGGTCTTCTAAATTGGGACAAGCCGGATAGCCAAATGAGAAGCGTTGTCCTTGATATTTTGCCGCAAAACGATCCCGCATCGTAAAATCCGTCGCATCAGGGAATCCCCATCCATCGCGAATTTCCTGATGGATTCGTTCAGCAAATCCTTCTGCCAGCTCTAATGCTGTTGATAATAATGCATGGCTTTCTAAAAACTTACCTTCGTTTTTATATTGATCGGCAATTTCTCTCGCACCATGCCCTGCTGTTACAACCATTAATGCGACATAGTCCATCTCTCCGCTTTCTACTGGCTTTAAAAAGTCAGCTAAACATAAAAACGGCGCTTCTTGTTGACGAGGGAATTGGAATCTCTCAATTTCTGTTTTAGCATCTTCCGGATGATAGATGATCACATCATCACCTTCCGCTTGAGCTGGGAAGAATCGGTACATACCAGATGGATTTAATACTTTTGATTCTAGGAAACTAGTGACCAAATCATATAATTCCGTAGCACGACTATCACCCTCAGCTAATAGTTTTTCAATGCTTCCTTTTCCTTTAAGCCCTAAATGGTGGCCAATCAATGTACGCATATTCACATAAGGTTGTAGATGAGCAACGGAATAATTTTTTAATACACGCATTTTTAAATCTCTCGGAATAAACACGGGTGCTTCTGAAATGGTGCGAACTTTCTTTTCAGTTACTTCTTTAACTGGTAGTGCTGCACGTTTTTCATCAGCAAGCAAGCGTTTTTCTATTGCGTCATGAAGTTCTTGCACAAGTACTTCACGTTCACTAGGATCCATTAAACGATTGGCTTGTTCTAACCCTTTCATTGCATCTTTTGAATAAATGACAGGTCCATCGTATTCAGCTGCAATTTTCGTTTCTGTAAAGCGTTTTGATAATGCAGCACCACCTACTAATATCGGTACATCGATATTAGCAGCTTTGAAGTCTTGTGCTGTTAACACCATTTGTTGTGCAGATTTTACAAGTAAACCTGATAATCCAACAAAATCAGGCTGTTCTGCTCTTATTGCTTCAATTAACTGGGCTGGCGTTACCTTGATCCCTAAATCCACTACTTTATAGCCATTATTACTTAAAATAATCTCCACCAAGTTTTTCCCAATATCATGAACATCCCCTTTTACAGTTGCAAGAACCATTTTCCCTTTCCCAGCACTATTATCTGTTTTTTCCATGTATTGTTCTAAATGTGCGACTGCCGCTTTCATAACACCTGCACTTTGCAATACTTCTGCAACGATTAATTGATTATCATTGAATAGGCGACCTACCTCAGACATCCCAGCCATTAATGGACCATTAATAATGTTTAATGGACTGTCAAAGATTTTTCTTGCCTCTTCTAAATCAGGAATTAACCCTTCTTTCGTTCCTTCAACAATGTAATAGGCTAGTCGTTCTTCTACAGTCGCAGGGAGATTCACAACTGACTTTTCTTTTTTCTTACCACGATAAAAGTCTGCAAATTTCGCAAGTGTTTCATCGTTTGTATTAAAAATTAAATCATTCGCCAATTGAATTTCTTCTTCAGGAATGGAAGCATAACGTTCTAACTTTTCAGTATTTACAATCGCATAGTCTAAACCTGCTTGCGTACAGTGATATAAATAGATTGCATTTAACACTTCACGGCCTACTGGAGGAAGACCGAATGAAACATTACTTACGCCTAATACGGTTAAAGCATTCGGGAATTTTTCTTTAATCGCACGTATTCCTTCAATTGTTTCTTCTGCGGCACCAATATATTGTTCATCACCGGTTCCAACCGGGAACACTAATGGATCGAAAATGATGTCTTCTGGAGCAAGTCCCCATTTTTCAGTTAACAACTGATAAGAACGCTGGGCAACTTGTAATTTACGTGCCCGGTCAACCGCCATGCCTACTTCATCAATGGTTCCAACAACGACAGAAGCGCCATATTTTTTTACAATTGGCATGACCGCATCAAACCGTTCTTCACCATCTTCTAGGTTAATCGAATTGATTATGGCCTTCCCTTGCGAAAACTTTAACGCCTCTTCAATCACACGTTCATCCGTTGAATCAATGACAAGAGGTACTTTTACTTTTTTTACGACTTCTTGCATAAAGTTTCGCATATCTTCTAATTCGTCGCGGTCTGGATTTGCTAAACAAAGATCAATGACATGCGCGCCATTTTTTACTTGTGCTCTTGCAATTTCAGCTGCTTCTTCAAATTTACCATCTATAATTAATTGTTTAAATTTACGTGAACCAATCACATTTGTACGTTCCCCGATAAATAACGGACGCATGGAGTCGTCATATAACAATGGGTCAATTCCCGCTACGACATGACCGTGTGTATGTTCTGGACGTTTTCTTGGCTCAAAATCTTTTACTGCATCATAGATTGCTTTAATATGATCAGGTGTCGTACCGCAACAGCCACCGACAATATTTAACCAACCTTTTTCAGCAAAACCTTTTAATTTTATGGATAAAGATTCAGGCGACTCATGGTAATGACCTTCTTCATCCGGTAAACCCGCATTTGGATAACAACTAACATAGCTTGTTGACAATTCAGACAACGAACGAATATGATCTGTCATAAACTCTGGACCTGTCGCACAGTTTAAGCCAATTGAAACCGGTTGAATATGTTCAATAGAGATATAGAATGATTCAATGGTTTGTCCTGCTAGTGTCGTTCCCATCGGTTCGATTGTCGCCGATATCATGATTGGCAATTTCTTATTTGTTTCGTTAAATGCTCGATTCATACCAAGCGTTGCTGCTTTTACATTCAGCATATCTTGGCTCGTTTCTAGTAAAAGTAAATGAGCGCCTCCCTCAATTAATGCTTTTGCTTGTATATAAAAGTTTTCAGATAGTTCATCAAATGAAATCCCACCCGTTACCGATAACGTTTTGGTGGTTGGACCAATCGCACCTGCTACAAAACGAGGCCAATCTGAAGTTGAAAATTCCTCGGCAGCTTCAACTGCTAATTTTACGGCACGTTTATTAATTTCTTCCGCTTTTGCCCCTAAGCCATATTCATTTAATACAAGCGGAGTTCCGCCAAATGTATTCGTACAAATAATATCAGCACCAGCCTCTAAATACTGACGATGAATCTTCGATAGAATATCTGGTCGAGTTAATACGAGATTTTCATTACAGCCTTCTAATTCTTCTCCACCAAAGTCATCTGCTGTTAAATTCTCTCCTTGAAGCATGGTCCCCATTGCCCCATCGATAATTACTATCTTTTTTTGCAATTGTTCTTCGATTAACTGATTATGCATTTACTTGTACTCCTTTGTTTTTCTCATCTAGTTGTTTAATATATTGCATGAGTTGAACGGTCATTTCGTAACGTAGGAATGGTGTAATTAAATAAATTCCATGGAAGTATTTCACCGCCGTATCAAGCAATTCTTTTGCAATCGAAACGCCTTCTTCCGCTTCTCGGACTTTATCTCCTTGGCAAGCTTTCATTCGTTGTAGCACTTCATCTGAAAGCTTAATTCCTGGAATTTCGTAATGGATAAATTCCGAACCTCTAAAACTAGTTAAAGGCATAATGCCAATATAGACTGGTGCTTTTAAATGCTTCGTTGCTTCATAAATTTCAACGATTTTTTCTTTCGAGTAAACAGGTTGAGAAATAAAGTAATCTGCGCCATGCTCAATTTTCTTTTGGAGTCGACTAACGGCACGGTCTAACGCGCGGACGTTAGGATTAAATGCCGCAGCCACCGAGAAGTTCGCTTTTTTACGCAATGTTTTCCCAGAGAAGGAAATCCCTTCATTTAATTGCTTAATTAACGAAATTAATTCCATAGAAGATACGTCGTATACACTCGTTGCCCCTGGGAAATCCCCTATTTTTGTTGGATCCCCTGTGACCGCTAAAATATCGTGAAGGCCCAATGCATTCAGTCCCATTAAATGTGATTGCAAGCCAATTAAATTCCGATCTCGACAGGTAATATGTGGCATGACACGAATCTCATGTTGCAATTTTAAAATCGATCCCATGGCCATATTGCTCATTCTCGGGGATGCTAATGAGTTATCCGCCATCATGACAATATCGGCACCTTCGTGATAAAGTATTTTAGCCCCTTGAACAAAAGCATCCTTTTCTAAGTGACGAGGCGTATCTAACTCTACGATAATCGAACGTTCGCGCTTTACCTTTTCATGTAGAGGTTCTAATCGTCTTGGTTCTGGATCAGAAGCCTCGATTGCTTGTTGGTGTATGGCTACTTTTTTCTCGATTGGTTTTAAGTTTGTAAGTTTGTTCTTAACTGCCTCTATATGTTTAGGTGTTGTTCCACAACATCCACCAATTAAGCGAACCCCTTGATCTCTTAATTGTACTGCCGCCCGCGCAAAATAATCAACTTCTGATTCATAAATGACACGGCCTTCCTCAATATCTAATAAGGAGGCATTAGGATAGGCTGATAGAATTGCTTTCTTAGGCAATTCTACTCCTTCAAACGCTTTAATGGTATGATGCGGACCTAGACGGCAATTCACGCCTACAATATCAGCACCTAAGTTTTCTAGTTCATGTAACGCATCATTTAATGACATCCCATTTTGCAATACGCCAGGTTCATGCATAGATACTTGTGCAATAATTGGCATTTCCGTCATTTGACGTAACATGATTAATGTTTCTTTTAACTCTTCAAAGTCGTAATAGGTTTCAAGTAAAAGTCCATCTAAATCCCCGTCGATTAAAACTTCTGCTTGTTCACGAATGGCTTCTAATACCTCTTCTAGTGTCGTATCTGTTGTTCGAACGCTTCTAATTCCTCCAATCGTCCCTAGAACGTATTGTCCTCCCTCTGATGCTGCTTTTTTTGCTAATTTCACTGCTGCTTCATTAAATTCAACCACACGGGATTGATGCCC
>CAWBCW010000024.1:0-9411 GCA_963787345.1 uncultured Bacillaceae bacterium | reverse complement strand
AAAATGTCTATAATAATAGAATGAACATAGGAGCAGTATTATTGCTGATATTTGGAATATATTTTCCAATAGACTAACCAAAGAATCATCTCCTCATATTAAATATATGCTTTTGATTTAACTCTTTTGTTCCTACTTCAATAAATAAAGCACTTCAACCTTCTTGTAGAAAGATGCCCTTTCGTTTAAGAAGAATAATCTGTCACAATCTCTTTATTCATTTAAACATAAAATTACAATTATCCTATTATTTTATCAGAATCAATATAGCAAACAGCACCGCCAAAAACATAGTAATGAACAAGTTAACAATTGTTGTTGCATTCTGAGTGATTTCCTCCAAACTAGAAATCTTAGAATTAAGGTGTCTGAGCCCATTAAAGTAAAATCTTAACACGTAGGGACGGTTTTAATATCTTTCACAGCTTTTCATAAAAATAAATACGAACCCTACCAATGATAGGGTTCCGATAAAACTCCGAATTTAACTCGGACTGTCTTTAGTCTTAGACTTCTCTTTAACGTACTCTTCAATGCCAGAAGCTAATAATTCCATCACATGTGTTAAATAGGCTTCTTCTGATAGTTTTTTATCTTCTTCAGGGTTCGTCATAAAGCCGATTTCTGGTAGAATGACAGGAACCTTTGACCAATTAAAACCTGACATATCATTTCTAAAAAAGATGCCGTTCTGATGAATCGGTATTTCTTTTGATAGGTGGGTGAGAACGAATTGTGCAGCACTGTAACTATCTTCGTAAACAGCTGTTGTATATGGATTATCTTTGGCAGGGACGAGAACCGAAAAACCGCTCGTTTCAGAACTTTCTGATCCATCTGCATGGAGCCGGACAAACAAATCTGCTCCATGCCTATTCGCTATTTCCGCACGTTCTCGATTGCTTATGTTCACATCATGGGAAGTCCTTGTTAAGATAACTTGGAATTCCTTCTTTTCTAAATGAACTCTTAACAAATGAGCTGCTTCAAGCGTGAGCACATATTCAGGCTTCCCTGTGACGACACCCGTTGTTCCACCCGTCACTTTATACTTTGTCCCCCTGGCGTCAGGTCCAATTGGCTCTTGTTCAAGATTGGCTTTTGCTTGATGACCTGGATCAATCACAATCACAAAAGATTCTGTGTTCGTTGTTGGAGATATCACCACTTCGCTCGTAACCTCTGCATTCACTGCCACTTGCTCCTCTGTTTTTACAGTGTCCTTCGAATCCTTAGGCTGCTCCCCCTGTTCTTCGTTTGAGTGTGTCACCTCCACGCTCTCTTCACGAATCTTGTTTTCATCTTTTTCCATCGAAAGGCTGTTCAAAATACCTATTTCTGATTGAGAATCCTTTAGAAGAATAAAGAAGGAAATCGCACAAGCAAGAATGACAGCGATAATGGACAAGCTTTTCATCATAAACTTCCTATTCATAAGATTTTATGAAATCCACATTATATTTCTCGATAGAAGATAAATTGCCACCATAGCTTGAATCTGGAACATACCAATCTTGGCTATTAAAATAAGCCCTCAAGTCATCAGATTTAAAGAGAAAGCCATGTCGAGCGTAAATTTCATTTCTCGCTAGACGTAATTCACCTTTTGAAAATCCAGAAATATCAGGATAATTTAAATAAGAATAACTGCTATATGGTAACAAATAATAACCATAACCAGAGTTTACCGGGACTTCTCTAATCACTTCTTTAATGACGGTTTTCTCTTTTACCTCTTCTTTCTCTTCTCTGGATTGAATATTTAAAGCAACTTCAGTTGTTGCTTTTGTTCCTGTTAACGTAACAGTAATGGCATCTTCATTTGTTTTCCCGTCTTTTTTATAAACTGCTTTTACGTTATAAGTACCTGCTAAAAAAGGGCCAAATTCTGTTGTTTCCTTTGATCCATCGAGAATTCCAATTTCACTTTCATTTAAAGAGATGATTGTTTCTACACCAGGATCATTGAATGTAATAAAATACCCTAGCGTATCGACTACATAACGGTCAAATATCCCGAAATGTTTCCCTTCCTCTCGTAAGGAAAATAAATTGTTTCCTAGTTCTTCTTCATTTAAGGAATTCTCAATATCTTGAATTAAGGATGGCTCCTTATCAATAAGGGCAATTAAAGCATCCAAACTTTGATTATTGACCTTTAAGCGAGAATCAGACGGTACAATCAATTCCTTCAACATGACCTTGTCTTTCTTAATAAGAGCTGATTTAAATTGCTCAATCACCGCTTCCTCACTATACTTCTTTGATAATAATTGATAGCCAGTAAATAAACCAATGAAAAGAATAGCGACAAGCGCTATGACAATCGGCGTTTTTCGATTGCCTGTTTTGTGAACCTTTTCGTTACTTTCTTCTTTGTATGCAGCCCTTAAAGGTTGTTCAGCAAAAGAAACCCCGCATTCTGAGCAAAAAGAACTACCTTCGCGATTCAGATGACCGCACTGATGACATTTTTTCAACGTATTACCTCCCAACATTTCAATACTTTTATACTACTAAAACTTCCATTTTATTGCTATATAAATGTCATAATCTAATTAATATTATAAATTTAAACACAGATTCAAGACCAATGAAAAGTCATTTTTTAAGGCTCTTTTCTCAAACTTTGTTGCTTTTGGAGAGGAAAAAAGCTAATTGTTATTGTTTTCATGTTGAAATTGTTTTTTATTTTGAGAAAAGAGCTACAAATTTTATTCAAATGCACAAAATAACTTTTACTACGTTAAAATTGGCCTTTAGATTTTAACAACAAACTTTACGAAAACAGCCTTTTTAAAAGCCTTAAGCACAAAGGTGCTGTGATCTTTGATAACGAGATAGATTTAAAGTTCATTCTAGCCTCGTTGACATAATCATAATCCTCTAGACTAATACTTTTGACCTGATTTTTCATACGGTATCTGTGAGGACTCTCTATATTTTGATTTTACCCCTTTCATCTAGTAGAATTTCCTTATTGAACGGAAACTGGAGGAAAAAAAGTGATAAGCGTGTACAGCGATGTAATTCAGTTTCGAGGAAATCATTATGATTTGGGATATAGGCAAGGCGAGTTGTTGAAGGATTCTCTTATTCTTGCTAATCGTGAAAAATTTTGGCGCAAACCATCCACAGTATATAATTTTAGGATAGATGAAATCGAAGTTAAAAAAATGATCGTATCCTTTGCCCCTGGGATATGGGATGAGTTAAACGGATTGTCAGATTCTTTACAAATGAGGATGACCGACACCATCCTTCAATTTGGTGGCTATTATCTAGAATATGGAAAAAGCGGTTGCTCCATTTTCACAGGTACCGAATTTCTCATGCGAAACTATGATAATGACCCCTTCTCCTATGAAGGACGTTATGTTCTATATCAACCGACAGACCAGGGGTATGCAACGATTGGTCCAACCATGCAAATTACAGGTCGGACAGATGGAATCAATGAAAAAGGATTATCCATGGGGTACAACTTGATCAATCGAATAAGATCAGGTACTGGGTTTATTTGTAATATGATTGGACGGATCGTGTTAGAAACTTGTGCCAATGTGGAGGAGGCCATTTCACTTCTAAAAGAAATTCCTCATCGTCGCTCGTTTAGCTATGTGCTACTCGATCAAACGGGGAAATCCATCGTCGTTGAAGCCTCTCCTAGAGAAGTCATTCTCCATCAGTCCAATGTTTGTACCAATCATTTTGACGTATTAACCCATGAGAATCGTAACCGGATTGATGACTCCCTCCAACGATATCAAGCGATGAAGGACCATGAAAGCCACTCTTTAAATGCGAACTCCGCTTTTCAGATGATGAACAGCACGGACAAAGGAGTATTCTCAAAAAAATATGGAGCATGGGCGGGAACCTTGCATACAGCCGGTTATTTCCCGAATAGTAGGAGTGCCTGGTTTGCCCTTGGAGGAGATAAACGACCAGTAATCTTTGATTTTGATCAATGGCTTAAGGGTGAAAAGATAAATATTAAACGAATCAGAGGTGAACTAGATACCACGATACCGTTTGTTAATATGTAGGTGGTGAAAATTTTTGTGACCGATCGTAGCTAAAAACATGGGGACGTTTCTGATGTGACCCCAAAAAGTTAGAGTGAAAATCTAACTTTTTGGGGTATACTATACTCTTTTGTTTCCTGATTTTTACCAATTTAACAGAATTGGAGTTCCGTCATCTATTATATTTTGAAATGAGCTTGTCTCCTTCTTTTTTTAGAAGTTACGTTGTCTCATTTTAAATCATTTTGATTCTTATAAGTCAGTGTAATTCCTCTACATTTACTATTATATTCTCTTTGAAGGAATCAACATCGATTACACATTAAAGTATCTTGCATCGGGATGTGCAAAAACAATGGCCGAAACACTGGCTTCAGGTTCCATCATGAATCCTTCTGTTAGGTTTACACCGATCTGTTCTGGTTTTAATAATTTAAATAATTTTTCTTGATCTTCTAAATTGGGACAAGCCGGATAGCCAAATGAGAAGCGTTGTCCTTGATATTTTGCCGCAAAACGATCCCGCATCGTAAAATCCGTCGCATCAGGGAATCCCCATCCATCGCGAATTTCCTGATGGATTCGTTCAGCAAATCCTTCTGCCAGCTCTAATGCTGTTGATAATAATGCATGGCTTTCAAGAAACTTACCTTCGTTTTTATATTGATCGGCAATTTCTCTCGCACCATGACCTGCTGTTACAACCATTAATGCGACATAGTCCATCTCTCCGCTTTCTACTGGTTTTAAAAAGTCAGCTAAACATAAAAACGGCGCTTCTTGTTGACGAGGGAATTGGAATCTCTCAATTTCTGTTTTAGCATCTTCCGGATGATAGATGATCACATCATCACCTTCCGCTTGAGCTGGGAAGAATCGGTACATCCCAGATGGATTTAATACTTTTGATTCTAGGAAACTAGTGACCAAATCATATAATTCCGTAGCACGACTATCACCCTCAGCTAATAGTTTTTCAATGCTTCCTTTTCCTTTTAGCCCTAAATGGTGGCCAATCAACGTGCGCATATTCACATAAGGTTGTAGATGAGAAACGGAATAATTTTTTAATACATGCATGTTTAAATCTCTCGGAATAAACACAGGTGCTTCTGAAATGGAGCGCGTTTTCTTTTTCATTACTTCTTTAACCGGGAGCGTTGCACGTTTTTCATCAGCAAGCAAACGTTGTTCTATTGCTTCATGAAGTTCTTGCACAAGGACTTCGCGTTCATTTGGATCCATTAAACGATTGGCCTGTTCCAAACCTTGCATGGCATCTTTTGAATAGATGACAGGTCCATCGTATTCTGCAGAAATTTTCGTCTCTGTAAAACGTTTCGTTAATGCTGCCCCGCCTACCAGTATAGGAATGTCAATACCTGCAGCTTTAAAATCTTGTGCCGTTAACACCATTTGTTGTGCAGATTTTACAAGTAAACCTGATAATCCAACAAAATCAGGCTGTTCTGCTCTTATGGCTTCAATTAATTGGGCTGGTGTGACTTTGATTCCTAAATCCACTACTTTATAGCCATTATTACTTAAAATAATGTCCACCAAGTTTTTCCCAATATCATGAACATCCCCTTTTACTGTGGCAAGAACCAATTTCCCTTTCCCAGCACTATTATCTGCTTTTTCCATGTATTGTTCTAAATGTGCGACTGCCGCTTTCATAACGCCCGCACTTTGTAATACCTCTGCAACGATTAATTGATTATCATTGAATAGGCGACCTACCTCAGACATCCCAGCCATTAATGGACCATTAATAATGTTTAATGGCGTGTCAAAGATTTTTCTTGCCTCTTCTAAATCAGGAATTAACCCTTCTTTCGTTCCTTCAACAATGTAATAGGATAGTCGTTCTTCTACAGTCGCAGGGATATTCGCAACCTTCTTTTCTTTTTTCTTACCACGATAAAAGTCTGTAAATTTCGCAAGTGTTTCATCGTTTGTATTAAAAATTAAATCATTCGCCAATTGAATTTCTTCTTCAGGAATGGAAGCGTAACGTTCTAACTTTTCAGTATTTACAATCGCATAGTCTAAACCTGCTTGCGTACAGTGATATAAATAGACTGCATTTAACACTTCACGACCTACTGGAGGAAGACCGAAAGAAACATTACTGACGCCGAGTACCGTTAAAGCATTGGGGAATTTTTCTTTAATCGCACGTATTCCTTCAATTGTTTCTTCTGCGGCACCAATATATTGTTCATCACCCGTTCCAACCGGGAACACGAGTGGATCGAAAATGATATCTTCCGGAGCGAGCCCCCATTTTTCCGTTAACAACTGATAAGAACGCTGGGCTACTTGTAATTTACGTGCTCGATCAACCGCCATACCCGCTTCATCAATGGTCCCAACAACGACAGATGCGCCATATTTTTTTACAATTGGCATAACCGCATCAAACCGATCTTCACCATCTTCTAGGTTAATCGAATTGATAATGACCTTCCCTTGTGAAAACTTTAATGCTTCTTCAATCACACGTTCATCCGTTGAATCAATGACAAGCGGTACTTTTACTTTTTTCACGACTTCTTGCATAAAGTTTTGGATATCTTCTAATTCGTCGCGGTCTGGATTGGCTAAACAAATATCAATGACATGCGCTCCATTTTTCACTTGTGCTCTTGCAATTTCAGCTGCTTCTTCGAATTTGCCATCTATAATTAATTGTTTAAATTTACGTGACCCAATCACATTTGTACGCTCTCCGATAAATAACGGGCGCATGGAGTCGTCATATAGCAATGGATCGATTCCCGCAACGGCATGCCCATGTGTATGTTCTGGACGTTTTCTTGGCTCAAAATCTTTTACTGCATCATAGATTGCTTTAATATGATCAGGTGTCGTACCGCAACAGCCACCGACAATATTTAACCAACCTTTTTCAGCAAAACCTTTTAATTTTATGGATAAAGATTCAGGCGACTCATGGTAATGACCTTCTTCATCCGGTAAACCCGCATTTGGATAACAGCTAACATAGCTTGTTGATAATTCGGACAACGAACGAATATGATCTGTCATAAACTCTGGACCTGTCGCACAGTTTAAGCCAATTGAAACCGGTTGAATATGTTCAATCGAGATATAGAATGATTCAATCGTTTGTCCTGCTAGTGTCGTTCCCATTGGTTCGATTGTCGCCGATATCATGATTGGCAATTTCTTATTTGTTTCGTTAAATGCTCGATTCATACCAAGCGTTGCTGCTTTTACATTCAGCATATCTTGGCTCGTTTCTAGTAAAAGTAAATGAGCGCCTCCCTCAATTAATGCTTTTGCTTGTATATAAAAGTTTTCAGATAGTTCATCAAATGAAATCCCACCCGTTACCGATAACGTTTTGGTGGTTGGACCAATCGCACCTGCTACAAAACGAGGCCAATCTGAAGTTGAAAATTCCGCGGCAGCTTCAACTGCTAATTTTACTGCATGTTTATTAATTTCTTCCGCTTTTGCCCCTAAGCCATATTCATTTAATACAAGCGGAGTTCCGCCAAATGTATTCGTACAAATAATATCAGCACCAGCTTCTAAATACTGACGATGAATCTTTGATAGAACATCCGGTCGAGTTAATACGAGATTCTCATTACAGCCTTCTAATTCTTCTCCACCAAAGTCATCTGCTGTTAAATCCTCTCCTTGAAGCATGGTCCCCATTGCCCCATCGATAATTAATATCTTTTTTTGCAATTGTTCTTCGATTAAATGATTATGCATTTACTTGTACCCCTTTGTTTTGCTCATCTAGTTGTTTAATATATTGCATGAGTTGAACGGTCATTTCATAACGTAGGAATGGTGTAATTAAATAAATTCCATTGAAGTATTTCACCGCCGTATCAAGCAATTCTTTTGCAATCGAAACGCCTTCTTCCGCTTCTCGTACTTTATCTCCTTGGCAAGCTTTCATTCGTTGTAGCACTTCATCTGAAAGCTTAATTCCTGGAATTTCGTAATGGATAAATTCCGAACCTCTAAAACTAGTTAAAGGCATAATGCCAATATAGACTGGTGCTTTTAAATGCTTCGTTGCTTCATAAATTTCAACGATTTTTTCTTTCGAGTAAACAGGTTGAGAAATAAAGTAATCTGCGCCATGCTCAATTTTCTTTTGGAGTCGACTAACGGCACGGTCTAACACGCGGACGTTAGGATTAAATGCCGCAGCCACCGAGAAGTTCGCTTTTTTACGCAAGGTTTTCCCAGAGAAGGAAATCCCTTCATTTAATTGCTTAATTAACGAAATTAATTCCATAGAAGATACGTCGTATACACTCGTTGCCCCTGGGAAATCCCCTATTTTTGTTGGATCCCCTGTGACCGCTAAAATATCGTGAAGGCCCAATGCATTCAATCCCATTAAATGTGATTGCAAGCCAATTAAATTCCGATCTCGACAGGTAATATGTGGCATGACACGAATCTCATGTTGCAATTTTAAAATCGATCCCATGGCAATATTGCTCATTCTCGGGGATGCTAATGAGTTATCCGCCATCATGACAATATCGGCACCTTCGTGATAAAGTATTTTGGCCCCTTGAACAAAAGCATCCTTTTCTAAGTGACGAGGCGTATCTAACTCTACGATAATCGAACGTTCGCGCTTTACCTTTTCATGTAGAGGTTCTAATCGTCTTGGTTCTGGATCAGAAGCCTCGATTGCTTGTTGGTGTATGGCTACTTTTTTCTCGATTGGTTTTAAGTTTGTAAGTTTGTTCTTAACTGCCTCTATATGTTTAGGTGTTGTTCCACAACATCCACCAATTAAGCGAACCCCTTGATCTCTTAATTGTACTGCCGCCCGCGCAAAATAATCAACTTCTGATTCATAAATGACACGGCCTTCCTCAATATCTAATAAGGACGCATTAGGATAGGCTGATAGAATTGCTTTCTTAGGCAATTCTACTCCTTCAAACGCTTTAATGGTATGATGCGGACCTAGACGGCAATTCACGCCTACAATATCAGCACCTAAATTTTCTAGTTCATGTAACGCATCATTTAATGACATCCCATTTTGCAATACGCCAGGTTCATGCATAGATACTTGTGCAATAATTGGCATTTCCGTCATTTGACGTAACATGATTAATGTTTCTTTTAACTCTTCAAAGTCGTAATAGGTTTCAAGTAAAAGTCCATCTAAATCCCCGTCGATTAAAACTTCTGCTTGTTCACGAATGGCTTCTAATACCTCTTCTAGTGTCGTATCTGTTGTTCGAACGCTTCTAATTCCTCCAATCGTCCCTAGAACGTATTGTCCTCCCTCTGATGCTGCTTTTTTTGCTAATTTCACTGCTGCTTCATTAAATTCAACCACACGGGATTGATGCCCATATCG
>CAWBCW010000023.1:0-11059 GCA_963787345.1 uncultured Bacillaceae bacterium | reverse complement strand
CATGGATGAATCGCATTTCATGTTTACTGTGTCACCATTCGTATAGATGAAACCGGGAACTGTTGGAATGTCATATTCATTACGGAAGGCCGTAATCCCTTCCATATCAGATTCCTCCACACTATTGATATAATAGATGTGAGTATCCGTTTCTGCAGCCACTTTTTTTAATTTTTTAATGAACAATTGACAATAAGGACATACAGCCTTGCCAATATAGATAACCGCTTCGCCTTCTCCTTTTATCAATTCCTGTGCTTTTGCGGAATCAATTTTATCAAAACTAGCTACATCTTCTTCATAAGCAGCAATCATCGTTCCAATCTCCTTTCGTAGGTAAACAGCGGGATGGTTCTCTTGTTTTCCTCATTATTTGGAAAACCGGAGAACCGTCCTCTTGTTTCAACACGTTACCGTTGTAAATTACGTTTTTCTGTGGTATCCCTAGTTTGATCAATTCAGAGTCCTGACTTTGTACTAGTTCAGGAAACAAATATTGGATCACATGCATGGTTAAACGTCGGGACTCCCCTTTATATGGATAGATATGCATATACATCATTGGATTAAAGTTAGCTTCAATAATTCCGTAAGCATTTTGATGAGATGCTGGAACCTCTGTATTTTCAATGATTAAATCAATTCCGCAAATTTTAGCACCTAGTGCAGCAATCGCATCCACTGCTATTTTTTTATAATCGTCCGGAATTTGATCGGTTACATCAATCGAGTCTCCACCTGTACTAACATTAGAGTTTTCACGCAAATAGATGATTTCACCCTTTTTGGGAATGGAGTCCATTCGATACCCTTGACCTTTAAGCATCAGGTTCTCCAATTCACCTAACTGAATAAGCTCTAGAGGGGTCCGATGGTCGCTTCCTCTTAACGGATTACGATTTTTTTGCATGACCAATTCTTCGATTGTATGTTTCCCGTCACCCTATCACATTCGCAGGAATTCGTAATAAAACAGCTAGAACTTGATTATTTAACACAAAAAATCGATATTCAGTTCCTTTTATAAATTCTTCTATTAATACAGAAGAGTCTTCTTTAAATGCTAATTCGAGTGCCTTTTGATAATCCTCGTAATTTGCGCCCTCTTTGAAGATCGATATTCCTAACCCATAGTTTGTTGTTTTCGGCTTCACAACAAAAGGTTTACTGGAAAATAGATGGTAGGAACGGATAGCCTGCTCGACAGTTTGAAACTCCTCACCTTTAGGCACTCGGAATCCATGTTGGTGAAGAATTTTCTTCGTTACAGTTTTATTTTCCATAATTAAAGTGGATACATAATTGTCTTTACTAGTCATGTTCCCATTTTTCACATATTCAACATGATCCTTTAATTTCAGCTTTAAAAATTGATCTTGTCGATCCAAGATTTCTATTCGGATTCCTTGTTGGATCGCATCATACATTAAAATCTGAGTAGACAACTCCATATCCGTGAAGCCTGCTAATTGATATGGCTTAGCCCATGCTTTTTTATAATTTTCTTTAGCAATGGACGTAGCCACTTGACTTTGACTGCTTTTTTGACTCTCTTTATAAAGTCTTCCCGCTAAAGTCTTGCTAGGATCCATCAATGCTTCTCTCAGATGAACAAATAACCTGTCAGAAACAGGTAAATCTAAGATTTCTACTAAATGTTCCATCTCATCAATCATCTTTTTCGCTTCTGTTTCAAATTGTGTATGCGCTAAGGGATGCTCAAGAGCCACGATCTCATTGTAGGAATCCCCCATATTTACCCATTCATCACTATGATCTCCTTCATCTTTCCATAGTAAATAAAGTAAGAAAAGATGGAGAAATTCTACTTGTTCATCACTAATTCCATATCTTTCAAAAGGATTTAAATCGATATTTCGTAACTCAATATACCGAACACCATGATTCTCTAAATCTGAAACATGATTCCCCCCTCTTAAACGAATGGGCCCATAAAATTCCTTTTCTTCTGATAGAAGTCCTCTTTGAACCAAGGAAGATAGATCCGATATATAGTTCCGAATACTGCTATACGACACTTGAACATCATCCGAATTGGCATACCCATATTTACTGCCTCGAATGCTTCTTACAGGCTCCATTCAAAGAATCATCTTCAAAAAAGTTCTTTTCACTCTGAGGTGAAGCTCCATAAAAATAAGTCACAAACCATCGATAGTGCAAATAATTTCTTGTAACTTTCAAATAAATTTCCACTTTAAACTGCTTGTAATCTTTAATCTCCGATTGTGAGCGAAATAACGCTTGAATCAACTCTTCGCCGAATTCAAAGTTGAAATGAATTCCGCTAACCATTTGTTTGCGACGGCCATAAGATTGTGCTAACGTTTGACGATATCGAACATTTTCGATATTTTCCAATTTCGCAATCACAATATCTTCTTCTTTTTCTGGCAACTCCGGCGGCAAGCTTAATGGCCACAGCATTTCATTCTCATCTATCGAACGATAAGCAACATCATGGATCGCTGCTAAGTAATTAAACAGATCCTCTACGGTCTCCGTAACAGGTGTGATTAATTCCATTTGTGTTTCTGAAAAATCTCGTTGAATATATGGATGATCATCTTTTAATGTAATGCTCTTAGGATGATCTGTTTTAGCTAAATTTCCCGATAAATCCACTCGATGGCTTTCTTTTTCAATCCCATAACGGGCCTTTAATAAGTATGATTTCACACGGTCATTCGCTAATATTTTTTTAAAATCCATAGCTGCGCCCCCTTCCAATTCACCCTATATCTGACTATCGGAAAAATATCCACATTATTAAAATGTGGATATTTTTTTGCATCCCCTCAGGATGATTATCTTAAGTACTTCATATGGAAAGAGAAATGCTCCTCTAAGAAAGTAGCTATAAAGAAATAGCTATGATCATAACCTTCCTTTTTCTCATAATCGACTCCCCCATTATTTTCCCCAGCATTCTTTAAAAAATAAGTTTCATCTAATTGTTCTGGATAGAAATTATCCTCAGTTCCTTGGGTAATGAGAATAGGCGGCAGACATGCTTCTTTGACCAATTCTGAAGCATCCCATTTTTTCCAAGAAACTTGATCTTCCCCTAAATAAGTGGTAAAAGCCTTGATTCCCCATGGAACCCTACTTGGACTTAAAATCGGAGAAAAGGCAGAAATCGCTTTGAACCTTACTTTATCTTTCATGCCAATTACTAAAGCACCATGCCCACCCATTGAATGGCCCATTATGCTTTCTTCTCCTGAAAAATGAGGAACCAATGTTGATGCAATTGCTGCTAATTCTTCCACGATATACGTATACATCTGATAATGCTTTGCCCACGGATCTTGTGTCGCATTCACATAAAAGCCTGCACCTTTTCCAAGATCCCATCCTTCATCATCGGGCACATGTTCTCCACGTGGAGATGTATCTGGAATCATAACGGCTACTTGATGTTTTTCAGCCAATCGTTGAAATCCACTTTTCTGACTAAAATTATCATCTGTACATGTTAAACCAGACAGCCACCAAATAAGCGGAATTTTTTTCTTTTCTTGATTGGATGGCAAGTAAATACTAAATATCATCTCACATTGTAAAACTTCCGAGTAATGAGTATATTTACATTGTTCTCCGCCGAAAGAGCGACGTTTCTCAATCAGTTTAAGACTCACTTTCTCACTCTCCATATGTTAAAATTGTACGAATCGATTGACCCTTATGAAGCAAATCAAACGCCTCATTGATGTCTGTAAAGTTTAAGTGGTGTGTGATAAGCGAATCTAAATCGATTTTACCATTCATATAATCTTCAATCATTCCTGGAAGCTCCGTTCTTCCTTTTACTCCACCAAAGGCTGACCCGCGCCATACGCGTCCGGTTACTAATTGGAATGGGCGTGTTTGAATTTCTTTACCTGCACCTGCTACACCGATAATCACACTTTCGCCCCATCCTTTATGACAACATTCAAGAGCAGATCTCATCACTTCAACGTTTCCAATACATTCGAAGCTATAATCGACTCCCCCATCCGTCATTTCAACGATGACTTCTTGGACCGGTTTATCAAATTTAGAAGGATTGACAAAATCAGTTGCTCCCATCTTTTTAGCTAATTCAAACTTATCCTCATTTAAGTCAACAGCAATAATACGGCTTGCCTTCGCTTGAACCAGTCCTTGAATAACGGATAAACCAATCGCTCCAAGACCAAATACGGCTGTCACAGCTCCTTCTTCCACTTTTGCTGTCTTATGTACAGCACCAATCCCTGTCGTAACCCCGCATCCAAATAGACCAACTTTGTCAAGCGGCGCTTCTTTGTCAATTTTTGCTAAAGAGACTTCGTTAACGACTGTATATTCACTAAATGTACTTGTTCCCATGTAGTGATAAATCGGCTCTCCATTATAAGAGAAACGAGTGGTTCCATCAGGCATTAAACCTTTCCCTTGAGTTTCCCTTACAGCACTACATAAGTTTGTTTTACCAGAACGACAGAATTTACATTCTCCACATTCCGCCGTATAGAGTGGAATCACATGGTCCCCTGGTTTTACTGAAGTTACTTCATCCCCTACAGAAACAACAACCCCAGCACCCTCATGACCTAGTACAGCAGGAAATACACCTTCTGGATCATCACCAGATAATGTAAAAGCATCTGTATGACAGACTGAAGTATAGAGAATTTTCACTAATACCTCTTTTGCTTTTGGTTCTTCTACATCGATTTCTACAATTTGCAGTGGTTCTCCTGGTTTAAATGCAACAGCAGCTCTACTTTTCAAAATAAATCTCTCCTTTTCTTGATTTTATTAATTTTTATACTATTATCATTACATACTATGTTTTTTCAAACAATACTGACATTTTTGTCACTATTAAACAAATGGTCAGTAGAAATCAATTATAAGGGAAAACCTTTTACACAAGCAAAGATTTGGCCTTATCCGTGATAGGCGGACGTTGGAAAATAGCCATTACAAAAAGCCACGAAACGCTTTCATACCTACGCTTTTCGTGGCTTTTATACATGAATTACTCAGACCTTTCTGTTCACGTTAATATTTCGTGACAAATATTACGAAACGACGAGACCATTTTGCAACTGGTACATTTGATAATAGAGTCCTTTTTGCGTCAATAGTTCCTGGTGTGATCCTCTTTCGACAATGTTTCCTTGATGCAGGACGAGAATTAAGTCAGCATCTTGAATCGTTGATAATCTGTGTGCGATCGCAATCGTCGTTCTCCCTTTACGCATTTTTGCTAAAGCAGCTTGAATTTCTTCTTCTGTTTCCGTATCAATATTAGCGGTCGCCTCATCAAGAACAAGAATCTTTGGATCTGTCGCAATGGTTCTGGCGAATGCAATCAGCTGTCGCTGTCCGCTAGAGAAAGTCGAGCCACGCTCAACGACTCGATGCTCGTAACCATCTTCTAGCTTTTCAATAAAGCGATGGGCACGAACAAACTCCGCTGACTCTTTTACTTTTTCATCTGTCATTGAATCGTTATGCAAACGAATGTTATCCTTTACCGTCCCATAAAATAGGAAAGGGTCTTGAAGGACGAGCCCCATTTTTTCTCGTAACTCCTCACGTGAATATTCCTTAATTGAAATCCCATCAATAAAGATATCCCCTCGCTCAAATTCATAAAACCTCATCAGCAAATTAATGATTGAACTTTTCCCGCTGCCCGTATGACCGACCAACGCTACTGTCTCACCCGGTTTTGCACTGAAGGAAATATCTTTGAGCACATCCTTTTTCCCATCATAGGAAAAGCTGACGTCACGGAACTCGATTTCCCCGTCTTTGATTTTTGTTTCACCCGCATTCTTTTGTTGCGGTGCTATTTCTGTTTCATCAAGCAAGTGGAATACCCTGCCAGCAGCAATAATGGCTTGTTGATACAACGATAGCTGCCTCATCACGTCATTTACTGGCCTAAAGAAACGATGCAAATACGTTGTAAAAGCATAGACCACACCGATTTCGACAGGACTATTTAAAGAGATAATCCCGAAATAGCTTAGTGCCATAATTAAAGAACCAATATACACGAGCTCGACTGCAGGTCTTAAGAGCAAGCTGTCTAGTTTAATATTTCTACGACCGGCAAGAAAATGCCTTTCGTTGATCGTTGAAAACTCTCTTTCCAGTCTTTTCTGCTGTCTGAACATTTGGATCATGGACATGCCCTGCAATGATTCATTCAGTTTTGCATTCAACAGACCTAATTGTTCACGCATTTCCGCATAATAACGTGAACTGTATTTCCGATACATTTTTATGATCAAAAAGACAAGCGGAAGAATGATTAAACAAAATACTGCCAACTTCACATTTAAAATGAACATCGCGATAAAAATCCCGATAATTAAAAATCCACTTTGAATAAAGCTGGCAAGAACCGTTACAAACAGTTCCTTTATGGCCTCTGTATCATTCGTCACTCTAGAAACGGTACTTCCAGCTGGAGTCTTATCAAAATATTTTAACCCGAGCCCTTGTACTTTTCTAAAGACATCCACACGGATTTTTTGAATGATTTTTAAGGCAATCTCCTGAAATTTATATTGTTGAAAATACGTAATAAACGACCTTGCTACTTGAATAGCAAGGTAGCCTCCTCCTAAAACGAGCAATGGCTGAAGAGGAAGATGTCTCGGTGCTAAATAGTGATCAATAAAGTGCGCAATCATTAGCGGTCCGACAATTTCCCCTAATGTAGCCAACGTCAGCAGAATAAAGGCAAAAATAATTTTTTTATAATGAGGGGTCGTATAGGAAAGCAGTCGAAAAAGGATCGTACGCTGCTCCTGTTTCGTGAATTCAGTTGTTTTACCCATGAGATCCCCCTTTCTCTACAAGTGCTTCTAACTGCTGATGGAGATACATTTCCTTGTACCAGCCATCCTGTTCCATTAGCTCATCGTGTGTACCCATTTGGGCAATCTCTCCTTCATCAAGAACGAGAATCATATCCGCATGCTGGATCGCACTTAAACGGTGTGCTGTAATAATCGTTGTTTTTCCAGCACGAGTTTCCCTTAATGAGGCTAATATCCCCTCTTCCGTTTTTGCATCAACGGCAGATAAGGAATCATCGAGAATTAAGACTTCCGGTTGCATTAATAATGCTCTGGCAATGGATATCCTCTGCTTTTGTCCACCGGAAAGTGAGACGCCCCTCTCGCCGACAATCGTCTCATACCCATCCGTAAATTGAAGAATATCCTGATCCACCTTCGCTAATTTCGCGGCATGATGAACCTCCTCGATGGAAGCATCCGGCATTGCGAATGAAATGTTTTCTGCAACCGTAGCAGAAAACAGGAAATGCTCCTGTGGCACATAACCAATGGCTTCACGTAGCCTCTCAAGTTTATATTGGTCTATACGTCTTTCGCCAAACAAAATGTCTCCATCAAAACCTTCACTCTCCCGAATGAGAAGTTTTAGTAACGTCGTTTTTCCAGCTCCTGTTTTTCCGACAATGCCAAGGGTTTCTCCCCTTCTTAATCGAAAGTGAATTTGTTTTAATACAGGCTGCTGTTCTCCTAGGTAAGTAAAATCTTCGATATGAAACGCAATATCCCCAGTCGGTACTTGATCGAGCGCATCCGGTGTATCTTTTACATCCACGGGTTCGTCTAGGATCTTCCTTATCCGGTCATAAGAGGCTCTTCCTCTTTCCAAAATATTAAAAAGCCAGCCAAATGCCAGCATCGGCCAGACGAGCAACCCTAAATAGGCATTAAACGAAACGAGTTCTCCAATTGTAATCATTCCATCTATGACAAACTTCGCACCAAAAGCAATGGATAAGAAAAAAGAGACCCCTACAATACCAGCGATGGTTGGATCATATAAGGAATCCACTCGCGCAACGGCCAAGTTCTTTTTCACGACATCTGCTGATTGGTGATAAAATTCCTCGACATCTTCCTTTTCTTGACCAAATGTTTTAATAACTTTAATTCCTGTAATACTCTCCTGCGTTTTGTCGTTCAAAGACGAAAAGGCTTCTTGCGCCTTGTAAAACCGTTCATGAAGCAAACGACCATACCAGTTCGTCATAATCGCCATTAATGGCATGGGGATTAAGCAAATCAGCGTTAATTGCCAGCTTATCGTCGTTGCCATTACCAGAACGACAGCAATCCCAATCGTTAATGAATCTACCATTGTTAATACGCCGGCTCCTGCGGTCTGCTGAATCGCCTGTAAGTCATTCGTCGCATGAGCCATTAAGTCCCCTACTCTTTTCTTTTGATAGAAGGTTTGTGACATTTTCGTAAAATGAGAATACAGCATATCCCGCAGTTGTCTAGCAAGCTTATAAGCGGAACCGAAAATCATTCCCCGCCAGAAGTAGCGAATGACATACATCGAAATGCCTGTGACCGTTAAAATAATCATCCATTTCAGAAGCTCGCTTCCTGTTAAAGTCCCGTCTTTGATTGCATCTACAATCATCCCAATTATTTTTGGCGGAACCAATTCAAGCATCGCTACCACAATTAATAAAAGGATTCCTACAATATATGGTCTTTTTTCCTGTTTAAAGAACCACTTCAAATCAATAAAAACCTTCATTCAACCACCCCCTGTAAAAACATAAAAAAATACATAAAAAAAATATGAACCCTGTCACTTTCTATGCACCAAATAAAAAGCACTCATTTGCGAGCGCTTGTCATCTTTCATTTTTACTGCTACATGCTGTGAACGGTCGTGTCGGCCTCCCATTCACTTCAAAAACCAAAACCGATGAGCGGATACAAGTTTACAGAAAAGCTAGACCGTTTTCAAATAAAAAGAACTGGCATTTCTATTAATCATTGTCTATTAATTGTCTCGTTTAAGCAAGGGATTCAACTTTTATATCCTCAGGAGCAAGCTAAAACAAGGTAGTGTCATTGTCACACTTGACGCAAATTCTAATTCTCTAGGGTCATAAAATTAAATTTTTATAAAAAGGCAAAAAAATAAGCCCTAGGCTAAAAGCTAGGCTTATTTAAAGTTATTTTCGATAAATATACGTTCTTCTTCAGCTGTCATTGTTCCATACGCTTTACCAATTGTTCCACCTTGCATACTCCATAACGAATTGTGATCTTGAGAGACTGTATTAAAATCTCCTTGCTCCCATTTAGAAATGATACCCATAAGAGCAGAACCATTCCGGTAGTCAGTGCTTTCTAAAGCAATTTTAATTTCTTGAATATTTTCTGGAGTCATAGGAATAGCTCCCCATTTATCTTCAGCTTTTATTTTCTGATGAGTCATCTTGTGCATAGCAGATATAACCATATCTTCATCTGATCCAGGTTCAATTCCAGTGCTCTTAACTAATCCACTAACTATCTTCTTCGTTTGTTCTTCGTTCTTTTTAGATTCTTTGTACTCTTTCATAGTTCCGTTTTCGATGGCTGCTTGTTTTGCTTCATAATCATTTGCGTTCTCCATGATCTTGAATGTTCCAAAACTTCCAGCAATTATAATTCCTACAGCAATTCCAGTAATAGCAGCGATCTTTTTATTTTTTTTCTTCATGATTAATTCCTCATATTTTTTATTTTTATAACTAAACAAACTCCCAACAAAAGTTGAGATTATAAATTATTGAGCTTCCTTATATACGTCAGTTCCACCTGGTAAGCAATTATAAAAGTTTGGATCAGTTACAGCTTTAAACTTATCGATGTAGTATTTCTCCAAATCGCAAAGTTGTTCATGGTCATAAGCAAAAGCTATGTCTTTTCTCACGAAGTTTTCTTTTCCGTATTTTTCAATTGCTTTCTTAAGAATTGTTCCACTTCCTAAATAATCATCACCAAAAGTTGTATGCTTTCCAATGTATTTCTTTCCATTTATTAGGTTGGTAGTTACGTAGATGAAACCATACTCGTTATCAATATCTGATTCTTCATTTTTGATAACTTTCTTTTTTCTACCGAGAGTTGGAATAATGTTTTTCCATCTTCCTTGAAGAACTAAGATTTCTTTCAAAGTATTAAAAAGATTATTATGAGTTCTTGCCATATCATTTCCATGATATTGATCAGTGTGCTCAATACCAGTAATTTTTGCATCTAATTGATTTGATTCAATTCTCAAAGCAATCATATTATTTGTCTTTTGGAAAATTTTTACCGTTAACCAATCATCTTTATTTGCTTTTCTAGCCATCATTCATTCCTCCAAATATTCGAATCTCTATTCATTACATTAGCATAATTCTGAAACAAACCTATAGATACATGAATCTAATTGTAGTTTACTTTCACAATTTTACAAATAAAAAAGCCAAGCAAAATCGCCAGGACTTAATTCACATATAAATGAATCATAAAATTGATATTTTTATACTAAGACAAGTTTTATTTATGACGATATTCTATTCTGAATAGCTTATCTTTTTGAGAGAGTCTTAAAGCGAGGTTCTTTTCATTATTTAATTCACCAGGAAGTTTATCCTTTTAAGATTGAGAAGATAAGCCGGATGTCCTTCTCTTTAATGAAATCAGCTACTTTTATTAATTGATTACCATAGAACTTTTTGATGCTTAGATGCTGTTTGATCCATTTGAAAAATAGTTCAATTGCCCAAAGTGATTTATACATCTCTGAAGTGTCATCGGCGCTTAAGTCAAAACGATTTGTGATTAAATGAAGTTCATTTCCTTTTGAATCAAGGACTTTTAAAAGGCGGGAGTAGTTTTCCGAACGGTTTCAGTCGTACAATCAACACCATTTGATCAGATAAAATGGCTGTATTCTCTATGGAGTTTAAGGTCATATACTTCCCGTATTACAGCGTTTTTCCGCAGCCTTGAAAGAAAGAAGTGGCCATCATCCGTCATACAATCAAAGCGTTCGTAATCCAGATAGCCACGGTCAAATACATCCATGCCTTGTCATCTACCATGATTTCAGGCTGACCACGACCATGTTCTTTTGCCATTGTCATCACAGCCTTTTCAGGATAGGATGTTCCTTTTTCCATAAACACAAGGCGCAAATGCAACTTTACACCAGCCTTTATTTTGCG
>CAWBCW010000022.1:0-19372 GCA_963787345.1 uncultured Bacillaceae bacterium | reverse complement strand
CGGGTAGCTTTAATTAAATAACAAGAAGGCTGATCACCTTTGTATATAGGGGTCCCGTCAGGAAAATGCGGATTTACAACGATAAGCGTTTCTTACAATAAAAACTGAACCATTTAGGGTTCTATTTTAGAACAGGGTATAGTTGACATAATGAGACAATTGATTACTTTATATGAGTCTAGTTCACATAAGCAATGTTATAGGCATTGAAAGTAAAACCCATGGAATTTATAAATTTCATGGGTTCGTATGTTATTCTATTTTTTCGTTATGTGTCTATCTTTATTTTTCTACTACGCGACCATCCTGATAAATATGAAACCAACCAATTGTGCCTGAACCACCTTTATCTATCAAATCTTTGTTCGCTCCTTGGACTATGGCGAAAATGCAAAAAACATTGAAGGCATAAAATAAATTGTTTTGTTCTCAGAATCTACAACATTACCTACTTATTTCCTAATAAGCTCAAAGTATGTGCCACCACCGGATATAATTAATGTATTATCATCTTTTATGAAGAATGTAGAAACATGGACTTTTGAATCTGAAACATTAATTTCTGTAATAGGTGCTTTAAGACCTAAATTATCAAAAGGGATACGATGTTTTTCTACGAAATCACTTTCTGGAATAATCGTTTTGGTGTAAATAGGATTGGTAGCCACCTTTACTATATCTGAAGGTTTATCTCCAAAATAACTTGCTTTATTAGCTGTAAAAGTTAAACTTTTCCCTAATAAACTTTCTACATCCTTACTACTATAAGTACCTACTCCAGAAGCTTGAACTTGATTAATAATCCACTCACCATAGTACGACTCAACTACCTTATTTTGGTCTAACGCTGCCCAGGTTAATCGACCAACAATTCCATCTGGAGATAGATTATGATCAGATTGGAACTGTTTTACCACAGTTTGAGTTTTAGAACCAAAAATACCATCCACACTTATATCATATTTCACATCTTTAAGGCTTTGCTGCAGATTTTTTACATAACTAGAGCGAGAACCTATGCGCAAAGTTGGATATGTTCCTGATTTCGCTACCACCTTTTGAGAGTTAGCTTTAGGGGCTGCATCGACAGTTGATACTCCCATGGTTAAAGGCATTGCAACAAGCATAATCATTGGTATAACAGCTAATAGTTTCTTTTTCATAAAAAATTAACCTCCGTTTTGTTTTAATGCAGAGCATGTACCTTAACAGTAAAGTTGGAGTCCGTTCCTGATGGATTTGCAATATAGAATGAACGATCAGTTTGTACACCGGTAGTATTGCCACCATATAACAATATTTTGAAGTTGTCTAGTTGATTTACAAAAAATTTAGAATATTTATAATTTTATACTAGTTCATTTGTTTATATTGTTATAATTTATTCTTCTTAAATTAAGCAGGTGCGATTGTTCAAGAAGAGCAGTCGCTTTTTCACTAACAAAGCAGGATAGTTAGAGAAGAATCAAGAATTTTATAGTAAAGTAAAAGTGGAATGGGGGGTTAAGTATTGATACGTTATTTAAGTATTTTTTTGCTAACTATATTAATAGGTTTAGTGTCATTTTTTTTATAATTCCACTGTTAATCGGGGATTCGGTGGGGGAAGTCGATATTGTTATAGGGATACTTTTAATTATCATTGGTTCATTTATTATAACCCAACTTTTTTACATAATAGATTTACTCCAGAAAAACAAAAGATAACTTCTTCAACCAAAGGGTGCTTTAGTTGAAGAACAGGGGCATCTTTGGGAGCCCTGTCCTCTTATTGAACTAAAGTAGACTGCTTAAATAGCAGTCTTTATAAACTATAAGCCTTCTGTAGTAATTGCTTTTTTAATGGTATTCGCCCTTTTTTTAAAAAAAGGTTCGTGTATTTCTGAGTTGAAAAAGGATTCGATGTTCTGTTTACAGGGAAACTTGAGGAACACTAGCCTTCTTGGCTTCCGATTCTCCGCTTTTCTGCCATCATCAAGTCGTTCTTGTAGGCAGCCATCGCCAGTTCATACCTCACTTTTTTGCTCGCTTCCACGAAATCCGCTTCCTTCACAAGACCTGATAATGAATATTGGTGACCCCTGAAATCCACGTTCAGTTCCGTGATTTGGTCGAATTTGAAACTTTCCAAGGGAATGCCGTTCTCATCCTTCAACAGGTATTCACTGTATTTCTCGTTGCATGTTTGTGCCACTTCCTCCATCACCTTGTAGGCATCGTCTGGATTTTGCCTATAGTTGAGGACAAGGCTTTCGTTCACCCGGCGCATTCCCCGGTTCCCATTAATGATGACATAATCCCCGTGATGGATCTCGGCGCTCAAGCAAGTAGGTTAGTCCCATAATGTAATATATCCTATCAACTCCCACTTTTTTTACACTATACCATAGGATTGTGGATAGGGAGAAAAACCTTGATTTCCCACAAAACTTAACGATAGCATGGCTCCGTAAAAAAAGAATCCCTCTTCTTGGTTATTTAGCCGATGTAATTATCGTTCTTAGTTTTGATTTGGAGTTTAATTATCTTATGGCTTATCAGTTCTTCAACTACTGAGGTACGACTTTTCAAGAAGAGTAGTTGCTTTTTGTATTAGACTCCTAAATTTCAGCTATTTAGACTTTCAGGGGATGAGACAAAATCTAACAGTGTTCCAGCTTCTGCGACAAGGAAACGGTATAGCATGTGATTATATTTCCGAATATTACAAAAATTAATATAAATTTAATATAAATATAGTATTCTATCATTAGTTATAAAACGAATACTTATTCAACATAAAAAGACCTCCATTAATTGAAGGTCTAGCGGATCAATTAGTATGAGATATATCGATTCACATTGTATATCATATTTTTGTCCGTCTATTCTCGTTAACTAGGATTGTTTCACTAAACGAACAAGCATATGAGCCAGCTTATGCTGCTCTTCCTCAGTCCCCACTTTCCAAAGTTCCTGCAATAAACGCTCTTCGGAATTTTTAGGAGGTTCCTTATCCGCAAGGTACTCGGCTACTTTCTGAGCCGAGTTGGCTAACTGCTCTTCATTCATCCCTAGATTTTCACCTAAACGAACTTTTCCACTAAGAAATTCCCTGAAATCATCAAAGCTCGATAAGACATCTCCGTTTTTGTTAACCTGATTTTCTATCTTTTGCTCATCTAACTGCTGTTCCATAAATATCACTCCTTTTTTATTCACATCATAGATTTAATGTGCTTGTGCTATACATTCCCTGTTTTTTCCTAAATAAAAAAATAATAAATAAATTATTTTAACAGCGATAGGAATAGCCTACTAATATACAAAGGGTACTTTGGTGTGGTAGGGAATCTCCTCTCAAAAGATGTAAGGTCATAAAGGAGGGTGGTGAAGTGGATAAATTTGAAAGGTTTAATTATAGAAAAAAAGGGTAAATCGTAGGAGGAAACTAAAATGAAATGGAGAAATTAGAATACAATGAAAACCCTTTTTCTATTACTTCGATTATGGTGATATTAGCTGAAATGGAGGAAACAAGATGAAAACTTATTATCTGTTAGAAAATGAAGATGGGGTACAAAGGAAAGTGTCGGACAGAGCTTATGCGATAGAAATGAAGTCATACGGATGGAGATTAATCACGACTTTCACCAATTAAACTTTTTCTGATGGATAACGCTTTTTGATAGATTAACACCCGCACACTTGTGACTTCAGTCGTGAGTTAGGGTGTTATTTTTTTCTATAAAATAACAGTTTTCTATATTCAAACATGTGTTCTGTATGGTAAAATAAACCTAATAAAGGGAGGGGTTCTCGTGAAAAACAAAACAAAAGAACCAAAGTTAACAAGAGAAGTAGGATGTGTTTTAGAGGTTTTACCTAATAAAGAACAAATCATCCAATTTCAAAAAACATTTGGTTGCGCTCGTTTTGTTTACAATCATTTTCTCGACATGAGAATCAACCTCTATAAATATACGAATACAAGCATGAATTACAATGAAATGTCATTTGTTTTAACAAATTGTGTAAAAAAAGAATTTCCTTTTTTAAAAGAAGTCGATAAATTTGCTCTTGAAGGTAGTTTAAGAAACATAGATTATGCTTACAACCGTTTTTTCGAGAATGTAAAAATGAGAAGGAAACCGTATGGCTTTCCAACGTTTAAAAGTAAGCGGAAAAGCAAAAAATCTTACACAACTAAATTCACGAATAACAATATTCAATTAAATGTAGAAGAAAAGAAAATTAAACTACCAAAGGTCGGATGGATGTCATATAACGGTAAAGTCCGACTAATAGGTAAAATATTAAATGCAACGATTACTCAACATCCAAATGGTGTATATACGGTCAGTTTAACGTTTCAGGAACAGTTACAAACTCCACTTGAAATGAAGAAAAAGTACAGTGTCGATGAACTCAAACAATTGTTATCCGAAAACCAAGTGATAGCAGGAGATTTGGGTATTAGCACTTATTTAACTTGCTCTAATTCTGTGAAAGTAGAGAATCCTAAAACGTTAGAACGCTATTTGAAACACCTATCCAAATTACAAAGACGATTATCTAAAAAGAAATATGGCAGTAAGAATTATCATGTATTATCTCATCAAATTGTGAAGCTTCATGCTAAAATGGCAAATGCAAGGAAAGACTTTCTGCATAAGTTAAGTCACGCTTTAACGGCAAACTATCAAATGATTATTCTAGAAGATTTGAACGTTAAAGGGATGATTAAAAACCGTAAATTAGCTCGTCACATTCAGGATGCTTCATGGGGAATGTTTAAGACATTCGTAGAATATAAAGCACTCTGGAGAGGAAAAACCGTTATATTTGTAGACCGATGGTTTCCTTCTAGTAAAACATGCTCTCACTGCCATCAAACAAATAAGATGCTAACGCTGTCCGATCGAGTTTGGGTTTGCCCAAATTGTAAAACTGAACATGACCGTGACCAGAACGCCAGCGAAAACCTGCTTTTTGAAGGTTTACGAATGGCTTTGCTATAAAATAAAAAACTAAATACATCGGTCGGAATGCCGAGGTGTGCCTGTCGGGAAATGAAGCCTCATTTGCCTAATCCCTAAGGAGGAGTGTCAGACTATCTTTTTTAAGATAGCAACTCCGATGAAACAGGAAGTACTGTCCTGAGACAGAATAAGAATCCCGCGACTTTAGTCGTGTGGTAGTTCAAAGAAGTTTGCATATTCACACTTCAATATGATACAACCTAAAAGGAGCTAATTATAGGAGGTTATTAAAATGAATGAAATTAAGGATTTATTATCTAGAGCGATGAAATCAAATAAAGAAATTATAAAAGGCCAGGAATTCAGTGTACAAGCGAATCTAAAAGGAACTAATGATTACATAAATCTTTATGCCAATGGTGCGGTAGTAGCTGTATATGACATAGATGATCAAGACTTAAATATAATCAACTATGACTACAAGAAAGAGGTAAAGTTTTTTGGTGAATGTTTAGAAGATGAAGGTATGGAAGTTTATATAGATG
The DNA here is from genome assembly GCA_963787345.1 of uncultured Bacillaceae bacterium. GTDB lineage: Bacteria > Bacillota > Bacilli > Bacillales > Cytobacillaceae > Bacillus_BD. The sequence continues at coordinate 13,866 of CAWBCW010000022.1, read as the reverse complement.
AAGGTTTAATGAATTAACACTCTTTAAAGGGTGTTTTTTCTTCCTACATAAATTCTAAAATTATGATGTATCAGAGATTTGAATGAGGTAAAGGTATAAGGTGTAGGTTCTTATTTACATCATATGAAAAAAGGATAGATGTAAGCAGGTATAAACCCTGTTCTTCTATCCTTTTCTTATTTCCCGATATGATGGTGCCTCGCACTTTATTCTCTTATCTCACATGAAACTGAATAATCGTTCAATTTATTGTATATATCCTAATTGTTCTGATAATTCCTTAGCACTATTTAATAATTCACTTACCGCTATTGAATCTCTTGAAATATCTAATGCATCTGTGACCCCAACAATGTATAAAGAAGCAACTAATTCCTTTTTATAATCAAATACAGGCGCTGCAATGGCTGTGATTCCTGATATATATTCGGTAGTATATGCGTATTTTTCTTTTTTCACAAATGCTATAATCGATTCTAATTTAGACTGTTCTATTAAATTCTCTTCTAGCTCTTTTTGGATGATCCTTTTTGTCTTTTCCTCTGGCAAAAAAGCTGTAAATATGCGTCCTATTGCTGTCGTTGTTAATTCAACGACAGAACCTGGACTTACATTCACCTTAATCGGTTTTTTACTTTCTTCCCACTCAACAATTAACGGCCCTCCATCTTCTACCCAGATCGCCAAAGCTACCGTTTCATTTAATAATTCATTTAGTTTTCTTATGTAAGGAAAAGCGTTCTCTTTAATATTAGTCTTTTGCATGGCTAATACTCCCATCGTTAGTATTTCTTTTCCCGTTGAATAACGTAAATCCGGGCCTTTTTGGAGAACTCCTACTTTACATAAGCTAATAAGATAACGATACAGTTGACCTTTAGGCATATTACATAATTTTGATATTTCCGTTATCGTTAATGGTTTATCTGCTTGTGAAACTTCTTTAAGAATAGAAAAGCCAAGTTCAATAGATTGGATTCCTTTTTTTTCTTGTTCCATGTTATAAACCTCATTTCTCAGACTGTTATACTTATATTCTATCAAAGATTGCCTTTAATAATCTTTTTAAATAAAAATAATCAGAATACTTAAAATATATTGACAAATATTAAGTTAAATAATATACTCATATTGTAAACGTTTGAATAACCTTGTAAACCATTGTTTAACAATTCGTGTTAAATAAGAATTCAAACGTGATATCAATCTAGTAAGTAAAGAAGATTTGCCTTTCCAAATTAATAAAAACTAAAAAAATCATTAGGAAGGAAGGATTATTATGACTAAAACGAATAAACGTCATCAAGTTGTTATTGTAGGAGCTGGACTTGGAGGATTAACCGCAGCAGCATTTTTACAACGTTATGGAATGGATGTTCATGTGTACGAGCGTGCTCAAAAAATAGAGGAGATAGGAGCAGGAATAAATTTAGATTCGAATGCGATAAGAGTGCTTTTACGATTAGGGATTACTGAGGAAGAACTTATGAAGGTTGCAGTCCCGCTTAATGAAGTATGGGAGTTCCGAAACTGGAGTGATGGTCGAGTTATCTTCAGTGAACCATACAAGGAAGAGTTTGGCGCCCCTCATGTAGTAATCCATCGCGGTGAACTACATAGTCTTATTAAAAGCAAGGTATCTAAAGATTCTATCAGTTCTGATCATGCCTGCGTGAATGTGGAACAAAATGATGATGGTGTACAGATCACTTTTGAAAACGGTGTCACTGTTGAGGCTGATGTATTAATTGGCGCTGATGGTGGTCGCTCAGTTGTAAGAAACGCTGTTGTTGATACTCCTCCGAAAATGCGTTTCTGGGCGGCTATGTATAGAAGCCTAGTTCCAATTGATCAAGTTCCTGCTTCTGAACGTGTTCCTAATAGAACTGCATGGTTAGGCTCGAGACATTTCTTTATGCGTTATCCTGTTTCTGGTGGGAAACTACTGAATATCGTAGGAGCTGTTCCACGCAGTAATTGGGACTACAAAGGTCCGATTGTTGCAAATGTAGAAGATTTCCTTTCTGAATTTGAGGGCTGGGAGGAAAATATACAGGCCATGATAGGAGCATCTCAAGATATAAAACTCTGGCCGTTATATGACATGGATCCACTTGAGCGCTGGAGTAAGAATAGGGTCACCTTGCTAGGGGATGCCGCCCATCTATTATTGCCTTTCTTAGGGCAAGGAGCAGCTCAAGCAATTGAGGATGCGGAAGTATTAGCCGGTAATTTAAAAAACTTAAATAAGGGAACTGATATATCTGAAATCTTTGCCCGATATGAGGGATTACGCAAACCTCGAGCATCAACGGTTCAGTTTATGGCAAGAACGATTTGGAACTTTATTGATCCTCCGTACATTAACCCTGAAGATTCAAGTATTCCGGGGGACGATATTTTTAATCAATATAAGAGCCTGTTTAATATGCATGAATGGCTAAATGGATACGATCTTCCGAAAGATGTCGTAACACTTTAAAAGTTTTCTAGAAAATCGAAAGAAAATTAACCATTTTTATAAAATGATATGTTCACATTTCCTATTAGAAGAAGACAAAATGAGACCTTGTTTATAAGGAAATGTGGGCATATTCAATAAAAGGGAGGTTCATATGGAGTCTATTTCTACCGCAACTAAAAAGCCATCCATTAATTCCAGTACCAAACTTGTTGTTATACTATCTTGGTTATTTATGATTTTTGAAGGCTATGATCTTTTAGTTTATGGCACTGTGGTTCCATCACTATTGGAATATAAAGAATGGGATATCACAGCAGCCCAAGCAGGTCGATATGGTAGCTATGTTGTCATTGGGATGCTGGTAGGCGCGATAGGTGCGGGAATACTCGCAGATTTCATTGGTCGAAAAAAGGTACTGATATATGGTGCCATCACATGTGCGGTATTCATGGCGTGTTCCGCCTTAGCGCCCACTCCTGAACTTTTCGGATTAAGTCGTTTAATCACTGGGCTTGGTTTGGGAGCAGTTATGCCGATTGTTACGATACTAACCCTTGAATATGCTCCAGCAAATCGACGTTCTATTACAACGATTATTATGTACAGTGGATACCAATTAGGTGGGGTACTTGCAGCGCTTCTTGCCATGTCTTTGATTCCTAATATGGGATGGCGCACGATGTTTTGGATTGGCATAATACCATTGTTAATTGTAGTTCCACTAGCACTTCGATTTTTACCTGAATCGATGGCTTACTTAATGGCGAAAGGTCGAAGAAAAGAAGTGGAGGAAATTGCAGCGCGTTTTCAAATTCCTATGGAGGAAGTTGAGAATCAGCATGGTGTTGAACAGCGTTTAGGAAAAGATATGAACTCAAGTCGTTCATTGTTATCGAAATCAAACCGTAAATCGACTCTCCTTTTCTGGCTTGCTTCATTTTGCGGATTGTTTATGATCTTTGGATTAGGTACATGGCTTCCTACGATTATGATGGAAAGCGGATATTCAATAGGTTCCTCCCTTTCTTTCTTATTGGTTCTTAATATTGGAACAGTAATAGGTAGTTTTATAGCAGCATCTGCCGCAGATAAATGGGGGCATAAAACGACGGTTGTAGTCTCCTTTTTAATTGCTTTTGCATCATTCCTGCTACTAAGTTTTAATTTCTCTTCTGTTTTTCTAACTTATTTACTCATTGGGGCAGCTGGATTGGGGGCTATTGGAACTCAATTTCTTATTAATGCTTATATAGGAACCTATTATCCTGTTACGATTCGAGCAACAGCACTCGGTTGGGCTCTTGGTATAGGTCGCTTTGGAGGGATTATAGGTCCGATTGCAGTAGGAGTATTAGTTACATTGTCTTTAGGAACATTTTGGCACTTTGGACTATTTGCACTTACAGGCTTGATTGGGGCAATCTTTATGCTATCAATTCCCGAGTCAAAGAAGAAAGTTACAACACAAATAGTAACAAAGGAAGCGCCTAGTACGAACTAATCTAACAAAACGGAGGTAGAGAGGAATGGAAAATGAATTAAAAAAGTTTGATGTTGCTGAGTTAACTCATATGGAGATTTATACACCAAATCCAGATGGAACTTTATGGTTTTTTAAAGAAATTTAGGAATGATTGAAACAGGAAGAGAGGGACAATCTGTTTATCTTCGAGCTTATGAGGACGCTTACCAACATTCTCTTAAAGTAACAGAGAGAAATGAACCTGGATTAGGGCATATGAGTTTTAGGGCAAGTTCAAAAAATGCTTTGGAAAGACGTGTTAAAGATCTTGAAAAATCTGGTTACGGTAAAGGGTGGATTGACGGTGACCTTGGTCATGGTGCAGCTTATCAATTTGTCACTCCTGATAATCATAGGATGGAAATTCTTTGGGAAATTGAAGAATATCAGGCGAAAGAAAGCGAAAGAACAGTATTAAAAAATCGTCCACAAAAACGTCCGATAAAAGGTTACCCAGTTCGCCGATTAGACCATGCGATGTTAATGTCCAAAGATGTAACTGGAAACAAAAACTTATTTATGAATGAACTTGGGTTTAAATTAAGTGAACACATTGTGAAAGAGGATGGAACCGATCTTGGTATATGGCTAAGGGTGACAAATACAGTAAATGAGTTGGTGTTTACGGAAGATGAAGGAACATCTGAAAAAGGATTAGGCAGACTCCATCATTTTGCATTTCTGTATGGAAACACGCAAAATTTATATGAGGTGGCTGAAATACTTACTGAACATGGATTAGAAATCGAAGCCGGCCCTTTTAAACATGGAATAAGTCAAACGACAAGTCTATATGTCTATGAACCTGGCGGAAACCGTGTAGAACTCTATGGTGACCCTGGATATTTGATCTTTAATCCCGATTGGAAACCAGTTACTTGGACGAAGGATGAAGTCGAAAAAGCGATTATGTTTTTCGGATCTCCATTACCAGATTCATTCTTTATGAAGGGAACACCAGAAATAAAATCTTCATTACTATCAAAATAGTAACGTATTAACGAAGGTAAAATAGTAGAGGCTGAAATAAATAGGATAGATACTAGTTTAGTTTAATAATTTTTGTAAAAAAGGATAGATGAAAGCAAGGATTAATGCTTTGCATCTATCCTTTTCTTTTTGTTCAAATAAAAGTGAAATAATCGATACTAATCATTTCCCTTAAGCCTCTCTGGAAGACCCTGAATCGATTGCACCACCATATCCAACTTTGATTCAATTCGATAAGGCTCTTTTCTCACGCTTTGTTGCTTTTGGAGAGAAAAAAGCTTTGTTCCTTCAGAAGACATTAGAAATCTTCGTGATTTAACCAGATTACGTAAGAAATGGGTAGGACATATGACATCCGAAAAGAATCGTATTCAAAAAGTATTCGAGGCTTCAAATATTAAACTTTCTTCCGTGATCTCTGATGTATTTGGAGTATCTGGAAGAAAACTTCTGGAGCACCTATTAAACGAAGGATATATTGATCCAGAAGATGTAGAACAAAAAATACATGGCCGTATGTCTCATAAGAAGCAAAAAATCTCTGATTCACTCTTTGGCACATTAAACGATCATCAACTTTTTCTTATTAAACAGTCGTGGATGCATATCTCTTATCTTGAAAATTTAATTTCAGATATCGATAAACGGATTGACACGTTATTAGAGAAATACCAATCCGAAGTCGAACTGTTAATCACTATGCCTGGTATTAAAAAGGAGACTGCTTCCATATTGATTGCGGAAATGGGAGCTGATATGGGACAATTCCATTCATCTAAACATTTAGCTTCGTGGGCAGGTTTATCACCAGGAAATCATGAAAGTGCAGGTAAAAGAAAAAGTACACGATCGGTAAAAGGGAATCCACATATTAAATCGGCATTGTGTGAGGCTGCATGGGCAGCATCAAGAAGTAGAAATACTAGGTTTTCAGTAAAATATTGGTCAATCGCTGCGCGTAGGGGTAAGAAAAAAGCACTCGTTGCCATTGGACATCGAATGCTCACGATAGTCTATTATATGCTTCTTAGACAAGAACCCTACCACGAATTACCTGTAAATTAGCATTATAGACAAACAATTGAAAAGCTATACGAGAAACCTGAAATTTAGGTAGCTCTGCTTTCCTATTGCCAAATTTAGTTTACCACTAGTCTTAACCAATGATTTAAGTTTTATTCTACCTATAAAGTGGTAAACCCAAGAATTTTATTTTCACAGAAAAAGAGCTATAAATTACGGAATCATTATGGCCTTTGTTTTCAGATTTGCCGCACTTTTTGCCATTTCTTTTATTGCGGACGTCTGGCAGATACAGGCCATAGGAGCAGCTTATCTTCTTTACCTTGGATTAAAACATGTCATTCAGGCAAGGTTCGGGAAAGAAAATAAGAATATTCATAAGGACGATGAAAAGGAATCCGTTGGTAAAGGTTTTTATCCCACAGTAGGGAAGATTACATTAGCTGACCTCGCTTTTGCAATTGATTCGATTCTAGCTGCAGTTGCTCTTCCTTCGTTTTTAATTAGCGTATTCTTTTTCAGGTGATAGTTTTGTTTTTTCAAAAGTGATTAGAGCATTCCAGCTACCGGATGATTGGCCGTCTGCTTTGTAGGTAGGTTCAGAATCTTTTTCTAAGATTCCTAATAGCATGGCTAGGTGACGGCCACCAGATTCAACTTTGGCCATACTTGCATATTGTGGCAACATTTTGTAGGCGGCTTCATAATTTTTATTCATAATATGTTCAACGAATTCTTTATCAAGTGCGTGTTCAGACAAGGTTGGTTTGTTATGTCTGCCGCGAACTAAATTATGAGAAAGGGCACCACTGGAAATAAAAATAATCTTTTTATCACTTTCCTCTAAAACCCTAGCGATTGCTTGCCCCCATTTGTACGTTTCTTCAAGATTTGCAGCTAATGTGACGGATAAATTAACCACTGGAATATCTTCATTTGGAACGAGATAACGTAAAGGAACAACTGTACCATAATCCCAAACAAAAAATTCGTCTTGGACCTCTATGACTGGAAGTCCAGCTTCTTTACCTGCTTTAACTAGTTCTAGACCTAATTCTTCATCACCTGGATAGTGATAAGGTACATCTTTAATTAATTCTGGAGCTTCAGTTGCTGTAAGAAGTCCTTTATGAACTGGATAGCAGTCTACATAATGTGCAAACGTTGAAGGCCAGTGGCATGAAACTAATACAATGGCATCTGGTTTGATTGTTGAAATATCGTTAGCAATTTCCTTCATACCATCTACCATCACTTGTTGAAAATCAGGTGTTTGATCCTCGTGGCATATACTTGGAACATGTGGTGCCAAAATACTCAATTCAATTGTCATGAATATCCCTCCATTATTTTTTAAAAAAACAAAATATTCAGTCTTATAAACGAATGATAGCGTTTCCTTATTCTAACTACAAGATTCATATTCTTCTATATGGAACAACTAGATTATTGTTTAATCTAGTAAAGAGAGCGCTCCTGTATGATTCAATTGCTTTGGTGGCCATGAGCATAAATCAAATGGATAATCTGAACCAGCTACCACACGGTCCTCGCCGACAGATTCCACAAGGTAGTTCACACTGTCTTCGTTCCAAAGAACTGTATCATACCAAAAACGTTTTAAATACTCAGATGGGGGCGCTTGCAATTTAGAAGAAACAAGATTCCATTGTTCGTAGCCTTTATCGAGACGGCCGATTTGATAAGGAAGAAATCCACCACCATGAGCAAATAATATTTTCACATTTGGATACTGATCAATTAGTCCGCTTAATAATAGATCGGTTGCACATACAGTCGTCTCCCAAGGTACTCCAATTAAATTAGGCATCATTCTTCTTTTCAATCGAGGTTCTTCACAAAGTAATGGATGAATGAAAAGAATTGCTTTTAACCGATTTGCTTCTTCAAAAAAGGGTTGGAAAAAGGGGTCTGATAACATATACTGACCAATTCCTGGACCAATAATAGCTCCTTTTAGACCTTGATGCATCGCTTCGTTTAAAATTTGCGCTGCCTTTTCAGGGTGTGCCAATGGAACAGTTCCCAATGCTGAGAATTTTTCCGGATAATTGTTAGATAATTGAGCCAAAGAGCGGTTATAAACCCTTGACATCTCTGTTGTGATTTCTACTGGAAATTCATATAAAAAAAGCTGTGGGATCGGTGAAAGAATAGAATGATAGACACCTATATTTTCCTGATTCATTCTATAAAGATCAAAATTGATAAATTCATTTTTTAATTCAAATCCCCATTTACCATTTATCACAAGAAAATCCTCTGTGTTCTCCTTTGGAACCCACTCTGCATGTATCGTATTTTTCTGGTCCTTAAGCCAACTCATGACATCACTTGGGATATAGTGGGTATGAAAATCATACAACATCATTTGGTCACTCCTTATAATATTTCGTTTTGTATTTTAAATTTTAAAATTATTCAAACTATAACTTCTATCATATGATTTAATAGTTCTAAAAGCTAGAAAGGTATTACGCTATATGGAACAAATCGTTTTTTAAAGGTGTTTTATCAAAATCACTAGTATAATTTCATCAGTAGAAGTCTTCCACTTTTATGGTGGTTGATGAATACATACTTTTAACAATTCAGTGCTGGTTATAACACGAGTTGAATTTTATCGAGCGAGCTCGATAAAAAATCAGAGCGCAAATTCAGCGGGCGAATTTGATTATAAAAAAAACTTTCTCTAATGCTAGAGAAAGTCGTCATCCTCATTATCAACTGTTGTCTAAAATTATAGGTACTTACATAATTCTGATAGTTCTTCGGCGGCTTGTAATACTGGCTTTAACAATTTAGGAGCCGTAATCGGATTAATTCTTGAAGAAGGTCCTGCAATACTAACAGAATAGTTTACTTTACCAGAAGAAGATTTCACGGGTGCTGCAATGGCAGAAACCCCCTTATCTTTTTCTTCGTAATTAATGGTATATCCATTTTTACGAATAAAGCTCAATCGCTCCTTAAACTTGATTGGATCCGTTATTGTATTTTGAGTGTACATCGGTAGGCCGTTCTCAATCACTTGATTGATCTGTGAATCTGATTGAAAGGCCACAATCGTTTGTCCTGAACTAGTACTGTGAATCGAATTTTTCTTCCCAATATGTGAAAGGACATTGATGTAGTTTGGGCATTCAAATACGGATAGGTATATCGCATGGTATCCTTCTAACGTTGAAAGATGAACCGTTTCACCCGTGTCTTTTACTAACTTTTCTAAAATAGGAGGAGCAACTTCATTGATTGTATAGGAAGAAATCATCAGATGACCCAATGGTAAAATTTTAGACGAAAGACGTAAATTCTTTGTAATCGGGTCTTTTGTTAAAAAACCTTCATGTAAGAGCGTGTTTGACATTCTATAAACAGTACTCAAACCAAGTTGAAGTTGATCAGCCAATTCGTTTAAGGACTGTTCAGGGTTATCCATTGTAAATTGGTTTAATAAACGAAGTGCATTCGTCAAAGAAGAAGCTCTTTGTTTGGAATCCAACTTATTCATGCCATCCACCTCCAGGTGATAGAGATTCGATATACCCTAATTGATGAGAAATAACCTCTCCCGTTTTGACAATTTCATTGACATAATGTGGAAGTAATTCATCATCTATTCTATGTCTTGGTCCTGCGATACTAACAGCAGCGATAACATTGCCCATATAATCTTTAATGGGTGCTGCAATACTGACAACATCTTCATTCATTTCATTAATCGACACATCGTATCCCTGTTGCTTAATCTTATTTAACCGATCCATTAAAACATGAGAATCTACTATACTGTCAGGTCCTCTTTTTGTAAACCCTTGATTTATGACTTCATTAATCAAATCAACAGATTGGTGAGCTAATAATAATTTACCAGGACTTGAACATGTAATAGGTCGGTAGTGGCCTACATGAGAAAGAAGTCTTACCGCCTGATTACACTCTACTTTCAAGAGGTAGATAAGCTGAGTCCCTTCAAGGGTCGAAATATGAGCGTTTTCTTCCACTTTGCGAACAAGGGATTTTAGGGGTTCGTGTGCTTCGCGGTGGATCTCCAAATGCGACATGATGACTCCCGAGAGACAAAGGATGGATAATCCCAGGCTATATTTATGGCCAACTTTCTTTAAGTAACCTTCGTTAACTAGTTCGCCCAATAGCCTGCTCACTGTGCTTTTTGGCAAATTTAACTTCCTTGCAACTTCCGTAACGCCCCATATCGGTTTTTCTTTTGTAAAAATTTTTATTATGGATAATCCATTTTGAACAGAAGATAGAATTGAATTATTTTTCATTTGCACTACCTCATATAATTATTTTGTTCCAAATAGAGAGAAAAACATATTTTATTCAGAATATTTGTATTATATCATAAACCTTGATTTCTTGTTTATAGAAAATAGGAAGTAAGAAAGGGGAAGAAATATGATAAATAATATAGTGCATATAGACTAAGTGGCTTTATTTCAATTATTTTTATTGTCCTATATATATTTTACATTATTAAAATAGGTAAAAATGTAAAATATATCATTTGTTCCGTATAGAGGAAATTACAGTTGTGTTTTCGGTATAGAAGTCTGATAATACTAAATATATTGAAAAATACAAAATATATCTGGAATTCAGGAATAATATAAATATTCTTTAAGGATATCATTTTGTGAAAATGAAAGCGTTCTAATAGAACGAAATAATCAAATATGGGGGAATAGAAAATGATTAAAAAGAGATTTAAGGTTGCAATGGTTGGCTTGTTGGCGTTGGTGTTATTGATTTTTACAGCTTGTTCGAGCGGGGCAAGCGGAGACAGTGCCACGGGGGGAGAAGGGAAAGGTACAGAGTTTAAATTCGGGAGTATGGATGCTCCAGATCATGTTCAGAACTTAGAGACATTTACAAACTTCAGTAAAGATGTTGAAGAATTAACAGAAGGTCGTGTTTCATTCCAAATGTTTACGGGTGGTTCTTTAGGTGGACCAAAGGAAACGCTTGATAATCTTACAACTGGGATTATGGATGTAGGTAGGGGAATTCACGGTTACAATGCAGGTAAATTTGAGGTACAAACCGTTATGAACTTGCCATTCTTAGCAGATGGTACTGCTGAAGAATTGAGTGTTGTCACACAAAAATTACATGATACGTTTCCTGAAATTCAAGAAGAATACTCTGATGTAAAACTATTATGGGCACATGCGGCTGATTCATATGCCATTATTACGAAAGGTAAGCAAGTGAAAAGCTTTGAAGATGTAAAAGGACTTAAGCTCCGTACACCATCAACAGAAGGTGGAGAAATGATTGCTTCTTGGGGAGCCACTCCAGTATCGTTGCCAGCACCTGAAATCTATGATGCGTTGCAAAAAGGGGTTATTGATGGAGGTGTATTACCAATTGCTGCCATTAAAGATTTTAATTTAACGGATGTTATTGATTATGTGACAATCGGTAATTTTAATACGAACCTATTCTATGTATCTATGAATAAAGATAGTTGGAATCGAATTTCTTCTGAAGATCAAAAGTTAATTGAAGAAAACTTCTCAGGCGTATCGATGGCAGAAAAAGCGGGACAAGCCTTTGATGGTCAAAAAGAAAGAGCAGAAAAAGAAGCAAAAGAAGCTGGAGTTGAATTTATTATCTTGTCAGAGGATGAGATCAATAAGTTTAAAGAGCCTGCTAAAGTGGTAACAGAAGATTGGTTGTCTAAGATGGAGAAAAAAGGGATTGATGGACAAAAGATTTATGATGAAGCGGTTAAGTTAATTCAAGAGAAGTAATAACACGGAGGTGAAATAGATGAAACAAGAGGTGAGTCAAGACCTTTCGTTAGGGGCGGTTGCTCCTAACGGGGTTTCTTCTTTTGAAAAACTAACCAATGGGTTAGAAAAAATAACTAAATCAGTTAACGATGTTATGCATAAAATTTCAAGTGTATTTCTATTCTTATTAATGTTTTTAACTGCTGCCGATGTTATTGGTAGAAATGTATTTAATAAACCAATTACAGGAACCTATGAGGTGACAGGGCTTATATTGGCATTGATGATCTTCTTTAGTCTAGGGACTGGACAACTTGGAAAGGATCATATTGAAATAGACTTTTTAACGAATATGATGTCAGAAAAAGTTCAAGCAGGCTTATATGCGGTCTCTTCCTTTATCTTATTTGTGCTTATGTCTTTAACGACATGGCAGTTGTTCGAATTTGGAATGAGAACGATGTACGGAGGCGAGTTAAGTGGTGATTTAGGTTGGCCATTGCATATCTTTATCTTCGCAGCTTTTGTAGGAGCCATCGCCTTTACACTTACTTATTTGCTTGATATGTTTCAATCGATCTTAAAGGTGGTGAAAAAGAATGAGTCCTGAGATTATTGGTGTCATCGGTATTGTTCTATTATTAGTTCTCATTCTTTTAAGAGTCTCTGTTGGACTTTCTTTATTCCTCGTCGGTTTTGTAGGGGTCTCGATGTTATCAGATTGGAATATAGGCTTATCCCAATTAGGGGCATCTGCATTTGGGTCATCAAATAACTATGGGTTAAGTGTTATTCCGATGTTTATCTTAATGGGAATGTTCATGTCCAATACAGGACTCGGAAAAGATTTATTTACCGCGGTGGATAAATGGATTGGTCATTTACGTGGTGGACTAGCAATTGCGACTGTTGGTGCTGCTTCTATTTTTTCTGCTATATCTGGTTCATCAAATGCTACGACAGCAACATTGTCGAAAATTTGTATTCCAGAAATGAATGAATATAAGTATAAAACGACCTTTTCTACTGCTGCTGTTGCAGCGGGTGGAACGTTAGGTGTCTTAATTCCACCAAGTGTTCTTTTAATTATCTATGGGGCATTAACTTCTGTGCCAATTGGTCCTTTATTAATTGGAGGTCTTGTTCCTGGAATCATTATGACGTTAATGTTTATGGTCATGATAAATATTCAAGTACGATTAAATCCTTCTATCGCACCGAGGAAAAAAGAAACGACACCACTAACTGAAAAAATATTGTCTTTAAAAAGTATCTGGCCATTTTTAATTATATTTGCGATTAGTATTGGTGGTATTTATTTTGGTTACTTTACGCCAAGTGAAGCTGGAGGAGTTGGAGCAATCGGAGCCTTTTTCCTAACGGTTCTAACGAAAAAATTAAGCTTTAAAAAATTACTTTCTTCTTTAGATGACACTTTGCGTTTGACGGTTATGTTATTTTTAATCTTAATTGGTGCGGGACTATTTGGGAAATTTCTGGCATTAAGCCAAATCCCGATGTATTTAACTGGTTTAGTAGGCTCATTAGATGTAAATCCGTATGTTATTTTATTCTTAATTCTAGGCGTCTATTTTATTTTAGGCATGTTTCTTGAAGGGATTGCGATTATGACCTTAACATTACCGATCGTTTTTCCGATTATCACACAATTAGGCTTTGATGGTTTATGGTTCGGGATTATCATGATTATGTTGATTAATATCGGTGTATTAACGCCACCACTCGGTTTAAGCGTGTATATCATTAGTGGGATTGTCAAAGAAGTACCGATTCAACAAATATTTAAAGGAGTTATCCCAGCTATTATTACAATGGTAGTATTAACAGGCATCCTCATTATCTTTCCGGAAATCGTTACATTCTTGCCAAGTATGATCGAATGAAACTAGAGAACGGAAACAAGGGCACAGTTCGAGACCAGTGAAAAAGTCTGTTTAATGAAGGATCATAACCTACTTTATGTAGAAAAAACTTTACTCCAGGTATGGTTAGTCATTTCAAGGCGGGGGACATGATCACTTTAAGGGATGCGTAATATGGAATGATGTTACCATCATCAAACA
>CAWBCW010000021.1:0-145555 GCA_963787345.1 uncultured Bacillaceae bacterium | reverse complement strand
AGTAAGTAAAACACAGTTCATCCTCCAATAATCAAACAGCTCTGACATCATTTCACAGCTTTAAAAAGCTCTCTAATTATAGTAATAGAGGCAAAAAATCAGAGCTTATCAGGAGGAGAAAACAAGATGGGTAAAAACAGAAACAAAATTAAAGGGAGCTCTTTATGTAAGGAAATCTAGAGAGGGAGAAAATGGAGCAGATGAGACTCTGCATACTCAGAGGGAAACATTATTAAGACTAGCTGAGCAAAAAGATACAATAATCCTGATTTATATGAGGAAATAGAAAGTTCTATAAAATGGAATAGACCTGAGTTAGCTAAGATGATTGCCTCTATTGAGGATGCAAAGTATAACAGGATATTAGTTACTCATATAGACAGTGCAGTATAAGGAGGAATGAATTTAATCTTTTTCTTTATACAGGTAGTTATAGAAACAATAATATAATAACTTGAAAATATTTTGATTGGAGAGAAAAATCATGCCTATACCTATTAGTACTAACCCTTTAACTCAATTTACTACATATATTCCTATGTTATCTGCATTGCTTGGAGCTACTATTGGAGGTACTATATCTTATCTAAACTTAAAAAGACAATTTAAAGAACAAAGAAAAAGAGACATAGCACAAGAAAGCAAGAATGAAAGGATTGCTATTAATTCAGTAAATAAGGAAATTACATTTAACAATATACAGCTCATAAATTTTAAAAATAAAATGGATAAGTTTGATATGCTTTATGTTAGTAAAGAAGAGCAAGGTGTACCTTTAACACTAAAACAGGATAAATGGATAAAACATAGTGACACCATTGAATTTATTGAAAAATCTGATGGTAAAGTTAGTAGTCCCAACTTGGAAGATCATCCCCTGTTAGTAAACCTAGAATATTACTACTACTCTATAAATTTATCACTTACAGAACAACACATAACCTTAGAAACAGTAAATACTTTACTCCAAATTGGAAAAAGGATTTCAGCCCAGTTAGAAAGAGCACTTGTAGAGTATGAGACAAAATAAGAGAGGAGCTTTTGTAGCTCCCCTTACCAATGGTCATAATCTGATACAAGAAAATTCCCTACCTTTCCTATCTATGTTTAAAGAAGTAAAATTCCTCCTCTGACCACTGACCAAAATCCAAAGTACTGATTAGCTCAAACATCTCATAAAAATCAATAATTTCATTAGCATAGTCATTTCCCATATAGGCAATCTCATATTTAAACTTTTCATAGTGGTCTGTAACAAATTCAAAACTTGAGCTAATACTATATCCCCCATAATCATTTATAAAGTTAGTATAGGTATAATTTTTAATCAGCATTATTGGAAAAGCTGTATTATTTTCTAGAAATACTTCATAATTATGCTTAACCTCATTTTTAATAAACCTCATTATAATTAAGATTGTCTTGTTATACTGTTCTTCCTGCTGTGCTTTTTGAGCCTCATTCTGTGCTTTAATCTGCATTTTAGTAGCTACTATACTTACAGCTCCACCTATAACAGCACCAACTAACCCCCAAAAGGCATCAGCTTTTACAATATCCATAATATTCATCTCTATCACCCTACCAAAATATAGCTGATTGACAAAAAGTTTACAATAAAAAAAGAGGAGTATAATAGACTATCAGACTTTTTTGAGACATAATATAGAACTGGTAAAATATACTTGTTGGAAAGGGAGGAGATAATGTAATATGAGATACAAATTCTTGCATAAAGATTATTTCAAAAAAGTTGTACATGCAGTTGCTGTGTGTGATAAAAGACAATCTATAGCTACAGCTCAAGGTACAAATGAAAAATGGGCTGTAGTAGAATTTAATGATGAAGAAACAGAAGATGATTTCTACAGATTAATAGATGAGAAGAATATTTCATTAAGGATTCTTATAACTCAAGGAAAGGTAATTTACCCATAATAAGAGGCGGAAAATGGATCTATGAAAGATAAAGGATTTACATACATATATTAGATCATCCTGATTATTTTAGTGATTGTGTAGGAGCAATGGCACAATTAATGATAAGATGGAATGATGAAAAAATAAAAAATAAAGAAGAAAAATGGTATGTAGTAGAATTGTGGGATGGTGAAAAGAAGCTTCATTTTTACAGGTTAGTAAACAATTATGATAAACCAAATAGATTTTTGTTATTTGCAGGAGACATAATTTATCCAGAGCTATAGATGAGGAGGAGCAGTAGCTCCCCCTTAATTTATTTATCTATGACACTAATTGATTTATCAAAGTGTACAGCCTTATTTTTCATCTCAATGGTAAAATCATTTAATTCTCCCTTAATGCTAACAATACCTCTTGTATCAATAATAATACTAAATACTTTTTCCTGCTTTCTAAAAAATCTCTTTGTTGCAAATAAAGCTAACTCATATGAGCAGTCCTTATCATAATAGAGGTCAGGAAAAAATGACTGCTCAATCTCTGCCTGAATTTCCCTGTAGGAAAACAACTTATTAATACTGCCATAGTCATAAAATAAATAAGATAAATCCTCAAGAATGTCTTTATGCTCCTGTAGGTCAAAGTATATCCAATCCTTATAAAACTCATCAAAAGGACTTTCTTTATATAATCTATTAATAGTTTTTTGTCTGAGCTTTTCAGCCTCTCTATTCTCTTCTGTGCCTCTAATCTTAGACCTAAAAGTCCAAGATGGCTCTTTGTCTTTTAAAGCTATTTCATTTCATTTCATTTCATTTAATTTAATTTATTGTAATTAGCTTCATGCAAAAAAATATATTTATCTCTAATCTGATAAAAGGGCATATTAATACTCCTTTTTTATGATACTTATTAGAAAGGTAGACTTTCTATAAACTCTATATCCTCTAAGTCTTTTTCAACCTCTTTAATATACTTTAAAAGTAATATACCTTTTTCTAATTGATTGTCTTTTGGAATAGATTGGAGTATTGGAATATAAGATTGGACTTTATTATAATCTTTTAGAGCAAGTTTACCTACTAACTCCTCAAATTGATATTCTAACTTGTTAATGGACCTATTAATAGCCCAAAAAATAGCCTCATTATATCTAATGTTGGATTGCTCAAGACTTTCATTATTAGTAAATGCTTGTCCTACTAATACTCTAAAATTCTCCTGTTCTTCTTCTGTTAGAAACTCCATCAATTTTTTTACATCAATATTCTTTTTTAAATCCTTATCAATGTTCTGTTCAGCATAATTTTTCCTTAATATAGACCTATTAGATTGCTCTGTTTCCTCTGATTTTCTGATGTTCTCAATTTCATTAGTAAACTCTTGAGCTTGTTCCTTTGATACCTCTACATCTAGATAATCAATTGCATAACTTACAAAGATATCAGTTCTATACATAAAAAGTTTCTGCTTAGTTTTAATAAGAAACTCCTGTATTAGCTGAGGATGAGGTCTTTTAATTTGACCTTTTTTTATCTCCCACCAATCTTCTTTTCTATCTTCTGTAATTAATATTATTGGTGTTGAATTATCCTTAGCTTTTGCCCTATCCATTATTTGATGCCATACTATTAAATCTCCATATAATTGCTGATACCTAAAACCACCAAAAGTTCTATAAGCCTTTTTCTTATCATCTGTTTTATCTTTAAAACCTGGTGGAATATCATGCTTATATCTTACAACTCCATCTTTCTCTATTTCATCAATTCTTTCTTGTGAATAAGGCTCTCCAATTATTCCATCTAACAGTTTCAAAATATCCTCTTGAATTGCATTGGGGTCAGGTAAATTTTCAATTTCTTGTTTAATATGCTTTTCTGCTGTTTCATTGGACTTTTCTATGTTATTTATAATAAACTGAAATTTCTCAGTAGCTATGTAAGGATGCTTATTTTTTACTGTACTTAAAGTCTTTTGAGCTTCATCTTTTAATTTTATCAGCTCTTCACTCAATTGAGTGTATCCCTCATTTTGTTTGGACATATTGGCCTCATAATTAAAAAAATACTCAAGAGCTACCTGATGAGGTATCCACAATCTATCAGTTTCTTTTAATTTTTTTAGAATATCCATTAGGCTCTTAGTTGACTGTTTTGATGTATACTTATAAAAATTTATAAGTATGTTAGTGTCTACTACAAAAATTGCTTTTTCCCATAATTCTTTAAATTCATCATCTGAATAGCCTATAAATCCTTTAAATTGCTCTAACAAGTGTAACCCTCCTAAAAAATTCTCTTATCTAAGTATACAAAGTCAATCATTATGTAAATCAGCATTAACCACAAGATACCTAGTATAAAGTTCTCAGCTGTAAAAATATGGGCTAACCCACCTTTAGACTTTTTTGAGGAACCTTCCACCTCCTGTACCTCATCAAAGTAAGTTAGCAAAAAATAAATGTCCTCTCCAAATTCTTTAAAAACTGAAGCATATTTATCAGAAGAAAAAGCAACACTACTTATATAACAGAGAGACCAAAATCAAGTCTTTTTATAAAAACCTCTAATTGTAAAATATCCTCAACCTTGAAAAGACTCTCCCTTAGATCATCAGGTAAAACTGAAATATATTTATTATAAATAAATCAATTTCTTTAGAATTTTCTCTTTTAAAATAATTGTGTACTGTTGCTGGACACGCCATTGATTCTCTTGTAAATTATCCTCAACATTGCCTGTTTGTATTGGTCTTATCTATTAGGAGGACATCAATGCCTTTACTTAAAAAGTCAGACTTTACATAGTTTTGAGTATTGGTATATATCTTTAACTTGCTCTTTTAATATCCGCCATGTTATTATTGTCATCAACTATGTCTCACTTGGTTTTTTGGTGATAAAAGTAGATATAGTCCTTTGCTAAGCCCATTACCATTTTCTCATATCTTTTCCCTAACATCTTATATGCTTTATTCTTTGCTCTCCTCTCCTCATTCTTTTGCAATAAGTAAGCAATGAAATAGGATGCAATAAGGATAAACAAACTATCAATTTATGAGCAATCTCTTGCATCGTATCATCAACCGATATACAGCTCATTTCCACGCGGGGCACCATGATCTCTTTTGCTAATCTCTCATCAAATTCAAAAATATTGTTGACATATTTCCATTCACTTTCATTAATTTCCCCGCTTTCATAGCTTTCTGCCAGGAGGATCCGCAATTCTTCTTCCGAGTATGCCAACTCATATTCGGTCGCAGGCTTTAAACCAAAGATCCCAACAAGCAGACGAGAGGAATGGTTAAAGGCCCAAATAAACGGATACATAATTTTCTGACCACTCCCACAGCTGAAGCAGTGGGGTTCTTTTTCGCAAACATTCCACTTACATACTTTCAGGAGAAAGATGCAGAGGCGAAACTTAGGCGAACAACTCTTGAGAGAAAAACAGCCTTTCAAGAGGGCAAGGTCTGTGCCTACTACGCCGTCCTTTCGGCGATACTTTTTATCCTTTTAGGCTTATCTTTAGGATGTTTGGTTTTTTGCCTTTTTTTCTCCGATAAATGACGTTTATACCAAACGGGTTGTTTATAAACAACCGACTCCATCGCCTTTACTTCCATCGGATAGATCTTCCTGGCAATATTTTGAGCCCCGTTTATATCACGATGGATTTCTGTTTTGTGAACAGAACAAATATAATTTCGCCCATCAGCCCGGTGTCTCCCACCGCAAAATGGACAATTTTGAGAAGTATAACTTTCCTCTGTTTCTTCTACTTCAATCCCTTTCAACTTAGCTTTATAGATTAACTTTTCTTTAATTTTCCCTTGATTCCAAAGCGATAACTGTTGCCTTCTTACTTTATTATTTTTTCTTTTCTTTATCTCATCTTTCTTTGTGTTTTTTTCAATTCCCGACACATTGCCAACTACGAAGTGAGTGACTTTTTCTTCTTCTAAAAATAAGATTACTTCTTTTGTTGTTTTGTGTTCCAACTCTTCAAGTTGGTTTTTGCTTTTTTGGCGAATGCGACTTTTAGCCTCGTTGTATTTTTTCCATTGTCGCGAACCCTTTTTGCAACGGGACATCAATTTATTCAATTCTCCTAATGTTTTAGCTCGGAATTGAGAAATACTCCTCATGGATCGACCTGAGATTAATAGAGATTTGTCTTCTGTTGCAACTGAAACTGCGTGAATTTCGCCTAGGTCACCACCAGCTACTTTGAATGGATAGGAAGATAGATCCTTTTCAGCAACTTCTACAGAATAAGTGAACCAATAAGCTCCGTTTCTCCAAACAATTTCTGCGTAGTTACACTTTGTTACATCTTCGGTTGCTAAATTAGGGATCGAAATATAATGAGTCTTCTTTGAGAGCTTTTCATTCCAATTTTTCTTTTTCTTTTTAATCAATAAATCAATCAGAGGGTACCTGTATTCTGTCTTTTTGACCATTATCGTTTCATCAAAAACTTCCATAGATGCCTTTTTTAATGGAATACAATAATAGTATTTTTTTCTCCATGGATATTTGGCCTTTTTATCCGTTTTTCGCAGTTTACGAATGGTTTCCCGATTGGCTGCATATTTATCCGCGATTGCTTGAACGGTTTGAGAATGAAGATTATACGTTTGTTTTCGGACTGCTTGAATCTCCGTTTTACTGAGCCACTTTTTAGTGGTGAAATAATATGAATTCGCTTCTCGAACAATGTCATTCCAAGCAGAAGCAGTTTCCCTTTGCGTTATCCTTAATTCGTCATATAAGTGTTTTTCATAAGGGATTTGAAAAGAATGTGTGACAAACATTTCGTACCTCCTTTCATGCTTTATACCATACCTCTATTATAACAGAATGTACGTTCCTATAACAATGGAGTTACTTGAATTAAATATAATAATAAAAAAATCAATTCATTAACGTGTCTAAAGACACGCCTGATTTGACCTCGCTCTCATCCCATAACTGAAGCAGTGGGCTTTCCCGTTCGGGAAGTTCTGTAACAGCCTCATTCAGATTAAATGACGCTAATAATGGATGAAAAATCTTTTCTACTGTAGGCTCTCCTAACCATCCAAGTCCTAATGCCGTAACCGTGATTCCGAGTTGACAGGCTGATAGATATTCATCAAGATGATTCACGACCTTTATCGCTGAGTCAGCATTCTTTTTCCCTTCAGCCCTCAATTGTTCCAGCCGGGAAGTTCGGACTTTTACAATGGCAAACTCGGTCGCGACAAAGAATGCAGTTAAGATGATTAATAGGGCGATGATCAATAAGTTTATCAGTACCATTGGGTATCAATCCCTCCTGTATGTTCACCTTTACTAGCTAAAAGTGAACACTCCGAAATCGTTGAGCGTTTCGGAGTGTTATGGTCAAATCTATAGATTATTATTTTCCTTATCCAATTTATCGTCTAGTTTACCTAAATACTTTGCGGCAAAATCCTTTCCACCGAGGCCGAATGCGAGACCAAACGCTAGCGCCAAGCCGCCTAAGGTGAGAATAAAGGCAGCATTTACAATGGAATGGGCTACACCCAGTTGATCTAATGCCATGAACACAGTAATCACAAAGATCGTATATTTTGCTATCGCTGCTAGGCTGCGAGAGTAATTGTGTTTGATCATATTTTGTAAAATACGCTGTATTAACTGGCCTAAATATAAACCAATCCCTAAGATAAATAGGGCTGCAAACAGCATTGGCAGATAGGCAATGACCCCTGTTGCCAAGGTAACGAAGAAATCTAAATGAACAATCTGTAAGGCTTCTGCCGTAAATAGTAAAATAACAACCACTTTGGCAATCATGCCTACGATTTGAGACAGAGTGTACTTCGGTTGCGCCGAGGTTAATGGGCCGATCCCTATCTGTTGAGAGACGCTATCAAGCTTTAAACGCCAAAGCATTTGTGTGACCATTCTTTCCACCCATTTTCCAAGCCATACTCCTACTAATAACAGGATAATAGCTACTACGATGTTTGGGATCAGTGTCAACACATCCTGTAGCATCGCAATGGCCGGATCCGCAATTCCTTTTAGTTCTAGTTTTTCTAAAGCTGTAATAATAGTTGGAATTAAGATGAGGATAAACACAATATTTCCAATCATACTGGATAAACTAGTTTCTTCTTCCTTTTTGAATAAACCAAACCGCTGTCCGAGTTTGTCCGTCCCTGTACTTTTTAAAAAGTTTGTTAAAATATCACGAACGACTTTTGCGATTAGCCAGCCGATAAACACAATAATTGCAGCAGCAAATAACTTAGGAATAAAAGCTATGATTGTGGAAAGTGCATTTGAGAATGGTTCTGAAATACCTTCCATTTGCAAGGCGCCCAATACCCCTGGTAGAAATAGCAGGAGTACAAAGTAGAAGATTACTTTAGAAGCATTATCCACTTTGATGCCAGCTTCTAGTTCACTCGTTGTCATTTTCCATTTTACTAGCTTACGTTCTAAATGAATCATGTCTGCGCCTTTTTTAAAGAGAAGACGAAGTACAGTGGCAATCACCCAAGCAAGTAATAGAATTAAAGCTGCTTTTAATAGATTCGGAATAGCAGACGTCATGATCGAGACCATGGTTACGAGTGGTTCTGCGATCAGGCTTAGTTGAAGCATATTGAAAAAGATAATCCACACCACAATTAATAAGGTATAGTAAACAATTTTCCCAATAATGAATTCAATCGAGTATTTTCTATTTCCGAAATCTGAAAAAAGTTTATTATCTAAACTTGTTTTCTTTAGTGCAGCCTCTACACTCTTTCCAATTCCTTTAGCGACCAGCCAGCCAATCAATAAGACAAGCAGCGCTAATAGTAGGTTGGGGATTTGATTGATGTATATTTGCCAACCATCTGTCATATCTCTTAAACTCATTTAACATCTCTCCTTTTCTCTTTTTTTCGAATTCGTTCGGTAATTGTAATACCCCCCTTCAAATAATTTCAAACCTTACTGACTTAGTTACGTTTTTTATAATTTTTTAGAAATAAAGGTTTCACCTCCCCTTTCAATGGGAATATAATCAGCAGTTCAACTTTTAAAGGAGGAGCAAAGATGAATAAAAAAACATTTTTAGCAAGTGGATTGGCTGCGTTACTAACATTTGGCGGTTTAGCTGGATGTGGGGATGGGATTGACCAAGATAATGGCATTAGTGATGGAGAGCAAAAAGATGAGTTAGATAACGATACAAAGAAGGAAGCCGGGGCTACCTTAGAGGAGGCGAACGACAATTTACAAGAGGCTAAGAAGAATGTTGAGGATGCATTAAAAGAGGAAGGAACTGAGGCAGAGAAGAATGTTGAGGAAAATTTAAAAGAGCAATAAATCGGTGAGGGTGTCGATCAAGTTAATGGGGTTAGTGTTGGGGAAAAGAAGGATAAAAATAGTCCCTAAAGACAAGTTTAGATCCCTTTAGCAAAGGGTAATAGACAGATAGGAACAAATAAGACAAGGAGGGTATGACATGAACAAAGATAAACTTAAAGGAAGTCTTAATCAGGTAAAGGGTGAGGCAAAAGAGCAATGGGGGAAAGCAACCAATGACCGTTCAACAGAAAAGGAAGGAAAACTGGATAAAGTGAAGGGAAAAGTCCAGGAAGGCCTAGGGAAAGTAAAGGAAAAATGGCATAACTGATTTTCTAAGAGCGGTTCTTTCCAACACAAAGAAGAGAGCCTCCATCTCTTCTTTGTGTTGGGTTCCCTCCCACTTCACCTGAACTATACAACGAAAGGAGAATGAAGCGTGACGATTACGGTCATAACAAAAACAAATTGTGAATCATCAACTAAAGCAAAAAAATGGTTTGAAAAAAATAACATTCCCTATCTTGAACGAAATATGATGAAAGATCCGCTAACCATCGGTGAATTGAAAGGCATTCTTCGGTTGACGTTAGAGGGTACTGATGATATATTGGCGACCAAATCCCAAGTATATAAAGAGACTAAAATAGATGAACTCACATTAAAGGATTTACTCCAACTCATTTATAGACATAGAGAATTACTCAGATCTCCTATTATTATGGATAACAAAAAAATGTTGGTTGGGTATAGTCAGGATGAAATACGCCAATTTATCCCACGAGAAACGCGTCAATCTCAGTGGTTCCATTGGAAGACCCATCATCTACAGTTGGCTGAATGAAACATGGGGACGGTTCTCGCATTTCACTCCCCTTTCTTCGCTTTTTACGATTAATTTAGTCATAGATATAAACCGAAAACGGGGGTACATAAATTTTTGAAGTATACAATCGTACCCACCCTATCCCCGTGCCCCCCTCCCACATCGCGGGAATTTTAATTTATTTCTTCCATACTCTTCATACTGCTCCAACCTTAAGGCCCATTTATGAGGAACTTCTCTTCTATTAAAAATTAGTAACAAACTGTTTATAAGGAGCTGTTTCCGTTGAAAGAATCGTTAGTAAGAACCTGTAAAAGATTATCAGCAACAGCTATGGCATTATCCGTCCTCGTTGCTCCTTTTTCGTATCAAACGGTGATAGCTGCCAAGCCGGAGCAGGCAGGAAAACCCGAGGTATCCATAAGGATCCTTGGGACGACAGATATTCACAGTAATCTTTATAACTATGATTATTATAAGGTTGCTAAAACGCTGGAATTTGGTTTTTCCAAAACGACGACCCTTATCAGGGAAGCGAGAGCAGAAGCGAAAAACACTCTCCTTTTTGACAATGGTGACCTGATTCAAGGTAGCCTGCTTGGTTATTATAAAGCAAGAGTGAACAAGCTTGAGGAGGGAGAAGTTCATCCCATCTTTCAAGCAATGAAACCATTAGACTATGACGCCGCAACCGTCGGAAACCACGAGTTTAATTATGGACTAGAGTTCCTTGATGAAGTACTGGACGATGCGCCAATGCCTTATGTCAATGCGAATGTGTATAAGGATGACCACGATTATGATCCCTCCAATGATGAACATTACTTCAAACCTTATACCATTTTAAAGAAAAAAGTAGTAGACGACAGCGGGAAAACGCAAGTGATTCATGTAGGCGTAGTCGGTGCTGTTATTCCACAAATCACTGATTGGTATAAAGAACATCTTGCTGGTAAAGTAACTACGAAAGATATTGTAAAATCCGTACAGGCGCAAATCCCAAAAATGAAAGAAGAAGGTGCTGATTTGATCATTGCCCTCGCCCACACGGGAATTGGCGATGCAAAAGTCACTGAGTTGGAGGAACATGCTGCCTACGACCTAACAAAGGTAGAAGGCATCGATGCGATTATTTCTGGTCATACCCATTCCACATTCCCAGGAAACGATAGAACTCTCCCGGGAGTAAATCCGGAAAAAGGGACAATAAATGGGGTTCCTGTTGTCATGCCAGGGAGCTTTGGTAGCCACCTCGGTGTCATTGATTTAACAATGACAAAAGAAAAAGGAAAATGGGTAGTTACACATTCCCAGTCAGAATTAAGAGCCATCTATGATAAAACAGCGAAAAGAAGCTTAGTCCAGCCTGACCATGAAGTCTTAAAAGCTGTTAAAGAAGCCCTCGAAGAAACTTTTAATGATGTCAGGAGTACATTGCTTCCCACCCGTTTTCTCCCACAAGGAGAATATAACCTCATTTGGCCGTTTGTGGAGCTTTTTTCCAATGAAACATGTGGGTGGTTCGAGACTACTGAAAAGTCCATTTAAAGAGAATAGGAGCTAGATCAACTACTATATGTAGATGCTCTAGCTCCTTTCTTAGGCTCTATAAAAAATCCTCGCTGCCTGCCTTAGTGATAGTCCCTTCAGTCCTTTCACTTTCCTCAATATCTCGTTTCTCTCAGATTTAGGCAAACTCTTAACCTGTGCAATTTCAATCGTTCTAATTTCTTCTTGATCTTCAATCAAGCTTGCTCATCTGATCATCTTTTTTAAAACCATTTTCTGCTTCTTAATAGCATGGTATCTATGGAGATCCAATTCGCCCTGCCGAATTTGCACAGGGATCAGGCAAAAAATAGAAATAGACCGCTGAGAATGATCTCCGCGGTCTTTTCACTATCCGTCTTTATCCAATAATTTCGTTTAAACGATTTGGCGATCCCAGTGACGGTGAGCAGAAATAGCCTTCACAAAGTTCTCTGTAAACTCTCTTATATCGTCTCCAATTACGACGCCAGGACTGTTAATCAAATCCCCTGCTTGCAGCCATTTTTTTCCATCGTGTGTGGCACCAATCGGCTTGAAGTGAGAGAATGCCTCGTTAATAAAATAGGTTGCGTTTTGGTTAAACTTCTTACTTTCAACATTTCCACCAACTGCATAGATGGCATCAAATAATACGGAATCCCCCGTTAAAAAAGTGTGGTCCACTTCCAGCTCTGTACCATCAGAACCTTTGCATATTCCCAACTTGTCACTAATGAATTCGACTTGAATGCCTTCTGCTTTTAAAGCTTTCAATACTTTCAATACATCCGCACCATTAAAACCATTGCTAATAATCATACCTACTTTACGTGTTTCAGGGCGTTTCTTTGTATTTTCCTGGCTAAGTGCTGGAGATGATTTCATTACTTCTGAGACTTCCCCTTGAGGCGGGGTCGCACCGATCTTATGCGCAATAGCCGTTGAGAGCTCTACACTAACGTTAGCAAACATATCAACCACTTGCTGCTGCACATTTTTACTCTTTACTTTCCCAAGCTCAAAACTAAACGCTTCAATAATATGCGCTTTTTCAATTTTACTCATACTGTTCCAAAACAGGCTGGCTTGAGAGAAATGATCTTTAAAGCTTTCGCTTCGGCTTCGTACCTTTTTGCCTTCTATTTTCTCCTGATAATGAACATACCCGCCTTCTTCTTCACTTGCGGGCATGGGTGTATTTGACGCTAGTGAATTATTATGGTAACTCACTTGCCCTTTGTTAATCGTTTGACGACCAAGGCCATCACGCTGATTGTTATGGAACGGACAAACAGGTCGATTTATTGGCAGCTCATGAAAGTTTGGCCCTCCAAGGCGAAGTAATTGCGTATCTGTATAGGAAAATAAGCGGCCCTGAAGTAAAGGATCATTCGTAAAATCTATGCCCGGTACAACATGACCTGGGTGGAATGCTACTTGCTCCGTTTCAGCAAAAACATTATCAACATTCCGATTCAACGTCATTTTTCCAATAATTTTTACTGGAACTTCTTCTTCAGGCCATAATTTTGTCGGATCAAGTACATCGAAATCAAACTTAAATTCATCTTCTTCATCGATCATTTGGACACCTAATTCATACTCGGGAAAATGACCGTTTTCAATCGATTCCCATAAATCACGGCGATGGAAATCAGGATCCTTTCCTGCTATTTTTTGCGCTTCATCCCATACAAGTGAATGAACGCCCAATACAGGCTTCCAATGAAACTTTACAAACCGTGCTTTTCCTTGATGATTAACAAAGCGGAAGGCATGCACACCAAACCCTTCCATCATACGAAAGCTTCGTGGAATCGCACGATCTGACATTTGCCACATGACCGTATGAGCGGCTTCTTGGTTATTCGCTACAAAATCCCAAAATGTGTCGTGAGCCGTTGATGCTTGAGGGATCTCATTATGAGGCTCAGGTTTGAGAGCATGTACTAAATCCGGAAATTTAATCGCATCCTGAATGAAAAAAACTGGAATATTATTTCCAACTAGATCGTAATTACCTTCTTCGGTATAAAATTTTGTCGCGAAGCCACGGACATCCCGAACGGTCTCAGCTGATCCGCGTGAGCCTGCTACAGTGGAAAAACGAACAAAAACAGGTGTTTTAACGGATGGATCCTGCAAAAAACTCGCCTTTGTATACTCTTTCATCGATTCATAAACTTCAAACTCACCATGGGCAGCGAAGCCGCGTGCATGCACAGCCCGCTCTGGAATGCGCTCATGGTCAAAGTGGGTCATCTTTTCACGAAAATGGAAATCTTCCATTAAAGTCGGACCACGTTCACCTGCTTTTAAGGAAAACTCATCCTCCGAAACCTTTAACCCCTGATTGGTCGTCATTTGTTTGCCTTGATCATTAACTCGGAACGTTCCAGCTGCTCATTTTTACTAAACTCATTCACTTTCTTCCCCATTTTGCTCATTACTCTTCCTCCCCATAGGTATTTATTAGGCAAAAACCTTCTATTGTTTCATACCCTAATAAGGAGTAGATGAAACGCCGGGATGGTTCGAGACCACCGAAAAAGCCGTTTTTTTAAACCACTAAGCACAAATTAAGGAGTTTTTTCTTTTCGAATTTTCGAGTGCCACCATTTTTTTAAATCATATTAAATCATTCTTACTTTTTTTCGTTTTCTCTATGACTACCCGAGTTATGCCAATATTTACAGAATCTCCCCCTTCCATTTCATTTAAAAACGGAAGTCTTCTTGGAAAGTGATAAAGGAATGGTCAGCAGCATAATTATTACAAGAACGATGGGAGTTGATGACTTGAACCCGTTTGATCCAGAAAAGCTATCTGTGGAATATACCGGTGGGGTTACGGCTACGGAACCCGTTATTCCAAGGCGCTACACACTAACCCACTCTGATTTAACTGGAGATCTATTTTTAACCATTGGAATTCATTATGCCTGTGAAAAAGTCACACCGATGAGAGATGAGGTATTGGGTGAATGGAAGGCAAATGAAAATTCCTTCTATTATTATGTTTATTTATATATCGATCAAGGAGAATACGACCAAAATGCAGCAGCAAAACGTAATGAAATCTTTAGACGTGAATTACCCCTTGCATTAACAGCAATTCGATACGGAGATCGTTTCTTTTTCAACGCATATCCTTCCTTAGATGAAGCCCCCATCCTTGTTACCTTTATGTCGGCTTATCCCCAGTTTAACAGACAGGAGTATTGGGGAACCTTCCAAAGATTTAGCATCTAAAAATAAACCTGCTTTCTTCCCTTCATTTAATAGATATCACGGCATGTTTGGTATGTTCAAAATGCGGTTGGATATATTAACAGTATACGTTTTTAGAACAGGGAGGAAAGCAATGAATTTACACTCTGGAACCTATTATTGGCCGACTACTTTCCCTGATGCTCCATCATACCCAGCATTAGAGGAAGAACGATCTTGTGATGTATTAATCATTGGGGGTGGAAGCTCCGGTGCACAGTGTGCCTATTATCTAGCTCAAGCTGATTTAGATGTCGTTGTCATTGAAAAATCAACCATTGGCAGTGGCAGTACGAGTACGAATACAGCTCTTATTCAATACTCCGGTGAAAAAATGTTTACAGATATGATCAACACCTTTGGATCGGAGTACATCGAAAGGCATTTACAATTATTAAAGGAAGCCATTAATGAAATCGAAGCAGCCTCAAAGAATGTCACGATTGATAGTGAATTTTATAGAAGAGATACCCTCTATTCTGCTAGCTGTCCAGAAGACATTGAAAAGCTAAAAAAAGAATATAACTTTTTAAAGAAACAGAACATGGATCTTGCTTTTTTAACAAAGGAAGAGATTGAGGCCAAATATCCTTTTAGCAGAGATGCTGCGATTTATTCCTATAATGATGCAGAAATCAATCCTTACCGATTCACCCATGCCCTATTGGATTACGCTGCAAAGAAGGGAATCCGTATTTATGAGAATACAGAAATGAACGGTCACCATTACGATGGCGAACAAGGAAGGATGATTGTTTCTACAAAAAATGGCCATTCGATAAAAGCACGCTATGTGATTTTTGCAGCAGGTTATGAAGGGATGGATATCAAAAAAGAGAAAAAGGCCTCATTTGTCAGTACATATACGATAACAACCAATCCAGTCGAAGATCTATCCCAATGGCATAATCGGACACTCATTTGGGAAACCGCCCGTCCCTATCTATTTATGCGTACAACGAAGGATAACCGGGTCATCATCGGCGGACTTGATGATAATGCGACATCTCCCGAAGATCGTGATAGCAAACTGATTCACAAAAAGAATAAACTGATTGAAGAATTTAATAACATGTTTCCTACAATTAAAGTAAAACCTGAATATTACTTAGCTGCCTTTTATGGAGGCACCGTGGACGGCATTCCGATCATTGGAAAATACGAAGAATACCCTAACAGCTATTTTCTATTTGCCTTCGGTGATAATGGGACGGTTTACAGCCAATTACTATCGAAGCTGATTGTCGAGGAGATTGTCGAAGGGAATAGCCCAGATTTAGCATTATACTTAAAGGAGCGCCCTTTGCTAAGTAAAGGATAAGAAATGGGGGTTTCTCCCCCTCATCTGTGGCCACCACCCTAAGAATATCGAGTTTTATTAACATTTGTATAATAATAGATTTTCGATCATTTCGTTCACCCGAACTTCTTCATATATGGTTGAAATCCCATGATCGATGTAGCACTAAGAAATACTTCATTTCAATTAGATTAGACAACGTGTGCACAAAGGAGCAATGAATGATGGATACAGTTATCTATATCATCCTTACGATTGCTTACTTCATTCTTTTCATCATAGGGATCATGATGGCGAAGAAACATCGATGGATGGACCTTGGAAATACACTGCTGCTCGTTATTCTCGCGTTAATGTATGATAATGGAATTCTCGCATTCGGAAAATATATCGGGGAAGGAGACGTACTCAAGGGATTCAATGAAGCACGTTACTGGTTGCATGCACTGATCACGCCATTACTTGTTTTGTTCTCTTGGAAAACGTTAGTGAATGCGAATCTACAATGGGCTAACAAAAAAATCATGCCGTGGCTTGTCGTCATTTTTATGCTCTGCTTGATGATCATTGAACTCGTTACGGTTGTATGGGATATTTCCTTGAAACCAGCGTGGGAGTATGGGGTCTTAAGCTATGACAAAGAAGGAGATGGCTCTCCCATTATGATTATGGGGGTGTCTATCACGTTGATCATCTCTTCTATTATCGTTTGGTGGAAGCAAAAATGGCCATGGTACTTTTTCGGAATTTTGTTCATGGGAATCACACCCCTCGTCCATTTCTTCATAAAAACGAATGCCGCACACAATATCGGAGAACTCGGCCTCATGACCGCTCTCCTTGCTACAAAGGCTTATCAGGATCGAAAAAACGGAAAATTAGGGTCTGATCCCCCGGTACATTAAAGTTTTAATCCACTGGGGATCAGACCCTTTATTCAAAAACTAACTTCCTAATTTTAAGGATACTCGATTGGATGCTCGTTGAACTTGTCTTATTAATGTTGGTACGGTTTGCCTGTTTAATCTTCGAGTGGGGCCAGCAATACTCACAGCCGCTATCACATTTCCTTTGGAATCTTTCACAGGAGCTGCTATTGAAACAACCCCTTCGTGAAGTTCTTCTTGGCTCACGGCATATCCTTGTGATCGAATGGTTTTTAGGAGGCTCTTAAACTTAATCGGGTCCGTTATGGTTTTAGATGTGTAGCGGGTTAGACCCTTATGGATAACCTGTTCGATGGTTTCATCCGATTGATAGGCTAACAAAACTTGTCCTGTACTTGTACAATGAATGGGATTCTTCCTCCCTGCATGTGACAATAGATGGACAGGATATGAACTATCAATTTTCAAAAGGTACAAAGCCTGTTGATCCTTAAAAACAGAAATATGAGCCGTTTCTCTCGTTGTTTCCGCTAATTTCTCTATAATCCCCAACGATGCACGGCATAGATCTAACGTTGTTATAATGGTTTGACTATAGGCCAAAGAAGTTGCAGCGAGGCGATAAGATTTAGCAGACGGATCCCTAACAACGAAACCTTCTTGGATCAAGGTATGAACCAACCTATATGCTGTACTCTGACCAACTTCTAATTTAGTCGCAATATCTTTCAATTGTAATTCAGGTTCATCAACGGAAAATAAATTAAGAAGACGAAGAGCATTTCTTAATGATGAATACTGATAATCATTTACCGCTGGATACCTCACTGACCCATCAACTCCTCTCTATAATTCCTGGAAAATATCCTAGTCTGCGGGATACTTCATTTGCCGCTTCTATAATCTTTGTCGTAAACCCCTCTATTTTAGAAGTGTCGATTCGATCCCTTGTCCCGACAACGGATACTGCTGCTACCACATCATCCCCGTAGTCCCTGACAGGCGCAGCAATACTCACTACATTTTCATGCATTTCATCTATACATATCGCATATCCTTGTTCTCTGATTTGGCTTAATTGACATTTCAATACTTCAGGGTCTGTCGGGCTGTTTGGACCCATCTGTGGAAGCCCTTCATCAATAATTCGATCAACGATATACTCCTTTTTATGAAAAGCTAATAAAACTTTTCCTGCACTGGTACATGTAACCGGATTCTGTTTTCCAGTGGAAGATAGGAGGGGTACAGGATTCGAGCATTCCAATTTATGAACGTAAGTAATTTCTATTCCTTCTAAAATCGCAACATGAGCGGTTTCTTCTAGATCAGCCACTAATTGCTTTAAAATGTCTTTCGATTCCCGATGAATCTCTAAATGGGAGGTAACGACTCCGCTAATCGAAAGCAATGAAAATCCAAGGAAGTATTTTCTCCCTTCTTTTTGTAAAAATCCTTCTTCCACTAAATCCCTTACTAGCCGACTGGCAGTGCTTTTATTCAATTGAAGAGCATTCGCGATTTCTGTTAATCCCCATACTGGTTTTTCGATGGTAAAAAGCTTTAATATCTGAAGTCCATTTTGAACGGATTGTAAAACAGCTGTTTTCTTTTTAGTTGGAATCAATCCCATCACCTCAATCGATTTCATTTGTTTCAAATATAAGAAGTTAGTTCTTACTATAATTATAATGTATCTTCAAAATATATAAAGTATTTAGAATTATTTATAAGTAAATCAACTTTGTTAGAGCACCATATGTCACGAAACCGCTAATACGGGATAAAGATGAAGGAATGATGGGGATAAAAACGAAAGGAATCGGAGATATTACTTCCCCGATTCCTTTCATTCTAAAATTAGAGCGTCAACATTTTGGATTTCGATTTAAAAGTGCACCCTTGGATGGTCACTGTTACATATCGGAATTCTTCATAACTATTAAGAAATTTTTAATATAGGTTTAATCGCAATTCCCTTTTTAGAATCCTCAAACGCCTCATTGATTTCATCAAAATCGTAAAATTTGACTAGTTTATCAAATGGGAATTGGCCTTTTTTGTAGTAATCAATTAATTGTGGAATGAAGACATTTGGTACTGAGTCGCCTTCAATTACACCCATCATTGTTTTTCCTTCAGCCATTAAATCATTATGCACATCAATATTCATTTCTGGTGTAACACCGACAATTGCAGCAACGCCAAGTGGACGTAATGCCTGTAAACATTGACGGACAACTGGGGGAACACCTGTTGTATCGATTCCATATTTTGTGCCACCGTTTGTTAATTCTTTAATTTCTTTCACAACATCTACTTTTGTTCCATTAAATATATGTGTGGCACCAAGCTCTTTCGCCAAATCTAGCCGTGAATCGTTTACATCAATGGCAATAATTGTTTTACAGCCTACAATTTTTGCAGCCATAACGGCACTTAAACCAACCGCCCCTGCACCGTAAATGGCAATTGTTGAACCAAATTCTGGCTTGATTCTATTTAAAACGGTACCTGCCCCTGTTTGAATACCACAGCCTAAAGGACCTAATATAGCTAAATCTACATCTTTATCCACTTTGACAACATTGCGCTCGTGAGCAATGGCAAATGTACCAAATGAAGATTGACCGAAGAATGTTGAAAGTGGTTGACCATCTCTTGATAATCGATGTGTGTGATCGTCATGCATACCACCAAAGTTTAAGTCATTGAACGTTTCACAAACTGTTGGGTGACCCGTTAAACAGTTATCGCAGTGGCCACAATGAGCGAATGATAATACAACATGATCTCCTTTGGCCAAACGTGTAACACCTTCACCAACTTCTTCTACAATACCTGAGCCCTCATGTCCAAGTACTGCAGGCAGGGGTGCGATTGCCTCATCACGTGCAACTGCATCCGTATGACAAACACCTGTAGCAACAATTTTCACTAGAACTTCATTTGCCTTTGGGACTGCTAATTCTACTTCTTCAAGAATGAAATCCTGACCTTGTCCAGGTGTAACTGCAGCTGTAATTTTCATCGTTTCCCCTCCTTACGTTTGTTCATATCTCATTATTTTAAATTTTAGTAAAATTAAAGTTGCAATTAGATTAAAAAGGAAATTCACGATATTTCGTTTGACTAGAAACCCATTTCATTGTTGTAAATTCATCCAACATATAAGGATTACCAAAACGACCTAAGCCACTCGCTTTATTCCCACCAAATGGAATATTAGGTGCATCGTTCACTGTTTGATCATTGATATGAGTCATTCCACTATCAATTTGCAATGCAAACTGTTCTCCCTTTTCTAAATCAGTTGTAAAAATAGCAGAAGTTAACCCATATTCTGTTTCGTTTGCAATTTCAATCGCTTCCTCATCGGTTTCCGCTTTAATAATAGAAACGACCGGTGAAAACATTTCCTCTTGCGCAATTTTATCTGTACTTTTCACATCACGGAAAATAAATGGAGTTAATACATTTCCAACTTTTTTCCCTTCCAATGCAAGTTTACTTCCAGCATTTTTTGCTTCTTCAATTAAGCCAAGAACTTTGTCTACTTGACGTTCATTAATAAGGGGTCCAATGACGGTTTTAGAATCTAATTGATCTCCGTATGGAAGCTGTTTCGCACGCTCTACAAATTTTTGAGTAAAGTTTTCATACAAGTCTTTATGGACAATGATGCGATTAATACTCATGCAAATTTGGCCCTGGTGGATATACTTGCCAAAGATAGCCGCATCTACCGCTCGGTCTACGTCTGCATCTGAAAGAACGACAAATGGGTTATTTCCACCGAGTTCGAGAGCGACCCGTTTTAAATTCTCCCCTGCAATTTTTCCAATATGACGACCAACGTCTGTTGAACCAGTAAAACTAATTAATCTCGGGATCGGATTGGTAAGCATATCATCACCAATTTCCTTTGAATCCGTTAAGATCATATTGAATACACCTTTTGGCAGTCCTGCATATTCAAAGGCAGCCGCAATAATCGCTCCTCCAGTAAATCCAACTTGAATCCCAGGCTTGTGAACAACTGTATTCCCTAAAGCAATCGCTGGGGCAATCGTCCTCATTGAAAGATTCATCGGAAAGTTAAATGGAGATATAGAAGATATCACTCCAAGTGGTAGTCGATAAATGCGATTTGTTTTACCTGGAATTCCAGATGGCACTTCTTGGACTGTATGAATTTGATCAACAAAATTCGGAGCTGCCTCAAGAACCTCTAAAGTTAAATCTAGTTCAACATTTGATTTAAGCAAAGTTCCGCCTGTTTCTTGAGACATGATCCTAATAAGCTCATCTCTATTTTCTTTCAAATAGGTTGCTGCTTTTTTCATTACTTCTCTTCTTGTTTCAGGAGTAGATTTAGCCCATTCTTTTTGAGCTTCTTTTGCCCTTTCAAATGTGTCAGCCACTTGTTCAGCATTCGCTAAAGAAACAGTAGATAAAACTGAATCATTATATGGATTTAATATATCTACTTTACGAGCGCTAAGCCCCTCGATCCATTCGCCATTGATAAAACTTTTATTGTATTTTTGAAAAATACTCATGTAAAAACACCCCTTTGTAAGTTTACAATCTATGATATAAATATACTTTAGTTCAAATATATTTAATTTAAATATATTTAATTGCATTTAAATTTCTTAACTAAATAATAGCATGGTTGAAAGATCGGCACTAACAAAATGCTTAAGGAGAAAAACTGATTCCCTCACTCCAACGATAACGACCATTGTGGCACAACTATGTAGACGAATGATTCAACTTAAACAGTGAATCTCTAGTTTTCCTAGGTACATCAAAGCCTATTGGCCAATTTTACTCTGCGAAGGTTGAGTTAATAGGATAAGAAAGAGACTCTTGCTGAATGACTTTCTTAACTCTCTAATCAGAGCTCCTTCCAAGGGCATTTTCTATTCCCCATGTATTTTTAATTGTAATACTGAAAGATTCTACTAATCTATCTTGGTTGTACAGCAACATCTAATAAAGTACGGGCCCCTTGATCACTGATTTCTCTTGGAGGCCATACACATAAGTCAAATGGATAATCGGATCCTGCAACAACGCGATCGTCGCCGACTGTTTTGACAAGAAAATTGATACTATCCTGATTCCAAAGAACAGTATCATACCAAAAGCGTTTTAAATATTCTGAAGGCCGAGCTTGTAATTGAGACGAAACAAGTCCCCATTGTTCATAACCTTTATCTAATCGCCCTATTTGATAAGGAAGAAATCCACCGCCATGAGCAAAAAGAATTTTTACATCCGGGTATTGATCAACCATTCCACTTAATAGGATATCTGTTGCACAAACGGTTGTCTCCCAAGGAACCCCGATAAGATTAGGCATCATCCGCCTTTTTAAGCGGGGATCTTCACATAATAAAGGATGGATAAAAAGAATCGCCTTCAACCTGTTCGCTTCTTCAAAGAAGCTTTGAAAAAAGCTGTCTGACAGCATATGTTGGTCAATTCCCGGCCCGATAATGGCTCCCTTTAACCCCATATTCATCGCTTCATTTAAAACTTCCGCCGCTTTATCCGGATGTGCCAATGGAACCGTTCCAACGGCGGACAGCTTATTAGGATTCACCTTGATGAGATCCGCAAGAGATTTATTATAGACTCTCGATATTTCTGTTGTAATCTCTACTGGAAAGTCATAGAGAAAGAGCTGCGGGATAGACGAAATCATGGAATGGGTTACATTCGCTTTTTCTTGTTCCCTTCTATATAGATCAAAGTCCGTAAAGGTTTTCTTTAATTCAAATCCCCATTTTTGATTAATAAAAAGAAAATCTTCTTTATCAGTATCTTTCTTTATCCATTCAGCATTTACTATATGTTGATTTTCCTCTAGCCAATGCATTACATCCTTTGGGATAAAATGAGTATGAAAGTCATGCATAAACTCCTTCACTCCTTGTTATGACGAATTCAATCTCTTAACTGTCAGGGGAAATGCTTCCTAAACATTTCCCATAAGGATTGATTTGGTTTAGTTCTTTACTAGTTGTAAGCCTTCCGCTTTTCCCCATTCGATCGGCAAACCTACATAGTTCTCAGCAATCATCGTTAATCCTGCTTCATATGAAGTATAGTAATCAAGATCAGCCAATTGAATACCACGTTCAAATGAATCATAAGTTGGATTTGTATGAAGAAGCCTTGTCATAAATGAAGAGAATCGTTCTGCTTTCCAAACACGACGAAGACAGATTTCTGAATAACGATCAAGGATATCATT
This sequence comes from uncultured Bacillaceae bacterium, assembly GCA_963787345.1. Taxonomy (GTDB): domain Bacteria; phylum Bacillota; class Bacilli; order Bacillales; family Cytobacillaceae; genus Bacillus_BD. The sequence continues at coordinate 122,213 of CAWBCW010000021.1, read as the reverse complement.
GCTGCCAGTTTGGTAGAATTCTGTAAGGCCACGAGCCATTACTTTGACATCCGTAGCAGCCAAGTTGAGTCCTTTAGCGCCTGTAGGAGGAACGGTATGGGCAGCATCACCCGCTATGAAAAGGCGGCCATATTGCATCGTTTCACAAATGAAACTGCGCATTTGGATGATTCCCTTTGAATTAATCGGTCCATCCGGTATTTGCCAGCCGTCTTGGGTTTTCGTCCTTTCATTTAATTCTGTCCAGATTCTGTCATCCGACCAATTGGCAATATCATCGTTTGCATCCACTTGTAGATAGTGGCGTTGGAGAATCTGTGTGCGTGTACTTAATAAAGCAAATCCATTATCATGGTTGGCATACACGAGCTCATCTGCTGCTGGAGCCGAATCAGATAGAATCCCTAACCAGCCATCCTTATACGTATGCAGATGTTCTTTTCTAATAGAATCAGGAATCGCACGACGACTTGGTCCATGATACCCGTCACATCCTGCAATGAAATCGCATACAATCTCTTCATCCATTCCATTTTTACGATATCGGATTTTGGGTTCGTTTGTATTGATATCGTGTAAAGTAACATCTTCTACGTCAAAGATAATGTCTTTACCATTTTCATAACGTTTATTCACTAAATCGATAATCACTTCATGTTGTGGATACACAACTACCTGTTTTCCTCCAGAATACTTTTTCAAATCAATATGGCGTCTTTCACCATTGAATTGAAAGTAATTCCCATCATGAAAATGACCTTCATGATTCATACGATCTCCAACACCAATTTCTCTTAATATATCAATAGTCGTTTGCTCTAATATCCCTGCCTTTACCGTTCCTACTATTTTATCCCGTGATTTCCGTTCTAAAATGACAGAATCAATCCCTTGTAAATGAAGAAGTTGTGCAAGAATAAGTCCAGCTGGTCCAGCCCCAATAATCCCTACTTGTGTTTTCATGATTTTCTCTCCCCTTTTCTAAATCGTTTAGTTAGCCTATATAAAATAATATATTGTAAATATTCTGAATAAAAGTTTTAACTTCTTATATGTGAAACAAATAGTATTTTAGTTTAGTTATATTGGGAAAATTAGATAAGTTAATCTAGCATACATGTCTTTACATCGTTGGAGGAAAGTTCCTTAGTAGATTCATATCAGTACATAAGAAAGATGTAGTATAGATGTTTATTGAATGTTAACTTTCTATCATTTCTATTAGATTGATCTGTATTTTTTAGCAGCCATTGGTTTTGCATTAGTTCAAGAAAAGTATGGTTCCTTTGATAAAATAGTAGAGGAAGAAAATACGAACAAAGAATCAATGAAAGCAGACGGTGGCCAAGTTATTTAAATGTATATAAGTCATACTTAACTTTTCGACATAAGCACGATATATGTAATTCAGATTAGGGGTCTGATACCCGGTGTATTTAATTTTTCATGCACTGGGAATCAGGCCCTTTATTTCTATTCAATATGCAGATTTATTACTTTTTTAGTACCCCCAATCGTCCCTAATCCTCAGTAATCAGGACTATTTATAAGGGATTAGAAGGTTTCAGTCGATGTAAGGGCTTTCTCGGCGCCTAGATAGAGGAATAACAACGTTTATAGCCTTTGAATATTCAAATATAAATGTTATCCTTAAACAGCGAGATACGAACAAAATATGAATATTATGTGAACACACATAAACAAAGGAGTGACTTTCGAGAATCTATATGAGGTACAGATATAGATGAGACATCAAAAAAACAGGAGGTACTTATGATTAAGTTTGAAAATGTAACAAAAGTGTACGATGGTGGATTTCAAGCTGTGAAATCTCTTAATCTTGAAATTCAGAAAGGTGAATTACTTGTCCTAATTGGGCCAAGTGGTTCAGGAAAGTCAACAACAATGAAAATGATTAATCGGATTAATCCTCATTCAAGCGGGACAATCACGATAAACGGAAAAGATATTAAATCTTACAATGTCTCTGAACTTCGACGGAACATTGGTTATGTCATTCAGCAAATCGGACTATTCCCCCATTACACAATCGAAAAAAATATTGGGATCGTTCCCCAACTTAAAGGTTGGGATGAGAAAGATATCAAATTACGGGTAAGAGAATTACTCGAATTGGTCGGACTGGACCCAGAAATTCATGCGACCCGTTATCCGAAAGAACTTTCAGGCGGGCAACAACAACGTGTCGGAATTGCAAGGGCACTTGCTTCGAATCCAGATGTCATTTTAATGGACGAGCCGTTCAGTGCACTCGATCCACTTACACGCGAACAACTGCAAGCTGAACTGATTACATTACACAAAAAACTTAAAAAGACGATTGTCTTTGTAACCCATGACATCGATGAAGCTTTAAAAATGGGTGACCGGATTGCCATTATGAAGGATGGGAAACTGCTTCAATTGGACACTCCGGAGAAATTACTACATGAACCCGCTCACGGATTTGTAGAGGAGTTTATTGGTAAGCATCGCATTATCCAAAATCCTGATCTTATGTCAATTACTGAAATTATGGCGGAGAAAATTGTTACTTCCCCACCTCATCATTCCCCAGAAAGGGCAATTTCACTTATTCGTCAACGTAAAATCACGAATCTCATTGTCAAAGATGATGACGGAAAATTGCTCGGTATCGTATCTGCGTATGATCATACTTAAAAAATTAGGTGCCGCTAAAGCGATTAGTGAAATTATGGTACCTGCAGAGCCTTATTTACTTGATACAGCAACAGCAAAAGATGCGATTGTTCTCATTGAGGATACTCCTTTTAAAATGATTCCAGTTGTTGACAAAGAGCATAAAATTGTCGGACTTGTTACAAATGGTTCCTTGCTCTCCGCCTTGTCCAGCCAGTGGATAGAAACGGAGGAAGATCAAAATGAATAATATGAATATATGGCAACAACTCATTGAACAAGCACAATTACGTTGGGGAGCAGTACTTGAAGCTACATTTGTTCATATTCAACTCGTATTCTTCTCAATGATTATCGCTACTGTCCTAGCAGTCACACTTGGAATTGTCGTTACACGTGTACCTTGGCTCAAGACCATTGTACTTGGTGGAACAGGCGTCCTGCAGACGGTACCAAGTTTAGCGTTACTCGGCTTTATGATCCCTATTTTTGGAATTGGTGTAAACACGGCTATTGCAGCACTATTTCTTTATTCATTACTTCCAATTATGCGAAATACCTACACTGGCATTAAAGATGTCGATCAAGCGACTATCGAGGCAGCTAGAGGAGTCGGTATGACGAATATGCAAATTTTATTTAGAGTAGAACTTCCTCTTGCGATACCTGTTATTATGGCTGGTATTCGTACAGCGGCTGTTATTAATGTTGGAAATGCTACGCTCGCAGCCTTTATCGGAGCAGGTGGACTAGGTGACTTTATTTTCCTAGGAATTACACGTGGTATCGATGGGTTGATTTTACTTGGAGCGATCCCAGCTACACTTCTTGCGATTATCCTTGAGACTTTCTTCACTGGCATTGAACGTTGGACAACTCCGAAAGGATTGAAGTAAGATGAAGAAAAAGATAAAAAACAAATTTGCACTAGTCATGTTTGTACTTCTCATCACAAGCATGCTATCAGGATGTATTTTTATCGAAAAGGATTCACTCCGACTCGGATCGAGAAACAATACGGAAAGTATTATTTTGTCACATGTCATGGGACAGTTAATTGAAGATAAAATGGATATAGAAGTTCTTTATAAAGAAAATCTCGGTGGTTCAAACGTCGTCTGGAACGCAATGACAAATGACCATCTCGATGTAATTCCCGATTATACAGGAACCATTGTCGTAACTTATTACCATGAAGAACCAGGAACAGCAGATGAAACATTAGAAGCAACAAAACGACTTGTTGAAACCGATGGCATTGTCGCATTGAACACTTTTGGCTTTAACAATACGTATACACTTGCACTTGATGAAGCGAAAGCGGAAGAACTTGGCGTTGAAACATTTAGCGATTTCGCCGAGTATTCCCAGGACTTTACCTTAGGTGCAGTATTTGAGTTCATTGATAGACCAGATGGATTGCCTGGCTTTCAGAAAGAATACGACCTTGAATTCAAAGACGTTAAAGGCATGGACCATGGAATGATGTACCGCTCTATTAATGCGGATGAAGTGGATGTCATTAACTCATACACAACAGACGGACAGCTTCAAATATATGATTTACGTGTGTTAGAAGACGATAAGTCTTATTTCCCACCGTACCATGCACTTCCCCTCGTTCGACAAGAAACACTTAATGAATATCCTGAACTTGAAGAAGTACTAGGTCTTCTAGAAGGTAAGATTGATGAGGAAGCCATGCAGATTATGAATGGAAAAGTCGACAACGACGGCATGATGGTTGAAGTTGTTGCACAAGAATTTCTTGTTGAGGCAGGGTTAATTGAAGAGAAATAGTGAAAACAGGGTCAGACCTCCGGTACATTAAAGCGTTAATGTACTAAGGGTCTGGCCCTTTACTTTTGTTTTCCTATCCTCCTACCACAGTTCCACCATTGACATGAATCGTCTGACCACTTACATAAGCCGAATCATCAGAGGCGAGATAAACATAAGAGGGTGCTACCTCATATGGCTGTCCAGCCCTCCCCATTGGTGTATTTGAGCCAAAGGTGGCGACCTGGTCAGCTGTGAATGTCGAGGGAATCAGCGGTGTCCAAATCGGTCCCGGTGCTACGGCATTTACTCGGATTCCTTGAGTGGAGAGAGACAATGCCAATGAACGGGTAAAGGAAACGACGGCCCCCTTTGTTGCCGAATAGTCAATCAACTGTTCGTTCCCCTTGTAAGCTGTAATCGAAGCAGTATTGATGATGGACGCTCCTTTTTTAAAATAAGGCAATACTAATTTAGTCATGTGGAAAAATGAAAAAATATTGGTCCGGAATGTTTTCTCCAGCTGTGAAGATGTAATATCTAACAAACTCTTTTGCGGATGCTGCTCGGCCACATTATTGACAAGAATATCCAGGCCCCCGAACGTTGATTGAATTTTATCGACAACCTCTTTACAAAAGTCTTCATTACCGATATCGCCCGCATACAGCAGGCATTTGCGTCCTTCCTTCTCAATCAGCCCTTTCGTTTCATTCGCATCATCATGTTCATTTAAGTAAACAATGGCCACATCTGCCCCTTCTTTCGCAAATAAAAGGGCAACGGCTTTTCCAATTCCGCTATCTCCACCGGTTATAATAGCTTTTTTCCCAGCTAGTTTTCCACTCGCTTTGTATTCAGGGCTTTCGGAAACTGGACGGGGATTCATTTCCGTTTCAACTCCGGGTTGCCGGTCTTGATGCTGAGGGGGAAAAGTCGGCTTCTTTTGGTTTTGACTGCTGCTCATTTATAACTACCTCCAAGTGATCATTTCACCTGTTAGTTTTAGGAGTAGGGCTGAAAATTATTAGGTGAAATTAGGGAAGAAGGATAGTACCTAGGTAACCCGTTTTTTTATAAAATAAAGGATATCCTCTAAATTTGTATGATAGTACATATCAACAAACCGCTCAAATTTACTCGAAACATGTTTCTGTCTCATTGGTACTTTAAATTTTTGCACAAAGAATATGGTGGAGCAAAAAGAAAGTAATAACGTATGTAATGGCTTTTTAATAAATAAATAACCATATAAAAACATCTTTGCATAGATTAAACCCGTCCAAAAAGTATTCCAGCCGTGTTTATACATGATTAACTTATGTTTGTTTGCATAATATTCAACGACAGAAGCAGTTAACACCCATTTAACAATATAAATGACCTGCTTAAAAAGTGAATTTGGAAATTTGGATAAGAATGTAAGCACTAATAATGGGCTTATTACTACTATATGTACAAATCTAATGATTCTCCAGCTAATACCGATTGGTGTAAATTCCCAAACGAGATGTCTTCTACACAATAAATAATAAAGAGTATTAAATGAACTTATATATATAAGACTTTTGTAATATTTAGAAAGGTCACGCCAAGAATTATAACTGAACAATATAACACTTAATATCAAAATAATATGTTTAGTCCTTATATTTTTTTGTTTTCGATTCATCGTATCCCTCTTCAAACATTCAAGATTCTCAAAGTAGTTATTCCCTGATTTAGACATTTACATGCCTCTATTGAATAACTCAACAATGCCCGATTAAATAAAGGCAAATCACTCATCCTTTATTTTGTTATCGTTCTTCAAGGCATACAAAAAATCCAGTTTTCACTCCTGTTAAATCTTCATATAATAAAATTATAATTAATATAGTTTTATAGTACTTACTACTTAGTACATTAAGCTGATGATCGAGAGATTGATAAGGTCATTTAGAGGAGAGATGAGTATGGTCGTTGATTGCCATTTTCACATAGATGAAACGATGTTAACACTTGAGAAAATGATAGAAGGAATGGATGAAAATCATGTAACGAAAACGGCCTTGATTGCTCCAATGAACGTAACAATGTTTGAAGGCAATAGCACCATTCAGCATCATGTACAAAACTTATTTCGTTTCCTTATTTTACATGTCCCTCCTATTGGTTTTCCTATTTATGATGGACTGGTTCGTGATGGGTTTTTCAACCTTTATGGACAGTCATACAAAATCTATGCGAAGCCAAACAATGACCTCGTAGTTGGGGCAATCAATCGATTTCCAGATCGGTTTCTAGGATGGGCAGCCGTTAACCCTAACATTCCTAAATCTGTAGAAGAAGCCGAATACTATCTAGAACAGCCTGGTTTTATTGGGGTCAAAGCTCATCCATTTATGCATCAATATTCTATTACAGCACTTGATCCTGTTGCGGCTCTGTGTGAAGCAAAAGGAGTTCCAATGATGATTCATCTATCATCTGAAAGAGATTGCTATAAATATTTGCCGGAGCAATACCCTAAACTTAAGGTCATTTATGCTCACGCCGGGCTTCCTTTTTGGAAAAAACTATGGAACTATGCAAAAGATCAACCAAATGTATTTGTTGACACCTCAAGTGATTATCTGACCCCATCAATTATTAAAGAAGCCGTGAATGTCTTAGGCTATCAAAAAGTTCTTTATGGCTGTGATGGGCCCTATGGAATGAAACAATTTAATGAGTATGATTATGGAGAAAAGAAAAGTTGGATCGATTCACTTCAAATTCCTGTTCATCAAAAGGAATACATATTAGGAAAAAACTTTTTGAAATTGATTGATACATTCTAAGCTCGCTCTAGAAACACAGGAGCAGGTTCTCTAAGAACCGTCCTCCTAGCAGTCTGACCCTTTATTTCTTGACCACGTTATATCTTTTTAACACTACTCTTCCAAATTGATGGAATACCCGATCCATGAAAAAGCCCATTAATCCTAGAACAACGAGACCAACGAAAATCCAGTCTGTTTTAAAATATAACCGAGCATTCCATATCATGTAGCCAATCCCTTCATTCGCAGCGACCATTTCTGCCCCGACAATCGCCATGAAGGAAGATCCCATTGCGAGCTTGGCACCAGTGAAAATATAAGGAAGAGATGCCGGAATAATGACATGGATCATCACTTGCCATTCAGACGCACCCATGCTTCTTGCCGATCGAACTTTATCTTCTTCAACGGCCTCCACACCCGTAATGGTATTAATCGTGACAATAAAGAAAGTTGCATACATAATAAGGAAAACTTTTGATTGTTCGCCAATACCAAACCAAAGCATAAATAACGTGATAAATGCAAGAGGTGGAATAAAACGAACAAAGTTAATAACCGGATCAAATAATGCTCTGAGTACAGGTATACGACCAATCAATAAGCCGATTGGAATAGCTACAAGATTTCCTAGAATCCACCCAGAAATAACCCTCAAAAAACTGACCCACATATATAAGACGAGAGATCCATCTTGACTAAGATCGACCGCTCCTTGCCAGACCGCTAACGGACCTGGCAAGAATTGAGGATTGGAGAAACTTGCTGCGATACTCCAAACGGTTAGAACAAGCACCCAGGCAAGCACACCGCTTTTTATTAATTTCTTTAAAACTCCAATACGAGGATTCTTTAATCGCTGAAGTGCCACTTGCTCGATGTTTTCATTTTTAATCGCACTCATATCTTTATCTCCTTTTTAATCAAAATGAGCTTGAAGGCTTTGATAATATCGATTAAATTCTTTATCTGTGAAACTTCTTAGATAGTGCATTTGGATCGGATAAATATGGTCGATTTTTGATGAGGGTCCAACAGACATGACCCCCACCTTTTGACCAAGTAACAGGGCTTCTTGAATATCATGAGTAACGAAGATAATCGTTTTATTTGTTTCTTTCCAAATACGGACCAACTCTGTTTGCATCGTCCTCCGAGTCATCGCATCAAGTGCTCCGAATGGTTCATCCATTAATAAGATGTCAGGATCATTCGCTAAAACGCGAGCTAATTGAACACGCTGTTTCATGCCTCCAGAAAGTTCTCTTGGAAATTTGGTATCATGACCTTTTAAACCAACTAGTTCAATAAAACGTTCGGATATTTCTTTGCGAATTTCATTAGGTGCTTTTTTCATTTTCAACCCAAATTCAACATTTTCCCTAACGGTAAGCCATGGAAAAAGAGCTGCATCCGCCTGTTGGAAAACAACACCCCGATTTCTCCCAGGTTTCTGCACTTCCTGCTGATCGACCGTAAGATTTCCAGCTGTTTTTTCAATGAAACCAGCAATCATATTAAGCAAGGTCGATTTTCCGCACCCACTTGGACCAAGCAGAATAAAAAATTCACCTTGTTGGATCGATAAATTCACTTTTCATAATACAAAATGCTGATATTAAAAGACTTTGCTAATCCTGAAATTGAAATAGCCGTAGGAGGTTTTATTACTTCTTTCATAATGAGACTCACTTAATTTCACTCCTTCTTATTGGTAAGTAACAGTTTCTGGAAAAGCCTTTTTTAAAGGCCCTAACTCTAATTTATCTTTCAAGTGGAACGACTCCTTTATTAACCCCTTTCCTTCAATCCACCTTTTCATCTCTTCAAGATGCTCCGCATCTTCTTTTGTAAAACCAAGAACATAATTCTGTCTTTTGATATCCTTTAACGCATCTTCTTCAGGAACTTTTAATTGTTCAAACGCAAGCTTTGCGGTGTCTTCCTTATTGTTTTTTACATAGTTGATCCCTTCATTTAAAGCTTTCAATACATTTTCAATTGCTTGTGAATTTTGTTCCACGAATGAACGATCCGCAAGAAGATAGCCATCAATACTTACACCAGCTCCAAGTAAATTATCTAATTGATGAACACCATCAATCGCTTTATATTTCTCTACAAGAGATCCGCTCGCCCAAACAGCTTCAATATCACCTTTTTGTACACCTACTATCGCTTCATCTGGTGTGCTAAATGGAACAAATTCAACTTCCGTTTCCTTAATTTGATTTTTCTTCAAGTACTGTGACCAAACATATTCATTAACGGTTCCTTTATTAACCCCTATTTTTTTCCCCTTTAAATCACTCGGTTTGTTAATATTGCCCTTGACAAGGAGCTGTTGTTCTTTTGATGATTTCTCATCCGCTCTTGTAATGGTTGCGATAATGACTAAGTCTCCCTTCGCCACAGAATTGATGGCCACATAATCAGCCGCAATCCCGGTATCTGCTTGTCGTGTTAAGACAGCATTTATGGTATCTATTCCCATGGCAAAATTAGAAAATTGAGCATCTACCCCATACTTTTCGAAATATCCTTGTTTTTCAGCCGCTCTAAATTGAAATGAACCTCCCGCAGCTGTATCAATGGCCAATCTTACTGGAATGGTTTTACTACTTTCGGCACCACTAGAGCTTTCATCTAAAGGGCTAGAGCATCCTGCTACGATAAAACTGACTATAATCAGAAAAGAAAACAATAATATACGCATTTTTTTCATAATAAATTACCTCCGAAAATGATTTATTGGTATTGCTTTTTGAATATTACAGTTATTCCAATCATACTCCGTTGTCATCTTGCTTTTTCTTTGTTTCATCGATCGTTGCGACACAGAATGCTCCCTCTTCATAGGAGAATGTGCCTACAACTGTCACTACCGTTTTTGGGCCAGTGCTTGCCGCATTCGGCACTCTAAAAGCTGCAATATCAAGTGGTACAATTTCTTTTTCAACTGGCTTTTCCAGTTGTGGCACCCACTCATATGGAACTCGGTAGGCACGATAAACCATATTAGAGTTTCTATTATTCTTGTAGGGAGAAAGATACTCCCAAACAAGTTCATGATCACGAGTTACTTCAAAAATTCGTCCATCCGCACCTTCTGTTATAAGTGTGTTTCCATTTGGCAGTCTTTGGGCGGAGCTAATATAAGGGCTATAAAATCGATAAGAATCGATTGGGGCTTGAAAACCAGCTTCTGTCGGTGTGTATTGCCATTCGATTTCAAGTGTTACTGGATTTATTTCTAATATTCTTGAATGATCTCGAACTGCGGTTTTTGAACCATAGGGAGAAGCAGGATTAGGAAGCCCATATCCAGCCCAACCGCCGTTATCAAATACGAGTAGATTCCCCTCACCAGGCAAACCTTTTGGAATAATATGGGCATGATGCTGACCGATAATCCAACCTAAATGCTTCACATCAGAAGTGGAATAATCAGGACCCAGTTTCCAAACAATTTTTCCCGTCTTTTTATCGATAATGGCAATAATATTTGACTCCCTCGCATCCCAGATAATATTGTCAGGATGGAACCGTTCGTCACCTTGATCATAAAATTTATTCGGTCCAATCAAAGACATGGAATTAATATGCATCCAATCCCCAGCAGTATTTTCAGCCTCTCCGAATAATCGGATATTCGGATCTCTGAAAAGGACGTTTTTTGCACTTTCGTCAAAACCGAGTTCTTCAAAATGATCACTGACGGCCCACTCCCAAATAATCTTTCCTTCCCAATCCACCTCAAGAATCACATCATCTAATAGCGGTTTATCAGATATCTCCGACTTTTGTACATTTCTATGGGCTAAAATGAATGTATTTCCTTCATTTGTTTTCGGCTCCAAGCCTGGTACATAATAACCTACTGGGTTCCCTTCTCGTTGATAGTCATGATGTTGTCTCGCCATCCACTGAGGCTGATGGCCTGGATCTTTTATATACTCATGCTGATTAAATTTCCAAACAACCTTTCCTTCCCAATCAACTTGAACAAGGTCCGCTTCATCCTGATATCCAAATTTCGGATCTCGCTCGGTTGTACTTCCTAACACATAACCACCTGGTAATAGTTTGTTAGGAAAGCCGCGAAGTCCCTTCCATAAATGAACTTCACTCCCATTCATGTCGATTAACAACGCTCCTAGATTTGCAGCTTGATAGATTGTATAGCCACTCCATGCTTTTTTGGGTTGGTAAACTGTTGCTCCCGTTGGGTAAATGGTTGGATGTCCCATATTCTCCACTCCTTTTATATTTTGTTTAATACTCATATCAAATTCGCTCGTCGAATTTACGTCCAGGGGCTTAACTTCATTCAACCAAAATTTAAATCCCAGCTGAAGGAAGTTAAAACACAAAAGGCACGAATACATTTCAAAACATTCTACATAAACGAATGTTGAAAAGTATCGTGCCTTTGGTGGTCCAATCAGCTCCAAATGACTTTAATTATGAAAATAGCGAATAGTAAATCTTTTGTAATTCACATAATAAACCTATAATTCGCATGTGTCAAGTATGAATTTTGTTTTTTCTCCCCTAGATTCTTACCCTAGTACAGCAAAAATTCAATATACTGGGGTAAGACCCTCTATTTTACTTTAAAAATTTATTTCGATAGTGGGCTAGTGCAAGCAATGGAAAGATATATCGATAGCTATGGTAATGGATATAAAAAGCACCTGCCATTCCCTGCCCTTTTGGATAATCTGTTGTCCAATCGTTTCGATCTAAATGTTTTAATAAATACTGGATTCCTCTTTTCATAGACGTTGTTGGTTGATCCTGTGCAGCGATGAGTGCATCAACCGCCCAAGCCGTGTGGGTCAATGTACTATGTTTTAAAGGGACATACGCCTTTTTACTATCACTTTTACATGATTCCCCCCAACCCCCATCTTCATTTTGTATGTTTTGCATCCAGTTCACTCCATTCAGAATCGAACGATGACTTGATAACAAACCCACCGCTTTTAATCCAGTGATGGCGGCCCACGTCCCATAGAGATAACAAATTCCCCACCGGCCATACCACGAGCCGTTGTGTTCCTGATGACGGAGGAGCCAATTTACTCCTCTTCTAATCGTAGAATCATTAGTTGAGAGGTTCGTATAGTTCCCAAGAAACTCTAAAGTCCGACCCGTTAAATCAGCTGACGAGGGATCTGTAATCAGATGCTCGCCTCCATCGATTGGTAAAAGAGATAATAATGCACTGTTTGTATTTCTTTCAAAGGCAGGCCAGCCGCCATCATCATTTTGCATGGACAATACCCAGCGGATTCCCCTTTCCCATGACGGCTGTAAACGAATATCGTTCGGTACAGTACGCGCCAAACTTTTTAATGAGGCGGTTGAATCATCTACATCCGGATGTATCGTATTCCTATCCGCAAACCCCCACCCTCCTGGGAACGAGTTGGGATTATGAACAATCCAATCACCGTATTTCATCTGTTGCCGGCTTAGTAAGTATTGGTTGGATTTAGTGATCATCGGATCTGTTGGAGAGACATCGGCAATCTGTAGGGTCGAATTAATTAAGGAAGTATTCCAAACGGAAGCCGTTGTATATTGCATATGAGTATAGCCATTAATCTCACATTGCATGGACTTTAGCCCCTCCACCGCCTTTAAAATAAGAGGATCACGTTTCGAATAACCAAGCGATAATAGCGCATAAATCATTAAAAAGGTGGAGCTAAAATACGTTAGAAACGTTCCATCTGGTTCAATACGCTCTAACATATACTTCTTTGCCTGCTCGGTCGCTTGTTGATGCAGGTAAGCGGGGTATCCGAGTAAACTTTTTATTCCATTTTGAATGGTAGAAAAAAGCGAGCGGTATTCTTCCTCGTTTCTAAACGTAAAGAATCGTTCCTTTTCGTCTGAATTTCTGTCCATTAAATCGCTTAAGTTCACTTCTGCATTTCCTCTTATACTAAATTTCCGATCTGCTAAAATCATAATAGGAACTAAATTGGCTCTTCCATATACTGAAAAATCATATAGATTAATCGGAAAGGTTGGAGGCAACAGAATCAGTTCAATCGGAATTGGAAAAAAAGAAGGCCATTTCATTTGACCGGTTACCGCTAACATGATTTTCGTAAATAGATGGGATTCCTTTATTCCTCCATGCGCTAAAATAAAACGTTTCGCTCCTACGAGTCTAGGATCATTTTTCTGAAAAAAACCTGAATATAAAAGTGCATAGTACGCCTCTAATGTAGCGGAAAGATTTCCTTCTCCTTCATCGTAGTATAATTTCCATGCCCCATTTTTTTCCTGTTTACTTAAAATCCTTTCAGTCAAACGCTTAACTAAATTTTCATCATGAAGTCCCAATGACTTTAATAAAATGATCATATAACAATCTGTTGAAATTCCGGTTTCAAATGGATAATTCCATGAACCATCGGGAGACTGATCATTCCTAAGCTTTTCAACGATTTGCTTGATTCCGTCTGTTACTCCACTATTCAAATTTATCCATCCTCTCCCTTAAATGACCTTTACTATTCATATTCATTTTAAATAAAGACATTCATGGAGGAGGGCCCGTATGGTTTTTACATTCATCAAGAAAAAACAGCCGCCACTCTCTAAAACGCTAAAAACCATCAAACGAATGTTAATCACTAAAGACCCCGCTATAAAAAGGGTGCTCTCTGCCCAGGATTTGAAACTGTTAACAAAAATTAAAAACGAAACAGCTTTGTTAAATAAAAATAATGTAACAAGAACGTTAAGCTATCTGGATTTTTATAAACGTCACCCTGAAATCCATTGGGCGTTTTTAGGGCATATGGTCTCAAGAAATGGCGGTTGGAATATGACGGATTTAAAGGGAGGCTTTCTTTCAAAATTATTAACGAAAAAAGAATCACAAGCTTTTTTCCATTTTTTAGAACGGGGAAATTGGTTAATTTTTCAGGATGCGTATCCACAATTTTTAATCTATGAAGAAAGTAAACGAAACAGGACGAACCTGTCTTATTTACTGCCGCACTTACATACTTCTTCCTTTATGGAGACGATTTGGAATTACTTTTGGAGGGAACGTGACCATCATTTGCTTACAATTGCCTTAATCATTAATGAACAAAGCTATTTGGAATCACGGGTGTTGCAAAATCCTGCTTTTCAAAAGAAGGTTTTCAATACGTTGGAGTTTAAGTTACAGGACTACCTTGCATTAAATCATATTCTCTTTCCTTATAAAGAGAATGGACAAATTCAATTAGTCGGTCAAACTTTGCATCATTTTAAAAGTTTACATGAGAGAATTCTGTTGGGAAAGCGATTATACTCTGTTTTATTTCATGATTTAGATCGACTGCAGCTTATTGAAAAATGGGCAAAGGAGCACCCGCATTCGGGCTCACGAATGGATTATTGGCCACACATCTTTCATTATGTAAACGAAGAAATCCCAGGAAAAGGCTTGATCCCTAGAATTAAATCATGTTCCATTCCTCCTGGATCTCCCAAGATTTATAGCCCAAAACTAGAATTCTCTTGGAAAGATCAAAAACAAACTCCTGCAGAACGTGGAGATTGGTATAAAGAGTGGAAAATCATTCACCATTTATCCCCTTTAAATAATCATGTGAACGGAGAGATTAAAAATGACTATTGTAGAACCCTCGAAAAACTCGAACTCGCAACCATTACAAAAAAAGTTCTTTCCCCTTTCCAATAAAAATTTACTACTTACGATGATTTTGTCCTCACTAATCGGAACCTATTTAGATCTATTCTTCGTCGGAAAAGGCTTTTATTCCTTTCCGAAAAGACCTTTTCCAGAAGTTTTTTCAATTCATATCGCTTTTACATTATTTGCTCTCCCAGTATTCACAAGTGTATTTATCATGATCTGTCATCGATTACAGAGGCTCAAAAAAGCGGTATTTATCTTATTGATTAGCCTTTTTATAACAGTTCTAGAAAAACAGTCTGAGACTTTTGGTTTTTTTGAACATCATGAATCATGGAATCACCTTTATTCTACCTTTGGTTATACCTTCTATTTGATCTTCATTTATTGGTTTTATCGATGGTTAAAAGAATAACCCAAAAAAAGTCCTTCCCAGCCTACCGCGTTAATACTTTGGCAGACTAAGAAGGACCCTTTCTAATCGAGAAGGCATAAATCTACTTATTCGCAGAAACTACTGATAAGTGAAGAGCCCCCTCTTTTATGCATTTATCGAAAGTCCGACCCCTGTAAAGCAACCTTACTAACTTCATAAGCACTTGAAAACGATAGCTCAGAAAGTTGCGCTTTTCCCTGACACCAATCTCCTGCAAAAAATAGATTACGATAATCCGGGAAGAAAAGGGGCATCGCTTGCTGGTTCATCGTCCACTTTATCTCTTGAGCGCTCGCTCGTTTCGAAATACGGGGAACGACTAATTCCTCACGCCACCCCGGAAAATGCATATCATAAAGCTGCTCAATTCTCTCCTGATGCCCATCTAAAGCTTCTTTATTCCCTAAGTCCTCCTGCTTCAAATAAGAAATGGCTTGAAGCAATTGTCCTCCTTCTGGAACACAGGATTCGTCATAGTAGGAAATATCAGTAATAAAGATCTTATTCTTTTTATCATATATATACGTATAAGGCATATCGATACGGTTTTTAAGACCAATGTCATAAACAAACACATAGCTCGCATCATAGCCTGCAAAATGCTTAAGCACATATTCAATTTTTGTTTCCTGAAATACTTTACTTAATTCCACAGGAGGAATACAAAAGATAAAGCTTGATCCTGTAAAAGTTTCTTTTGCTGTGTTTACTGCTATCACCTGATCCCCTTCTGTTTGAACAGTAGTGACCTTGGCCTTTGTCTTGATTTCCCCGCCATTCTCTTCAATCACTCTTACGAATTCATTGATCAACGCCTGCCATCCACCTTCAATATACGTAACCGGCTTATTCGTGGAGAACAATCTCTGATAGTAATTAAAATAAACATCGGATGGAATTTTTTCAGGCTCTCCCGTAAAAAAATTAGAGGAAGCCAACGTTAGCATCATTTCCTGAACATCCTCAGAAACTCGCTTACCTTCCATCCATTCTTTAATCGAAATCCGAGGATGTCCCTTTTCTGTTCCAATGATGGTTTTCAAAATCTCAGAAGTAAATTTAACCTTACTCGCATTTTTCAATACTCTCGTTCGGAATAATCCGAGAATATTAGCTGGAATATCCGTCAATGTTGAACCAAGGTCATATTTTGCCTTTTGCGGATTAAAGTCACGCCAACCAATTTCAATCCCTAATTCCTTTTCCAATGTTTTTAGAGTAGAAGTGTCACGCCCATAAATCGCATGCGCACCAAAATTAAATTTAAACCCTTTTAGATTTAACGTAACCGCTCTTCCCCCTAGGTTTCCCCGTTCGAGTACTAGCACTTTTTGGCCTTGCTTAGCAAGCAAGGCTGCTGCAGTCAGACCAGCCAGACCGCCTCCAACAATAATGGCCTCATAGTCTTTTTGAATGTGATTTTCTCCCATTATAAAAACCTCTCTCTACTATAATTTTAGCAATCTAGAACCCATTGTTTAAAAATCGATTTTAAAAATTCAGAATAATAATATAATAGTATAGGAATTTGTGTAAGATAGCAAGTTCACCAACATTTACGCTTTTTTTAAAAGAAAAAACAGGAGAATCTATTAATTAAGAATAGATTCTCCTGTTTGAGAAGGTCGCTAATATAAATAGGGTCAATCACCCGCTGCATTAGCTTTAGCAGACTTGGGGACTGACCCTTTCTAATCAGATTTAAACCGGAACATTTTGTACAAGAATTTTCAGGACGTCCCAGGACGGCAACTAGCGAACAGTTTTAAGTGCAGTTGCCCATGATATAAGTTGACCTAACATTTCGTTCACTGTATCTGTATGCATATCAGCTGGTTTAAACGTTTGACCATTTTCAAAATCAGTGAATAAGGATAACGCTGGATGTGTGCGGACATCTGCAATCGATTGTTCCGCTAAGATTCCACGTAAATGCTCTGCAGCACGGGCTCCACCAACTGAACCGTAACTTACGATTCCTGCGGCTTTGTTAAACCATGCTTCACGTGCCATATCAAGCGCATTTTTTAATGCTCCTGTAATACTGTGATTGTATTCTTGTGTAATGAAGATGAATCCATCTAAGTTGCCAATTTTTTCGTTCCATTGCGCAATTCCAGGCTCAGTTCCATCCGTTGTTCCTAGGAATGGCAAGTTAAAGTCTGCGATATCAACAATTTCATAATTAGCATCTCCACGTTTGTCCGCGATAGACTTTACCCATTCCCCAACTTGTGGACTTAAGCGTCCTTGCCGCGTACTTCCTAAAATAATGCCAATGTTTAAATTCGCCACTGCTTTTTCCTCCTCATTAGCTGAACGGCCAAATAATTTTTCAAAAAAACCCATCCTTATATCACCTAACTTTTGTGATTAAATAACAAAGCTACTTGTTGCTAAAAATATTATCTCCAAATGCACTCCGTTATATCCACAAAAAGCAGAGAGTCATGCCCATTGACATTGTTTCAAAAACGAAAAAACTTTAGCCACTTATCCAAGGGAAAATAACCTCTAGATTCAGGAACTCATCTCACAAAAAATGGTTTCAATCAACAAGTATTGGCGATTGAAACAATCTTTTTATTAACTTTAGCTAGATTGACCCTAACATCTCTTTCCAATTCGAGATGGTTTGACAATTAATCCATTTCGATTTAAAATAATCCTTAATTAAGAATATATTATCTAAAGATAAGTTAACTAAAGACAAAGAGGAAACTTAGGAGGATTCATAGTCATGTCAAAAGATTCATTCATAGCATTTAAATAGTTTGATTTAAATGTATGCATAATATCTGTATAAGGAAAAATTAAAAATTGGATGTACAACAAGGAGTATATATGAACAAGACGAATTTAAAAATAGCTGTATCAGGTGATGTTAGTACAAATGTATTAACATGGAGAACGTTCAAAAAGACCACAAAGGAATACAAATGGGAAAATTCCCCGTATATACATGGATTGACAAAAGAAGGCGGAGCATTACTCTTATCTAAATTGGTAAGTTCAGCCTGTGAAGATACCGTGATTTCACCAAAACTAACAGATACAACATGTGAATTACCAAAAGATCTCCTGCAGTCATTTTCTGAGCTGGACCTCTTTTCTTTAACAGGAAAAGAAAGTGATCCGAAAGTCTATCGGATAAAAGAATTCCTCGGCTATTCAGGAGTGGATTCTGGAAATCCTATGTTACTTCCTATCATAAATGATGATGAACAGGCAGATATGGTCATTATCCATGATGAGGATAATGGTTTTCAATCGGATGAAAGCTATTGGCCTTTGGCTTTAAAATCTCAAAACCATGCTCCGATTGTGATCTATAAAGTGAGTCATCCTGCTCGTGAAAGCAAACTATGGAACCATATCGAGAATGACCATCTAGAAAATACCATTGTCGTCATTGATGCTGATGATTTTCGAGCACAAGGGGTGAATATTAGTAAAAGTCTTTCATGGGAACGAACGGCGATTGATTTTGCCTGGCAGATTAACAATAATCCAAATATTGATTTCCTAGCCAATTGTCACCACTTAATCCTACACTTTGGGCTTGAAGGCGCCATTTATTATCAAAAAAACGCTCACGTTAAATCACAATTGTTCTTTCTTCCTTATGCATTTGAAGGTGATTCTATCAAAGAAAACCAAGGAAACATGTATGGTCTTTCCTCTTGTTTTGTGGCAGGGCTTGCAGGCAGTATTGCATCCGGTCTAAAAAAAATGGAAAACTTAAGTAGGTCCATTAGCAAAGGCATACGGAGCGGGATTGTCGCGACACAAAAATACTTTATCAATGGTTTTGGCGAACATTTGGAGGATCATAACTTTTATAATGCCGATCTATTTATAGAAAAAGACGATGATTTTATTTATAAAGAACATGTACAAGATGTGAATGTACGTTCCACCACTCCTAATTGTCGCAGCTGTTGGTACATCATAAAAGACAAAGCATCGATTAATTTAGCGGATATTTCATACAATATCGTAAAGTACGGGGAAAAAAGTGCCCTTAAATTTATTCCAATTGCCCAATTTGGCAAATTAAAAACGGTTGATCGGACGGAAATTGAGGCCTATAGAAGTATAAAGAATCTTATCACTGAGTATGTTTCCATTAAAAGTGTTCCGAGACCTCTATCCATCGCTGTTTTTGGTACGCCTGGATCAGGGAAGTCATTTGGAGTGACAGAAGTCGCTTCAAGTATTGCCCCTCATCTAATTGAAAAGTTAGACTTTAATTTATCTCAGTTTCAAGGCTTGTCTGATTTGACAAATGCCTTGCATCGAGTAAGAGATGTTTCTTTAATGGGCAAAATTCCCCTTGTCTTTTTTGATGAATTTGACGCCGCTTTTAACGGAAAACTAGGCTGGTTAAAATACTTTCTAGCCCCGATGCAAGATGGAGTCTTTAGAGTTGGGGATTCTCTTCATCCTATCGGAAAAGCGATTTTCGTATTTGCTGGAGGAACAAGCAGTACGTATCAGCAATTTTCTGGGGAGAATCTTGAAGATGAGACGGAATACAAACATTTTCTCAATGAATTTAAAGACGCGAAAGGTCCTGATTTTATTAGCCGTTTGAGAGGATATGTCAATATTTTAGGACCGAATCAGACAGATGAAAAAGAGGACCTATTATTCATCGTTCGCAGAGCCATGTTATTACGTTCTCTTATTGAAAGAAAAACACCCTATTTAATAGATGGAACAGGTGAAGCTCAAATCGATAATGGCGTATTAAGAGCCTTATTAAAAATACCAAGATATAAGCATGAAACAAGGTCGATGGAAGCCATACTCGAGATGAGTCAATTAACAAATGCCCAAAAATGGGAACAATCCCTTTTACCTTCTAAGGAACAACTAAAGCTTCACGTAGATGAAGAACAATTTTATCGCCATTTAATGTATGATTCCTTTTTTAGCGAGAAAGTAGATAGTATCGCCGCCGCTCTGTATCAAAAGCGCGAAGGATTATGCGAAAATGACCCTAAAGCCGAACGAGTAAGTGGAGAAGCATGGGATGATATTAAAGAAGAAGTAAAAAAATATATCCATAGTCAGGTAAGACATCTTCCAGCGGCTCTTACAAAAATTAATTACGAATTAATATCCGTTGATGAACGACCAGAAAATGGAAAATTCTTAGATCATGAAGTAGAGATACTAGCTGAATATGAGCATAAGAAGTTTACTCTCGAAAAGAAAGAAGCGGGATGGAAATATGGAAAAGAATATGATGAAGAGAAAAAGACAGATCCCCTGCTTGTTGCTTGGGACCACTTGAATGAAACTTATCAGAAACATATCATCGAAAGTATAAGGGCATGGCCTGAAATATTAGCAAGGGCTCATTTTAAAGTGGAAAAGTTACAATTTATGTGTTACTGTGACGCTCAGTTGAAGAATCGAGTAAGAGGAAACCTTTCCGACCCACTTACAAAAAATACTGAGAAGATTCTTAGCTATTGAAATGTCGGCTTTTTTGAAATATACGGACAGCCCTTATTAGAAGACTATTGAAGTTATGTGCGAAAACAAGTGTTATGCTCCCCTATAGGTAGACAGATTAAAAAAAATAAAAATTTGGCTACTGATAGGGAGCATATCAAAGACTGTTTGAAAGCAATAAAAATATCTCAGATTCGAAATATCCTTATTAGGAATGGTAAAAACTATAAAGATGCTCTTTCTCGAATAAAGCTTTACGACGCTTTATGAATCTTTTTCATATACTCTTCAAAAGCTCCTATCTTCAACGTCCTACTGTAATAGTATCCTTGTACAAGTACATAACCATCTTTACTAAGTTCATCAACATGTTCCTTTAGTTCGAGTCCTTCTAACACTCGAACCTCAATAGGAGACAAGTTTCATTTAACTTGTCTCTTTTTGGCTCAAACCATGAAGGCAACATAAGATGCTGGCCTCGTTCATTTATTGGTTCATCGACTGTAAATCCATCATCGTTCTTTGAGTATCGTTAACAAACGCTGTGATATGATGAATACCTGCTGTTTTTTGCATAATTTTATCCTTTACCGATCAAGTTATTCTGGTCTTTCTATCGAAAACATTTCCCCTATTTTCGCATAATCGTGACCTGCTAATCGGCTTACAGCAGCTAACCCCCTAGGGTCGATCTTGCCATTTTCGTATATGTCCTGTTCAACATGAAATTGAACAACCTTTCCAATGATCAGATCACAACCAGGTGTTTCGACTCCTCCTAATTCCAAGGAATGTTCTAATATGCACTCCATTCGAATTTTGGCTTCCTTTACTCCTGGTACAGAAATTTTCACGCTTCTTATTGGAGTTAATTCTGCCAATTCCACTTCACTTTGATCAGGAGAAAGGCTAGCTGCTGTCTTATTAATCTTTTCAACATTTTGTTCATCTACGATATGGACGACAAATTCCTTTGACTGGAGAATATTTCTCGCTGTATCCTTCTGGTTTCCTCCTGATCTTTGAATAGCTAATGAAATCATCGGAGGATTTGAAGAAACAATATTAAAATAACTAAAAGGAGCACCATTCAAAGTTCCCTCTTGAGACATACTTGTGACAAAGGCAATCGGTCTTGGAATAATACTTCCAATTAAAAGTTTATAATTTTCTCTTTCACTAACTGTAGATGGGTCAATCGAAAGCAAAGAATCTCATCCCTTTCTTGATTAGTCTAGCTTTTTTACCTCAAACGGAAGTAATGCTTGTTCAATCTTACTTCTATTAATTTCATATTGTTCTGGTAGCATTAATTTTTTTCCCATCGTTTCATGTGATTCATCATGAGCGAATCCCGGTGGATCTGTTGCAATTTCAAATAAGATTTCACCGTGTTCTCTAAAATAAATCGCATTAAAATAATTTCGATCTTGAACTGGAGTGACCTCATATCCATTTTCCTGAACATAATTTCTCCAATCCAACTGATCTTGGTCATCACTTGCTCTCCACGCAATATGGTGAACCGTTCCTACACCCATTTGACCACGAGCAATTGGTGTTAATTTCAAATCAATAACATTTCCAATGTCGGCTGATGAGCGAAAACGAATAAAATCATCTTTTTCTGCGATAAATTCAAGTCCCATCACTTTCTCTAATAATTCTGCCGTTTGTTTCGGTCGAGTTGATAATAGAGTAGCACCACCAAATCCTTTTATAGCCACTTCCGGCGATACCTCACCAAAACTCCATGTATTCAACTCCCCTTCTTCTCTCTCCACGATTTCCAAGTGTAGTCCATGTGGATCATCAAATTCCAAATAAGCTTCTCCAAAGCGGTCCGTTTTAATAAAAGAAATGTTGAACTTTTCTAGTCGCTTTTCCCAAAATCCCATAGCCCCTTTAGGAACAACGTAAGAAGTTACCCCAACTTGACCTCCTCCTATCTTCCCTTGATAAGCATCAGCCCAAGGGAAGAAGGTAATAATCGTTCCTGGTTTTCCACCTTCATTGCCAAAATAAAGATGGTATGTTCCTGGATCATCAAAATTGACCGTTTGTTTGACTAAACGTAAACCCAAAACTCCGGCGTAAAAGTCAACATTCTCTTGTGGATGTCCTACTATTGCTGTAATATGGTGAATTCCCATTGTTTTCTTACTCATTTACTTTCACTCCTTTGATTAATTGTGGATCAATAACGGTTAAATAATTTGTATATCGAATATCAAAAGCCAATGAACTTATTTTAACCAACTCAAATATTTCAATTGCTTGGATAATTACCTTGATTAACATTTAAAAAAGTTCTTAATTATTTTATCTTGAATTAAAGATAACTTATGTAACTATAATATACCCTATTTTTTAACTCGTCAACATATTTGCGACAAGTTTATGAATGACTATTCTTACTGTATCTCTTTTACTATTACATTACCTTTTTCACTATTCGTGTATTTAGTGTGGATTTGAAATGAAATTTTATTAGAAACCCTATATGAATATGGAACTTTTGTTTTGCTTATTAATTAAAGTGGTTGGTTTGGAATTTTTATCGAGTAACATCGTCATTAGCCCCAACTCCTTTTGAATCCCTTAATTATGTTTTCATCTTTGTTGAATAAGTGAGTAAATTGATATTTCATTCATATTAAAATAGACTAATAAACTACTGATTCATTTTTTGAATAGGAAATACATAAATTTTTCAAACAGAACTTATTTTCTACCTCAAAATTTAAATATATGAGAGGAGAATTTGTTCAAGATTTATATCAATGACAAATAAAATCTAAAATGGAGTAAAATCAAATTTTTGATTTTACTCCATTTTATAAATATATTATGTTCTTTTCATTAAGCTTTTACTGCTGATACGTTCTTTGCTGCATCAGCTACTTTTTCTAATCCTTGGGCAATAATTGTTTCAGCTTGATCTGGCGCTGCATTATGGCCTTCGATAATCACTTCATCAATGATTTCCATTCCGAATACTCCACCAAATACGTTTCTCACATAAGTCGCTGCCATTTCCATTGGTGCTGCTTCAGGAGAAGAGTAGCTGCCTCCACGTGCGCTTAGAATGATCGCCTTTTTATCTCTCATTAATTGCACCGCTTGTCCATTCTCATCATATTTGAATGTAAAGCCTGCTTCATATACATAATCAACAAATGTTTGTAATTTTGCAGGGATCGTTAAGTTCCATAATGGGAATGCAAGCACTACGATATCCGCTGCTGATAAAGCATCTTTCGCCTTTTGTTTAGCAGCTACAATACGTTGTTCAATGTCTGTTAATTCTTCGCCTGAGCCCATCTTACCAAAAGCATTAAATAAGTCTTGACCAAAGTATGGCATATCTTCTTCAAAAACATCAAACGTTGTAACGTTAACGCCTTCTAGGTTCTCCATAAATGTTTCATACATTTTACTCGATACTGCTTCTGATGCTGGACGGTTATTTGCTTTTATAACTAATACATTCATTATATTAAAGTCCCCTTTTTATCTCGAAATAAATTATACTCAATTAAAAGTATATTAAAATATGATATAATTCAACCTATTAGATTACTTTTTCGTTTATCCCTCACAGGACGCGGTGGACAGGTCTTGCGCCTGCATCCCTCGCATAAATCTTATCATTCCGGGTGATGTCAGTGCACCGATACCTAAGCAGATAGAGAGGCTGAACTACCGTCTTTTCTACCTTTAAATAATAATTGATCAAGTGAATACAGCTTACTACCGTTTAGCACCAAGTGGATAGAGATAACTAATAAAACAAGATCATAAACATATCCATTTAAAAAGCCCAATGACAATTTAGCAGTAAAAATGGCTCCAAGCATGATAATCCCCATTAAAACAGCTGCAATCTTCGTTCCTAATCCAAGGATTAACGCAATTCCTCCTACTAATTCAATTAAAGCGACTACGTAAGCCATAAATCCTGGAATGCCTATACTTTCAAACCAACTAGCTGTATTTTCTATGCCCCCTTGAAACTTCGTGACTCCATTTGCTAAAAAGACAAGCCCGATCATAATGCGTAATAAAAAAGTTCCAAATTCATTTTTGTTTAACATAAAATTTCTCCTCCAAATTTTCATTCATATTATTTTTATTCCCGTTTGTCCATAATCATTTAATCTTCTGTTCTTAATTTCTTATTATCATATTTATCTATACTTCCTATCTAAAACCCCCTAACACAAATATTTTTAATTAAAATATACTTAATTAAGACATTATTAGCACAAGACATATATTAATATCTCTTTTCTCATATGTCAATAATCTTTAACTAAATTTATTAAAAAAGTTCAATCCCTCACCTTATTAACGCTTTAGCAAATTAGGCGACTGGCCTGCAAAAAGGTTCATATTGGAGCAGCAACAATATGAAGATTGAATTGTTCCGTAATATGTTTTAAAAACCATAAATGGCACAAAATAAAACAAAAGGAGTGGTTTCGTGACAGAAACTAAATTTGATTCGAAGGTTCTTTCTGTTTTAGAAGATAGAATTCAACTGATTAAAACGGCGAAGGGGGCGATTTATTTAGTAGGTCCCATCCGACTCCCCGTTAATTTGTACGGAGAAACAGTTGATTTCAAATGGTATTGCTGGCTAAATTGCGATGAAGTAACAGAGGATTTCGAAAGAATTATTCATAAGCTATCCTCTGTGAATTTAGCCGAATTACAACAGTCGAGTGTTCTTTCCTATGGCGACTTCGAATACGGAGATGATGCCATTATTCGGATGCATTCAATTTGTCATACAGGCGATATATTTGGAAGTAAGCGGTGTGACTGTGGATTTCAATTAAAACAATCAATGAAAATGATTGTGGAACATGGCACCGGCGCCTTATTTTATTTAGCCAATCATGAAGGAAGAGGCATTGGGTTATTTAGTAAAGCTTTAGCTTATATCTTACAAGAAAATGGTTATGATACGGTGGATGCAAATCGAGCACTTGGTTTTGTCGATGATTCAAGAAATTATAGTGATGCGATCCAGGTTTTAAAAGCATTACGAAGCAAGCCTGTTACTCTCATTACCAACAATCCGAAAAAATTAAATGCGCTAAAAAACTCTGGTTTACCTATATCCGGAAGAGAACCGCTCTGGGGAGACATCTCAGAGTACAATAAAAAGTACCTTGAAACAAAAATAAATCGATCCGGTCATATGAACGATGAAGATACCTGTTGCAATGACTAGCTATGAATTTGGAGCTCGCTTTATGAAATATCTTAAAATGTTACCCGAGAATTTTAAATCACAGTGACCAATAATTTATCGAACATTAAGAACTAGGATTATACACAAAAAACAAGAGTCTCTCTCTACTAAAAGGACTCTTGTTTTTATTTTATGATCTTTCGAAAAGAACACCTGTGCAGGGCTTAGCTCGTCTTTAGATATGAGATGAATTTTCGGTTGGCGATAGTCAAAACACTTGTTTGTATGGTGAAATATACCTGTAAGTTGTTCTTTGAAAACCGGATATACTTAGAATAATAAATTTACTTTACTTCTTATTATTCATGCTTCTTCTACTAACCTACTGGTTACTTCAATAGTTAGATGGTGCCTATTGATTGTCTTAGATGAATCGGTCATACCTCTATTAAAGTAAGAAATTCAGTTTCTCCAATAATGTTGATACCAATCCCCTGTTCTTTCAAAGCATAGGCTTTTTTCTCTTTTGTGCTTAATCCACTGTTACCTACTAGAGATTTATCCTGCTGCCCTACGACTAGATAATTTGTTTTTCCGCTCACACCGCTTTTTACCATTCCACCCAAGTCAACTACCTTTTGCATAGCAGACTTTCGATCAATCGTCTGTAAATCCCCAGTAAAAACTACATTTTTCCCAAATAAAATATGGTCCTCATTATAGGATTCAACAGAGGGTGTAATTTCAGAAAGGACGATTCGTTTTTTAAACTTATTCTGGTTATTCCTCTTATTTTTAAAATAGGTTTGAGGTTTTAGCTCCGAGAACATTTTCACCGGGATGCTGCTGTGCACTTTGCAATAAGACTGCAAAGACTTTTTTCGTTTTAATCCGACACATGTAGTCACGAGCTTTGCACAAGCTATAGCATCCGCAACAGCATTATGATGATCAGTAAGTTCAATCTCAAAATGATAAAGTCGATCCTTTAATGATTGACCAACCTTCTCTCCACGGCAGGCCTTCGTACTAATAGGAATGCTGCATATATATTGAAACTCGGGCAGTTCTAAAGAATACGCAGTTAAACAAGAGTGCAATACACTCATATCAAATTGAGCATTATGAGCTACAATAGGAATATCGTTAAAGTATTCCTTAATTTCTTCCCAAATTTCATTAAATTTCTTTGCATTTATCACATCATTTGCTGTTAATCCATGTACCTTTATGAATTCCTCATCAAAATGAAGCGTGGGAGGCTGAATTAAATAATATTTTTCATCTATAATTTTGTTATTTTCAACAAAGGCCATTCCTAAAGAACATGCACTATTTAAATGATTATTAGCTATTTCAAAATCAATCGTAATGAAGTCCATAATAATTCCCCCATAGTGATATGACTTAATCTTTTAATACCAATTATACACTATAGGCTCTATTTCTCTTACGAAAAATGATGAACATGTAGTCTTCTTTTTCCAAGCGATAAATAGATAGGAAGTTTTATAATAGCGCCCATTCTCTCATCATCAATTTATTGCCAATTTTAATATAGCCTAATTCGACCATCGCTTAAGATTTCAGCAGAAGTAACAAAAACAACCGTTATTGTTACAGAACTTCCCGAACGAGAAAGCCCAATACTTCAGTTGTCGGAGTGATCAGTTTTTAGTAATATAAATGTCTGGTACTATTAAAGCATGAAAATAAATATGAGTATTCTTGATGTTTTTCAAAGCCTATACAAACCTTAATTGATGTAGTGGAATAGCAAGACTTCAAGGATATAAGGAAGGAGATTGAAAGGATGAATACATATGGTAAACTACATGAGTCAAGCGGTCGTTATGCTTTAAGATTTGAACGATTTTTTCCTCATAATTCAGAAGATGTTTTCCTTGTCATTACAAATCCTAGTTATTTCACCCAATGGTATCCTTTCGCAACAGGAGAGATGGACCTCAGACTTGGTGGTAAAGTCGCTTTTGATGATGGCGAAGGAACGACATATCACGCTACCATTACAGAGTTAGAAAAGCCCTATTTATTTAGCTTCCGTGAAGTTGATGATCTGATAAGCATTTCATTGCAGGAAGAGGATCAAGGCTGTCGAATGATCTTTACCCATACTTTTGACGATGGGACTTGGGCCGTTAATACCGCGGCAGGATGGCATAGGTGTCTAGATGTACTTCACCAGATAGTCAATGGGGATCCAGTTGAATGGAAAGATAATTCAGCCCAGTTAAGGGAACATTATCGGGCAGCATTTAATCAAATTAGTGAAATATGATGAAAAATAGCCCTTTAGAGACAATAAAAGTTATCGTATAGATATTCTCCAAAGGTGCTTATTCCATATAAGGACGTTTTAATTGAACAAATTTTAAAGCTGATTTCAAATTAGAAATCAGCTTTTTTGGACCCTATCGAAAAAAATGCAATCTATTATAGTTCTGTTCTTGAATTAAAACGCCCATTCGTTTAATAACTTTAACAAAAAAAGTACGTTAATCCTCCTTGGATCAACGCACCCGTTCACTTCAAGGAAAAGACAATAATTTTTATTTAGCTATCGTCCTTTTTATCTTCATTTAGATACTTATCCTTAATTTTTAATCCGCTATCGTGGGTTCTACAATATCCTTTCTTCGATAAACATTTAAAACCAGTCCTAAAATAGCAGCGTAAAAGAGAATCGCACTACCTCCATAGCTAATAAACGGGAGGGAAACTCCCATCATCGGCATCATTCCAAAGCCCATCAAAATGTTCCAAATAGTAGGAACGGCAAATAATGCAGCCCCGCCAATTATAATCAATCTTCCATAAAGGTCCTTTGTTTTAAAAGCATTTTTTGAGATTCTTGAAATAAATATCAGCAGAATCAAACAAAGAATGATTCCGAATGCCCAACCAAAAGAATAAACGAGGAAAGGAAAAGCAAAATCGGTATGTGCTTCTGGTAACATTTGAAAATTTAAATCGTTGTTAAGTCCATTCCCGAACCAGCCTGCTTCTGCAAGGACATTCCTCACCGCAATATAAAGATACCCTTCTCCATTTGGATCCGCATCTGGATTTATGAAAGCAAATAATCTAGTAAACAAATAGCTTCTATGGGAGGTCATGATAAAAATAGTTATAAAAAGGATCCCAGCCACTATGTTTGTTACGGCTAGATTGATAGCTAACTTTTTATGGATTCGAGCGCAAGCAAACATTCCAAGTAAACAACAGAAGTAAATGATACTTATCATAACGTTTGGCACCATCATATAGAGCAAGATGGGGGTCCAAAATAAACCAAAGAGGAGACCTTGTTTTTTCCAGCTGTGAAACTCATTGATTCTGTAAAAAATACTAGCCCAAGCAAGGAAAAAGAAAAATAAGCTCACCATCGTTCCATCAACCGCAAGGCCAAAAAGGGAAATCCATTTCTTTGCTCCGTTGACCATATATCCAAATAGATGGAGATATAAATGGATCAACAAGCCGCTAGCATAAAAGTACATCCACCCGTTTTTAAATTTTTGATAATCAAAGAAACAGGCTCCAATGATGACAACAACAGCAAGAGCGTACCAGAGCGCCTGTCGCCCCATAAAATAGCTACTTGATGAGGAGATTCCAGGAACTCCCCCAACTAACAAAAGAAAACTAATTCCAGCCAAAAGAACAAATAAAACAAGAAGAACCCAATCCATTTTTGGTTTATGAAGGGAGTTTAAGTTCTTTCCAATGGTAAATGGATTTCCCATTTCTTGAATAGCCTTTTCATCTGCTTCTTCTTTAGAAAATCCCCTCTTTTTGTAAGATTGACTTACCTCTTGAAGATGGTTCGTAAGCTCTTTTTTTATCATGTTGCGGGCTTCCTTATATTTCACTTTGGATGTTACTTTCCTTAAAAACTCTTCAAATTTGGGAGAACTCATAAGGACACCTCCTCTAGTAAGTGCTTAAGGGAAAGAGCCAGTTTTGAGTTCTCTTGTTTATAAGCAGCTAAGTATTTTTTTCCTTTGGAATTTAAGGAATAATATTTCTCTTTATTTATCCAATTTGAAGTAAGAATTTCTTTATTTTCCAACAGATGTAGAAGTGTATAAAGTTGCCCTTCATTTTTTTGGAAAGTAAGTTCATTTTTTTGAAAAAGTTGGATGGAAATAGTGTAGCCGTCCTTTGATTCATGCCCAATAGATTCTAATATAGCTATAATGGTTTCTATTTTCCAAGAATGAAATTGTGATTGGGATTGACTCATCTGAATAGCTTCTTTTACGGCATTTTTTCTTTCATTTGAAAAGGAAAAGTCCTTAAAAATTGATTTTTTCATCGAACTCTTCAGGTTCGTAAATGGATCATTCATCTCCTAAACCTCCTCTATCATCTTGTCTTTTAATAATTCTTTCGCACGCTTTAATCTCGTTTTTATTGTATTAATATTAACTGCGGTAATCTTGCTGATTTCTAATAAAGTCAGTTCTTCATAATAATGCAGAAATACGACTTCTCTATACTTTAGTGGTAAATTCATGACCGCATTCGTTAAGCTGTTTTCTTCGCTATTGGTGATAACCTCTTCTTCAACTTGCTTTGATTTCGAAGGAATATAATCCAATAGTTTATCGGTAAGCGTTATTTTTCGATAATGCCAGCTTTTTAAGTAGTCCTTACAATGATTACTAGCAATACGATATACCCACGTTTTTATTGTTGCCTGCCTATTAAACTGATGTAACTTCTCATAACACTTTATAAATATCTCTTGCGTTAAATCTTCTGCTGTCGCTCGGTTTCTAACATATGTATATACGAGATGCAGAATATCATCGCTATATTCATGCATTAATTGATCAATGATCTGTTCTCTCTCATCCAGCGTCCTTTCATCTGTCATCACCAATTGCTTTAGTTCATTCATCTAGTCATCACCCCCTCATATATATTAGACGAAGCCAACCTTCATTTGGTTTGAAAAAAATAAAAGATTTTTTTGACTATCTGTAATTTTAAATGACAGTGACTAATAATTTATCGAACATTAAGAACTAGGATTATACACAAAAAACAAGAGCCTCTCTATTAAAAGGACTCTTGTTTTTATTTTATATTTGTTTTTTGAGTGTAAAATATGATTCTGGGAGCTCATTTCCCTTGTGTTTTTTTAATATTGCTATTTATTAAACTGCTTCTTCAGGGACTAGTCCAGCAGCAACAGACAATATTGTTAACAAACAGAATAAGTAAAGTAATATAACATCCTTATGTAATTAGAAGAATAATAGTGTCGATTACGGCTAACTTATCTGCGACATGATTAACATAATGGGCAAACTCCACCTGCTGTCCCTACGTTCCCTGACTTGCTTTTGAATCTGTATTTAGAAAATAAAGACCTCCAATAACTAGCACCATGCCCATAAAATTAATATCGGTGATATAATCGTTCCAAAAGATCATCCCTATCAGGGTATTGGCAACAATCCCAACTCCAGACCAGATGACATATCCAGTTGATAGAGAAATCGTTTTTAACGATTTACTAAAAAAATAATATGATCCGGCATAGAAAATAAAGACTCCAACGGTAGCAAGTAGATTTTCAAACCCATTCGAAAGCTTCAGCATCACCGAGCCAACAACCTCTAATAAAATCGCAAAATATAAAAAAAGATAATGAATTTGCACCTAAGTCCAATCCCCCTTAAAGGTTTATGAGAACAAGACCGATGATCGTTAACATAAGTCCCATAATTTTTTTTACTGAGACTTGTTCTTTATAGATCCATATCCCTAGAAGGGCGATCAACAGCGTACCTACACCGCTCCAGGTTGCATATACAACCCCCATTGGTAAATATTTCATGACAATAGAGAGTAAATAAAACGAAATGCCATAAAATAAGACAATAAGGGTAATTCTCCAAGGTAAATGACCACCATTAGATGGTTTTAAAAGCATGGTAGCTGCTACTTCAAAAAGGATCGCAACAACCAACCATATTAATAAAAGATCCATTTTTTCTCCTCACTGTGAACCTCTGGGCATTGAAATACCGAACAACTTATAATGACTCAAATATGCGGTCTTCACACCCAATCATTAACCGATGCAGCTTCGGACAACGCATTGATGAGCTCGAAGACTGTCCCCCTATGAACGATTTGGCTCACTTGAATAAACGAGCTACGGTCATCAATTCACGGAATTCGATGTACCAGAATGATTTTACAATAGGGTGGTTTCTCCTTATCAACCTTCTATCATTCAGTTTTCAAATAGCGATAGGCACACGGCATCTACTTTCATTATATAGAAATAATATGTGATTTTCACACTATATCTTTATGTATGCAATTCCTAAACTTAAGAGGAGTCCATCGCAATTATCGCATTGGACTCCCTCCTTTAAAAGGGGTCTGTCTCCCCTTTTTACCTAAAATATTGACTGTATGGTACATCATGAATCGTTGGATAAATCGCATCTGTATATTGGATTAATTCAGCCTCGATTCCAACTCCTGATAAAACTGCAATCCCTTTACGACAATGCCGGGCAAATTGCATATCTATGACTGAATCACCAATAAAAAGAATTTGATCGGTTGGAACATTGACAGCAGCTGAAAAAGATTCAACAGCATGAGCTGCAGGCTTTGCTTGATATCGGTCGCCAGTCGCAATAAAATCAACAAATACTGCCAGGTCTAGAAGCTTCAATGTAAATACGGTAGAGTCATAATCATCCGCAGTAACAATTCCCAATGTATATCCAGCTTGTTTTAAGGTGTTAAATAAACTTCTTACATTCCCAATCGATTTAATTTCTACTTGATGTTTGATCGTATATTGATTGAAATAATCTTGGACAAAAGACAAGACATCTGAACTTTCGTCTTTCAATGATTGATTTAAAACTCTAGCAATATCTTTAGTCGTTCCAGAAGCGATTGCCGTAGAATCACTTACTTTTTGATTGTATAACCCAAGACTTGCTAATAAATGTGTATCACTAACGTCTTCCTTTACATCAAACTTTTCCCGAAAAATTGGAATCATTTTTCGAGTTGCATCCGGCCAAATCGTATTGTATTCGATCAATGTACCATCTTTATCAAACAGTATCGCTTTTCTGTCGGTTCCAGTCATCTACAGCTTCTCCCCATGTCTCTAATGTTGTTTGTTTCTCCCCCCAATAAAAGGGATTCGTTGTTCCAATAAATTCACTATTTTCATCCCGTACATCGACCCGAACCCAATGATACTCTCCAACGTTAAAATCATACGGCATACTAGAAGCATTCCCAACATCTTCCTTTACAACTTCTCCATCCATTACCCATTGAAATGTTGTAAGAGCACTTCGTTCGCAAGATATCTCTAAATTCCCTTTTGCACTCATAAGGTTGTCACCTGGAAGTAAATCTTCCCCTCTCACCCGGTAATCTAGAAATCCGTCCCGGCTTACCACGGCATGACCAGCAACAATCCCCTCTTTTAAAGCTTGAGCAGATAGATTTGACGCATAAATATAAGTTCCAGGATCTCCAATTAACGATGGCTTGCTTGCATCTGGGTATGTTTCTTCCGGCAATAAGTGACTATCAGAGCCTCCAATTCCCGTAATTCGATATCCATCATTTAATAAAATAGACCAAAATGATAAAGCTTCTTCTGTAGCCAAACGATTATCTTTATAAGTTGGATCATTACAAAGTTCCAATGAAGTGACTGCCTTTAATTGCGTTTCGCGCAGTAACCATGCCCACGGAGATAAAAAAGGGTGGTTAATGGAAAAAAGTCCATTTTGCATATTACACTCAATAATCCGATTCACACCTTCTTCAGAATACATATCTTCAAGGCTGCAATGGTTGAAAATTGGCTTTTCAGCAAATAAAAAGTTCGCATGCCCCATTGGGGTTGTTAATTCTGTACCGGGAAATGTAACGACCTCTTGATCATTTGGCCAAAAATGAGTCATCACGTTATGATCAGTAGCGACAAAAAAGTCCAGCTTCTGGTTTTTGGCACTGACTAGATTTCGTTCTCTCGTCATACTTCCATCACTATAAACGGTATGGGTATGGAAATCTCCTTTATACCATTTTTCAGTAGATAGATGGGATTCTGTGGGTAAGAAGATATCTCTTTGATGATCGACATAATCGTTCGCCGGCACACCCTGTTCCCGGCACTCATACGTTACGGACAATTCAATCTCTTCGGTTGCGTCAGTTAGGATTTCAAATTCTAATTCCCATGTACCAGGTAAAATTGATCCTTGTACGGACGTTGCAGAGTTGAATTGCATTTCGTTGCCAATATAAATCGTCTCCATTTGTTTTTTTGCTGTTTGAAGCGCTTGACCCCGAACAACCTTCTCGTGATAAACATTACATGTAAACCATTTAATGTTTTTTGCTTGGAAGGAAATCACCAGTTGTGGATATTCCTTATCCACTTCAAAGCTCGCTCGATAAATCACGTAATCTTTTGCAGTATGATTCTTTTTCATTTCCTCTATTTTATCCGCATACGGAGCAATTGGAATGACAATCGTATCTTTCACTGATTCAACCTCCTAAAAAAGGAGAGAGCTATAGTCTCTCCCCGTTCTAATTTATTGTTTATTGGCTTCATCTAATGCTTTTTGTGCTGCCTCTGCTGCTTCATCTAATGCTTCTTGAGCTGAAACATTTTGCAATTCCACTTTGTCTGTAGCAATGGACAAGGCATCTGAAATTTTACCGCCAGTCGGATCAATAAAGCTTGGTGAAGCATGTAAAGCCTGTTGATAAGGAACACCTGCATATGGATTTTCTTCTACAAATTGTTTATATTCAGTAACTTCCATCGTTGATTCACGCACAGGAATATACCCAATTTTCATAGACCATTGTGCTTGTACTTCAGGGCTTGTGAAATACTCCATCCATTGGAACGCCGCATTTTTCTCCTCTTGATCAGCAGCTTTTGGAACATGCATATTTAGGGAACCAGCTGTTGGTCTTGCTTCATTTCCATTTAAACCTGGTTGTTCTTTTGCATCAATATAAGAGAAATCTAAATCACCACGGTCACCTGAAGAACCGGTATAGCCGCCCGCATTTCCATTCATTACTTGGTCAATCGTTTTATACCAATATTCCCAACCTTGGCCTCCAGAAATTAGACCCATTGTTTTGTCCTCGTGAATTTGCTTGCGAGCAAACTCCCACGCTTCTACCCATTCTGGTGAATTAATTAATACCGTTTTTCCATCTTCACTAATGATTTGACCACCATTACTTAAAGCCATGTCTACTAAGTTACCAGAGCCCCACATGATCATATGACCAAATTCAGCATCTGATTTTTCTTGAATTGTCTTTGATGCTTCCGCTAATTTTTCCCATGAAGAGAATGCTTTATCTGGATCTACGCCAGCCGCTTCATAAACTTTTGTATTATAGTACATAATTTGAGAGGTACCGTAAGCAGGCAGTCCATATGTTTTTCCATCATTGATATTTGGTTCTATAAACACAGGGAGTAAATCATCTTTGTTAAAATCATCAGAAGCCATGTATTCATCTAAAGATTCTAAAATTCCATCTTCCCCACCATAAGCAGCAGCAAGTCCAGCATCACCGATGAAGACGGCAGGTGCATTGCTAGCAGCTAAACCAGCTTGTACTTTTTGCCATGTTTCATCATAACTTGCTTGTTGAACACCTTTCACTACTACTTCGTCTTGAGATGCGTTAAAATCCGCGATAATCGATTCCATTGTTTCCCCTGCAACAGATCCAAGTCCATACCAGAAATCAATTTCTACAGGGCCAGTTGAAGTCTTGTCCTTCTTATCAGTTGAACTACTTTCAGCACATGCCGCTAATACAGATACAAGCAACATGATTAATATAAAAATCTTTAATTTTTTCATAAAATCTCTTTTCTCCCTTTTATTTAATGTTAAAAATAAATACGATAGAAACTTACAATTCTTTTTCCCCTTATCCCTTCACCCCCGAAGAGGAACTGATCGTTCCGATGAAATATTTCTGTAAAAGGAAATAAATCAGCATTAACGGTAAAACCGAAATGACTGTTGCAGCCATGATTAACGGGAATGTATCCCCAAATGCCCCTTGGCTATTAAAAAATCGATTAAGTCCAACAGAGATTAAATAGTTTTCTTCACTGTTGGTGATCAAGGATGGCCATAAATAATTATTAAAATTGCCGATAAAACTTAAAATCGAGGCATTGACTAAAGCATTTCTTGACATTGGAATGACAATTCTCCATAAGATTGTCCATTCAGATGCCCCGTCGGCACGGGCCGCTTCAATTAATTCCTTTGGAACCTTTAAAAAGTTCTGCCTTAATAGAAAGATAGTAAAGACGTTTACTAGATTGGAAACAACAATTCCAGCAAGTGAATCCATCAATCCCATCCGCGAAATAATGACATAGCTTGGAACATAAGTGGCTGCAGCGGGAAGCATATACGTTGATAAAATGATCATAAACAGTGTATTGCGTCCTTTAAATTCCATTTGTGTTAAAGCATAGGCCAATAAACTAGATAGGAATAGTTGTATTAAAACAATGACAGTAGCCGTGGAAAAACTATTCCAAATGTAAGTAAGAAATGGTGCCATTTCCAATGCCCCAGAAAAATTGGACCATTGCGGATCACTCGGTAAAAAAGTCATCGTGCTGCCTAATACTTCATCGGTTGTTTTTAAGGAACTGAGCAACATCCAAACCATGGGATATACCATGAAAACACCAATCATAAATAAAATCAGTAATAAGATCCATCTTTCCATTCGATTTGCTTTTACCATTACGTCCACCTCCTTAATAGAAAACGTATTTCTTAGATATTTTCATTGATAAAAATGCAAGGAGAGCGGAAATAATTAAAATCAGAACAACTACTGCGGTAGCAGCACCCATATTAAATTGTTGGAAGGCCATTTCATAATATAGATACAGCAGCGTTCTCGTACTGCCTGCAGGTCCACCTTGTGTGAGTACATTGATTTGATCGTAGGCCTGCAAAGAATCCAAGGTTAAGATAATAAATAAAAATAAAGAGGTCGGCGAAACGAGCGGAAGTAGGATATGGCGAATCCTGTGCCACCAATTCGCTCCTTCGATATCCGCCACTTCGAATAACCCTTTGGGTATCTTTGATAATGCATCAGAAAAGAATAACATTGCCCAGCCAATGTTTTTCCATACAGTGACAATGACCACGGCCCATATCGCCATATCAGAATCCGTAAGCCAATGCGGCTGCGGCAGTCCAAACACCCCTAATAATTGGTTGATAGGGCCAATCCTTGGGTCGAACATCCATGACCATACAATGGACATCCCAATCATCGGTGTAATCCAAGGTGCAAACATAAGCCCTTGGAGATAATTCAACTTTCTTCTAAAACGGTTTAACATCACTGCAAAAACAAACCCAAAGAATAGAATAGGAATGACGGTCGCAAAGGCAAATAAGATCGTATTGCCTAAAGCCTGCAGAAAAGCCTCATCGGTAATCAAATTGGTATAATTGCTAATACCTACATAGTCATAGGTTGGACTGATATAATCCCAGTCCGTAAAACTTAACCAAACGGAGACCGCTAAAGGAATAATCCAAAAAATGACTAACGGAATGATGGGAATGAGTACAAACAGAATCAATTGCCAGATGTTTGCCTTTTTATTCATTTTTCAGCCTCATTCTTACACTTGTTTCTCGGTCGAACCAGCTTACTTTAGATGGATCGATTGCGAAAAATACCTTTTCTCCTATATGAAGCTCTTTATCTGGCAATTCTCTTATGATGACTTTTTGACCTTCTACGATTCCATGAACAAATTGGTCGGAACCAAGTTCTTCGATATAGGTAATTTCCATTGGAAAGCCTTCTGTTGCTGAAAGTTTACAGTCTTCCGGACGGATCCCCATAACTAATTCATTAGGTTCTTCAATAAATTCAGGGATGTTCACCGGCTGACCTGAGAATTCATATCCACCGTTCGATTTCTTCACAGATAATAAATTCATCGCTGGCGACCCGATAAAGCTAGCAACAAATAGATTCGCAGGATGATTATAAATTTCAGTCGGCTTCCCAATTTGCTGAACCTTTCCGCCTTCCAAAATCACTATCTTATCTCCCATCGTCATAGCTTCTGTTTGATCATGCGTAACAAAAATCGTTGTTGCCCCTAGCTTTCTGTGCAGTTGAACTAGCTCTTCGCGCATTGTGGTCCGAAGCTTAGCATCCAAATTCGATAATGGCTCGTCCATCAAGAAAATATCTGTATCCCGGACAATCGCTCTTCCTAGTGCCACACGCTGCATCTGTCCCCCAGACAAATCCTTTGGCTTTCTTTTTAAATATGGAGTTAAATTCAGCAACTCAGCCGCTTTCGTTACTTTTTCATTAATCGTATTTTTATTCACCTTTCGTACTTTTAAACCAAAACCGATATTATCAAAAACAGTCATATGCGGATATAAAGCATAGCTCTGAAAAACCATCGCGATATCCCGGTTTTTCGATGGAATATCATTTTGACGTTGACCTTTAATAAATAAATCTCCCTCTGTAATCGACTCAAGACCAGCAATCATTCGTAACGTTGTCGATTTCCCACAGCCTGATGGTCCTAGAAAAACGACAAACTCTCCCTGGTCAATCGATAAATTAAAATCCTTGATTACATTGGAATGATCATCATATTTTTTTTGAATATTTCTTAGTTCGATAATGGGCATTTTTGCACTCCCCTTTTTCTTTCTGTAAAAAGAATATCATAGAATGAAGTTGGTTTTATGTAGCTTTCGATAACTTTATGTTGTGTTTATGTAAATAAGTTGTAAAAAACCCACATTTATCCTCAAGAACCCACATAAAATTGTATACTTAATAAGGAAATGGAGTTGATTTTTTGAATAAAAATGAGAGATTCAAAATCATCCTAGACGAATTGAACAAGCATAAATCCGTTCAAGTCAAACAATTGAGTGAGGAATTCAGTGTATCAATGGAGACCATCCGCCGGGACTTAGAGGAATTGGAAGAACAACATTATTTAAAACGGGTTTACGGCGGAGCTGTAGCATTAAAGAGGAATATTCAAGCACAGAACTTCATTGAGAGGAAGAACATTCATATTAAAGAAAAGCAAATGCTAGCCAAAAACTGTGTTCCTTTAGTGAAGGAAGGGGACTTTATTGCCTTTGATGCCAGCACGACAAATGCCATGATTGCTCAAGAGTTCATGGACCATTTTAAACATTTGACTGTTTTAACCAATGACCTTCTTAATGCCCAACAGATGGCTCTAAACAGCAATTGGACGGTCTTAATTCCTGGTGGCGAAATAAATAATAGAGAATTATTCATTGGAGGCGCATCAGCGATTGAGTATATCAATCAATTTCAAATTGATAAATATTTCATGAGTATTTCTGGCTTTACCCCCGAAATTGGTTTTATGGATTATGGTTTTAAAGAATACGAAATTAAAATGGCGATGTTCCGAAATTCAAATCAAATTTATATAGCTGCCGACCATCATAAATTTGGCCAGCATGCCATGATCAAAGTATGCAAAGCAAATGAAGTAACGGGCGTCATCACAGATGACGGTATCAATCAAGAGACCATCAGATACTTTAAGGATAATATGTATCCCCTATATTATTAAAAAATTGGGACAAGGGCCCCCTTCCTTCTCCTCTTATCGAATATAAAAAAACGAGGTAAATCGTTTTTTAACCGCCATTATTTAATGGGCCTGAGAAAAAGGGTTACCCCCCACTGAGTGAATGCTTTAGCAAACTGGGGCTTGACCCTTTTTCCCTTTTTCTCTTTTCCCCCTATGTATGATTTTTCCAAGGTTGGAAATCCTTATAGCAGTATATCAAATGTTTGGATGGAGGGTTTCGAGTGACACAACATGAACATAAGAATGGGAAATTACCGCAGTCCCCTGAGCCGTATTGGAGAGATTCTATTGATTTACCGGAATTCCCACGGTTGGATAAGGATATTGAAGTGGATGTTGTCGTTGTTGGAGGTGGGATTACTGGTCTCACATCTGCATATCTGCTCGTGAATGAAGGTTTGAAGGTAGCAGTATTAGAGGCGGACAAATTACTAAATGGGACGACGGGTCACACAACAGCAAAAGTTACGGCCCAGCATGATTTGATTTACGATGAATTCCTGCAAAACTTTGGAAGAACGACAGCAAGACTATACTATGAAGCCAATACAGAAGCATTACATTTTATTAAAAAGACGGTCAATGAACATAAAATCGATTGTGATTTTAGTGAAGAGGATGCTTACCTCTATGCGACTACCGATGAGTATGCGAGTAAGCTTGAAAAAGAGGCAGAAGCTTACAATGCCATCGGAATTGATGGCGGACTCGTTGATCAAATTCCTTTTAACATCGACATAAAAAAAGCACTTGTCATGAAAAATCAGGCGCAGTTTCATCCAGTAAAATATTTGGCACATCTGGTTCAATTGATTAAGGAAAAAGGTGGGCTCATTTTTGAACATACAGTAGCAGTGAATATTGAAACAGGTGAGCAGCCAATCGTTCTTACCCGGGATGGAGCACGCGTGAAAGGCAATTATGTTTTATCTTGTTCCCACTTTCCATTTTATGAGGGAACAGGCCTGTATTCGGCTAGATTGTACGCAGATCGTTCCTATATTATCGGTATTAAAGCGAAGGATCGTTTTCCTGGTGGAATGTATCTTAGTGTCGACCAGCCATCTCGTTCCCTTCGGTCCACTAACCTGAACGGAGAGGGATTGATTTTAATCGGTGGAGAAGGCCATAAAACAGGACAGAGCCAAGACACGATGAAACATTATGAGGCGCTGGAGACGTTTGGCCAACAGGTTTTTGAGCCCGAGGAGATCGTTTATCGCTGGTCAGCCCAGGACTTAGTGACATTAGATAAAATTCCCTATATCGGTGAAATCACTTCAGGTCAATCAAATATTCTAGTAGCTACGGGCTATCGAAAATGGGGAATGACGAACGGCACAGCAGCTGCCTTGTTATTTAGAGATGTGATTCAAGGGAAAAAGAGTCCTTATCGAGATTTGTATACCCCATCACGATTCTATGCGAACCCGAGCCTGAAAAACTTCTTTAAGGAAAACGCTGATGTTGTAAAACATTTAATTAAAGGGAAGCTTGAATTCTCTAATCAAAATATTAACAACTTAGCAAACGGCGAAGGAGGAGTCATTACCGTCAACGGCCATCGAAAAGGCGCCTATAAAGATGAAGATGGAAATGTATTTGTTGTCGATACGACTTGTACGCATGTCGGATGTGAGGTCGAGTGGAACAGTGGCGACTGCTCTTGGGATTGCCCTTGTCATGGATCTCGTTTTTCCTATACCGGCAAAGTTTTAGAAGGCCCGGCAGAAAAGCCATTACAACAATACGACTATACGATGCTAGACAACCTTTTATCTGAGGATTCTGGCTATTAATTAGTAAAGGAAAATAAACATATGAAAGTTTCTGACGTGATCATCCATTGTTTAGAAGCAGAAGGTGTAAAGTATGTTTTTGGAATCGTTGGGACCGAGGTGCTGGACCTTGCCGATTCGTTATCAAAATCAAATCAAATTCAATATGTAAATGTTAGGCATGAACAAGGCGCTGCATTTATGGCAGATGTGTATGGAAGATTAGCCGGAGAACCTGGTGTTTGCTTATCAACATTGGGTCCCGGGGCGACAAATCTGTTAACAGGTTTGGCCAGTGCAAAGCTTGATCACTCCCCTGTCATCGCACTCATTGGGCAAGCGGATGTCGAGCGGAACCATCCACAATCTCATCAATATTTAGATCTCGTGAAACTATGCGAACCAGCAACAAAGTGGAGCACACAAATCTTGGATTCTGGAACTGTCCCAACAGTAATGCGAAAAGCGTTTCGAACGGCAGTAATGGAGAAACCCGGTTCAGTAGCAATTGTGATCCCGGAGAACTTTTTAACCGAAATGATCGGGGGTAAACCATTGCCGATTACTCCTTTGCCCGAAACAGTACCGGTCACAGAAACAATAAAGAAGGCTCTTACTCTTATCCAAAACAAAATGAAACCATTTATTATCGTTGGGAACGGGGTAATTAGACAAGATGCTCACGAAGAGCTTCAAACCTTTATCAACACCCTTCAAGCACCGGTTACACATAGTTTTATGGCGAAAGGAATTTTGAAGAAAGAACACGCCTTGAATTATTTTACATTTGGTTTTAAGGAAAAGGATGAAGTGTTACCTGGGATCGAGGAAGCGGATCTATTAATTACGATCGGCTTCGACTTTGTCGAGCAGCTGCCAAAGACTTGGAATAAAAGGAAAGTTCCCGTTTTACATATTGATGCTTTACCTGCCGAAATCAATGAATATTATCCTGTAGAGGTTGAATGTGTTGGTCACATTAAGAGAACACTTCAAGCTCTAAATCAAACCGATCTCCCTGCCAAACGATGGGCCCCATCTGGAAATCTTAAGGAAACAATAATGAACACTTATCAAATCAATGATCAGCCGAAAACAAGCAATGGGCATTTTACGACCGAAGAGATCCTCCATTGCATTGAAAAGATATCATCAGAGAACACGATTGTCCTTTCCGATGTTGGAGCACATAAAGTCTCAATTGCTCGTACGTATCAGCCGAAAAAGCCAAATCGGCTAATCGTTTCAAACGGGCTCGCCACGATGGGAATCGCCATTCCAGGCTGCATCGGTGCCAAACTTGCTTGTCCCAATGACCCTGTCATTTGTATAACGGGCGATGGCGGTGCATTAATGAATATAGCTGAAATCGAGACCGCCAAACGTCTAGGTCTTTCTTTCATCATCATTGTTTTAAATGATTCGATGTTAAAGCTAGAGGTCCAGCAAATGACGAAGAAGTTCGGCGAAAGTAACGGCGTCACCTTTGGAAACCCAAATTTTATTCAATTGGCAGAGAGCTTCGGCATTAAAGGAATAAAGGCTAGGAATGCGAATGAATTTGAAACGATCTTAAATGAAGCCCTAACATTAGATGAAATCGTATTAATAGAAGCAATTCTTTAATGATACTTCGTTCTGAAGTTTAAGACGATTTGGAACAAATCTGTCCATCTTTCTTCAACTTGGTCCAACTGAATAGGTGAATCCTAAATCATTTTCTAGAAGGTTGTACGAGAATAAACAAGACAGGAACGAACTTAATCTTAGAGCCAGAGCCATTTGACTTCCAACTGGCTCTGGCTCTTATGCACTCTTTTTCCAAATTGGAATAAATTAGGAAGTCATTTAAAACCTTCCCTAGGTTTTCCTTACTAGCAGGTACATTTCAAGCAGCAATTTGGATATGATATTTACTATGCAAAAATAATAATTAAAGTTCAACAAGCGAAATATCTATTACATCAACCAGAAAAACAGAGGTGAAAATGTTGCCAACCAAAAAAACATTTTATTCATTATTAATGTCGTTTCTCATTTTGTCCTTAGCTGCTTGTTCTTCTGCTTCACCAGATACGGCTAAAAATGAGGATACAGAGAAAGAAGTTGCAAAGGAAGAAAACAAGGAAAATGAAGCACATACAACCCATTGGTCTTATGAAGGAGATACAGGAGTAGATGATTGGGGTGATATCAATCCCGATTATGCAACATGTGGCAGCGGGAAAGAACAGTCTCCTATTAACATTGAAAGTACACAAGTGATTGAAAATGGAAAAGTAGCAGATTTGGATGCTACTTATAAACCTACTAAGGTTTCCTTAAGTAACAACGGACACACGATTCAAGCCACCCCTTTAACCCAGCAGAATTCTTTCTTTATTGATAATCAGGAATATAAGTTAGAACAGTTCCATTTCCATACACCGAGTGAACACCAATTTAATGGACAGAATTTTGATATGGAAGTACATTTTGTACATAAAGACGCTAATAACCAATTAGCAGTTCTTAGCGTAATGATTAAAGAGGGAGCGTCAAACCCTTATCTAGAAAAAGCTTGGAACGTCCTTCCTACAGAAAAGACAACAGAAGATGTTCAAGTGGCAGAGCCTATCGATTTAATGGGCTTATTGCCAGCAAATAAAAATTTATTTCAATATAGAGGTTCTTTAACGACCCCTCCTTGTTCAGAATCCGTGAAATGGGCTATATTAGAAAGTCCTATTGAAATGTCTAAAGAACAAATCGATAAATTCCGTGAAATTTTCCCTA
This sequence comes from uncultured Bacillaceae bacterium, assembly GCA_963787345.1. Lineage (GTDB taxonomy): Bacteria > Bacillota > Bacilli > Bacillales > Cytobacillaceae > Bacillus_BD. Next base: position 77,892 of record CAWBCW010000021.1, on the reverse strand, counting down.
ATAACCATCGACCTGTTCAACCTTTAAATGAACGCGAAGTAAGAGAAGATGATAATTAAACAAGTTTCATAATCTAACATAGGGACGGTTCGAGGCCACTGAAAAAGTCTATTTAAAGTGAAAAGGAGCCAGATTAACTACTATATGTAGATGTTCTAGCTCCTTTTTTCTCTTTATATTGATAAAAATGTTTGCGAACAGATCTAAGCAAATGCTTTTTAGCAGTCTCAGACAGTTCTCTTTTCCCTTGATATTTGCCATTTTTTATAATTGTAAATAATTGTGAAACACAAGAATCATCCCGTTGTTTCACGGATCGATTCTATTGATGGGGAGATGGATGTTAAGAGCGAACCAATTGTCATTCAGCTCCGCAACCATTTTCCCATTCATTTTTTCAACTAACTTTTTAGACAAATAAAGGCCTAATCCACTTGCTTCCGTGTTCGTTCGACTTGTTACTTCTGTATAAAAGCGCGTAAATACTTTTTCTACAGCGACTTTACTATCTCGTTTGATGTCATTTTTAATACTAAAGATTAAGTCGTTCTCTTGATAACTATAGTTGATCACTGCTTTACTTTCAGCATAACGAAGGATGTTTTGAACGATATTTTGAATGACACGTGTAAGCATTAATTTGTCCGCAATAATTTGGCGCTCATTCATTTGTTCGGGAAATTGAAGTTCAATTTTCTTTTCCTCAAACGATTCATAATAGGATAAGAGGATTTCTTCAACTAAGTTGGAGAGAGTTATTGAAGTTAATGTCATTTCTTTTTGGTTCGTTTCAATACGTGCTAAATCATAAAAATGGTCGTTCATCTCAATCAGACGTTTGACAGAGTGTTCAATATTCCTAAGATAATGCGCCTTCTTTGTTTCATCAACGGTCGCATTTAATAACTGAACATAGCCGTTAATGGACGTGAGTGGTGTCCGTAAATCATGAGAGAGCCCAGCAATCGATATCTTCACATTCTCTTCCATCTGTTTTGCTTGACGATTTTTTTCTTCAAACATATCGACCATTCGATTCAATTCGTCGACTAAATCCAGCAATGTCCGTTCACGAAAATCAAGGGACAGTCTACTGCCATAGCTGGCACGAGTTGGGAGGACTTTAACCTCTTGTTTTAATTTCTTCAATTCTCTTTTTAAAAAATAAATATAAAAAAGAGACGCGAATGTTAGCAAAACAAAAATCCATCCCCACATCACATACATTCCCCTTCGTTAATCAAATTTGAACCCGACGCCCCATACCGTTTTAATATAGCTCGTCTCATCTAAATTTAGTTTATTTCTTAAATTACTAATATGCACGTTAATGGTTTGATCATTATTAAAATATGGTTCGTCCCAAACACTTTCAAAAATATTGGCGCGGCTAAATACCTTTTGTGGATTCTCTAAAAAAAGCAGAAGGATGGCATATTCACGTCCAGTAAGATGAACCGTTTGTCCATTGACTTCCACTTCGCGCGAGTCTAAATTGACGCTAATATTCTTATATTCAATTTCTTTCATACGGCTTGTGGAAGCCTTTGCTGCATGACGTAATTGAATCCCAATTCGTGCCAGCAGTTCCTTCACATCGAAAGGTTTGATAATGTAATCATCGGCCCCATTCGTCAAAAGCTCTAATTTTGAATCTTGGTCATTTTTTGCCGAAATCACCATTACAGGAACGCTTGAGTTCTTTCGAATTTCTTGAAGAAATTCTTCTCCATTCATCCCCGGAAGCATTAAGTCTAGGAGAACGAGATCCACTTGATTTTGTTCAAATCGTAATTTCCCTTCAGTCCCTGAGTATGCACTTAAGGTTTTAAAAGCATGCAATTCTAATGCTTCTTTGATTAATGAATGAATTGCCATATCGTCTTCAATAATTAATATCGTTGCCATTTCTTTCCTACCTACTTTATATCTGTTCTTTGAAACAAAAGAATTCCTACCGTTGATGATACCACGATCGTGATGATACTAACTAAGATCATTTCAGGATATTTTGCGATGTCCGCTGGATTTGCAAAGTCTGAATAGAACAAGAATGATTCCGTAAACCAGTATGTGACATTCTTAAAATTCTCCGTTTGTTGGAAAATTCCAGCACCAAAGCCTGTCCCAATCGTATAAAGGAAACTCCAAATAAGGGAAATGCCGCTATTTTTTGTTAGAAAGCTGATCATTACATAGATCGATACATTGGACAAAATTAATAAATAAAGCGTGCTAAACGTTTTTATTCCATAACTAAAATAACCGTCAATTTCCGCAACTTCACCAAAGCCATATAAAACGGTATAACTAAGCATACCAATAGCAGTCATGATCAAAACACCTACGAGTGTAAGCAGCGCAGCGGTCACAAATTTTGACAGATAATAGTGCGTGCGGCTTCGACCTAATGACAACGCATTTCGAATGGTTCCATGTTGAAATTCTTCTCCAATAAAGAAACTAATAAAAGCACTCATCACGAGTAAAACGGTTAATCCATTTTTCTCGATCATCAAAATCCCAGTCGCTCCATTGATGACAACATCAGTGGTCCGGACGAGCTTCGCTCCATAATGAACCATCAATTTACTATTTGCTGCTTGATAAATGGGAAGCAAGGATAAAATTGCTAGAACGATCCATAGTTTTTTACTTCGAAATAATTTAATTTTTTCTGCGGTTAAAAGATTAAGCATGAGTGTTTCCCCCTGTTAATTGCAAGAAATAGTCTTCAAGTTTTTGTCTCGTTGTTCCTATTCTTAAAACGTTAACATTTGCTAAAACTAACGAACGATTAATTGCTGCAACGTCATCTAACTGTTCGTAAATATTAATTTCAGTCCCATTAACCACTCCATAATCCTTTATCCCTAATTCATCTAGCACAACGACTGCTTTTTGAACCTCTATTGTTTCTAATTCAATGTACCTGCGAGTTTCACTTGCTAGCTGTTCTCGTGAAAGTTCACGAATGAGCCTTCCATCATGCAAAATACCGTAATGTGTAGCAATCTGTGAAAGTTCATCAAGTAAATGACTTGAAAGTAAAACTGTGATCCCACGTTCTGTTACCAATCGTTGAATAATTTCACGCATTTCAACCATTCCGGACGGATCAAGACCATTTGTCGGCTCATCTAAAATTAAGAATTCAGGATTTGTAATAAGTGTTGCAGCAATCGCTAAACGTTGGCGCATTCCTAAGGAAAAGTTTTTAACCTTTTTCTTACCCGTATTACTAATGTTCATTAAGCGCAGCAAATCATCAATCTCTCTTTCACTTACACCGCCATTGGCTGCTTGTACTTGTAAATTCTCTCGAGCCGTTAATTCTGGGTATAAGGCTGGCGTTTCAATCGATTGCCCCATTTTTCTTCGTGCTTGTTGCAATCCCTTCATACCCGTTTCTCCAAACAGCTCGATGTCTCCCTCGTCGATCGTAATTAATCCCATAACAGCACGCATGAATGTCGATTTTCCGGCGCCATTCTCCCCGATTAAACCGTAAATCATCCCCCGCTTAATTTCGATCGATACTTTATCAAGAGCTTTATGTTTTCCATATATTTTGGATAGGTTAGTTGCCTTCAGAATTGTTTCCAACATACATCTCATCCTTTCAATATCAATAAAGTGACACTTCCATCAATGAAGATTTCTTTCATCAGCCTGATTGATTTATCTAAGGCCAAAACCCAGAGATAAACCTTATTTAACCAATCGGAGCTTTATGAGCAGTTGATTCCCTCCCTATCTACTCAGGAAAGTCTTACTGCCCGTTCAACCTGATAAACTTATCATAAGTGGCAAGTATAAATAATTTAACTAGAAAAGTATAAAGAAAGTATAAAGAATAAATGGGTTGATCTTACCAACAAGAAAAAAGCCTCTAAAATGTTCTAGAGACTTATCACTACTATTCCCCTAATTCAATTGTGAACGGACAACAAAGTAAGACATATAAACCATGAATTCACTAACACGAACGACAGTGATGCGGAAAGTACTTAGAACAGTATAAATAGAGAAGCCTCGTTCAAGGATGATTATGATATCGGAGAACTTTTTAACCTAAAAGATTATTCTTTACTCTTTTAAAAAAGAACAATCCCATCTCCACCCATAACCAACTATAAAGAAAAGCAAATAAAAAGATTCCTCCTGTTGTAAGGAATGAAAAAGAAGTAGATGCGACTGGACCAAGAACAGGAAATCGGAAAAGATAAAGCAGAATGAGAATTCCAATCGTTAAGACAAGCCCACCGACAGTAATTATACTGATGCTTTTTTTAAAAAAGAAAAAGGCTGCTCCGATTCCAATGGCCAATAAGCCCGTTGTAAAAGGAAACACGATGAGTTCGCTTGGCATGAGAATGAATAACAACAGGATCGTAAGTAAATAAGACATCACACCCATCGGTAGGGAAAACATAATACAGATCAAAATGGGCAAGGTAGCAAACGGACTGATCAATAAGCCGACTCCTGGCAAATAACCACCTGCCGATTGAAGGAGCGCAGCGATACAGGCAAGCAATGCCCCAAAAACAAACCGCTTTATTTTTGACCTTTGCCAAAATTCTATTTGAGCCAATCGCACATCATCTGAAATTGATTTAAAAAAGTACATCCGTCCACCCCTTATCAAGTTCGCCCGTCGAATTTGCGTCCGGAGGCTTAACTTCATTCAGCCTAGGTTGAACCCCACTGAATTGATAATAACTCAAGTTCATCCCGCCACTTATAGAGTGAGAGACTTTGCTGAAGGATGTTAAATTAGTTAAATACTAAAAAACAAAGCAGACATTCTCCCTTAATTATGGAACAATCTCAAAAACAGTACCTTTATTTAAATCTGTTACCTTACTAGAACCGTAAACTCCTAAATAAAGTCTCGTTTGATCGAGATTACTTCCTAAACTAGCATAAAAAGCTGATTGAGACCCAAAATGATTATCCGTTTCAATCACCTGATAATCATTTGGTTGATTATCGGGCCTTATTCTTGTATAGGCTAAGACTCCTCTAGCCGGCGTTTCGTTTCTTCGGACAAAATCGGTAAATACAACGCTCCCTGTTAAATCAGGAATTCCAGTCCCCATATAAGCTCTGAACCCCGGTAAGCGCCGTTCCTTCAAACTTATCGGGGCGTGGGTCTTCATGAAAATAACTCGTTAAAGGCTGAAGCCGCTTCACTAAAGTTTCTAGTGCTTCATCGTAATAAGCCATTGTCTTCTCGTTAGAGTTTCTATTTTCAGAGCACTCCTTAATCGTCGAAGTAGGAAAAGAACCTTCCCACCCCCGCCAGCCAAAATTAATAAATCCTTCCTGTTCAAGCTCAGAATTCGATGAAGAAGCTCCAACAAGGGAAGTTACCGGCATTGGTTTATAATGAACGAATGAGAAAATCGATTCAACCAAATCCTGTCCGACATTTCCTACGTATTTAACATACTGATGATAAAACCTTTGAAAGGAAATCCCCGTTATATTGCGAACCCCTTTCGCCATTACGGTTAGCGTTTCCTGTATCGGTAATGGAAGTTCATTAAAACGCGTCACTACAGGTGGATTAGTAACAAATGTATTTTTCGCGACATCGATTTCAATGATTTTACCGGCAATTTCCATATCGTCCTGACTTAAATTAAAAGGATCATACCCCGATCCCCCATCTCCAGTTGTTAATATAAGTTTTCCTGTTTCAGGTGAAAAGTTTAAGCTATTGACCCCGTTATGATTCATAAATGGTCGTCTTAACTGAAGCAAGGTTCGCCGTTTTTGAGGGATCCCGTTAGAAAGTAACCCCCATTCTTCTACCGTATCAATATGATCATATTGTGTATTTCGATTGGTCCACTTTAGGCTTAACGTTTTTAGATCACACGGATCAGGAGTAAAACCTCCAGGCAGAGCCCCAGGTCCTTGTGTTCCCGCTTCTGAATAATGAAGATAAAACAAACCATTATAATAAAACCCGGGATGAAACGCCAGCCCTAACAGTCCCCTTTCATCATATCCCCCACTGGAACCTAATTCGATAATTTGCGAACGAATATCTAAAAAGGTCTTGATCTCACCATTTCCTATGTAAAAGATTTCTCCAACTTGAGTTGCAATAAACACTCTTTCGATGGAGTCTCCTGGAAGAATCGCTGTTTTTATCACAGTAGGCAAATTAAGCCCGCTAACGATCGGCCGTAAACCAACCTTTACCTTTTTCAATGAACTTCACACTTCCTTCTAATGGATTCCTTTATTAATCATGATATTTGTGAAGGGACAGGAATATGTTTTTTCAGTTGAACTTTGATCCCAAATGATCATTCAAAGCCACTGAGACTCATAAAAGAATGTAAGAAATTAATGTTATTGTACAATTTAAAACACAGGGTGATTCTTCTCTGAATACAAGAGTGTCCCCTCTTTCATGGCATTAAGGAATTTTATACAAATAACGAGAATATAGATGGTAAAACTTATCGAAATCGATTCCATGAAGGAGGGCTTAAAAGTTGGCTCGTATAAATAAGAGATATATTGAAGTTGAACCGGGAACTGAGTTATTTGTTCAGGATATTGGTGAAGGAGAACCGCTTGTTTTCATTCCTGGTTTTACTTTTACAACCGAAGTTTTCTCCAAGCAGGTCGAGCACTTTTCAAAAACCAATCGAGTCATTGTGATTGATCCAAGAAGTCACGGCAGATCCACATTAACTTTGCAGGGCAATAATTATATCACCCATGGAACCGATTTAGCCAAAGTGTTAGACCATTTAAATGTTAGTAACGCCACTCTTGTTGGATGGTCTTTCGGCTGTTTAACTCTCTGGGAGTATGCAAAACAAGTTGGTTATGACAACATTAAGTCCCTTGTCTTAATAGATATGCCACCAAAATCATTATCTATAAATCGGGAAGATTGGGTAGAGGGAACGCTGGATAGTATCGGAGCCATTTATAACGCATTTCTACGTAGTCCACAGGGACAGCGCGATTTTATCACGAGTTACATTAAAGGAATCATGATTCAAAGACAACTTAAAGAGGAAGAGTTAACTTGGCTTGTGGAACAATCTTTAAAAACACCTTATTATGTGGCTGCAAATCTTTTCTCATCTGGAATGTTTGCGGACTATCGCGATGAAGCCAGGCTGGCAAGTGAAAGAATTCCTACGCTAACCGTTGTCGCAGAACATTGGGCAGACCGAGCGCTGCCTTATACCAAACAAATTTCACCAACATCTAAGATCGAGGTGCTCGGCGGTCATATGATGTTTTGGGAACATAGCGAGAAGTTTAATGGAATACTAGAAGCCTTTATTAATGGGATTAAAACCGATAAATAATAGACGAACCAATCGATGATGGTATCTGTTATATTGCTTTTTTTAAAATTAGGCTGTTATCATTTTGTTGCTTTTGATCATGATTACTTTTGATTAACAAGAACGATTGTTCTATAATAGAAATAAATAATAGACTGGGGGTGTAGTTTTATGAGACCTAATCTAACAAAAGATATGAGTGTCGAAAGTTTCAGAGATTACTATTGGTTAAAAGAAGAATTACAAGCATTTTGTAGAGAAAATGGAATAAGTGCTTCTGACTCAAAATTGGAGATTTCCGATCGAATCGAAACCTTTCTTCGGACAGGGAAGATAAAAAAGCCTTTTAGAAAATCAAGAGCGAATACGAGGACGGAACCACCTGTAAATTTAAGTCTTGATACCGTTATTACGGAAAACCATCGTTGTAGTCAAGATGTAAGAGCCTTTTTTAAGACAGAGATCCCGAAATTCCATTTTTCCACCTATATTCAAAATTACTTTAAAAACAACGTTGGTAAAACTTATCGCGATGTTGTAACCGCTTGGTATGCAGAGGAAGAACGAAAGAAAGACCCCTCGTATAAGAAAAAAATTGCACCTCAATTTGAATACAATCAATTCATTCGTGATTTTTTTGCAGACCCCAAAAACCAAGGGGAAAGTCGTGAAGAAGCGATAAAGGCTTGGAATGAAATCAAGAAACTCCCTGGAAGCAATAAATATGAATTCACTCATTAACCTTTCAGATGACCTTGGTATTTATACTGTTCAGTGATTTGATTTTCGCCAAGCATTTGTTTGATTCATTCATCAATTGCTGTTTGTTTGCCCTATTCAAACTAACAGAATTAATATAGATATTTATCAGAATACTTTGTATAAATCAATTTTAAAATAAAAGGTGTGATGCAACATCATTTTTCCGATGTTGCATCGCACCTTTTGTTTATTAACGTATTACTTTATACTCATAGAAATAAACATGGAGGCATCTTCATTCATGAAGATACGATCCCCATGATAGAAAGTCCGAATGTCGATGGATTTAAATCCTACTTCAGACAAGCCTTTTTTCAGTTCTTCATGTGAAAAACCGTTATGGACGGTCGGATGATCGATTCTATCATTTTTGTCGAAATCAACAATAATAAGCTTGCCACCAACATTTAAAATGTTGAATAATTCTTTTAAAATTTTATGGGTATCCGGTATATGAAGAAGGACGAGTGACATTAACACGATATCTGCCTTAAGTTCAGGAGTTTCCCTAGTGAAATCGGCATAAAGGACGCTTGCATTGGTTATTCCAAAATGAGAAACTTTCGCTTCTGCAGCCTCCAACATTTGTTGAGATGAATCGACCAACAAGATTGAACCTACTAAGTCTGTTAATTCTAAACTAACGAGACCCGTACCACTCCCATAGTCAATCAATGATTTTGATTGACTGTTCCGTAATTCTGATCTTACTTCCTTAACGATCACCTTCGCTAATTCCATTCTCTCTTCTGTATCATATCGATTTGCGATCTGTTCAAAAACATTCTCTTCCATTTTATACTCCTTATTTTTACAAAAGTGTAAACTTTTCCATAAAAATCGACTTCTCTTCTAGGTTTTCTTAAGTTTATCACATACGACTACTAAAAAATTCTGCTTGACTCAATATTTAATAAGAAATTGCATTCTATTGCATTATTTCTAAATTGGACCGATTCTTTTCCTTGTTATTCCAGATAATGGCCCTTAATGAAAAATAAGCGCTGCACCTTGTTCAAAGATACGGTGGAGTTTAGTTGAAGAAAAAATATTTACATAAAAATAACATATTCTTAAATATTTCTTTGGTAAAATAGGTTAAAGTTGTTTATTATCCGGAATATTTATTCGTTTAATAAGAATTTACACTATAGTTATAAAAAGAGAAAGGGAGTATAAATGTTTGATTTAATTCTATATACAATCCCAGCTATCGTACTAGTAATAGGTTTATTCATGTATGTTACCGGTCGATCAAAGAAGAATAATAAACTTAAAGGTGTAGGAGTTGGATTTATAATCTGCTTACTCGTTCTTGAGTCACCTAATATTATTCAAGGGTTTATTGAAGGGTTTACGGATGGTTACAGTAACTGATTTTCGAGGTTTATGAATTAATGCGATATTTCAAAAATGGAGGATCGCTTTTTCTTATCCCATTTATGGGGCCTCAAAACCTGGATTAAAAGGGAGAGAGCCATTTGGGTATGAGTGGAGTGGTCTAACCAAAAAGGAACGAGTAGTGGCAAATATAGTAGAGTAGAGGAGAATAAGAACAGCTCTCGGAAACTAAACCTACAAGGTCCATACATATTGATTCCACATTGCATTCTATAGTATGTCTTATGCCAGTACATATTCAGAGGAAGAGAGGTTATTTAATGGTTGTTGACGTACCTATTTGGTTTATTCTCACTACGAATATCTTAGGTTTATTTTTCTTTACCTGAGTTACAGAATATGGTCAAGAAAACAAACTTCCTTACTTGGGAATATTGGAAAGTTGAAGTATGAAAAAGACTTAAACACCGTTTGTAAGCTAACCAGTCTATATTCATTGATAATAGGTGCAATTGTTATTATTTTACCAGCGTTTATTTTCTTTTTTGATTTTCTTACTGTCATTCTTTTACTTGGGATTGCATTTTTCGGATCATTCATTTTCTGGTTCGCTCTACAAAAAGTATATTTCACTTCTTCCTTTTGTTAAATTTAGGCAATTGACAACAATTTGTCGTTTATGAGCTTAAATATTTGATGGCCGTCTCAGCATAAATCTCGGCAGATTCTACTAAGTTCTCCACTGAAACCCGCTCATCGTACCCATGAATCGTGTATTCTATCCCAGGACCGTAAAGGACGGTATCAATTCCGTGGCTCCGAAAGTGGCTGGCATCACTTGAACCGAGCAAGAGTGTGCTGTAGACCGGTTCCTCCATTCCTAGGACACGCTGGATTCCTTGTTCGACGGCCAGCACAATTGGACGATCCTGTAAGGTCCAGTTCGGATTAGTATAGGATACAATTGGCTCCACAACTGCATCCGGAGCTACAGCTCTAACAAGGTTCCTAGCGACTTCCAGAACAAACTCCGGCTTCATCCCAAATGGGACCCGGGTATCCACTTCAATGATGCATTCGTCTGCGACGACGTTCACCTTTGTTCCGCCCTGAATGATCCCTGGATTGTAAGAGGGCCGATAAAGTAACTGTGACAGGAAGGGATTTCCTTGTTGCCGAGATAGGAACCACTCTGTATTGTACAAAAGTTGACCAAGCTCTGCGGGAGGCGTTGCCTTGAACTCCCATAACTTGGCTAGTGCTTCGACTATAGCGGCCCCTCTTCGTACAGCGGAGATCCCAGAAAGTGGTTGCATGCTGCCATGTCCGGGTCGACCCGGTATGGTCACACGCATAAATGCCATGGACTTTTCACCAGCATTTGGATGGCGAGGATGCGTTGGTTCCCCAATCAGACAAGCATCCCCCCTAATTAATCCTTCGGCTAGAAGTGAGGCTACTTCTATGCCACCATTCTCTTCATCCGGAGAGGCAATCACTCCTAGGCTACCTTTCAAATTAAGATTGGGGGCAAACTCCTGAAGCAGTCCAGCTACAAAGATTAGTGATGCCAAACCGCCTTTCATATCCGAGGCTCCCCGTCCCAAAAGCATCCCTGTGCTGACTTCCCCTGAGAAAGGATCAAAGCTCCAATGTGAACGATCGCCTATAGGTACGACATCTGTATGTCCGCAAAATAGGAGTCTTGGGCCAGGCACCCTGGTTAAGGGAGCATCACCGATTACGGTAACGAACCCGTTCTCACTACGGCCGTGCTCGGTAATAAAGAATCCTTTTTCTGCTAGATATTGGCTAATATGGTGTCCCATTTCTAGTGAATGCTTCTTAAACTCGGGCGATGGATTTACAGATGGAATTCGAATAAATGAAGCAGCAAGTTCGACTAATTCCTGTTGCCTTGACCTTATCAACTGCCGGATCATTCTGATACTCATATCGATATACCCACCCCATTTTAATAATAAACAATGGATTTTCATACTAATCTATGTGCCAGGTCTTGAACATATTCTGGATGAACTTACACCAGGTTCCGTATTTGATTTCTATTACCGCTTCCTATCATGACTCCATCCGTGATAAGGGGCGCACAGAAAGTCCTCTTCAAGCTTACTTATATCTGAAATTCGATAACCGTCTTTTTCGTAAACAAGTTGAATAAATCCCTGACCACTCCCATAGCTAAAGCAGTGGACTTTCTCATTCGGGAAGTTCTGTAATAATGCCCCAAAGGCTCCGCTCTTTTTCTTTCAAAGCCTTCAATCGTTTCAATTTCATAAAAACCTTATTCCACCTTTTCTATCAGGCACTCGATAAAGCTTTGTAACTTTTTATCTATAAAAAGAATCCTTTATAACCAACAAACAATTCTCCACCATAATTATCAAGTGTAGATTGAATGAATGAAATTAGTCCAGTCTTATCATTTTTATTCATGTATGTTTTTATATATTTAACTAGTTTATCGAACATATCTTTATCATATGATTTAAGGTTTCTCGCAGCCCACTTTCCTTCACCAACCCAATTGCCATCTGCCCTTAAAATCAGTTCAGTTAACAGATCTATTAACTTATTTAAAATAAACAAACTTTCTTCAAAGTCCTCTGAACTTCTAAAGTCTGATAAAAAATCTGTAATTTGATACCTTGCCGTATTTATTTTGTCCTCATCCCAAAGTTGTGGACCCTGTTCATAAAGTATTTTTGCCTCTCTTTGGAGCTCCTTTCCATTTCCTTGTTTATCTACTATAAGTAGACCTTCGGCACACATTTTAATGATGGTGGGCATCCCTTTATATCTAGCTGTTTGAACTTCAAACTCTAGAGATAAAGCCGTATAAATAAATGCTTCTATTTTCCATCCAAGAAAGTGGTAACATTCAAGTCTTGGTGCTTCTGTTTCATCAATTATAATTAAGTCAATATCAGATTCTGTCGTTAAATTTCCATAAACAGCACTTCCACCTATCAAGACTATATCTGATTCAGGATAGTGGGAAGCGATAAACTGTTGAGCTATTCGCTTGATCGAGTCTCTCATATGAAACACCTCCCGCATCAGGATATTCACGTAAATGATTAGTGTTCCAGAACATATAAGCTATCTGTAATGTAATTCCTGACCATTTTTAATTAGCAAGCTCCAACCCAGTTTAACGGTTAGGAATATCTAACCAATCATCTAAATGTACAAATGTTTCATCCTGCACGGTATTGGGCGTGCCTATGATAAAAGAAGCACTCAAACCTTTCCTTTCGTACACGTGAAACAATTCGCGAAACAAGATTTTTCGGGGCGTCCCTGTGACAATTATGATCTCCGAGAACAAATGAGGCTAGGTATCGAACAACCATACATTCCGATCAGGGTTGGCATTACCAACATAAAAAGTGGGTAAAAACATTGAAGAAAAACAAAAACTTTCAAAGCATGTCTAGAAAAGCAACATGTGGAGATATTACCGCAATGGAGAATTTTTTGGGGATTATGAAACAAGAAATGTATCACGATAAGGCATTATTGTCTTATGATGAACTGAAACAAAAGATTGAGAGACCTATTTATTACTACAATAACGAACGAATTAAAGTGAAATTGGCTGGTTTGAGCCCCGTACAATACCGCACACAAACCAGCCAAACAGCTGCATAATCAAAATTCTAATTTTTTTTGAATCACTGCCTTCCCTGGAAAGCACCTGGCACTCACCCTACATCACAAATCCACCATCAACATATAACGTCTGCCCTGTCATAAACCCACTCCAATCGGAGGCTAGGAACATAACTGGCCCGGTGATATCCTCAGGGGTAGCGATTCGTTTTAATGGGGTTTGCGCGATAATTAATTCCTTTAACTCTTCCTTTGTTGCTCGACTGGCGTCTGTTGGATAAACAAGTCCAGGGGCAACGCAGTTCACCCTGATCCCAAAGGCTCCGAGTTCGGCGGCTAAATTGCGGCTATAGCCAAGTAAAGCGGTTTTCGCTGTATTGTATTCATGATAAGGAACGATCGGTCTTGCGACTAAATTACTAATCATGTTAATAATACTGCCTTGACTCTGTTTTTTCATAATCGGGATCACGGCTTGACACATATAATGCGTCGAGCGAACCGCCCCATCGATTTGCTCCTTGTAATCTTCCCATTGTAATTCCGATGCCAACTTACGATTTTCGGGATCAAATTGGAAAGATTTGAATGCATTGTTGACGACCACATCGATTTTTCCAGCTTCCAATTCCACTTGTTGGATCATTGAATTTACGGAAGCTTGGGAGGTAACATCTCCCTGGATCGCCCACCCGTCACCACCGAGCTCAATACACTGTGAAGCGACTTTTTCAGCCATTGCTTCATTTTTTAAATAATTAACGATAACAAAGGCCCCTTCTTTCGCAAAAGCACGGGAGATTGCTGCTCCAATTCCACGGCTTGCCCCGGTCACGAGGACTACTTTTCCTTTAAAATTCATTCTGCCTCTGCCTCCAAGAACTCTTCTGTAATTACCTCAGACAGATCAAGCTTATTCTTCACTAAGCCTAATTGTTGGTACGTATCTGCTCCTTGCTGTAAAACAGAAACATCAATGGCTCCTAAACCGTGTTGGTTGGTTTGATCTGAAACGCTAGAAACATTTCGCAATTTAATGATTTCTAGATTGACTTCTTCATCTTTCCCATCAATCGCAAATTCTTTTGCAAGCGAAGCCGCTTCTTCTGGATGGGACAGCATCCATTCTGCGCTCTCTCTGTACGCTTCAATAAATTTCTTTAGTTCGTCCTTTTTCTCTTCGTATGTTTCTTCAGTCACAACAAAGACATCACTTGGGACATTTAAATAATCCTTTACGTCGATAACATTGACCTCACCCAACCCTTTTTGTTTAGCCAGGAATAAGCCTGTATCGGTGGCGGCTGTCGCATCCACTTGTCCTTGCATTAACGGGGCAAAATTCGAGATCCCGGTTTCAACAATGTTCACATCTTCTTCAGTGAGACCCGCTTTATGTAAAAGGATTAATAAGTTTTGACGCGTTCCGCTCGTTAAGCTATAAACGCCAATCGTTTTTCCTTTCAAATCCTCTGGTTTCTCAATCCCGCTTTCTTTCAAAGACACGACATTGAACACATTCTGAGGATAAACATTATAAATGACCTTTAATTTTTCCCCTTGATCCAATGCAAAGTAAAGGGAACCTGGATCGGTAAAGGCAACGTCCGCTTGACCAGAAAGAATATTTTTAACCGCATCCCCACCACCAGCACCAGGAATCACAGTTAAATCAATTCCCTTTTCTTTAAAAAATCCTTTTTCTTCATCCACTAATAGATTTGTAGCCTCTGTAATCGGTTGACTCCAGTTTGCGACCGTAATCGGCTGCAAGTTTTCTTTTTCATTATCAGAACGAGTCTCCTCTTTTGCCCCACAGGCAGTGAGGATCAACAAAAGAATCGCTATGAATAAACCTTTGAGTCTCATATCATATCTGCTACTAAAAACATAGACAAATGTACTCATTCGTCTACGCTAGACAGTTTCTTGCTTCTACGTGTCCTGTCTCGCCAAAAGCTCGCTACTACAGTTGGTATAACACTCCACAAGCGTAAATTCGGATGTAGCCCACCCTACATATATACAGACTAGTTAGGTTAATACTGTATATTCAGTTGCATGTTTTAAATTTAAACTCGCATTAAAATCTCGATCTATCTCTGCATCACAGCTATTACATTTAAAGATCCGCTCTGATAAGCTGAGTTGGACTTTCTTATGGCCGCAGCAAGAACATAACTTGGAAGACGGATAGAAGCGATCTACTTCCCTTAGTTCAATGCCATACTGCTTACATTTAGCTGTGAGCCATTCTTTAAAGTAATAAAAGTTCTGCCCGGCCACTGCCTTGGATAGATGTCGATTTTTCATCATACCTTTGACATTTAAATCTTCGATTGTGATAGATGTTGGCTTGGTTTTTACCAACTGATTCACCACAGATCGAACATATTCATGTCGGATATTGGTTAGTCTAGCGTGCAGTTTTTGAACTTTTACAAGTTGCTTCTGCCTGTTTTTAGCGCAGAACTCACCTCTCTTTCGATTTTTATTTTGTTCATAACTACGACTTAACTTGCGTTGTTGTCGTTTTAATCTCTTTTCTAATTGCCTTACCTTTTGTGTCTTATTGACATTTTCAAAGGCTTTGTGATGACTACACACAGCAAAATCTTTAATTCCTAGATCAATGCCGATCCCATCATGTGTGTTAATTTGCACATTACTTTTTGTTTCAACCTCACATAAAACAGAAACATAATATCGATCGGCTTTTTGGGATACTGTACAACTAGTTACTTTTACATTCGAGGGAATGTAGCCATATTCTTTTAATTGAACCCATCCAAGTGTCGGAACTTTGATTCGATGACGTTCAACTAACAAGTCTGTCTTGTTATTCTTCGGAAAATAAGCCTTCACATCTTGATTTTTCTTCTTTTTTAATTTTGGAAACTTCGCCAAACCTTTGAAGAAATTTTTAAAAGCTCGATCTCCATTCATGATAGACTGCTTAACTGCTTTACTTGATACATCTTTTATCCAAAAATCTGTTTGTTTTGTATGGACATTATTCAACCATTTAGAAAAATCATAGCCTGACATGTGCTTTTTTGTTTTTTCATAATGTTCTTGTGCAGTAGAAAGATATAAATTATACACATAACGGCAAACACCTATTGTCTGATGAACCTTTTCACGTTGTTGATCACTTAATAAAATTTCTGTTTTGAATGCTTTCTTCACCTTGTTCACCTCCCTCTTTACATTGTACGTTATATAAACGTATAATTAAAGGGAGGAGGGATAAAATTGTCGGAAAAAAGAATCCGGATTGATATGCGCTTACCAGAATCCATCATCAAAAAGATTGAACAATATCAAGAAGAAGAAGGTATTACTACTCGAACAGCAACGATACTAGAATTAATACGTAAAGGCTTAGACAAACGTTAAAGTGCGTTTGTCTATTTTTACATATATTTGACTACGTTTTTAGTTACTGTCGACAGCTCCTTTCGATATCTTTTTAGCCACTGTTTCTCAAGCCATGAAACGATGAGATACAGAATCATTCCAAATATTGTTAATAAAATTAAGGTGGCAAACATAAGTGGTGTGTCCATCATCGCTTGGGTGGCGATAATAAGCGCTCCTAATCCTTCACTGCCTCCAATAAATTCCCCGACAACAGCGCCAACGACGGCCAATACGACAGAGACACGCAACCCAGCTAAGATTCCCGGCATACCCGCAGGAATTTTCAATCTCATTAACATTTGAAAGCGCGTCGCTCCCAGCATTTTGAATAGTTCCTGTTTCTGCCTGTCGCTTGACTGAATCGCTGTAACCGTACTTTCGAGTAATGGAAAAAAACAAACTAAAGCGGTAATGACCACTTTAGATGTCATCCCAAATCCAAACCAAAGAATAAACAAAGGTGTTAAAGCAAGCTTTGGAACCGCCTGACTAGCAACGATATACGGAAATAACAGTTTTCGTAAAAAAGTTACCTCTCCCATGAGGATTCCAATGATAAACCCTGATAAACAGCCAAAAAGCAAACCAAGTAAAACCTCTGAAGCGGTCCGGATGATATGTGGAGTGAAATAGCCGCTAATCAGACCATCGATAAGGGTCATCAATATGACAGAAGGTGCTGGCAATACGAGCTCTGACAAGGTACCAGCTACCCCTTCCCAAATTGCAAGTACGAAAACCAACAATAACAATGAATATAGTGGCATTTTTTTCATGATGGTTCCCCAATCAATGCTTGACGTAAGGTTAAACAGAGCTCATTGAAATAAGGTTCATATCTCATTTTCATCGTGCGCGGTCTTTCAAGCTCTACGGGTGTTTTATACACAATTTCTCCTCTTTCCATGACGGCAACTACATCAGATAAATACACCGCTTCACCAATATCATGGGTAATAAATAGAACGGTGATATTGTGCATGTGACACATCCGTAAAAGATCATCTTGAAGCTCTTCCCTTGTAATGGCATCTAATGCAGCAAAAGGTTCGTCCAAAAATAATAGAGAAGGCTTTTGAATCAGCGCTCTTGCAATCGCAACCCGACTCTGCTGCCCACCCGATAATTGCAGAGGATAACGGTCACTGAAAGACTGCAATCCCACAAGTTCCAATAACTCCATTGCCTGATTTCGATCCTCTTTTGTGATTTTCCGTTTAAGCGTAATCGGTAGTAAAACATTCTCAAGCACCGTTTTCCATTCCAATAGATTCGGAGATTGAAACACAAACCCACATTGGGGAGAAGGTTTCACGACTTCATTCCCTTGTAGCGTAATCTTTCCTTCATCAGAGTGAAGCAAACCTGCCGCAAGCTTTAATAACGTCGTTTTTCCGCAGCCACTTTTTCCGAGTAAACAATGAAACTCTCCCTGCTTGATTTCCCAGTTAATTCCGTGAAGAACCGGAGTTTTCCCTTGATAGCTATATGTCACATCTTTGATTGTTAAAAAACTCACGCTAAAAACCTCCTAATCAACATACGGAGCAAATCGTTCACTATCCTCTTCAGCAGAGGATTCGATGTCCACCATGTTAATTAAATCCAATAAATTAAAGCGGCCGTCATGATGCCAACCCGCTTCCGGTCCCGTCATCTTTCCTAAAGCCGTTATTCGGGTCACGCCAATTGAGGCTAACCATTCTGCCCATTGAAAAAGTTCCTTTGGAGTTGCAGCTATGCCAACGGTTTGTAAAAAAGATCGATAAGGCTCAATCGTTGGGAGAATGTCTTCGATTTTTTCAAATGCGATGACCCTGATGGATCGGTTCAACGGGCTAGGAGAAAAGTCGACCCCTTCTTCTTCATAAACAACCGTCCATGGGTGCATTGAATTTCCAAGCACCTCTTTGCCACGATTTGAAAAGACGCTCATTTCTTCTTTTTGCCGCCATGAAGCTAAGCTTGTCGATTCTTCCATGGAAAGATCTCGACGCGGATACCTTTTTTCAAAGTTATCCAGCTCGGTCGCTAAATACCGTGCAAACTCCCGTGGCGCGACTTTTCCACCCTTTTGAACATAGAAGAGATGGGGAGAATAACAGCCCTGCTGGTCATAACGAACGACATCAAGAGCAGCTCCATGCGCGGTTCTCCATGCTTTTTGCGAATCTAAAGCGGCATTTGAAACCATTCCAAAACTCACTTTATGACCAAAGGGTAAAAAACGAGTTGTAATTGGAATCCGACTTCGGAGCGACTGTAACGACTGATTTCCGCCGTATCCGATGACAAGGTTCGATTGTTCGAATACTGATTTCTCCCGCTCTTCATCCCCGCCTTTCCACCAGACAACCGCAAAGCAATTGGAGAGTCTCGGCTCGACTTCTACTAAAGCTTGCGCAAACCAGCCTGAAAAAAGAGGTTCTGAACTTGATACTTTTCCGATATTTCCTGACTTCACTAAGAGACCCGAGACGAAACTCCATAGAGGCAATGCCGGAACATTTCCTGCCCACACATGAGTGATGAGATCGGGGCCAATTGCTTTTGAGAATCCACCTTTTACGCGCGGCTGAAAATCATCGAGTAATAATGGATTGCCTAAGTCTTCCACAAGAAAACGCTGAAGCTCATGCTTACGAAACGTTTTTAAATAAGAAGTAAGTCCAAGGCGGATCATTTCTCCATCATAACCGGTTACAATCGGTAACAGTTTTTCCGCCTTTTGGCGATAGGATGAACTTCGATCTAGTAATCGATCTGTTGCTTTATCGATGATTTCCACGATTTCGGATACAGTGAATGATTTTAAAACTTCAGCACTCCCTTTTTTAACGGTGGCCATCACTTTATTCATTTGCTCCTGGTTGAGGAGGGGGACTTCCACTTCCAAATCCTGAAATTTCATTATTTTCCGTTCAAACTCCTCTTCTCCGATATCGGGAAGATACCCAGCCACTTCTCTCATTTCGTCGAACCTTTCGTAAAGTTGATAAACTCCTCGACGGCAATGGAGCATCCTCTTGCTTCCGCCCCTTCGACTCTTCCTAATAGGAAAAAGCCACCATCAACCTCAACGGCTAAATCCTCTGTGAGGATCGTAGTCACCGAATTAAAGTTTGCTAGATCACAATGGACAAGAACCCCACGCTCTCCCTTCTCAACCTCTTCCCCTGTTAACGGATTGATCACTCTCGTTCTAATCCAGTGTGGTCCCGACTTCACAGATGGAACAACTTCATTTCCATTGTCATAAAATTGTGAGCTTAACTCCGTCACTCCATACATATTGATACAATCACTTCTGTCCACGCCAAAATACTTCGAAAGCAATGTATAAAACTCATCTAATTCCAGCTCTTTTGATTGATTCTTATAACCACCCGTATCAAGAATCTTACTTCCTTTTGGTAGATTGAATGTCTTCCCTACCTTTTCCAGTTCCTCAAACAGATGCACAAAGCTATAGCTTGCCCCAAGTAGAGCATACGGTTCCCCTGTTTCTTCCGCACACTTTAGTTCACTTAGGACTTTTCCCATGTCTAAGCCCTTCTCATTTAATAAATAGCAGCTATCTTCGGTTCCAAACTCCTTCACCCCAACGGCTAAATAATGAGCTAAGGATGAATTCGGCAGTTCGTTTTCCGTCGGGAAAAGCACACCCATTCGAATTTTCTCAGTATCTTTCATAAACCTTTCTTTAAAGTTTACAATCATCGAAAGTTCCCTTATTTCTAGCGTTGACTGATAGTGCTTGCCTTTAATCCCTTTAGTCGTCCCACTTGTCATAAAAACCGCTACGGCTGTTTCTGGATCTGTACAAGTCAATGGCACCTCTTTAAACGCATTAATTGGCACAAATGGAATGTCCCTCCAACCTTTTACAAGCCTTGGTGTTTTCCCTTTTTGTCTACAAAAAGCTTGATAAGGAAGATTATTCTGATATTGATAAGTAAAAATACGTAATGCTAGGTTATTAAAATCATCTTCTGAGGATTGATTGTTTTTTATAAATTGAGAAAGATTCTTTATCATCTCTTGTTGCTGAATCATCTGCTTCAAATCCTTTCTACTAAAATTAAATTCGCTCGTCGAATTTGCGTCCGGATACAACCCCTAAGCTCGCTCGAGAAATTATCGTGAAAAAACCGAGACATCCGCCGGAGACTTTACTTTCTTCAGCCGGGGTTTACCCCCCAACTGAATCGGAGTTCAATTTTGCATTCATCCCCTAACTTTAGAAGTAGAGGCATTTGCTGAAAAAGTAAAAAAGCACTTCGCATAAGCAAAGTGCATAATTAGACAATTGTCACTCTCCCTACGCTGGCATTATCCAACAGGTTCATACGGTCTACGACAGATTAGTCGTACTCTCAGCCTGATTCCACAGACTCCCGATTTCACTATTCATATTAGTATAAAGTCTACCTTTTCTTTTAGTAGAATGCAAATCTCAATTTCGTAAGGAAATGACCTTATGATATTTTTAATACGTCGAGAGTTTAGTTGATTTACCGATTTCTTGCATAAAACTGACGATGGAATTGACGAATTTGTTCTGCTAGTTCAGGAACAGGCCCATCTACTGTCGTATCACGAATCACCTCTTGAATGGGCAGACTTCGAACGCGTGATGGAGCAACGCCCATTTCATTCAACCATTGTACCAACTGTTGGGAAGAACTTGCATAAACGATCCTGCCTAAACCAACCCAACCGTGGGCCGCAGCACACATCGGGCAATGTTCACCAGAGGTATATACGGTTGCCCTCCTTCTTTCTTCAGGTGTCATGTTACCGGCAGCCCATCGCGCCAAGGCAAATTCCGGATGTTGGGTATGGTCACCACCCGCAACGTGGTTATGGTCTTCTGCAAGCACCTCTCCATCGGCTGAGACAAGTACTGAACCAAATGGCTCGTCACCTTTCTCCAGTGCAGTTTTTGCTAATTGTACACAACGTCGCAGATGCTTCAAATCTAAATCACTTATCATCGTTGGAACCTCCTCATCACTTTTTTATTTTTTAAGTTTGGTAGTACATTTGAATCAAATTCGCCCGCCGAATTTGCGCCCAGATTTTTATCGAGCTTGCTCGATAAAATACCATTAAAAAATCCGAGGCATCCGCCGGAGGCTTAACTTCATTCAGCCGGGAATTGCCCTCACTGAGTCGGATTATACGTCCCTTAACTTTTGAAGGTAGGGACTTCTGTACCTGTCGCAAGCTGTCGATACAAAAATATTTGCTGAAGGAAGTTAAACGAATACAAAAAAGGAGGAATGAAAATGACAGTACATCATTTCTATTTAAACACATATTGATCCCGATTACGTAATGATATAGGGAATATTGAAGCAGAGAACTTAGCGGAAAAAGAAATGGATGGTTCCGATATAGGTACAAATCCTGATGAAATGCTCCTTGGGGACAGCAGCAAGCTGTTATATTATTACACTAGCTGCAATGGTGGAAAAGATAGGTTAACGATGGAATCAGTCGCCTTTCATGTGACAGATGCTATATTTACATAAAAAAGTTATCCATCGACCTAAAATCGTATTGAAACAAAATGCTTCCGGTGGGGACAAAAAGGTCGCACACCGGGAGTCACAATGACGAAGCTAATTAACGATAAACATTTATATAAGTTTGGTTATTCTGCTTAGTAATATTCCTTTATTTCAATAGGTTTTTACCAAATAATAAATAAAAAAGAGGCTGGTCGACTTTCCTTCACTTCTACTATAATACACTAGTAGCACAAACCATGTCCTTGGCTTGTGCTACTAGTGTTAGTATGTTTTAAAATCTCATTTAATCTAATTCGTAATACCCGCAAACCACTTGTCCAACAGCCTTTGCAGCTACAAGGAGTGCATCCTCATCAATATCAAATTTCGGATGATGATTGAAGAATGGCTTTTCTACACCTTTAGGCGTACAACCGATGTAAAAGAAGCATGATGGGAACTTCTCAGCATAATAAGCGAAATCTTCAGATGGTGATAAAGCAGGGAACTCTTTCACTTCTGTAATGTCTTTATCATTCGCAGATTTTAGGAACTCAACAACTTGTGCTGTTAACTCAGGGTCATTATAGAGTGGAGGATAGTCATTTTCATAAGTTAATTCACAAGTTACACCGAATTGTTCCTCTAAACCTCTACATAAATTACGTACTTCATGCTCAATAATGGCCTTCGTTTCATTCGTCATATAACGAATGTCACCTTCAAGTTCAACGCTGTCTTTGATCACATTGAAAGTACCTTTTCCATCAAATGAACCGATTGTAATAACCCCAATATCAAATGGATTTAGGCGACGACTAATGATCGTTTGGGCACTCGATACAAAGTGTGCACCTGCTACAATCGCATCATTGGCTAAGTGCGGTGATGAACCATGTCCACCACGACCTTGGATTTTTAACTTCAGATAAGCCCTTCCGTTAAAGGAATATCCAGCATGATATCCTACTAACCCTGCTGGTCCCATAGGTAATAAGTGAATACCGAACATGTTATCTAAATCATCTAAAAGTCCTGACTCAACAATGCTTTTCGCTCCACCTGGAGGAACTTCTTCCGCATGTTGGTGAACAATTTTGATTGTACCCGGGATTTCATCCTTTAATTGGATTAAACAATCTGCTAATACTAACATATAGGCTGTATGACCGTCGTGACCACAAGCATGCATCACTCCGTCATTTTTTGATTTGAAAGGGACATCTGCTTCTTCATGAATAGGAAGTGCATCAAAATCGGCACGCAAACCAATATTCTTACCAGGTTTACCACCTTTGATGGTTACAACAATCCCGTATCCATTCCCTACATTTGAATGAACTTCGACATCTTTACCTTTGTAAAAATCAATAATGTATTGTGCTGTTTTTTCTTCTTTGAAGGAAATTTCTGGGTTTTCATGTAAATGTCTACGAATTGCAATGATTTCATCTTTACGTGCTTCTAACATTTCCAGTAATTTTTTTCTCATTTCCGACACCCTTTCAAGATTTCTTCTTGTCACTTTAACAACCTGCATGTGCTATGGTTATCTTCATAACACATGCAGACCTAAATTTACAAAAAGTTAAAACAGACAAATAATTTATTTTACTGTTTTACCAGCATTTTTGGGTACTAAGTATAGAATGGATAATACAGATAGTATTCCGAAAATTACGTTTACAACAATACCAATCGTTGCAGCCATTTCAATGTTTCCATTAGCCGCTACTGCACCGTAAGCTGTTGCTGAAATCGCAACCCCGAAAGCACTTCCTAAGGATGAAGCCATTTTGTATACACCAGCTGCTTCCCCTACTTTATCAGCAGGAGCGTTAGATACAGATGTATCTGTTGATGGTGTTGCATAAATTCCTAAACCTAAACCGAATAATGCATAACCGATGAATACTACAATTGTATAAGCGATGTCTGGTAAGAATGTTAGACCCATAATCGCAACACCAAACGTTGTAATTAAGCCACCCCATACCATTGGCTTTTTCGCACCAATTTTTTGAAGGATTTTCTCACCAACACGGATCATTGCAAGTACTGCTACTAAATAACCAAGAGATAACATACCTGATTGAAGTGAGGTGAAACCGCGTCCAACTTGAACATATGTGTTTGCAACGACTAACGTACCTGCAATGGCATTTAATAAGAAGTTAGATACTGTTGCACCTGTGTAAGGTTTGTTTTTAAATACTGAAAAATCAATTAATACAACATCTTTGCTCTTTTCAACTTTAATGAATGCAATTAAACCAACAATCGTTACGACTGCTAACCCTAAGATCAGTGGGCTTGTCCATCCTAAATCAGCACCAAAGTTAATCACAACGTTTAAAGCGACCATTGTTACAGCAAAAATAGCTAAACCAAGATAGTCAAATTTAAATTTACCATTTGTTTCTTGTTTGCTTTCTGGTGTGTCTTTCAATAAGAACATACCGATTAGTGCAAAGATAATAGACATGATAAAAATCCATCTCCAACCTAATGAAGAAGCGATTGCACCACCTGCAAATGAAGCAATCCCTGATCCACCCCATGAACCGATTGACCAGAAACTAAGTGCCCGTTGACGTTCTGCCCCTTCAAAATAGGCTTTCATTAACGCAATGGTTGCAGGCATAATGAATGCTGCAGACAGCCCCTGAACAACACGACCCACAACAAGTAAAACCGCCCCTTGAGCTAACACTAAGCAAAGTGAACCGATAATACTTAATACAAAACCAATCAATGCAATTTTCTTACGTCCAATTTTGTCTGCTAAACCACCTGCAGCTACGATGAACATACCCGAGAATAGAGCAGATAAGCTGATCGCAATATTTATGGTTCCAGTAGATACTCCTAAATCAGCTTGAACGGTTGGCACTACGTTTACGATTGCTTGAGCAAATAACCAAAACGTAATAACCCCAAATACGATACCCGTAATCATCTTATTAGTGCCTTTATAAGTTGTTTCCACGGCTGTTTCCACAGTTTTTTTCAAAGGTGTTCCCATAGTGAAACCTCCTATACTTTATAGATTTTTTTTAACAAATAGAAACGATACGATCATATGCGAAAGCTAATCATCATCCGTTATTTCGTTGTTTCTATACTTTGATTATAGAAATTCTGGAAGAATTAAGAGAGTCATTTTTCACTGTATTCAACAGATAAACAGTTAAAAAAATTAACCTGTTATTTGTGCAGGAAAAATAAGGGGGTCGATTTTTGTCATTGGTTAAAAAGGAGAATATATAGTTACAGCCTACTATTGAAAATAGCAGGCTGTAGACTTATATATGTGTAGGGAGGACAGTATTAAAGTCAATAAACTTTTCGAATATCAAAATAGTGAATCGCATTACTTGTTAAATAAGTATAAAATGACCACTCATCTTCAATGTATTCATCGAAGATTTCTAAAGAAGGTCGATTGGAATGAATAATATAATCAACAATTTCGGCATCCATTCGATACTTACTATTCAAATTCCCCCACTTTGTGTATAAGGCACCATTGTTTTTATCAAACACATGTTTTCGTATTTGATATTCTCCTTCCGGAATTCCAGAAATTTTTACATGAATTTCTTTATTTAGCCTCTGCAAAAATGTTTCTTCAATAGATAAATACGGATTAATCATATTCCAATTCATCAGGATCAACTGATAACCTCGCTCATTGACTGTCATCACATAATCCTCATCCTGTGCGACAATCCTACCGTTCAGTCGCTTTAAAAACATCAGGGCAAAGTAAGCTGGACGTTTCCCTTTTAAATAATGGAATAATTCCACACCATCCATTCGATAACGACGTTTTTCCCCCGCGTTCTCGTGAGCACTTGTATTAATCCAAAGACCAATTGTCTTCACCTCATGGGAGATGTCTAATACATTTTTTAAAATCAAGGCACCACGGAAAAAAGTACCATTCGTATACCGAGTATTTCCTGATAACGTATTCCAAGAAACGAGATGCAGTGGTTTTTCTAACTGATTTCTTTTTAAGTAATGCTTTAGCTTATTCGTTTTTTCTTTAATATAATCTTTTTCTAAATCGTATTTCGTTTCTTCTATTTCTTCAAAATCAATGACCTCATTTTGGTTCGCATTATAACCAATAAAATCAATAAAGTCACCATGCCTTAACTGCCATTCATGTGGTTTACTCGTTTTTTCTTTATGGAAGGAAAAAGGCATATAGACCCCTATCTGTATTGAAGGTAGCAATGTTTTTAATCCTTTATGCAGTCTTAAATAAATCCGCTGGAGTTCATTCGAGTCTACCCCAGTATAATATGGCTCATAAAACATCACATGCCACTCTTTCACAAATGATTCTCCGTACATTTGTAGACAATGTCTCATAAATTGAGTCAACTTTGAAAAATATTGTTCTTCATGTCTCGAAATTTCAAGATAATTTACCCGTATAAACAAAGCTAAATCATGCTTTTTCATAAATGCCAAAGCACTATCAATATTAAAATAAGGGGATGTTGACGGAATCTCTTCATCTGTCTCGACCTCTGGCGGAATCGCTCCTGTACTAATCGGTTGACGTACACCAATATACTTTAACTGCAAATCCTTTTTCACATCTAATATTTGAGAGCGAACATCTTCTTTTAATAGTTCAAAAATCTCCCCAATTATGAGAAGTTGATCTGGATTATGCAAAGCCATCGGTTCATATCCAGATAGGGTGATCGGCAACTTCTCATACTTCGTCTCGGTATGACTATAGGACTTTTGATCATCTAAATTCATGCTGCTTAATTTTGCAATAATCTCTGATGATTGAATGAGACTTACGGAATCCTCCTTACTATAGTTTTGAACGGAGTCCTCCTTTTGTACAACATGAGTCTTTCGATATTCATGTGGGGTCATTTGATACGTTTCTTTAAAAAATGGATGAAAACGATTTGTATTTGGGAATCCATTATTCATTGCAATTTGGGAAATCGAGTCATCTGTGTAAAGTAGATCTTTCATACTATGTCCAAGCCTAATATTCATTAAATAGCGACTAAATCCCATTCCCATTTTCTGTTTAAAATAACGGGATAAATAGCTTGTTGAGAGAAAGTATTTATTAGCTACCTCTTCTAGTGTAATCATTTGATCATAATTTTTTTCCATATAATCGATGATTTGCAATAAACGGCGGTCAGCTGTATCTATTTTCTGAATGACACTACCTTCTTGTTTAAAACTCCGTATTAAGATCAGAAGTATTTGACAAATATAGCTTTGGACTTCAATAAGATAACACTCATCTTGTCTATAATAACTAATCATCACATTTGTTAGTAACTTTCGAATCGCAAGAACCATCTCTTCTCTGCCAAGATCTATTTCTCTAGAATAGCATTCAAACCGCTGATTGTGATACTCAGCATAATGGTCTTCCATGAAGCCGTCTGAAATAGACAAGATCATGACTTTATTCTCTTCATTTCCTTGTGCCTCGTATAGCTGGTTGCGATTAATGACAAGCACATCATTTTCAAACAAATGATAAAAACGGTCTGATGTCTCAATTTTTAATTCCCCACTAATGACTAGAACAATTTGAACCCCTCTATTAATTTTTGGAACTAGTAATTTAATTTGCTGAAACGATAGTTGAAAATCTGCTGATAAATCTTTCAATCGAATTACTCCTTACTTTTTCTAATGTGAAAATTTCTAACGCCGATCGCCCTTACTTTCCTATCCTTATAAAACTTCTCCATGGCGCTCCATACATATTTCCTCAAGTCTTTTCAATTTCAGCCTATAAGTGATTTACCAAAATTGATTCACTTCGGGTCTATTATACCTTTATACCTTATATTCAAAAAGCAGTGGATGTTTATTTAGCTATAACAAGAACGTATCCTGATGATAGAGATATTTTCACATTCCGAATTTTATTTTTTAAATTTGGTGGTAAACTTAATAAAACGAACGCAAAGAAGGAGGAATAAAAATGGCAGAACATCATTTTCATTTAAATACATATTGGCCTGGATTACGTAATGATGTAGGGAACATTGAAGCAGAGAATTTAGTGACAAAAATTTCGATCCCAAAAGAAATGGATGGTCCCGGTATAGGTACAAATCCTGACGAAATGCTCCTTGGGGCAGCAGCAACCTGTTATATCATTACACTAGCCGCAATGATGGAACGCAGTAAGATAGAAAAAGATGGATTAACGATGGAATCAGTCGCCATTGTCGATACGACAGATGGTATATTCACATATAAAAAAATTATCCATCGCCCCAAAATCGTATTGAAACAAAATGCTTCCGACCGGGACAAAAAGGTCGCACAAAGGATAGCTGAAAAAGCGGAAAAATCATGTATGATTAGCCGTGCCATTCAAGGCAATGTAGAGATTGAATTAGAAGTAACAATTCAAACTTCTTAGTATCAAATTCGCCCGTAGAATTTGCGTCCGGCTACATTCTCTGAGCTCACTCGATAAAGTGAAGCTTCCATCATTGAATGTTGAGGTTTTGGGTATAAAAATAGACCATCAGTTTGATGGTCTTCCTCGACTAGAGCACCCGTTCGTGAAATAACTTATACTATTTACTTCGCCTTTTTTGAAAAATCAAATTCCAGCAAATCATCAAACCAATTATCCACTGCTTCAATTTGTTTCAGACTTAGAAATAATGGTGTAATCAAATAAAATGCACTAATTAGAAAAATAGAACCTAAAATCAAAGTATCAATAACATCTATTCCATCAAGACTAAGACCATAGATTAAAGACAATCCTAATATTAAAACCAATATCCCTTTCTTAAATACATTCTTCATAATAGACCTCCTTTTTATATAAAGTTTACCATGAACATCTATATTCTTTGTTAAATAATCCTATTCTGTTAGTAGAATAACTATCTACGCTTTTATTATTATACAACATTTTCTAAATACATCCTTTAACTATCTCAATTGTAGTATATCATTGATTTTTAGTTGATAATTTTTAACACCTAGTAGATGTTGAAGAATGAAACGTCTATTTTAACCATACAATTAGCATCATGATTAACAAAAACAATAGTTATTGTCCATCTAAAATTCATATGCTGATTTTGTGCTATTTTAAATGTAATTTTAATAAACCCCCTTAATTAACAGCGAAAGTAACAGACTAAAATACTTCTATTTAGCCTGTTCTTTTAACATTTATTTCTTACTTTTCTCTCCCAAATGAAGACCCGTCATCCCCAGACTAATCTTTCTCATTACTAGATTTCTTGCTTTTTTCTTTATTTATTTGTATTGTGGACGTAAAAGGTTATGAATTATCAGTATTTTAAAATAATTAATTCGAAACCTTCCTATCCCCTAGTCAGTTCACGAAACGAAAGGACTGCTAACGGATGGAATACTATTTTAGATAAGGGTGATTTTGTATGACTGGTATTCAAAATAAAGTTGTAATCATTACGGGAGCATCCAGTGGAATTGGCGAAGCCGTTGCAAAAGACCTTGCAGCGAAAGGAGCTAAATTGGTGCTAGCGGCCCGACGTGAAGAACGATTAATCCAATTAGAAAATGAGATTACTAGAAATGGTGGACAAGCTATTTATAAAGTGACAGACGTGACTTCTCCACTTCAAATGGAAGAGCTCGCTGAAGCAGCTATGAAGAAGTATGGAAGAATTGACGTACTGATCAATAATGCGGGGATTATGCCGCAATCAAAGCTATATAAGAAAAAAATTGATGAGTGGGACAGAATGATCGATGTTAACATTAAAGGGGTCCTTTATGGAATTGCCGCTGTCCTTCCATTCATGAGAGAACAAAAATCAGGCCATGTTATTTCCCTCTCTTCCCTTGCAGGATATGGAGTGTGGCCAGCTAGTTCAGTATATAGTGCAACTAAATTCGCAGTCCGCGCCATTATGGAAGGACTTCGTAAAGAAGAGCTAAAAAATAATATTCGAACAACGATTATCTCTCCAGGAGCAGTTGATACCGAATTAACCGACACCATCACCGACAAGTATCTTAAAGAAGCATTTAAAAAAGTGTATGAAGGTGCAATAGAAGCAGACAGCATCGCACGTACCATTGCATTTGCCATTGAACAACCCGATGATGTGGCAATTAGCGAGTTGATTATTCGACCAACGAGCTCAGAGCTTTAAGGTGAACCTTTAACATTCATCCCCGCTTTTAAAAGTGGGGATGAATGTTAAATATAATGAGGTGATTTCTCCTTAAACCATCTCATTTTAAAATAACCCCATCATAAAACCTTAATCATTTTTCCACACCCTTAACACATACCCACTGCATCCACATTGATCAATGAAAGAACTCTGCTCCCCTCTCCAATTCATTTAGCACGTATAAATTTCATAATATTCACTTTAATAGAATATGTATGTTAATTTTATTTGGAGGTTGTCTATATTTGGAAAAATGTTATTATTAATAATATTCACTTTCCTGGTTGTAAACAATGGATTAGTCTCTGTATCAGAAAAAATCATTAATACCTAGTAACAATTAATCAAGGTAGAGGTTAATACGGGTATGTCACTAGTTATCAAATAACCTAAATCAAAGGGGAAATAAAAATGACGAAAAAACAGAACTCTCCAATTAAATTCTTAGTATTTATAACGTTGTTTGTATTTGTTCTTTTAGCTGCTATTGTTTTTCTTAGCAATAATAATGGTTCAAGTAATGATCTAAGCTTTGACAAGCCACCATCAATCGAAGGTCAGCCAATATTAGGCAGTTCTGATGCTCCTGTTACAGTAGTAGAATTCGGGGATTTCAAGTGTCCTGCTTGTAAAGCATGGGGAGAAACGATTTTCCCACAATTAACAAAAGATTATATTGATAGTGGGGTTGTTAAATTTTCTTTCATAAACGTTCTATTTCATGGTGAGGAATCTAAATTAGGTTCTGTTGCTGCGGAATCAATCCTTAAACAAGCCCCTGATCGCTATTGGGACTTTCATAATGAACTTTTTAAGGAACAACCCGATGAAAACCACGATTCTCTATGGATCACTACGGATAAAATTAATGAGATTGCACGTACGATTCCGGATGTAGATCCCAATCAATTACAAGTAGATATGCAAAGCCAATCCGTGATAGAGGAAATGAACAAAGATACAGCATTAGTGAATAAATATAAAGTACAAATGACTCCATCCATCATGGTAAATGGCACAATGCTCGAAGATCCTTTTGACTACGAAAAGATTAAAAGTCTAATTGAAAAAGAGCTAGAAGGTAGACAATAATGAAGACATTCAATCGCAATCAAATCTATTTATATCTATCTTGGTTTGTTTCAATGATTGCAACGCTTGGAAGCCTTTATTTTAGTGAAATACGGGGCTTTATCCCGTGTGAACTTTGTTGGTATCAGCGTATTCTCATGTATCCACTTTCTTTAATACTTGGAATTGGAACCTTTCAAAACGATTCTTCTGTAAAGAAATTTGTACTGCCAATGGCAATGATTGGTTGGTGTACGTCTCTTTATCATTATTTATTACAAAAGGTTCCAGGACTTGCTGCAATAAAACCCTGTGTGAACGGCGTTCCGTGTAATACACAGTATATTAATTGGGGTGGATTTATAACCATTCCTTTTCTAGCTCTAACTGCTTTTACCATCATCATCGTTTTAATGATTTTTATTAAATCTGATAAAAATACCGAGAAGTAATTGGAGAAACAGAGGGAAGCTTCTACTATTCTGTTAATATTTTCCATTATTAGCGGAACTGGAAAATATTAATGAGACACAGAACCTTCCCTCCAGTTTTAAAAATGTTAAAATAAGCTCTCAAAAAGTCTTATTCACTTTTCCACACTCTTAATACATACCCGCCGCAACCGCATTGATCAATGAATTTTGTTTTGATCGTATCTTTAAAATAAGTGCTCAAGACCTCCGTTAAATAATCATCGGGATTGCCAAAATTCGATGGTGTCACAACATTCACATAGTATCCTTTTGATGTGTCCTTCACCGCTTGGATCGCATCCTGAATGACTAACTCCACATTTTCCTCATATTCATCATGTTCAAGAGCAATTGACCAATTTTTCTCCATCATTCCACCCCTTTTTCTTTATTATAAAACAGAAAGAATGTTGAAATTGTGACTCTGATCATAAGGCTAATGAAAAAAGCTTCCTATATATAAGGCACATTAAGAATTAAAAATAAATCCTTCTTCCGTAAATTCGCTCGTTCAACAAGACTTTACTATGTGGATTTTCAAGCAAATACAGCACCGATTATGTATCCAAGATAAGCCAGAATCAGACCGCCTCCGTAAGTCATTACTGTGTAAATGAAAAAGGTTTTTTTATCATTGTTTACATACAACTGGATCATTTCTAATTTGAGGGTCGAAAAAGTGGTAAAAGCGCCTAAAAAACCTGTCCCTAATAAGAGGGTAGTTATTGGATCGGATTTTACACCTATGATGATCCCTAACAGAAAAGCACCCGATAAATTTACAGTGAGCGTACCGATCGGAAACCGGGATGAAGGTTTATTATTTAAAATTTGGCTAATAGAATATCGAGCAATTGCCCCTAAAAAACCGCCAATCCCTACCATCAATATATGAAGCAGCATCACGACTGTTGTTCCTCCACGCTAACTTTGAAACCTAATCGCCCCATTAACATTCCGCCAACAATACTGACAAAGATATAAAGCGTTCCTATCAGAATCTTCCCATCATTAACTAACTCAACCACCTCAACACTTAATGCCGAGAACGTTGTAAATGAACCCACAAAGCCTGTTCCGATAGCAGTTTTCATCGCTGGGGAAATGGAAACCCTCTTAAATAAATAGGTCGTAAGCCAAGCCAATATGAAACTTCCGATCAAATTAATGCTTAAAGTAGCAAATGGGAATAGGGCTATTTGTAAAAAACAATACTCCAATCAAATACCTAAGAACCGCTCCTATTGTTCCTGCGATACCAACCAAAAAATAAACCATCTTTCAACCTCATTTCTCTACAATGAAAGAATTTCTTTTATTATAAACCTTTCGTATCCCAGTTCCGACTTTATCTATAAAAAACTCGTATAAAATCTTTGCAAATGCGACTGCCCATCGCACAAAAAGAGGCACCTTCTAATTTCTAGAGGATGCCTCTTCTTATTTCATTGTCCCACCGATCAACTTTTTCAACCCGTCTTCGTCTTCGTATCAATTGTTGTTACATTTCTTTTCTTCATCATTTGCTGAATGTTTGAGAAGCTAAAGAGTGCGATTGCAGCCCAAATGCATGCGAACGTTACGATATGCGCCTTTGTAAAAGGCTCCCCATACATAAGCACACCGAGAATTAAACCAATCGTTGGAGCAATATATTGCAAAAAGCCTAGCAAGTTTAACGGAATCTTTTGCGCCCCAAGACCAAACCATAGCAGTGGAATCCCTGTGGCAATCCCTGACCCAATTAATAATAAATTATTCTCGAGAGACCCTATTCCAAAACTATGTTGACCCTTTACACCTAAATACGTTAAAAAGATAAGAGCAAGCGGCAATGCAAATAAAGTCTCCAGCAACAAACCAAGAGTAGAATCTACTTTTATTAATTTTTTTGCCAATCCATAAAAACCGAAGGATAAAGCCAATACTAACGAAACCCATGGAAGCTTTCCAAGAGACAGCGTCATATAGAGGACTCCAACCCCAGCCAAAACAAACGAGAACGTCTGTAGCTTATTTATCTTTTCACGTAAAACAAACACACCTAACAAAACCGAAACAAGTGGATTAATATAGTAACCCAGACTTGCCTCCACAATGTGGTTCGTATTGACAGCAACGATGTAAGTAAGCCAATTAATACTAATCAACAAAGAAGCAAAAATGAGGCCGATCCATGTTTTCTTCTGTCTCATTTCAACTTGAAAGAAACTTTTTAATTGTTTTCTTTTTAAAAGAGCTACAATGATTAATACAAAAACAAACGACCAAATCACTCGATGAGCTAAAATTTCTAAAGCTGGAACACCATCTAATAGCTTCCAATAGATTGGGAGAATCCCCCATAAAATATAAGCACCAACGATCGAGGAAATACCCATTGCATTTTCACGTTTCATTCTTTATCACCAGTTTCCGTTTTATACGGGATTTTGTACCCGCCTCTTAAGAGGATATGGCATTATATCATATTTTTACACTTTTTTGTGTGAGCTCCCCGCTTAATCAAAGAACTTTTTACGTTTTCTCCGAAGTGAACGCCCGTGCAGGGCACAGCTCGTCTTTAGATACGGGATGAATTTTCGGTAGGCTTTAGCCTAAATGGTCGAAACTTTCGAACATACGCGCTATATTCTGTATAGGCAGGTTGACTACCCTCCTTTAAGCGAAGGTGCTTTTCACAAACATTCTCAGAGGAGAATGAGTCCTCGCGAACGTTCTTATGCTATCAAGGAGTGTTTGTATTCTTGAATACAAACGAAGTTTACGGCTCTAAGAACCTCCCTATTTCAATGCCGATAGGTTCAGGTTCAGCATTCACCCCATACAGCCAGACATCCGTCTAGCTACAAGAAATTCATACTTCTTCTAACAAAAAAAGCATCTTTATTGTTAGAAAGTTTCTAACAATAAAGATGCTGTGCTCCATAAGGCGGAGATTTGGATGATCATTCCTTTTAAGCAGGAAAGACCCTAACTATTGCTCCCATTCTAGTAAAACGAAGCGGAATTTGTTCTCTTGTATAGGCTAAACGAATAAGATTCTTTGCTTCTTTTATCGTTTCTACATCTGTAAAGCCTCGTGTTTGGGCTTCCTTTATTTTCTGTTTATACTCCGTGTAATGATTTATTGACACTTTTTTCCCCTCCTGCTGGCAATCGTTATTGGATGAGAATTGTATGATTAGAAAATTATAATATAGTAAGCGTTTTCATTCCTCTCCATCTCGTGCATCAAGAAATCAAACTAATTTCTTCCACATGCACCTATATGTGGCCACTCTTGGTGATTAATGTTGGCTTCCATATCTTTCATAAGATTACCATCTCTAATTATATTTTAACGAAAATTATGAATTTTTTAAATGAAAAGGATCGATCTAGATACTATATTCCCTATACCTGTTAATGGTTACTTCTATTTACATCAAATGCACCTTGCGTATTTGCACCGAGTCAGTCCCTTAGCTCGCACAAAAAAGGCCAGTCCCCATCAGTTAACGGTTTACTCTGATGGAGGACTAGACCTAGCCCAAAAACATATTCAAATGCTTACTATTAGAAATAACGAGGGAATAAGATATTATTCTCCAAGTGGACATGCATAAATGTGTCCCCTTCTAACATTTCTAATCGCTTATAAACAA
Source organism: uncultured Bacillaceae bacterium (assembly GCA_963787345.1). Classification (GTDB taxonomy): domain Bacteria; phylum Bacillota; class Bacilli; order Bacillales; family Cytobacillaceae; genus Bacillus_BD. The sequence goes on along the minus strand of CAWBCW010000021.1, from coordinate 42,485 downwards.
GACGATACGTGCCGCATGCATCTACAGGTGGTGTAAAGTCGTCAGTAATTTCACGAAGTTGCTTTAAAATATCTCCCGCATGATCGTGTTCTTTTTCAAGTTCACGAATCTCTTCGATAATTTCTTCTCTATTTTCTATTTGTGGATTCTCTTCTAGTGTAAGGATAAACGGAAAGCTTGTAGCTTCTTCCTTATTCGTATGCTCGATTAATTCGTTTTTAAGTTCTTTAAATAATTCATAGACTTTTATTAATTCTGGATGACCTTCACCATGTACTCTCGCCACTTTCGTTACATAAGGACTTAACGCAAGTAATTCCTCATGTAAAGGACGATGGTAACGTTCAATCACATGTTGAATAATCTCTTCAGAAGAGCTGTCGGTCCAAATGGATACATCATCGCTTCGCTCTGAATTTTCATAAGCAATATTTAATTCCTGTATCAGTTCATCTAATTCAACAGGTTTTCCACTCACGGCTGTCGATAATGCAATATTGCCTCCGCAACAAAAGTCTATTCTGTATTTCTTAAATATATCACTCGTCTTCGGCGCTTCGTTGACGATATCTTTAACTAAACTATCAGATGTAAATGGTACACTCATTTTATATTCCTCCTTGAAGTTCATTAACTTACCTTCATCATAAAGGAATTTTCCAGTGCCCATGGTGACCTAAATCACATGTAAGATAAAATTTATGAAAGTAAGCATGTTCTACGTATCTATCAGACATAAACCTCCCTCACCTAACGCTTCGTTCCTTAAGGAAGGAGACTTCTAGATAAATCCCGTTAAATCTCAATTAAAATACAAAGAGCTACAGAATAGTTTCGGCCACTTCCAAATATACATAATTATCACGATCTAGGAGGTTTGAGGAAGAATTTATAAGGTTTATCGAGATGGTGGATCTCAACAGAAAAAGAATCAAATTCGCCTTGGCGTATTTGCGCCCAGATTTTATCGAGCTTGCTCGATAAACTTCCCTTGAAAATCTGTGGCATCCGCCGGAGGATTTAACTGCATTCAGCCGGGAGTTACCCCCCACTGAATGGTTAAAAAACTTTGCATTCATTTCACCACTTATAAAAGTGGGAGACTTCTGTACCTGTCGCAAGCTTTCGGTACAAAAACATTTGCTGAATGAAGTTAAACGATCAGGAGGTACTCTATGAAGCTCAAAAAGTTTTATATTGGATTTACCATTTTTTATTTCATCTACGCAATCATCATTAGTCTATATTTACTTAGTTTGGAACCTGGTTTTGTTCCAGGTTCATACAAAGGTACCGTTGCAGATCCAACCACTTTTATGACGATGGAACAAATTATTGAAGCTCATCATTTAGATCTTATCTATTATTTCACGTTCTTTTTACAATCACCTTTAGATTTTTTGCTCATGATTCTGCTCATGGCCTTTTCTAAAAAGCTAAGAGACAAAGCAAAAGCTGTTTTTAAAAAGTCCTTTTGGCAGCTCGGTTATTATTATCTTATTTTCAGTATCTTAGTGACGTTGTTATACTTACCCTTGAACTTGTTCTTTTTCTATTTATCACATCAATATGGTTTAACAAGTCAGAGTCTTCTTTCAGCAGCAGGAGATATGGGAATCTCGTTTCTATTAGATATTGTGCTGGCGGTTCCGCTCCTATGGCTTTTCTATTCGGTAGTTAAGAAATTCCCAAAGAAATGGTGGCTGATTACTTGGGGTGCTTCCATTCCTCTTACCATTATTGCCTTGTTCCTTATTCCAGTCCTAATTATGCCACTATACAATGAATATAAGCCGCTTGAAAATCCACAATTAAAAGCGGAAATTCAAGAACTGGCCGATGAAGCAGGGATTCCAAATGCCAAGATCCTTGAAATGAATATGTCTAAACAAACGAACACCATCAACGCTTTCGTAACTGGCTTTGGCAGTAACATGCAAATTGTTATAGGCGATACAGCGATAAAGGAAATGGATCTAGAAGAAATTAAATTTGTCATGGCCCACGAAATTGGCCACTACAAGTTAAAACATATTTATGTCGGATTAGCTACTAGTCTAGTTACCACGTTCTTTGTCATTTTTGGAGGATATCTTTTATATAATTTCTTGATAAAAAGATTTGGCAAGCTATGGGGAGTCGAAGGACAACATGACCTTGCAGCCATGCCATTATTACTGTTAACCATTGGCCTACTCTCCTTTATCATCTCGCCAATGCATAATTACCAAATTCGTTATCATGAGAGAGAGGCTGACAAATACGCAATTGAAATGACACAAAATAAAGAAGCTGCTGTCTCTGCATTTCAAACCTTAACAAAAAATATAAAGTCAACAGGTTATGAACCAACACCGATTCACTTCTTTCTCGGAACACATCCAAGAATTACAGAAAGAATTGATTTCATGGCGGAATATGAATTGAAGCAAGACAAATGATTCCCTGCTCAATACTGAATATAAATAAAAAAGCGGGTATCCCGCTTTTTCTTGTTTTTTTACCTTTGATGTATTAACACCCGCACACTTGTGACTTCAGTCGTGTGGTAGTTCAAGAAACGATAATAGGGCAAGATGCGCGATTAGAAACATAAGAACCGTTGTTTCAAAACCTTTCAAACTTTTTAAAAGCATATACAGCTAACCAAAAGAACAGAAGCGATAAAGCGATGGTGCTGATGGCTACGAGAGATGTCGACCGTTGCCACTCTCCTTCTAATAAAATAATAGAAGCTTCCGCGCGCAAATTAGCCGGATTCCATTCCATATATTTCGGCAATAAGGTTGTGAGAAGACTCATGACAGCCAAGAATATCACACTAACTCCTGCAATTCCTCCACTATTTCGTAACAGAGTTCCTACAAAAAGTGTAACCGCAGTAAGAAAGACAATCCAAAGACTATAAACAACGAAACTGACAACCATCAAGTTCCATGACACCTGATCAAATAAGATATTCGTATAATACCAAGCTAAGAGATAACTCGCTGCCAATGATACGAGTAAAATACAAAGTTGTGCCATGTATTTACTAGCCATATACTCTGTCGCACTCACAGGCCGCATCATGACAAACGATAACGAGCCGGTTTGCCGCTCTTGGGAAATCACATTCATCAACGCCAAGACGAACAACAGCGTGCCAATGGTTCCATATTGAGACATCGTCCCCATTAACACTTCCGCTCCAGATGGCATCGGGATGTCAATGACTGCCCCTTCAGGGAGATTTCCCGCCATCTCAAGAAGTTGTGGCATATAATAGCTTGTAAGCGGCTGTGAAATACCGATCACTATCAGTACGATTGGCAGCCATATCCATTTTCCACTGCGCACACTTTCCTTCATTTCTTTTTTAAAGAGAATCATAAAATTTCTCATCGCTCCATCACCTTCATATATACATCCTCCAATGAATCCTGTACTACTTCAAAGTGACTCAGCGTTCGCTGCTGTTGTAAAAGTATCCCAATCAATTGATTGGAATGAGCTAAATGATCCATCCCAATCTTAGCGGTAAAGGAGTCAAAATACTCGATCTCTTCAATGAAATCCAGCTGTTCGAGCACCCCTTCTAACGGCTCTCTCGTTTGTAGCTTAATGGTGGGCGAATCAAATTCGTTTTTTAAAGCCTCTAACGTTCCATTCCATTTTAACTTTCCACCTTTCAGCATAAGGATATCCTCACATACTTGCTCGGCATCATGTAAGATATGTGTCGAAAACAGAATCGTCATCTTACTTTTTAGCTGCTGTATCAGTTGGAGCACATCCCTTCTTCCAGTCGGATCAAGGGCAGAAACCGGTTCATCGAGAATGAGCAATTCCGGTTCATGCAACAAAGCCTGCGCAAGGCCTAACCGCTGCTTCATCCCTCCTGAAAACCCACCAATCTTCTTATTTTTTACATCCCCAAGCTGTACAAACGCCAACGTCTCCTCGATCCGAACCGTCAATTGTTTTTTCGGAACATGAGATAATTCTCCGGCAAACTGAAGAAACTCCACCGCGGTCATCCAATTGAAAAATGAAGGATGTTGCGGTAAAAAACCAATCCTTGCCCTTACATCTTTTTGATGAGTTTCCGCAAACTCAATTTTTCCCGTCGTCGATCTCAATAACCCTGCGAGGATTTGCAAGGTCGTCGTTTTCCCAGCGCCGTTCGGACCAAGCAATGCGATACAACGCCCCTTCCGAATCGAAAAAGAAATAGGATGGACGGCAGTATGCTTTTTATATTTCTTTGATAAATTTTTAACTGTTACCAGCATGTTCTTCCCTCCCTTATCTATTTTTCCGACCAAATAGAAAGTAAATGACCGGACCGACGATATTCACGAAGATGATGATGAGAAACCACATCCATTTTGGTCCACTTGTCTCCTCTTGCTTCACACAGTTCACGAGTGCAAAGACCATTAGAATGACCTGCAAAACCAAAAGCGGTGCGATGAGAGCCCAATTTAGTTCAACGATCGTATTCATATTTATTCCCCCATTTCATGTTATTTTTGTTTTCTTCTGTGAGGTAAAATCACAAATAAAAAATAAAACAAAGTTGGCATTGGAAACTGGATCAACCCCCAAAGCCCCCAAAACCAAGCAAAACCGTTCTTCTTTTTAGCATCAATGAACAGCAGCGTACTTTGGACAAGCAAAATCACAACAATAACGGGAATCATGTACAGTTCCCAAGTTTTCATATAAGAATTTTCCTTTCCTTTTTCTTTCTTTTTACGAGAATATAATAGACAATTGGCCCCATAATCATCGCAAGTATTTCAATTACAATAAAAAGTCCAGGTGCTTTTATAAGGCTAGGGATGGAAAAACCTAAAATACAGAGTGCTGCTACGTAAAAATTCATTAACTCTTTATAAAATCTTTTCTTTTGTTTCTCCTGATATTCTGCGATTTTCCGTTTCATCTCAATTGCTGAAATTGATGGATTCCCTGCTAATTCATCAAGCTGCTCCCAATCCTGTTTTAACTTCTGGATTGGAGTCAGCTCTTCACTTTTCTTCATTAACTCACTCCTTTCGTAATCGGTTTAATCCGTTATGAACTCTTGACTTGACTGTACCTGGACGAATCCCCATGATTCCACCGACCTCTTCATACGAATATCCATAATAATGATGTAATAGGATCGGAACTCTCACTTCATCTTCCAATTGGTTAAAGTCTGCTAACGTGTCGCTCCATTCCATCCCTCTTGCATTCGCTTGCCAGGAAAGCTGCCGGGAAAGGGTCCGTTTGACTTGATCCAGCCAAGTCTTTTCTCGTTTTTTCTTGCGAAGAAAGTCTATATACAGCCTCGTCGAAATCGAGATCATCCAAGTCGAAAACTTTCCTTCCCCTTTAAAAGAGGAAAGGTTCGTATAGCACTTTAACATCGTATCTTGGGCAAGGTCTGCACTCACTTCCTCATCAAGGGTGAGTTTCAACAAATATTTATATAAGAATGAATAATAGCGCTCAAAAAGCCCAGTGAATGCATCCTGATCTCCAGTTCGTACTCTTTCAATCAAGATCCAATCTTGCTCATGTTCCATGCGATCCCCCTTTCTGTCCGATCAGTTATTAGACGTTTGAAACTGCCAGATCGTTCATTTCTTTTTTTAAAATTTTTATTCAAAGTAAAAAATGATTTTTTCCTTGAAACATAGGGATGAATTGGGGAAGCACAACAACCTTTTTACCCCACTAAATCTAAAAGCCTTCGTACTCTTTAAGCATCGGACGAGTAAATTATTACCATCATAATCAAGGTCACTTGTTATAGTTGAACTCACAGACTCAGCTTTAGATGGTATATTTGTTACAGGTTTACTGTTTATGTTTACTGTTTATGTTTATTGTTTGACCAATATAAATGGTTTCGGAATTTAAGTTTGACTCCCTTTAATAAATATTATTTTATAAACGCTAGTTTCCCTAGCGCTCTTTTTTATGCTTTTTTTGCAAAAAGGGGAGCTTGTATTGAAAAAACGAATAATAAAACAAACGAACCATCTAGAATATGTATAGTCAGTTTTTACGAATCACAAAGTTATTCTAGTATGATAAATACATTACATAAAATAAAATTTTATTTATCAGGAGGAAACTATGAAAAAATTACTATCTATCAGTTTTACTTTACTTTTGCTCCTCTTTTTAGCAGCATGCTCTGGAGGCACGAATGAGGAGACAAAAGATCCAGCAGAATCAGATGCTACAACAAGTAAAACGGATCAAGTGTTAAAAATTGGGGCAATCCCTGACCAAAATGCATCAGACTTAAATAGAAGCTTAAGTCAATTAGCTGATTATTTAACAGAGGAAACAGGGATTAAAGCAGAATATGTCCCATCTGTGGATTATGCTGCCCTTGTTACAGCTTTTGAACGCGGTGAAATCGATTTAGCATGGTTTGGTGGATTAACAGGTGTTCAGGCGCGTAATATTGTACCTGAAGCTGAAGCGATTGCGCAACGGCCAATGGATGAAGAATTTCAATCTGTTTTTATTGCAGGAGCTGATACGGGTATTAAGTCACTCCAAGATCTAAAAGGAAAAAGCTTCACATTTGGAAGTGAAAGTTCAACATCCGGACACTTAATGCCACGTTATTTCTTATTGGAGGAAGGGATTGACCCAAAAACAGATTTTGATGGACAACCAAACTTTTCTGGTTCCCATGATAAAACGTATAAATTAGTTGAATCTGGTTCCTTTCAAGCAGGTGCATTAAACATATCCGTTTGGGAGGCTGCAGTTGCTGAAAACAAGGTGGATACAAGCAAAGTAAAAGTGTTTTACACAACTCCAGGTTATTATGATTATAACTGGACCATTAATAAAGTAGATGAAAAATTTGGTGAAGGGACAAAACAAAGAATTACAGACAGTATTCTTTCTATCAACAGTTCTAACCAGCCTGAAATTATGGAGTTATTCCAAACTGAAAACTTTATTGAAACGAACAACGAAAATTATAAAGCGATTGAAGAAGTTGCGAAAGAAGTTGGGATTATTAAGTAGAAGGTGAAGAAATTGTCATCACAAATGATGGTAGAAGTAAAAAACGTATCAAAATATTACGAGCGGAAGATAGCATTATCTTCCCTTTCTTTTTCCATTAAAAAAGGAGAAATGGTTGCATTGATTGGTCCGAGTGGTGCAGGAAAAACAACGTTACTCAATACATTCGCCACATTAATTAAACCAGATGAAGGGGAAGTCACCATTGCAGGGATCCCAACCACTAAACTTACGAATCGAAAAGTATTAGCGAAAAAAGTCGGGATGATTCGTCAGCAATTTGATCTTGTAGGGCAGCTCCCTGTTATTCATAATGTGTTAGCCGGGCGTTTAGCAGACTGGGGATTCTTCAAATCTCTTTGGTCGCTTATCATCCCACAGGAAAAACAAGCAGCACGCGGAGCTTTAGAAAAAGTAGGCCTTTCTGATAAAATCACAGAACAAACGTCAAAGCTGTCTGGTGGGGAGCAACAGCGTGTCGCACTTGCCCGGTTGCTTTTGCAAAAACCTGAAATCATTTTAGCTGATGAACCAGTAGCGTCTTTAGACCCTGCGAGAGCTGAAGATATTCTGATCATGCTAACACAGCTTGTTCAAGAAGAAAATCAAACATTGATTACAAGTCTCCATTCAGTAGAATATGCCCGAAAATATTTTACTAGAATTATTGCGATTAAAAATGGCAAGCTCTTCTTCGATTTACCTGTTCATGAAGTGACTGACTCCATACTCACAGAACTTTATTCCATTGAGGAGTTGGAACTCCATGAATCTTAAACATACATTCGAGCTACAACGGAAAAATATATTAACTCTTGTTCTTATTCTTATTTTCATATGGAGTCTATTTTCCGTTAGATGGAGTGATGATCTCGTTCATTCTGGAGGGTTGGCGACCATCCAACAAGTTTTAGATGGGTTGTTTCAACCTGATTTATCAAAAGATATCTTATTGCTAGCGGTTGAATCGACATGGATTACATTAGCCTATGCGATTGCTGGTATGATGGTAGCCATTGTCATTGCCTTTTTCTTTGGAATTTTCGCTTCTGGGATATTAACCGATGGTAGAGGGATGAAAATCGTTTCAAAGGGGATTTTTCGTTCCATTCTCGGATTCTTACGTGCCATTCATGAACTCGTATGGGCGTTAATTTTTGTAGCCATGTTCGGGTTAACTCCCCTTTCTGCGATTCTTGCCTTGGGAATACCATATGGAGGTATTTTGGGACGTATTTTTGCCGATATGTTGAATGATGTGCCTGAAGAACCTATCAAAGCTCTAAAATTAGCAGGAGCATCTAAACTTCAGTGCTTGCTTTATGGTTATTTTCCGTTGGTAAAAAACAATATTATCAGCTATACACTGTATCGTTTTGAATGTGCAGATCCGGTCCTCTGCCATCATGAGTTTTGTTGGTTTAGGCGGACTTGGATTTCAAATTCAATTATCCCTTAATGATCTAAAATATGATGAAGTCTGGACATTTTTATTTTTCTTAATTGGGATTGTCGTGTTAGTCGATTTCTGGAGCAGCCAGTTAAGAAGAGGCATGCATGACGTAAATAAAGGTTCATCGGTCGTCCGATTTTCATTTATTCTTACTCTTATATTATTGGCTATTTCTTGGTGGTTTATTTTTGCAGTCGAAAAGGCAAGTTTGACTGATCTCTTTTCAGAAAAAAATGCCTACTATGCTGGAAAGTTTTTTGCTGGTCTTTTTGGGATTGGAGAGGCACAACCGGCTTTTTTAAACCCTGAGAGTTGGAAACAAGCAATAAGCTTAACGTATGAAACACTGCGAATGAGTATTATGGCGATTGGATTTTCAACGGTTGCCATGTTTTTAACAGTTGTACCTGCTGCTCGAAATATAGCCGATGGTTCTTTAACCCTTGTTGGCAAATGGTATAATTGGATCCTATTTGGATTTGTACGGATTATTTATATTTTTAGCAGAGCGATACCCGAATTGGTTTGGGCGATGATCATTATCTTTATATTAAAACCCGGGATTTTACCAGGAGCGATTGCACTGGCTCTACATAACTTTGGGATATTAGGCAAACTTTGTGCGGAGGTCATTGAAGATTTAGATGATCGTCCCGTTCGGAACTTGGCATTAAATGGAGCTTCTAAATCGCAAATGTTGATGTACGGAGTACTTCCGGCAGTCATGCCACGATTTTTGACTTATATTCTTTATCGTTGGGAAGTAATCATGCGAACCACCATTGTAGTTGGCTTTGTTGGTGCAGGTGGATTAGGACAACAATTTAAAATGAGTTTGAGTTTCTTTCATTACTCGGATGTTACATTGCTTTTATTCTGCTATTGCGTTCTCGTTTTTATCGCTGATTTCATTTCTGAAGCAGCTCGCAAAACAGCTAAATAGAAGGAAATGCATTTTTAAAACGCTCCTTATTGGGCGTTTTTCTTTTACCAAGGACGAACCAATTTGATCTTCAATAACGGGTCTATAAGCAACCACAGGTGGCAAAACATTTCCTGATACACATGCTACTACACAAGATGAACACCCTACACATTTTTTAAAATCAATCACCATCCCCATTTAATTTGGTCAATTGGTTTCTTTAGTATCCACTTTATTCACCTCTACTAGTTTAAAAAATCATTTAATAACTATTTAGCAGGACTCTTTTTGTTTAACTTTCAATTTTTTGGAAAGGTATATTTGCCAATCAAAAAAGCCGTTTATGTATGAACTGGCATTGGCTGCCTACAAAAACGACTTGATGATGGCAGAGAGCGGGGAATTAGAAACCGAGAAGGCCTTCGATCCTCAAGTTTCCTTATAAACAGAAGGTCAAATCCTTTTTCAATCTCGAAAAAACCTTTGAAGAAGAAGGCAGATACAGTTGAAAATCAATTGCTGGAATAGGCTTATCCGAAAAGTCTATGATAATATTCGTTGTTATATATGGCTTAAACGATACATAGAGAAGGTCAAGAAAATAGTGTTCCAAAGTTTAAGAGGCTTGAGAAAAGTGAAACAACTCGAATATATGCTGAGCTAAGCGGTCACTATGAAAGGTATTTTATCAGAAATATTTTTGATAAATGAGAGCAACGTGTTTATGATAACCGACGTTGCTCCATTCGACTATTGCTATCGTAAAGTTTAAGTAAAACATTTCACCATTCATCTCACTCCGCTATTGACTGACAGGCTAGACGAAAGCCTTTTTGAATTAAATGTTTTAATTTCTTCTCTTCTAGATCATTTGCAGGTTGGAGATAAGTGCTTCCGTTCACCAATTCCACCTTGCATTTACCGCAAGTTCCTTTTTTGCATTTATAATCCAAAAATACATTTTGTTCGAGGGCTGCCTCTAAAATGGATTGGCCTTTTTTTACTTCGACTCGAAAATAACGTTGATTTTGCTTCATTTCTATTACTCTATTTAGTATATAGACAGGCCGTTTATTCATATGTATAGATCGATCAACCGAAACAGTATGCTGTGTGTGATTATACTTTAAAGAACCTATTGTGAACTCTTTCATCTAGGTACTCCCTTCAAAAAAATGAATTTTACAAATTTTCCACTTAAATTTCTATTGACCAATTGCCCATTCCCTTTGTATAATGATAATGAAAATTATTCTCAATTAATCTTTCCCTCTCACTATAAGGAGGTTACAATATGAATGTTCAAATTAACGGTCTTAAAGATATCCATAAAATACTTACGAACGAAAGAAAGATCGGCGGTGTGATTGAAGTAAAAACGCTTCGTCTTCGTACGGGCGAGGTTTATGAAAATGCTGTCATTACCCATGTCGATTTACTAGGATCTTCTATCTATTCGATCGGATTTATAACAGAAGATCAACAAAACATCATTATCAATATTCAAGAACTGAGTCTTTTGAAAGATCCAAAACATAAGAAAATCGTAGACTTAACAAATCAAGCTTACAAACAAATGAAAACGAAACAAAAAATAAAATACTTAAAAAGATTATTCGAAATCAACGAAAATAGCTTGAATCCGTTTTTCCTAGAAGAAGCAAAATTGATTATTGACGATATCGGACTCCACACAGCTACAAAAGAAGTAAACACTAGACTGATTTATGCGGAAAATAAAATTTATACCATTGCTTAAAGTCAAATTCACCCTATCGAATTTACGTCCGGATTAATACCTATACTCGCTAGATAAAATATCATAAAAAGTCTGAGACATGCACCGGAGACTTTAACTTCATTCAGCCAGGTTTTGAACCCCCACTGAATGATTAAAAAGCTTAGTATTTATCTCATCACTTATAGAAGCGGGAGACTTTTGCTGAATGAGGTTAAAACAGCAGAATAATAGCATCCTGCTGTTTTAACCTACTTAACAACAATTTATTCAGAAAAATCCTCTAATGTACAAATCGCTGTAGGTCGTTTAATTCTAGGAGCAACAGTTTCGTAAACACGGAAATAATAATTCATATTATCTTGATCCAAAAATATCGTGTCAAAATCACTTGCAATCGCCAAGTCAATATTTTGTCTTCCTGCATCCAGCACAACACCTGTACCGCTTTTTATCATTGGAGATTGAAAGACTCCTGCTGTCATCAACTCTCGAATATGCTCAATCTCTAGTACATGCGTTCCTTGATGAACACGATGTACGAGTGCATACAATTCAGGAGACAAAACAAGTGCATATGGTCCAGTATGGCCCATTCTTAAAAGTTTATTTCTTGCTTCAACAACATCACTAAAAGCATTCCCAGATTCCATCCAATCACTTCGAATGTGGGATAACTTCCCTTTTACATTCATGATTCCCTGGATATCGAATTCCTTTGATCCGTTAAAAATTAAATCATCCTCTAGCAAGGCACACTGTTGAGCGGCATTGGCTGAAGCAGAGAAATCAATTGGACTACCAAGTGTTCTCGATTGTTGAATATCCCGCCAATATAACATGAAATCCTTATATAACATCGGAATCGTAAGGTTTATCCTTCTTGATGGTACAGATAGACCTAAATCTTCTCCATGAAAACTGAGAGCTCCTCGTTCAGGATTTTCATATATATCGTTTGTTACCGACTGAACGCCCTCTCCAAGTGGTCCATAAATATCTATAAACTTTCTCCCTACTAACTGCTTTTTTATACTCTCAAACACCATTTCATCAAGTTCCTGCCACTCCTCTTTTGTTAAAGAGGACTCAGAAAATTGAGACGACTTATCCATAACTATCGCTCCTTCCATTTATCCTATCTTTGCTTTAGACTGCCAACTGTCAGCATTTTTTTAGGTCTCTGTTTTGATGCATGCGACTTTTGTGCGTGATCAAGTGAATAAGCATCAACTTTTACATTTGATCCAAGCTCTTCTTTCTCATCCGTTGGAATCGATGTATTGAATACATTTCCACCTTGGAAATCTTCATTTAATTTCTCTAAAATAACTTTCATTTGTTGATAATCCTCAAAGGTACTATCTCTGAACGCTTGGACTTTTCCTACTATTTCTGGTTCTTTGAATTGGTAGAGAAACAAGTCTAAATGTTCTAGAAAATTATGTAATCCAAATTTCTCCAAACTTATGTCCTGCAAAAGGTGTACAAACTCAATTTGATTATTAGAAATATTCCCTCTATTTTCAACCACTGAATGAACTTTTGGCATCAGTATCTCTAAGCGATCCGAACGATGCTCCTCTTCTTCATAAATATGATGCCAAAAAAGACGTTCGTGGTCATCCTTCGCATTTTCAATAATAGGTGTAAGAATCTCCATAAACTCCGTCAACGCATTTTTCGTACGTTTAAAAATAGAATCCATCTCAGTAAAAATTGATTGCATACATGATCCCTCCCCCTTAATAGTAGCTATTCAATCTATATCCATTTTTTACAGTGTTTAAACTTATTCTTAACATGAGCAAGTCTAGTATAACATATTTTTTCTAAATTTTCAGACTATTAAACTTCCAGAAATGGGATTAAATTTTGGTCTATCACACTTCAAAAAACTTTCAATAATAAATTTCTTCATTAATTAAACGATTCTCGTTATTGAATAAGAAAAAGCGAGCCTCCGTTTTTGAAGCATCGCAACCTTATATAATATAAGCTTATAACAGGTTCAGTCTAAGTCTGAACCTGTTTATTCTATTTTACGATCCTACACATAGACTCAAGATTTTATCGATTCGGGTTTAATGCTCGAATATCTCATACCTAGTAAGACAACAACGACACCCGCCACAATGAATACATGGATTAATGTTTTAAAATACTCTGGATTAAACTGATCGCCAAATATTAACCCGAGTGAGACGGCAGAAAGAATCGAACCAAAATGCCGAGATGTTTGATGCAAACCAGTTGACACACCAACCATGTCCGCCGGACTTGCCTGAAGCATAGCTACTTGCAAGGTAACATTGCCAAAACAGCATCCAGCTGCAATAAGAGAGATGATTAACGTCATAACGATCACTGGAACATGATCAAAGAAGCCCCAAAGCAATATAGCACCAAAAACGATCAATAGATTTCCCATCAAAATGGGTTTATCCACACCTGATTTATCAATCCAGCGACCAATTAACGGTGCTGTAATGATGCCCATCCCTGACACAAAAAGCATCAAGAAACCGCTATATCCCACACTCAAATGCAGACCGGTTTGAAAATAGCTTGGCAATCCAAAAAACAAACTATAATAAATGAAGTTCACAACAATATATTGTAAAAACACTAACGATAACTTCTGATTCGAACGAAATAAACGAATATCAATAAAGGGTAGTTTTGTTTTCAATTCGTGCCTGCCAAATAATAATAAAGAAATCACACCAATAATCCCTGCCGTGTAATTCGTTGTTCCTTTAAAGGATAATAAAAACAATAGAATTCCAACAATTCCACCCGCAAACAACAAGATCCCTAGTAGATCCATTTTTTGAATCAATTCTTGTAGATTTAATTTCTTTCTCATTTCATCTTTCGGCAATACAAACCAACCGAGGAAAAAGCACACCAACAGAATCGGTAAATTGATTAAAAAGATCGCCGGCCAACCTCCCCAGGAAATTAGAAGCCCCCCGATCGTTGGTCCCAGTGCTGCCATCGTCGACATCGTTAAAGAAATGAAGCCAAGAGCTGCTCCTTTTCTTTCATGAATATGGTCTCGAACCATGCCAATTCCCGCAGGATAAATCGACCCGCTTCCGACAGCTTGAAATAATCGCATAATCATTAAAATGGCAAACGCTGGAGCTAACGGAGCACCGATAGCAGAGACGGCCACTAATAGGAGGCCCCCTAGAAACATTTTCCTTCTGCCAATCAAATCACCAAGTTTGCCAGCTACTGGCTGGGTCACCGCACTCGCCAAATAGAATGAAGAAATCAACCAAGAAACCGTTAAATAAGACAAACCAAAATCCTTTTGAATACTAGGAATCGCCAATGCAATCATCGAGGAATTCAGGGGATTCAACATCGCTCCCGTCGCCACGGATGATAAAAACAATCCCCGGCTTTTATGCCGATTTTTCATTTAAACACCTTCTTTCTATCAGTAGGAGTTCTCTTCCATCCCCCACTGATGATTAGTCACAGAGAGCCTAACTGATTTACCTAAGGGCTGAAGCCTAAAGATAAATCTTATTTCACCAATCGGAGCTTAACTGGCAGTTGATCCCCATCTATCTTCTTTTATTGCACTCAGAATCTTGGGGTCGGGGTCTTACTGCCCGTTAAGCCTGATAAAAAAACAGCCCTATCAATTAGAGCTGTCTACCTGTGATAATTATTTGTTTTCTCAAAATAAATTTTCACATAGCTGAATAAATTCTGTTGCTTTTTCAATTTGTCTTCGTATTCATGAAAGAATACAGCTCTAAAAAATCATTTAAACCCCTACAATTACTCTACTAATATAATAACGCTAATTTATACTAAAAGGCAATTTATTGAAATGTTAGTTTTACAAAAGAACTGACTTTTTGCTTTATGTACACTCTCTCTAATTGAAATTTCCAATATCCTACTCCGTAAATTGCTGTTCAGCGAATGTACGATACAATTCATGGGACTCTATTAACTCTTGATGAGTACCACTCCCTGTGACACGTCCATTCTCAATAAATAGGATTTTATCCGCTTCGACGATCGTCGATAAACGATGCGCGATGACAAAAGTGGTTCGTCCAACCATTAATTGGGATAAAGCTTCCTGCACAATACTTTCTGACTGACTATCCAAGCTTGCGGTTGCTTCATCCATCATGAGAATCTTGGGATCCCGTAAAAAAGCACGAGCAATGGCAATACGTTGTCGTTGACCCCCAGACAACTTTACTCCCCGTTCGCCCACTTCCGTATTCAACCCATCTGGGAATGATTGAATAAATTCATCTGCGTAAGCCATTTTTGCCACTTCCCACAAACGTTCATCTGAAATACTTTCCCACTCTTTCAAGCCGTAACATAAATTCTCCCGAATCGTTCCAGCCATCATTGCACTTTCTTGAGATACATAACCAATTTGACTGCGCCACGACTCTAGTGATAATTCGTTGATTGGTGTGCTGCCAATTCTTATTTCCCCAGCGGTTGGTTGGTAATATCGTTCAAGTAATCCGAACAAAGTTGTTTTTCCGCCACCACTCGGTCCGGCAAAGGCAATCATTTGACCTGGCTTTGCTTCAAAGGATACGTCTTGAATAACCGGTTCTTCTTCACTATACGCAAAGGATACATTTTCGACATAGATAGGTTCATCGCTAATATCCATCTGTATTCCTTCCTGCCCTTCCTCTAACGGAAGCCCAATAATATCGATAATCCGTTCGGTCGCTCCTTTCGCCTTTTGCAGCTGTGTGAAAAACATGGCGAAGGACGTAATTGGAAAAACAATTTGGAAAAGATAGAGGAGAAAAGCAACGAGCGACCCCGTTGTCATCGTTCCATTGGCTACCCGTATTCCACCGTAACCGATGATCATCACAATGACGATCATAACAGTTGTATACATAAGGGGACCGATCAATGCGAAAATTTTTGCTTCCCTTAATCCGAATGAAAGCAACTTTTTCACCCCATTGGTCCCTTTTTCTTCTTCGAACTCTTCTGCATTGGAGGATTTCATTAAACGAATTTCACTAATCGTCTGTTGAATATTTCCTGAAAAAGTTGCGGTTTCAGCTTGTAAGCCCCGAGAAATTTTAGCCATTTTTCTTCCGAGAGGCATCATGATCGCCATTGTAAGTGGAACAGCGATTAACATGAATAACGTCATTTTCCAATCCATGATCAGTAAGATGATCATCGCACCAATGATCGAAATAATCCCTGTTACAAATCGCGGAAAATGCTGGGAAATTAAGTCTTTTACAATTCCCGTATCATTTACTAGCCGACTCACAGACTCTCCACTCTGATGTTTGTCAAAGTAGCTAAGAGGCAATCGAATGAGCTTGACCCACATTTTCTCCCGCAAACTTGCCACAATCCGTTGTCCTACTGCAGCTAACAAGTAAGTCGATACGCCGTCGATAACCCCTTGTAAAATAAAAACAACGCCAATGGCGATAATAATTGAGATACTGATCGACTCTGTTGAGAAGCCATCGACAAGCTCTCTTGTAAGCAAAGGAATCGAAAGCCCTACTAACGTTGTAATGGTACTGCCTATTAATCCGATGATTAACATGGCCTTTGGTATATTTGTTGCGATAAGCGAAATAAATGGCTTCAAACCACCTTTTTGACTATTCATCTTTTCTAACTCCTTTAATCAAACTAGCGAAACCCCATGATTCAACTGCCATAAAGCATACAGAAGATTCGAATGTTCTCCCAGTGTTTCTCATTTTAATATAAATTGGAAAAACATAACAAGCCTATCACTGCTTCACCCCATCAATTTCCGAAACCTCTCATACTCCTTCAGAAAAGCCAGGAATAAAAGAGTCAGTCCCCATTAAGTTAATGCTTTACTCTAATGGGGAGCTGACTCCTTTATAATAATAAAATAAAACTATGAAACCTTAAATGTATCCCTCTGTTTTGAAGTCCTTTTCTTTAAAAAGATCTTGCCCTCTGAAAGAAACAGTCCGGCTAATGTTAGAGCTGTACCTATTGCCGCTAACCACGTTATTTTTTCGTCTAATACGATGACGGACGTAATCACCGTAATAACTGGGATTATGTAAATGTAGATACTCGTTTTTACGGCCCCTAATACTTTAACCGCAAAGTTCCATGTAACAAAACACAGAGCGGAAGCACCTAGACCCAAAAAGATAAAATTAAAT
The DNA here is from genome assembly GCA_963787345.1 of uncultured Bacillaceae bacterium. Lineage (GTDB taxonomy): Bacteria > Bacillota > Bacilli > Bacillales > Cytobacillaceae > Bacillus_BD. Next base: position 25,146 of record CAWBCW010000021.1, on the reverse strand, counting down.
AGATTAACAGGGTTTGCAAAACGTTCCAACCCTAGCTTGAAATCGAATAGAAACAGAGTCGGAAGCATGAGTAAAATGCCATAGAAAAACATCTTTCTTGTCGTTTGCAACGTATTGTAACCGAAAGAGCTGATTTTTCTCGTCAACACAGAATAAACAGCCCAAACAATGGTAGCAGCAATCGCCAATATATCGCCTAACGGATTAATTTGAAAGTTGGAAGCACCGCTAAAGCTGATTAAAAATAAGCCGGCCATGGCAACGACAAAACCCAAGAAGAAATTAATCCGCAACGGCTCTTCTTTCAAAAAGAAATAAGAAATAAGCGCCGTGAAAAATGGCGCTAATGAACAGATAACACCCACATTGGAGGCCATTGTAAACGTGAGCGCGATATTTTCCAATAGATAATACAACGTAACGCCGCATAAACCAGCAGCCGCGAAATAGAGTTCATGCTTTCGATTCCCCACTCTCATCCGGTGTGGGTACACAATCATTAACGCAACCAAACCCATGATGAAACGGAAAAACAAAATCTCAATGGGAGAAAAATCAATTAGTAAGATTTTAGTAGAAATGAAAGTTGTACCCCAAATGATAATAGTGAGTAAAGCTAATAAATGACCAGTCGTATGTTTATTTTCCATCGTTATGTCCTTCCATCTCATGCTGTTTTGTATTCTCAAACTTCCCCCTGCACATGGGAGTGTCAATAATAGAATAATAGGTTCATTTTACCATAAAAGATGATATTTCTTCATTTGTTCTAAAAAAGAGTTAAGAATACCACCTTTTCCCCTTATTAAAGCCATTGATGAAACAAAAAATTATTCCTTAGATTTGATGATCCGTTCACTAATAAACCCTGCTAACACCCCAATTATGATTGGTAGTAAAGCAATCTCAGTATCCGAGAGTGTAATTTTCAATTTGAGAAAACCAATATCAGCTATAAAGCCTATTATATATAGCAATATCATCGTTCCAAATGAAACCATTAATGGAATCCAAAAGGACTTACCCATAGCTCCACCTCCCATTTATACATTAGTACTAGCAATTACTTATTTTTTATCTTTGATTTCTTCCAAGATTTCTATTACACGTTTGTTTTGACTTTCAATTAATTTTAACCTTTTCTCGATGATAGTTAATAAAAAAACACTATAAGTACAATAGCTATTCCAATGATGATTTCCAATTGAACTCCCCCAAAAAGTTTATTTCAGTAACTCTACCGTTATTTAAACACCCCTTGCTCTTTCCAGTGATCGAAATACTTTTGGTAACCCATTTCCTCAGCCGTCATTATGTATTGAGTATCCTCCAATTTGAAAGTATGAGGACCTGACAAATTTTTATAAGTCGGATTTTCTGCCACATCTCCGAAAAGCGCTTCGAATGTATGAACATCCGTTGAGATTGTTGTTCCATTCTCATAAGTTTCAAAAAGAATAAAATCCATCTCTCCTTGTTCCGTATGCCCTTTACACATTAAACCTGCTTCTTTTAATGACAAGTATAACTTTTTCATACTATAACCCCATTCCCATCTAGTAGTTTATATTGATTATGTCGGACATCAATATTCAAATACTTATAAGCCTAGTTTTCTTTATAAAACTCAGGATCTTTTGATTGTTCTCTCGATGAATAATTAAAATATGAATACGATATACACACATTACTACGAAAACTAGTAGTTTGACATAGTAAGGATTAGAGGTTCTGCCATGTGAACTTTGAAAAAACTAAAAACCAAAACAATAATTTGGTCTAAAAGTTTATTCTACTATAGAATTCGGTCTAAGAATTTGCTATACTAACAAACAGACCTTTCGGTATGTTTGGAGAAATAGATCAAATATGGATACAAAATCACTATTAAATGATACTGCTACGACCCTTTTTCAACAAAAGGGTTATAAATGTGTCGGGCTTAACGAGATTTTAAAAGCCTGTAATGTTACAAAAGGATCACTCTATTTAGCTTAGGTCTCAAATACGAATTTTGAAAGGAAGAAAAAACAAATTATGCATCAAGAAAACAGACTACCAAAAAACGGTAAAGAGGCCGCGTTATTCGGCGCAATTATCGTAACATTATCAGTATTAACAATGGGACCAATCAACATGATCCTTGCAGCTGGAGGGTTCAACAAAGATGTTGCAATGGACATGTTAATCACGTTACCTATTATTTGGGTTATCGTTATGATTATTGAACCAGTAGCAATCGGTCGTTTTGCAGAATTTTTATCATCTAAATTTATTTCACCAACAGACGGTTTTGCTGCTCGTATTATGTTCCGTACCATTTTCACAGTATTAGGTATGTCATTTACAATGACAATTATTGGAGATATTATTGGAAATGGTTTTACAACTGATCTCTTTGCTCACTTTATCCAGATCTGGCCTCGTAACTTCTTATTGGCCCTATTTTTAGAGAGCATAGTTATCCAACCAATTGCACGTTTAGTAATGGTTAAAATGCACGCAGCGCAAGATAGAAAAGCCGCATTTCAAACGAATACACAAAATGTCTAATAGAAGAAAAAGCGCTCAGACTTTTGAAAAGTCTGAGCGCTTTTTCTATTGTTCATTAGGCAGGCGTACGGACGACTAAAACATCACATTTAGCTGTACGTACGATTGCTTCAGATACCGAACCAATTAAGTAGCGCTCTACTGGCGTATGCCCCGTAGAACCGCAAATGATTAAGTCTGCCTTCACTAATTTAGCAATCTCTTTTGTAATCACCGTTTTAGGTAAACCATATTCAATAATGATATTTGCATTTTTAACACGAGCAGCTTCTGCTCGTGCTTTATAGCGGTCTAAAATTTGCTGATTTTGTTCTTTGACTTGCTCACCAAGTTCTTTATCAAGAGGTCCCAAATAGCGCGTATCAATAATGTTAACGATGTGTAATTGCGATCCTTGATTTCGATAGGCAATCTCAAGTGATTTACGAAATGCATATTCAGCCTCTTTTGAACCGTCTACAGCTACTAAAATACTTTTATAATGAGTTATCATTTGTCGCATCTCCTTTTAAAATCATGTAATAAATCAATTGTGATTATTTTAAGTTTACACATCTTTGAACAAAGACAATATAACATTAATCACTGCAAATACTAAAGGATATTACTAGATTCGAAGAGCAGGACAAATCCATAAACGGACTTATTAGTGAAAAAAGAAGAGTACACATTTTAGAAAAAGCAGCCCATTATAATGAAAAACGATAAATCCATCTGAAGGTTTCTTCACCCATCCTTTGATGACAGCACCTTCACAGGATTGCCAAACGGTCAGCAGCAGCAAAGAATCTTCATTCCTTTTCCTTTGATTCAACTGACATAAACGATTCTCGTTATTTGAACAAGAAAAAGCGATCCTCCGTTTATGAAGCATCGCATCGTTCTTTTGCCAATCCCCGTAAATCTTGTCTCAATTAACCCCAGTCACCTTTTGAATACAATCTATCTCCGATAAATCAAACCAACGACCATAATTAATCATACATTCATTTCTATGCTGATAATCATTAGATTCCGGCAAATATACGTAATCCTTTTTCTAATGGTTCACATTGGAAGTTACATCTTTTATTGCATCAGCAATAAAAGTAACCTCTTGCTCTGTCATCGTCGGATGAAGAGAAGCTCGTACCCACCCGGTTTTGCAAAATAAAAAATCATCTAATGCAAGAGTTTTTTTGCGACTAATCTTTCCGGCCACTGCAGGGTTAGACATCGAAAAAGCCGGAACATCCAATGTACCTAAGATTTCTTCAAAACTTGATTTTACTTTTTAATAATGCCGTTAAAACAACGTTCTTTTATTCACAAAACTTTAACATTTGAATGATATTAAAAAGACTTTAACCTTTACTTTAATATAGTAAAAAACTTATAAACCTTAAATAAATCTATAAGTTCGTAATAGGTTCCTCTAAAATAGGCCTCAATATTAAAAATCCCTCAAAGAAACCTTTCGGTTTCTTTGAGGGATTTTTTTATTTGTTGAAGGAAATTAAAATGCGGGAATGGCCGTTTCATCATAATTTTCTTCTAAGAATTCTCTTACTTCTGGGCTTGTCATCGCTTCAGCCAGCTTTTGAATAGGCTCTGATTCGGCATTATCTTTACGTGCGACAAGAGTAATCGCAAAGTCATTTTCAATCCCTTCCGTAAGGAGTGCATCACTTTTTGGTGTTAACCCAAGTGGTGAAGCATAAGCTGGTGTCATCACGACTGCATCTGCATCATCGTACATTCTCGCTAGCATTAACAAATCGACTTCTTCAAACTTTAAGTTTTTAGGATTGTCCACAATATCAGCTTTCGTATAATAGATCTCTGTTTTTTCTTTTAGTGTAATAACACCGTGTTGGGCTAACAAGGATAATGATCGATCTACATTTGAAATATCATTTGCAATAGCTACAACGGAACCTTCAGGCAATTCATCGATTGAATTGTATTCTTTTGAATACACACCATAATTCGCAAAATAAATCGGAACGATCGGAACGAGTTCGGTACCCTTATTTCGATTAAATTCCTCCATATATGGCACATGTTGGAAGAAGTTTGCATCAACCTCTTCTGCTGCAAGAGCACTATTAGGCTGGACATTATCACCTAATACAACTACTTCGAGGGTAATCCCCTCTTCTGCAAGTTTCGGTTTAACAAGATCAAGAATTTCCGTCATTGGCGGAATTAACGACGCTACTTTCAAGGTGACTTTCTCCTGGTCTTGTGCATTTTCCTTCTCTTTCGTTTCATTCGTATCATTATCTTGACCGCAGCCTGCTAAAATAAATAAAAACATCACGATGAGTAATAGAATTTTTTTCATATTTTTCCTCCTAAAATTAATCTATCTTTTATCAATCATTCTTGATACGGTTGTTCCAATAAATTGGATGAGCTGCACAAGAATGATCATGATGATGATCACATAGATCATTAAATCTGTTTTAAATTGTTGATATCCATACCGAATGGCAAAATCTCCGATGCCACCGCCTCCAACGACCCCCATGATCGTCGAATAGGAAATAAAACTAATGATGGACGTTGTTAACCCTAGAACTAGTCCAGAACGAGCCTCAACGTAAATGAATTTAAACATCACTTCCTTCACCGAAGCGCCCATTGAAATTGCTGCCTCCGCAACACCTCTCGGGACGTCCAATAAAGATTGCTCAACGAGTCGTGAATAATGTGCAATCGCGATGATTGACATCGGAATGGTTGCAGCCGCTGTACCAATAGCAGTCCCAATGACTAGCCTTGTAAATGGAATTAAAAAAACAACTAATAATAAGAACGGAAAGGAACGGATAATATTCACCAATAAATTTAGTGTTGAGAAAACAAACGAATTCTCCAGCATATGCCCTTTTCTACAAAGATAAAGCAACGTTCCAACAGGGATCCCAATAAGGACTGCAGCTAATATAGAAACACCAACCATGACAAAGGTTTCTCCAATAGACCGCCAAATTTCAGATTCATATTGAACTAAAACATCAAGCACGGTCCATCTCCCCATCCTTCATTAGTTGTTCTACAAAGTATTTTGGACTATTATCTTTATAACTAATCCCTTTTGGCTCATTAGCTACCGTGTCATAGATTTCTCCATCCGCCATGACCGTTACTCGATTACAAATACTTGAAATTACATCCATTTCATGACTAACAATCACAATGGTAACACCAAGACTTTTATTGATATTTTCTAAAACACCTAAAATGTCACTCGTTGTATAAGGATCAAGTGAAGAAGTTGGTTCATCACATAATAAAACATTCGGCTTATTCGCTAATGCTCTTGCAATGGCTACACGCTGCTTTTGTCCCCCGCTTAATTGCGCAGGATATTTTTCCATATAATTCTCTAATCCGACAAATCGAAGACATTCTAAAACACGTTCCCGACGCTCTTTCTTTGGAAAATGGATCAATTCTAACGGTACAACGACATTATCATATACGGTTTTATTTGCCACTAAATTAAAATGTTGAAAAATCATCCCGATTGATTTCCTTGCTTGCCGAAGATCTTTACTATTCAGAGTTGTTAAGGTTTGACCATTTACTTCGACGTCCCCCTCATCAGGGATTTCCAACAAATTCATTAATCGCAGTAATGTTGATTTACCGGCTCCACTTGCCCCAATAATGCCATGAATTTCACCCTTATGTATAGTTAACGCGACCGATTTAATCGCCTGAAACTGCGAGAAATTTTTCGAAACACGAATTAATTTGATCATAAAAAATACCTTTCTGACGTTTTAACAAAGTGGGATTCACTACGTCTCACCTTTTAGAGTGATTTCCCTTAATGTTCTTATTCTAGTATGAATCATACATATAAACTGTGATATAAATCAAACCTATCATTTTCCTTCTTGGTCTTAGCGATAAATATTATTATTAAGTATCTTTGGGATAAACAAATAATAATAATAAAGTTAAATATACCTTACTTTATGTATGTTTTAATAAGCGATGTCACTGTGCATGCTTTTTTAAGGTATTTATTATTGTGAGAAGTTTCCCCATGTCTTTAACAATCCGTTCCGCGCCTATTTTAGAAACATCATATTGTTCCCGAATGTCCTTTAACTTTTGAGAACGTTCCTCTGATTTAGGTTGTTTTAACCAAAATTGATATTATTCATCTTTTCGCATTTAGTTAAGGTTATCCAACATTTTACCTTTACAACTACTGTAGATATGGCGTGCGATTTCAAATCTTTTTTCAAGGATATGAAGTTGAAAGCCTTCCGGTAAGAGATCTAATTCTATGATATATCTCGCTTTTTCTCTTTTGCCATATCGAACGTTATTTCCAAACAAACATTCTATAACCTTAATTTAAAGGAAAAGGACATTTATAGCAATGGATAAACTGCATTTTTTGTCGATTTTTGTTAAAGACTTTGAATCTGACGGGCTTCTCTACAACCTTGAATAGCAATTAAATAATAATCTAAGCTTCAAATTTATTTTATAAAAAACTCGAAGGTCAGGCATTCATCCCCTCATTGAAATAAGGAGATGAATGCCAAATTTATCGTAAATATAGCAATGACATTTGCCCATATATTGCATATGTATATAAAGAATGGGGTGAAATATAGTGTATTTTCAAACAGAAATGAAAGATCAAATAAAGGAAGACAGTAATTATGACAATAAGGAATTGATTTCACAACTTGAAAAACAAGTTTCCATTTCAATCTGGATACAAACAATTGGTAAAATAATGGAGGCATTATATATAACAAAACTTTTGTTGCTAAGTGAGGAAGCCAGAATGGATCCCAATGAAAACCAAATCGTTCAAGGTGTTTGGATTCAAACCATTGAACAATTTGTAGAAGCTGTTGGTGTAACAGAGGAAGCCTTATCAAATGAGAACATAAGCCGGTTGGAAGGAACAATAACGGCAAATATTGGGGATTGGCTGCAAGGAATTGGTACAATTTATGAAGCATACGCAGGAACGCAGATAATCGCTGAAGGAAGAACCGATCTTTTTGTGCCATAAAAAAAGAACAAAAGTTTTAGTTAACTAGTAATGTACTTCTGTATTCCTCTCTACGTTAACTATTTTTCTTTGCTGAATAGATGAAGTGTTTAAAGATACAAAAAAAGCGTAGCATTTAACGTTAATAATGTTAAATACTAAGCTTCGAAATACTGTATATATAGGTAGTTTTAGTTCAATTAAGTTGATAAGTATTATGCAAAAAACGCTCAGAAAAAACCTGAGCATTTTTTACTTGTCATTCATATTGCTAATTTACTGTAAAATATATATTAATTAGTTTATTATTTACATTCCATTTTGAATAATCATTATATAATGGAATAAGAAAGGGTGTTGTCGATGGAATGGATCTTTTTTCTTATTTTTCTATTACTTTTTACATCAATTTTAGTTAATGGGATTTTACGTAAAGACAAAAAAACTCAAAATGACAGCCACGATACCTCCGGGGATTCCGGTAGTGTCTGGTGGTTTCTTAATGATTCAGATTCACATACAGATAATCATTCCGGGAGTAGTGACAGTAGTGGGGATGGGGGCGGTGGAGGCGGAGATTAATACACGCTCCGTAAATAGGGGACGATTCGAAACGACTTAAAAAGTTAAAATAGAGTCAGTCCCCCGCTGCGTTTATATTTCAGCAGACTAGGTTCTTCTTCCCTCCTACCAAGATTAATATGTTATATCTTCAGCAAATTCTCTCGACAAACTAAAACCTTTTAACTTCCTTCAGCAAATATTTTTGTACCGAAAGCTTACGACAGGTACAGAATCCTCAAATAAAAAAATGAGCGCTGATTCTTTTCAAAGAAAAGCGCTCGTTCGCATTCATAATATTACTTAACTATTACTTTTCCAACCATTCCTTCATTAAAATGATACCTGCATATCAAATCATATGTACCTGGCTTATTCGGTTTCACGGTAATAGTCTTTTCTTGTCCCGCCTGGATTACAACGTCAATTTCAAGTTTTTCCACAGTGAAAGTGTGTTTCTTCTGACCATTATTTTTCAATATTAACGTTGTTGTTTCTCCATTCGAAATCGTGATGTCTTTCGGATTAAAGGAATCATCGTTCAGCTCGACCTCAATATTATTCACCGTCTCCATAGGTTGCGTTGCGACATACGATTCAGCAAATACGCTGTGTAAGCCTGCCATATTCACAACTAAGATGCTTGTAAGCAAAACGACTAATCCTGTTAAATACTTTTTAACATACATTTGCAATCCCCCTTTCCTGTACATTATTTTCTCCAATTCATGTAATATTATCATGGTAGAGTTCCAACTTACTTTTAACTTCCTTCAGCAAATGTTTTTGTACCGAAAGCTTGCGGCAGATACAGAAGTCTCTCACTTCTATAAGTGGCGAGATGAATACAAGCTTTTGTCAATTCAGTGGGGATCAACCCTAAGCTGAATGAAGTTAAAGCCTCCGGTGGATAAATTTCTCGAGCGAACTCAGAGATTGTATCCGGACGCAAATTCGACGGGCGAATTTGATATAGTAGCTCTTGTAAAAAAAGTGGGGGTTGATAGGATGGTTTTCTTGGAATGGTTACAGCAGTTGCCCGTAAAAATTTTATTGGTAGCACTGTTGATTATACTCAGTATTTATTTGATCCGTAAATCCATCAAGATTTTCTTTAACAAAACGAGCATCTTGGATGAAAAGCGGGAAGAGACATTGATGCATTTCGCCAATCAGGTGACAAAGGTAGTCGGACTCGTTTCCTTTTTTATTTATGTACTTAGCCATTTCTTTGACTTAACAAAGCTTGTCACAAGTTCGGTTGTGTTGGCGAGTGCCTTGGCATTGATCCTCCAGCATATCATCCGGGATTACATTATGGGGATCACTTACTTGTTTGAGCGCCAGATTCTTCACGGGGATCATGTCATCATCAATGGAAACCGTCAGGGAAAAATCGAGGAAATCAGCATGCGTCACCTGAAGATCCGCCAATACGACGGATACCTTTATACCGTTTCCTATAGTAACATCACGGAACTTCAGAACGGGAACCGAAGAATGCGCCGGGTGAACGAAAGCCTTGTTCTCAACTATAGACAAAATCCGGACGATGCCTTTAAGGTGATGGACGAAGTAGCACAAACATGCAACGAGAAATACGGTGAATACTTGTTAAAGGATGAAAGTGGCATTCCCATAGAAAGTTTCAAGTTCAACCAAATCACCGAACTGAACGTAGACTTCAAGGGTCACAGGTATTCATTATCAGGTCTCGTAAAGGAAGCTGATTTCGTAGAAGTGAGTAAAAAAGTAAGGTATGAACTGGCGATAGCTGCTTATAGGAACGACTTGAAGATGGCAGAGCGCGAGGAATTAGAAACTAATAAGACTTTTGATCATCAAGTTTCCTTGTAAATGGAACATCGAATCCTTTTTCAAACTCGGAAACATATGAACCTTTTTAAAAAAATGAGAGCAACGCGTTTATAATACCGACGTTGCTCCATTCGACTATTACTGCGTGAACTTTAACATTCAAACTATAGATGCTTACACTCTTACTTTTTCATATCCTATCGTCTAATTGTTATGAAAAACCATCATCCGCTCATTTTCGTTTTCAAAAGCACCTTCGTTCTTGAATCCATAACGTTCAAAGTATTTTTCATGCTCGTCTGTTTCTACAATGAGGGTAATCGGAGATTGAAGTTTATTCGATAAATCCATCACTTTTTGCATCACTTTATACCCTTCGCCTTTTTGAAGAGAATGAAGGTTCAAGATTTCTAGAACAAAATCATGTCCATCAACAAATGGCTCTAATTCCTGATGTGGCCGGTTAAACCCAATCACCAGCACCGCTTTTAAATTTTGCTTCAATAATACTAGTCCTTGGCCTTTCGGAAGCAGTGACAAATGAAAGTTAAATTCTGTTTGTTTCAGAATCCACTTCAAATACTTCTTTGCTTTTTCGTTTGCCTTTGGATCTTTCTCCATTGCTGAAATTTCCCCCATTAAAGTTGCCCTTGCTTGAGGATGCCCCGCTTTCACATTTTGAATGAAAGCATCCTTTTGTGAGGTTTCTGCAGTTTGTGTTCCGTTCTTTGCTGTCATGTCCATATTTCCTTCCCCTTTATAAGTATATAAGTAGTTGTTCTCTCTATTTATTAAAAGTGTGACGCTATGTAACAACTCATTACCATTATGCCACAAAATTCATATAATTTGAGAAAAAAAGGTCGGTCGTATAGACTCCTGCAATTTCGATCACTTATTTTTCATTCCTTTAAATTGTAAAACTTGATTTTCACCGACTGCGTCAGCTTTTGCATTCCAAATATAAGGAATCCAATAAACCATCCCTACAAAGATCGCCCCGCCAATCGCATTTCCAATAAACACAGCAATGAAATTCAATAGATAATCAAACCAACTAAAATAACCGGCAAAGATGGCAGCGGGAATAACGAACATATTCGCAACGACGTGTTGAAAACCAATTGCCACAAAGCCCATAACCGGAAACCAAATGGCCAGGATTTTCCCAACGACGTCATCTGCTGCATAAGAGAGCCAAACGGCCAGTCCTACTAACCAATTACAACCAATTCCAGAGGCAAGGCTGCCCCAAAAACCATGGCTTATTTTCCCTTCTGCAAAAGCAACTGTTGTCGTTAAATAAGGTTCTGTCGCTGTAAACCCAGCCAAATGACCAAACAAATAGGCGATAAAAATAGCGCCAATGAAATTACTAATCGTAAGCCAAAACCAATTTTTCAAAAGAAGATTTACCGTCACTTTGCCAGAAAAACATGCCATGGATACAGACATCATATTTCCCGTTAACAGTTCCCCACCTGCAATAATTAACAAAATAAGGCCAAGAGGAAACACTGCTGCTCCTAAGAAACTAGCTAAGGTCCCCCACTCAGGTGGCAATCCTGCTACAACTCGAATGTCGAGCAAATAACCCAATGCAATAAACGCACCTCCCAAAAATCCTAAAACAAGCATGCTGACAAGTGGTAAATTAGCTTTTCTCGCCCCTGCTTCAGCAGTAAGTTCTGCAATTCTCTGCGGTTGGTAAAAACTCATCCACCTAGCCCCTCCTTCACTCATACAATCCTATTTTGCTTATTAAACCTTGCAATCATGCATAGACGATCATGAATTGTAAACCATCGTTAACTATTTTCAAAATATTCCCATTTCATACCAAGCAATTTACAAAATATGGTAGTATTTATTAATCAGTCCCCTATTTACACCACTAGAGAACTGCCAATAAAACATGAAGCATAATAAAGACATATTTCTTATACATATAGAAGGGTTGACTTTACATATCTTCCGTAAATGTCTCAAATTTATCGAATATTTTTTAGCCATAAAAAGAAAAGGGGTTGCCGTGTAGATGTTGATGAAAGGAAAAAAAGGATTAGTTCTTGGAGTATCAAATGAACATAGTATTGCCTGGGACATATCGAAAAGGTTAGCGGATGAGGGAGCCCAACTTGCTTTTACGTATCAAAATGAAAAAACAGCTCCTTATGTCATTCCTTTGTTCAAATCCATCGATAGTTCCTTTTATGAAAGGGTGGACGTAACAAACCCTGAAGAAGTCTCAAACTTGATCGAGAAACTCGATTATCATTTCAATGGCGAGCTTGATTTCATTGTTCATGGCATTGCGGGCGGTCCGAAAAAAGGCGAACTAACAGGTAAATATATGGATGTCTCTTTAGAAGGGTTCCTTGATTCAATGAGCATCAGCGTCTACTCTTTGACAGATATTGTAAAAAGAACGTATCACATGATGAAAGGCCGGCAAGCTTCGATTATGACTCTATCCTATTATGGTTCGGAAAAAGTAGTGAAAAACTATAATGTCATGGGTGTGGCGAAAGCAGCGCTTGAAAGCAGCGTCCGCTATTTGGCCGCGGATTTAGGAGTAGATGGGATTCGCATCAATACCCTTTCAGCTGGAACAGTAAAAACACGTGCTGCGAGCGGAATTGGTGATTTTGATCAACTATACGATTATTCTAGCAGGCATTCCCTTTTAAAAAGAAACGCAACTCGGGAAGAAATTGCAAATACCTCCCTTTTTCTATTAAGTGATTCTAGCTCTGGGATCACAGGTCAAACGATTTATGTGGATGCCGGATATAGTGTTAAAGGAGATGGGCAGTAATGCAAAAAGAGTTGACATATGAGGATATCCAAATTGGAGATAGTGCGAATTTTTCTAAAACGATTTCTGAATTTGATATTTATCAATTTGCCGGACTAACCGGTGACTTCAACCCAATGCATATGAATAAAGAGTTCGCTGCTACCACTTTTTTCGAGGATCGGATCGCCCACGGCCTCTTAACAGGGAGCTTTATTTCTACGGTTCTTGGGATGAAGCTCCCTGGACCAAACTCCATCTACTTATCGCAAAGCTTTAAATTTACAGCCCCTGTAAAAATCGGTGATACTATACATGCCATCGTCAAAGTGATCGAAAAACAAGATGAAAAGAAATTCATTAAATTGAAAACAGAGGTTTGGAATCAGCACAACGAAATGGTCGTAGACGGCGAGGCTTTAGTTATGAAGAAGTCGATCCAGCTGAAAAAATAAATAGAAAAAGCTACATTACAAAGCGCAGAAACCTCTCTACAATAAATGAGGTTAGTCCCCTGCCAAATTAATATACTAGCAGGTTGTCGAGTACTTCCTTTCAACCTGCTAGAGGAGCAGAACCGTTTCTTTTCCCTCCCAATTTATCCACCTTAGACCTTTCCACTTCCCCTAAAAGATACGTGAAACTTCATATAAAATTTTCGTAAATCCATCAGAATCTTTTCATCATTGCGGTATATTAGAATTTAGAAAGAACGACAGGATGTCATTATCAATCAGATTCTACTTTATTTTTGTTATGGAAACATCCATTAACTTGTTCACATTCGCGAAAGATAACGCATGAAGTTAATTCGAAAGGAAGGATTGAAGTTGAAGAAAACACTTTGGTTCATGATTTCCATTTTAGCAATTAGTATTTCTGGATATGTGATTGTGCAATATTTAATTTTAGGTGCAAGTAATTCAGGTTTTGTCATGTCCAAAGTTAATTTCGGAGAAGTATTAAATGGATTTTGGTATATCATGTTATACATCCATGCCAGTACAAGTATCATCACTCTAGCAACTGGACCATTTCTCCTGTCTCGTAAAATCAGAAATAAAAATCAAAGATTGCATAAACAATTAGGGAAAATCTATTACATCTGTATCTTATTTGGCGGTCTTTCTGGGCTATACTTAGCATTTAAAGCAACGGGTGGGGTCGTTTCTACTTTGGGTTTTGGCCTTTTATCTGTTTTCTGGTTAATTACAGCAGGAATGGCTCTTTATAAAATTAAGCAACGCCAAGTAGAACAACATCGTAAGTGGATGATTCGAAACTATTCGCTAACCTTTGGTGCAGTAACATTGCGGATCTGGTTACTTATTTTCGTTCTAATCGCAGGCTTCGAAAACTATATAACTAGTTATACGATTATCTCATGGCTGAGTTGGATCCCAAACCTGCTTATAGCTGAACTTTATCTAAACAAATCAAAAATTATTGTAAAGAACCAAATCCATTTTCATGATTAAAAGTACTAACACACTAGAAACAGGAAGACGGCATAATAACCGTCCCCCTGTTTCACTTAGGATTCACAAAACATTTGCGTCTCTATTTTTTCAAATCCTCTACCGAATTAATATCAACATACTCTGGAACAACTAGTCCATTCTTCGTTCCTTGAAGGTTTTCTCCAAGATCAATGAAATCATTTTTATACGTATTATAATACTCAAGATGCGTACTTGGAAGCCACGCACTTACCATTCCATCTGCACTTCCATTCGCTACACCAGCAAACATGGGTCCAACTTCGACTTGGCTCAATGTTACATCATAACCATTTTGTTCGAGAACCTTGCCCACCACATACGTACTGGCTATTTCTGTATCCCAAGCAACAAAAACAAGATTGATCGGTTCCCCATTTCCTGATCTTGCGCCGTTTGTCCATTGAGAAACTTTGTCAGGATTGGCATCAATCCATTTTTCAGCTGCTTCCGTTGGATCCATTCCATTTGTCACATCAACCATTACCGCTTCCATCTCGCTTGGTTCCCAAGCAAATTGATCAAGAATTTTATAAGCACCAGTTGCATCCTGTTCGAGCCCTTTTCTTACAATTGTATGAATACTTTCAGCACCGCCAAAGAATCCTTCCGGGTCATCAAGGTATTTTAAATCAAACGAGGAGAACATCCAGTGTGGTGACCAGCCCGTGATAATAATCGGTTCTTGATTATTATAGGCTTTCTGCAGTTCAGCGACCATCGCAGCAGATGAACCTTCCACTAATCTCCAATTATCTAATCCATAACCCTCGATTGCTTGATGGGTTTGTCCCATGATTCCTGCTCCAGGTTCAATCCCAATGATTTCAAATTCAGTCTGCGCACCAATGCTGTTCGGATCTCCAGTCACAGCCGTCTTGTCTGGAATGGATACAACAATAGCGGTAACCACGACAAGCAAAGCTAAAACCAAAAAAACAATTTTCGGCTTAACAACATGTCGATATGCTGGGTTACGTAAGTTTTGGGTAATACGGTCAAGAATAATCGCAATGAAGACGATCGACAATCCAGCTTCAAAGCCTTGCCCAACGTCAATTTGACTCACCGCTCGGTAAACATCGGCTCCAAGTCCAGGTGCCCCAACTAATGAAGCCGTTACAACCATTGATAAAGCAAGCATGATACTTTGATTTATTCCTGCCATAATGGTTGGCATAGCCAAAGGTAATTGAACTTTGAAAAGTTTTTGACTAGTCGTGGCACCAAAGGCGTGGGTCGCCTCGACTAAATCTTCAGGCACTTTCTGAATCCCGAGATTTGTCATTCGTATGGTCGGTGCAATTGCGAAAATAAAGGATGCTATAATTCCTGGTACAACGCCAATCCCAAAAAATAAAATCGACGGAATTAAATAGACAAATGCAGGCATCGTCTGCATAAAATCTAAAATGGGTGTAACGATGTTTTGTACTGTTTTTCGTTGCGCACACCATATTCCTAACGGGACTCCAATGACAATCGTAAGAATCCCTGATAATAATACAATCCCAAGGGTTTGAATACTTGAATCCCAATAACCAAGATTATCAATTAACAGCAAGCTAAGAAACGTAAAAACTCCTAATGGCCATCTGCTTGTATAGATCACCAATAGAGTCAAGACTAGAATTAAGATGATCGGAGGGCCTACGCTTAATACGTCCACAATAATGTCCAATAAACCATCAATGAGATTGGTAATAAAGGTAAATAATCCAGCCCATGCAACGGTTAGCCATGCGACAAAAGAATCTACCCATTCTCCTAGCGGGATTTTAGGTATATTCATTTTCAGTCACTCTCCAATTCATTTAAAGAATCTATATTTCCCGCTAAAGCCCCAATAACGGCTCCACGTATCACAATTCCTTTTAGTCGATTTTCTTCGTCCACGACAGATATTGGCAAACTTGATGTTGCTATATCATCCATTAGGTCTGTAATCAAGGTATCTTCTGAAACCTTTAGAATATCCGTTGTCATCGCTTCGGCAATCGATTTATTTTCATCAATGGCTTGACGTGCTTGTTCAGCAGTAAGAGCACCTAACAACTTATTTTTACGGTCTACGATAAAGATGCTCGAATATCCTTGTTTTCGCATAATTTCCAACGCAACCCTCGGACCACGATCGACAGCAATTCTTTCTCCTCGCTTCATCACATGTGAGGCGGTAATGACTTTTGACAAATCAACATCTTCTACAAACTTTTCAACAAACTCATTTGCTGGTTTGATCATGATTTCCTCAGGTGTCCCTAGTTGAATCACACTGCCATCTTTCATGAGGGCAATTCGATCACCAATTCTTAGAGCTTCATCTAAATCATGGGTGATAAAAATAATCGTTTTCTTGAACTGTTCTTGAATTCCAATTAATTCATCTTGCATATCTTTACGAATTAATGGATCAAGAGCACTGAAGGCCTCGTCCATCAGGATAATATCTGTATCACTTGCAAGCGCTCTAGCAAGTCCTACCCTTTGTTGCATCCCACCGCTCAATTGTGATGGATATTGATGCTCGTACCCTTTTAATCCGACAGCTTCTAAAGCCTGCATCGCTTTCTCACGACGTTCATCCGGAGAAACCTTCTTAATTTCAAGACCAAATTCAGCGTTTTGTAAAATCGTTTTATGTGGAAAAAGAGCAAAGTTTTGAAAAACCATACTGATCCGATTTTGTCTCGTTTCCCGTAACTTTGCTGCATTCATCTTCACGATATCTTCATTTCTTATTAAGATTTCACCGATAGTAGGATCAATCAACCGGTTAAACATCCGAATTAAGGTTGATTTACCGCTTCCCGATAAGCCCATAATGACAAAAATTTCACCGGGATAAATGCTAAAGCTTACATTATTAACCCCAACCGTACTCCCGGTCTTCTTTAAAATTTCTTTTTTCGATTTACCCTGTTTCAACAAATCAATCGCAACTTTAGGAGATTTGCCAAAAATCTTCGAGACACTCCTAACTTCTACATATGGATCCATCAACTCATCCCCTCATTTTGTAAATTGACGATGCTCTGTTGAGTTTTCCCTATTTTCCATCAGTTATGAAACACAGGGTTGTTTTTCCTGTTCTCCTACTATTTCTTATTTTTAAAATTATAAATAACTAGCGAAACCCCGAAAGTATGTTTCTCTCTAAAAATATGTTTTGATTTTTAACGAATTAAACGTTATAATATTAGTAATCTAAATAATTCATAATCCTCTAAAGGGGAGTAGCTTTTATAGCAAAGTCGTCATTACGGGATGAGAGTCCTCGGCTTTGTTAGCAATTTCGATTGTTAGCGAGACCTTTACCAAATTATTGGTAAAGGTCTTTTTATTTTTTTAAGACCTTTACTACTAGCAGTAAAGGTCTTTTGACTTTTAGAGAAACTATCTTTTTTTCTTAAATAATTACTAGATTCGATATGGTTGAGGAGGTTTATTGTATTTTGTTTCGAAAACATTCCGAGGGATTCTCTAATTCCCCTCTTGTTACAGTTTGGAGTATGACTGGCTTGTTTTTTTCTAGCGCTTGTTTATACCTGTTTATTCGGTTATCAAGTGATCTAATAGAAAAAAGCCCATTCTTATTTGATCAGAAGGTTATTGATATGGTCAGATCCTACACTTCACCAACAACGGATGCATTTATGTATTTTATAACCGAAATGGGATCCACTTTTATGCTTAGCCTTCTTCTCATAATAAGTATGATATGGCTACTATTAAAACGTAAAAATCTATGGGCAACATTATTTTACTTCATTGTTGTTGCTGGAGGAGGTCTATTAAACCTTTGGTTAAAGAACTTTTTCGCGAGAGAACGTCCCAACGTCAATCGAATCGTCGAGGCGGACGGATTCAGTTTTCCCAGTGGTCATTCAATGGGCAGTATGACTTATTATGGGTTTTTATGCTATTTAGTGTTACGAAGTAAATACAAACCTCTTTCAAAGGTAGGCTGGGGGATATTATGCGGCTTCATGATTTTATTAATCGGAATCAGTCGTATTTACCTAGGGGTACATTATCCTTCTGATGTAATTGCAGGCTACATGGCTGGAGCTGTTTGGCTCATATTATGTATTGGTTTACTTGAAATAATCTATTTATATAATGAATATAAACATCGATCTACAAGAAGAACGCAAAAGAAAACGAAGGTATCTTAATCAAAAAGATTAACCAAAGAATAACAATAATCTTTTAAAAAAGGAGATGTTTGAATGAGAGAGGAGTGGAACTTTGCCCATAAACACTTGTCAAAAATTTCAATTTTATCAAATCCAAACAACGAGCCGGTTTCGGTTCTTGGATCGTCAGAACATTTAATATGTGTTGGGATCGGTACGGACGCAGCTGTTTTCCAATTGATTAATGATCCAAAATACGCATTTAAAATATATGCGGATGATAAGATCCAAAAAGTGAAAATTGAGAAAGATGTCTATGAAATATTAGGAGAATCCCCCTATTTTTCAACCTGTTATGGTTCCAAAGACAATTACCTCGTTCTTAGTTTCGAGGAAGGAATTACTTTATATGATTGTTTAATTCAAGGAGTCCCGATTCCAGATCAAGTGATTGAGGATGTTGATCAGGCAAGAGAATATGTACGTCAAAAAGGACTAAATCCCCGGGATATCCACTTGAAAAATATTTTATTACAAAATGGCAGAGCAAAGATCATCGATGTTTCCGAATATGTTAAATCAGGAAATGATATGAGATGGGAGCATTTGAAAGAGGGCTATGATCATTATTATCCTTTCATTAAGGGAAAGCGTGTACCGCTCTTATTAATGGAAACAATTCGAAAAAAATATAATCATGGGAGCAATCAATCGACAAACTTTGGAGAGTTTATGGATCAGACATGCACACTCCTTTCAAAGTTTTGGAAAAATGGAGCTTGATTAGTTGAAAGAAAAATAATTGATTAAAAATATTCGATAGAAAGCAGGTTTGCCAATGGAAATATTATGGTGGGGAATAACAATTCTGTTATTCGTATTAAGTTTTGTAGGAATTATCTATCCGCTGATTCCTTCAATCGTGTGTATTTGGGGAGGATTTATTGTTTATCAATTTCTCATAAACCCAACTGAGTTATCGCTATGGTTTTGGATCAGTATGGTTATCTTAAGTGCTATTTTAATTGGGGCAGACATCATCGCAAACAGCTATTTTGTCAAAAAATACGGAGGTTCAAAAGCATCTGAAAGGTTAACAGCAATTGCTACGATTGTCGGTTCCTTTATCTTTCCTCCATTTGGGATTCTTCTCGTACCCTTTTTAACCGTGCTTGTAACGGAACTTATCCTTCATAAAGATATTAAAAAAGCGTTAAAAGTTGGCTTAGCCACCATCATTGGGTTTCTAGGCAGCAGCATTGCCAAAATCCTTATTCAATTGCTAATGATCGTATGGTTCATTCTCGCTGTCATATTTTAGTTGCTAAGGGGTCTGCTTCACTAATGGAGGCAGACCCCTTTACTCTCTTACTAAAACTTTCTCCCTCCACCTCCGATTCCACCGCCGCCTGAAGTCGAGCCACCACCGCCGCTATTTTGATTTTGCTGAATCTTCTGCTGAGTGATGATCGTATTATAATGCCGGTCTCTTTTTTTCGTCATTTGGAATGAACGATCCTCTAAATAAGTTCTAGCGTTTACTGTTGACCGCCCCCGGTTACCCATCGCCATAATTGCTACTATGATTCCGCCAATTACCATCGAGATTAGAAGATAGATTCCTAGTTTCTGAAGCAAACTCGGTTCACTTGCCCTATTCCCTTCATCTATATATTCATAACTTGATTCCCCATCTGGCACAGAAGGTGGTCCCACTTCCATCATTCTATCTACTTCATTAAGGAAAGCATCGGCACTTTCAAAATATTTCTCTTCCCCTAAGAACGGATAAACCTGATCCAGCAACTCTTCTACCCTGCCGCTGTCAATATAAATCGTTCCCTTATCCCTTGTGAAAATATACACTTCCCGCTCATCCATGTTTAACAAATAAAGAACCCCATCAAGCGACCCCTCATAGCCAAAACCATGACTGTCGAAAAAGTCTAATGCATATTGGCTTGACGATTTCCCAAGGCTATCATTCGTAGTCACAACAATCAGATCTAACTCGTATTTTTCACTTAATGAACGAGCTTTTTCATTGATGATCTCTCGTTCTTCTTCAGAAAATAAGCCAGCCTCATCATAAATTTTCTCATAGGAGGCAAATGCAAACGTTGTATGAGAAAATAAGAGCATCCATAAAAATGACAAGATGAAGAAGGACCTTTTCTTTATCACCATAAAAATTGTCCCCCGATCAATAATGCGGCAAATACAGCTGCTGAAGTAATTCCAAACCATGAACCTGCCCTTCCTAAACTAATCGGCAATTTCCCAGCTATTTTCCCTGTTTGTCCGTTCATCGCAAAAATATAGGTTTTGCCTTTAAATTGATACGTAAACATCCATACAGGCAACAACACATATGTCGCTTCGACATTCTGTAATTTAATTGCGGAATTTTTTATATTAACGGTCTGATAGCCTGTAATTGTTTCACGCAGCAATGACTCCATATGATTACGAATAATACTCGATACTCTACCATACACATCATTTTGATCCATATCATATTTTTCCGCTAAATATCCCGACAAATAAGACATTGAAAAATCGGTAAGGTCTTTATAATGATATGGCTCAAGAATAGTCATTAACTCATCGTCCATTTTCTTCGAACCATCTGCCGGCACATCTCGAAAAATCGCTTTCCCTTCACGAAGTACTCGATAATATCTTGTTTCGGTATAGCGGGTATCTCCACTTGTATAAATGCGCACTTTCGTGGCCTCGCCGCTAATTTCTCCCATCGGATGAGAATCAAA
The DNA here is from genome assembly GCA_963787345.1 of uncultured Bacillaceae bacterium. Lineage (GTDB taxonomy): Bacteria > Bacillota > Bacilli > Bacillales > Cytobacillaceae > Bacillus_BD. Next base: position 3,994 of record CAWBCW010000021.1, on the reverse strand, counting down.
TAACCAAAACGGCACATATACTCCGGACAACTTTTCTAACTCTGAAGTGGATATAAATCTTTTGGAAAGGAGGGGTTTTTTCTTACACCAGCCAATGAATAATTCGGTTGCTTTTTCACGATTGATTTTAAAAGGGATGACCTTTTCAGGCCGGTATTCTCCTTCCAGCCTTCTCCGAATGATGGTCGGATTATGGCAATAATAACAAAAGGTAGCTGCCGTCGTTTCATCCGTCACAATCTCAGCACCGCAGCTTTCACATGTGTAACCGAGCGCTTTTTCTTGGAATTCCTTGTCTTGAGTCTGACGTTCCTGTAAATGGGCTGCACCTGCCTCTGCTTCCGCTTGCGCCTGCTCATTTTTAATAAAGTTCCGAACCTCTAGTTCATTAAATTCACTCAAACAATAATCACATGTCCAATTTTGCGATTCTGCCTTAAAGTTTAGCGGCCCCCCGCAGTTAATACACTTATATACGATAACGCCCATGTCCGGTCACCTCTTAATTCCTGCATTCGAGTCAAATGCGCCTAAGGTATTTTTACTAAAAAGTTTACCTTCGCTTGCTCAGGAATTCTTTTCTTTGAAAATTGAATTTAACCTCATTCAACATTTGCTACATGAAGTTAAAGCTTTGTTCCACATTCTGGACAGAATTTCATGGTTGCCTCTTTAGGAGGAGTGAATCCACAATTGGTGCATATTAATACTTCAGGCTTTTGTTTGCCACAATTTGAGCAAAACTTTCCATTGTTTTCATTTCCACATTCACAAGTCCATGAGTCTTGCTCTGGCTTTGGTAAACCGCAATCAGAACAAAACTTTCCTTCATTCTTATTGCCGCATGTGCATTGCCAAGAATTAGAATGATCCTGCTTTTGTGGTGACTGCGCTTGCCCGCCTTGCCCAGCCTGTTGCTGCATTTGAAAGCGATTCATTTCGGAAGCATCCTTCGTAAAACCACCTGCACCTTGCATACCCATTCCCATGCCGAAAAATCCATTCATGGCTCCGCCTTCATTGGATCCAGCCGCTTCAAGTCCTCGTGCAATCGATCCTTGCACATAGCCTTCTCTCACAGAAGGGTCTTGAAGCATCGCCCCTTTATTTCTCATATTAATGAGCTTTTTCGATTCATCATCATACGTGATGCTATTGATTCCAACCGATACCACTTCGATTCCGCGAAGTCGAGTCCAATCCTCATCCAACACATTAGACATATATTTCGCCAATTCCATTCCCCGTGATGTCACGTAGGAAATACGGATTCCATCACCCGACATTTGGTTAATCGCCGTTTGCATAGCATTCATGAATTCAGCTAAATATTGGGCATTAATATCGGCAATATCAACGACAGTTTTATTCCGTGGAATCGCTTCGACGTAGAACTTTAAGGGATCAACAATTTTAATTGAATATGAGCCATGGGCACGTAAGAATAACTCCGCATTATAAAAATGATCAAAATAATTAATCGGATTTCGCGTCCCAAACTTAATCCCTTTAATTTCTTGAAGATTAATAAAAAGAGCTTTTTGCGAAGATGAGGGTACACCGCCAAATTTAATGCGATTAAATGTCTCCCTTACAGCTTCATCCAGTTCCCCATTAAAGATGGACGGCATCGATGAATTCATGACTTCGTAATACCCTTCTTCAGCTGTATAATCAATGATTCTTCCACCATCAACCAATAACATTAGTTGGTTTGGCCCAACATGAATAATCGATCCGTTTGAAATCGTTGAGTCTGTCCCTTTTCTATTATGGTTGCGCCGATCTTTCTTTCGCAACTTCACGCCCACTGACATCACCGTCGTATCACTCATCTCCTGCGGTTCAATCACTTCCAGCCATTGATCCGCGAGACCTCCTTTAACAGCGTCAACCGCAGCTCTAATAATTCCCAACCTAAATTCCCCCTAATCACTTTTATCTTTCGTTATTATTATTATAATCAAACAATGAATGAAAATTTCCTCTTTTAGTATAACATGCAGGGATACAAACGGGATGATCTCTTAGAAGACCATCAAGCATTTCCTAATTTTTATTATTTTACAACTGAAAATTCAGCAGAAAAATTTCCTTTTGTTTTATGACCATGAAATCGGATAGAGTGCCACTTCCTTTTTGTAATGAATTCATATTCACCTTCTTCATCCTCTGAACATGTTTTTGTAAATAGTTCTCCTGCTTTGTCTCGCAGATTGATGGTACCCGTCCCTTATCCACCTTGACTGAATACTTCAAAATAACCGTAGTCTCTTTTTGAAACCGAAAAAGATAATGTTTAATCCCATAAAAATAACAATATTTTGCCCGGCAAGAACGATGATTATGAAATTGAATATAACCCAAATAAGTGCCGAATATAAAACGCAAAATTCCCTTTTTCCATAAAATCAAGGCTATCGTAAATATAGCAATCGTATAGTTGATCCCGAAGTTTATTTTTACTAGTTGCGTATCTATGCGGAATCCCTTCTCCTTCTAAAGAAAATAAACTTCAGCAATCACGCTGAGCCCTACCTATATTACGAAATTGGAATCTAAAAAGTTTCAACCTTTAAAACTGGGATAAAGGAGGCTGATCAAGACTTCCCTCGCAGACTTAATACTCGACTTTTTTCATAAATATAAAAAAATGATAAATACTATGGGAAACAAGAATGGGACTATACTGAATGACAAATGGAGGAAATTATGAAACAAAAGGAGAGTTTATTAAAAAAAGGGAATAAATCGTCTCTGATTGCTGCTGTTGTTAATACGATTATTTCAATCATTAAAGGGATTGCTTACTTTTATACTGGAAATGTTGCGATGTTTGCTGAAACGATGCACTCTCTAGGAGATGCGGCGAATCAATATTTCGTATTCATTGGAAGTGCTCTAAGTAAAAAAGCACCAACAGACCGTTATCCCAATGGATTCGGCCGACTTGTCAATTTAGTTTTACTAGGAGCCGTCATTATTGTTGGAATTATGAGTTATGAAACGATTAAAGAAGGGTATCGTCATATTCTACACCCTGTAGAATCAACAGGAATTGTCATCAATCTCTCCGTTCTCGGAGCAGCTGTCCTACTGGAGACATTTGTTCTTTATAAAGCAATGAAAGAGATTCTCCATGAAGCCCATGTCGAGGCAAATGGGTTTGCGATTGTGGGGAAAAGCTTCAGCAGTTTAGACCGAGCAAAACCGGCGACAAAGCTTGTTTTTATGGAAGATTTAGTAGCGACATTAGGTGGAGTCATTGCAATTATCGGGATCCTTCTTTCCTACTTTGCCGGATTACATGCAGCGGAAGGAATTGCTTCGATTGTGATTGGGTTGATGATGTTTTATGTAGTAGGGAGAGTATTCTTAGATAATGCCAAAGGTGCGCTTGGTGAGGCAGATGATGATATGGAAGCCGAAATCGCCCAATACATCTTTCAAAATCCAGAGATTAAAGATATTCAAACGCTATTTGCAGTAAAAGAAGGGGAAGACTATCATATTGAAATGAAACTCGAAATCGATCCTTCTCTGACGGTAGCACAAGCGGATGATATAAAAGATCGAATTAGAAGCCAAATTCTCGAAATGAACGGGGTCACACATGTCATCATCGAATTTGATGAAGATGATGGCAGGAGAACATGGGATGGAGGGCTCGTCCCTGGACGTTAATAAAATAACTGGGGACTTCACTTTCCCTTTTAGCATGTATATTATAAATTCTTTTAAAAGGAGTATGGATATGTCCAATTTAGAACCAATAAACTATGAAACAGGAACGATGATTCGTGATTACGACATCATTACCATAAAGTCCACAGCACTTGGCTATGAGGCTCTCCTTGATGTTAATCTCGACAGTGGTTATTCTCTGTTTGGGACTCGAATGGAAATCACCCATGAAGATTTAGCTGGATATGAAACCAATGATGTAGAAGAAGCGATCAAATGTGCGCTCGGTTTCTTCGAACAGTCATTGGAT
>CAWBCW010000020.1:0-36351 GCA_963787345.1 uncultured Bacillaceae bacterium | reverse complement strand
ATGGTATTTGCTTTCGCACCTGCTTCACTCATGGAGAAAAGCCAGTTCTTGCGATTATGTTTTCAAGAACATAATCGAAATTATGTTCAGTAATTATTTATGTTCAGTTGGTTTAAAAAAGTATAAGCAGCAAAGACAATACCTAAGCTGCTCCGGAATTTAAGCATGAAATACGTTACATAAATAGGTTATAATAACGATCGAAAATAATACAGAACAAATTTGTTCGTGGCGAAATCACCTTTATTTTTGTCGTGGATTTATATGTGGATTTATATAATGAAGGAATTGATATTCTTGAAATTAATATGATCCTTTTTTTAAGGCCAACAGAAAGCCTAACGGTATTTTTGCAGCAGTTAGGAAGGGGCCTCCGTTTATCGGATGTCAAGGAATGCATGAAAGATGATGTTTGGTTAAATAAATTGATAGGTAAAAAAGGATAGATGTATGCAAGGTATTAAACCTGTTCATCTATCCTTTTTTTTTGTCTATATAAAAGTGAAATGCTTGATACTAATCATTTCCTTTAAGTCGCTCTGGAAGACCCTGAATCGATTGCACCACCATATCTAACTTTGATTCAATGCGATAAAGTAAATAAAGGGTGACGACAATCGGAAAGCCGACTTCACTGATTAGAGGAATGAATGGTTCCATGAAAGATCCCTCATTTCTAATGGCTCTTTTCTCAAAATTTGTTGCTTTTGGATAGATAAAAGCTGATTGTACTTGTACCCACCTTGACATTGGACTTTATTTTTAAGAAAAGAGCTGCAAATTTTATTCGAAGGTACAAAATAGCTTACTTCTACGTTAAAATTGGCCTTTGAATTTTAACAACAAACTGTTACGAATAGAGCCTTTCAATAGAATTCTATAAAAGAGAGGCTGCTTTTGAAAAAGCAGCCTCTAAAACGTTAATCAAGAAACAACCGATGTTACACGATTTCATATTCAGTAACATTATGCTCAACAAGGCGAGCTTCTTTCGCGCTAACGAAAGTACCTGTATTTCCAGCGAAAATATTCTGCGCGATAATCAGATCCATCACTTCTTTCACTTTAACCGGATCAATCGGTTCAATCGGGACTATCCACTGGTAATTTCACTACTTTTCCAAGGCTTGTATTAAAATGCAATTCAATTGATTTGGCCATTCTATTCATCCTCTCTTATTAAAATCTACGATTATAGTACTTCATGTAATAAACTTTGTTGGATGCCACCCATTGGGTAGGTAGACAAGGAAGCCAAAGCTTCTCCCACTTGCTGCAACTGATCTGGTGTCACACCTTCAGCTACATTGGAATAAGACTTTGTTTTGTAAATCGGTTTTCCCTCATCCGTATCACCTGTTTGAAAAACCACTCGTAATTTGGAATCTCTCGTCATTTTAATTGCCATCTTTGATCCTCTCCTTTCATTAACGTTATATACAAAAATAGCCTAAAATGACTGTATGAATTTTAATTTGAAAAAATAATTTTATATTATTCATATATTCATAGGATTACTCTATGAAATGAGAACTATTTGTTTGTTTATTGATTTTAGAAACTAATGATGAACGTGAGAATCATCTGAGGTCACTGAAAAAGTGGTTACTTTGTCAATGAACATAGATTTTTATTAATATACAGTAAAAAAGAAGGCGATTAATTATTAGGTTAATTGCTTTCTTACTTTTAAAAATTGGACTTTTTCAGTAATATCGAATAATCCATTGTTCACAAGCTTCTTTTGCGAGTGACTCGTTTGAGTTGTTCGGCAGTTTGAAGTTTGGCTTTGAAATTATTGATATGGGTATCTATTAAAAGGGTGTGTCCATTGCTAAATTCCACTTCTGTATCTTTACCTTTTGGGTAAGTCATATCAATGTAATCTAAATTAAACCAGTATAATTCTTTTTTCCTTTTTGATTTATGAGGGAAAATACAGATGCTGTGAACCGGGTGTAACATAATAGGGCATTGTTTTTTGTTGCCAACAATGGATTTAGCACCCCTGACAGCTCCCTTAAAGTCATATCCAAGGAAATTTAGTGAGGCATCAATAAGATCTTCTGACTTTTGATCGAGTTGTATCAATTTTTTATCCTCTGTCATGATGGTACAAGAGGGACCGAATTCGTTATTAGAACCAACTAAATATAAAAACTTTTTACTAATTAAATTTGAATGTGAATTCTTCATGTTGTTGGTTACCTCACTAATATTTATTTTTGTAAACGCTTTCGATGGATTCCATATTAAAAAGGATTTTTTAAATTTATTTTGAATATCATAATATGGTCGACATATCGATTTTCTCATAATACCTTTTACCTATGTCTTACAATTGTGTTAAATGTTTAAGTGTATATAGACCTATATCACAATGAATAGATATTCATTGTTTTTAGTGTGGGGAGAGAATACATTTGGCCATGGCTCTCTTTCCACAAGAATTCACTGTTTTTAGGTTCATCTTTTCCATTTTAGCTATGTCTGAATTACTTAATCCATGGTAGAAACGAAGGAGAACCCACCTTTCTTCTTTTTCGGTTAAATAGGCAAAGCATGCTAAGAAATCTTCCTTTTCAAGAAAAAGTTCTTCATAGACTAATTTCTGCAAAAGATTTTCATTAAAAACTGATTGTTCTTTTTCGTGTTTCTTTTGCTGTCTTAAAAACATTAACATTCTTCCTCGAATAAAGCTGAAAGCATAGGTTGAAAACTTTCCCTTCTTTTCATCATAAAGATTAGCTGCATCCCAAAGAGCGATTAATCCAATTTGATAATAGTCATCGTAATCTTTGTAAATGGCTAGTGATTTCATAATGCCATGAATCATTCTCGAATATTGTTCCACTAATAGATCAAACTCCATTATTCTAAGCTCTTTCTGATTCGTGCACCAATACATGTTATTCCCGGGTAATTCCAACATAAAGCAAAAAATGAAGATGTACCAATCGCTTAAGTGATGCTACAGACTATGTGTAGGGAAACTACGACCTACCTGTAGCGATTGGTTCCACTCGTTGTATCATCCATACAGAGTGTTGTAGCGGGCATTGAGAAGTTTTTTTGAAAATAAACGTTTTTTTGTTCATTTGTTCACAAACTTGTCATAAAGTCATAGAATCATTTTTTAAACAAAATCCATATAAAGATAATGAAAGGGTGGTGCATAAGATGAATCTACCATTCTACACATCGGAGCAAAATAGTAAGTATGCCAAATTTCATTCATTGAAGGAGTTTCATCAACATATGGAGAGGTGGATGCTACAACACATGAAAGAGTTTAGTAAGGGTGAGCTAGTCGGATTAAATCAACTAATTCGGTCATCCTCCGACATTCCAGGAGTCTGTCATAAAACGATGAGGGATCTTTTACGAGAAATCGAAACGAACCAGCAACAAAAGAGGATTTCTCGAGATACGTTTAAGAGAATGGTTAAAAAGGCGAAGGTTCTTGGGATTCTAACGGTTCAGAGAACATTCACTAACACGGGTTTGCAGTCTAGTAATATATATATTTTTCAACCATATCCCCATAAAAATTCACTAGGAGGAATACAGCTATGAGTCGACTATTAATTCAAGAAAATCCAATTTTTATCCTACCTTCTTTAGCAAAGAAAGTAGGGATCAATGAAGCGATTATTTTACAACAAATGCATTACTGGCTTGGAATAAGCAAGTATGAAAGAGAAGGAAGAAAGTGGATATATAATACTTACAAAGATTGGCAAGTACAAATGCCTTTTTGGTCAGAAACAACGATCAAACGGACTATCCGATCGCTTGAAGTGAAAGGATATTTAAGAACTGCGAATTTTAATAAACTCAAACTAGATAAAACCAAATGGTATTCGATTGATTATGACAAAATGTCTGAATTAGAGGAAAATATGCAGGGCAATGTGAACCCCTCGGAAGGTCAAGTTGATTCTTCTGATCAGTCACAATGCCCTGTAGAGAAGACCAAGTTGACCCCACCATTACCAGAGATTAACACAGAGACTAACACAGAGAGAAAAAATGCCTCTCTTCCCATTTCCAAAATCATTACATACTTAAACAATCGAAAACGAACTCAAATTATAAATCTAGTTCAACGAAAACGAGAGACCTAATCAAAGCTCGATTTAACGAAGGATTTCAACTAGAAGATTTTATCAAAGTCATCGATATCAAAACAGCTGAGTGGATGAATGATCCAGTTTGGTGTAATTATTTGAGACCTGAGACGTTATTTGGAACTAAGTTTGAATCCTATATAAATCAAAAGAGCGTTAAGAAAACAAAAACCTACAATGAGGAGGATTTTGACCTTGACTAAACGAGAATTATTCCAGTTATTGAAGTTGATTGCTGTCTATTATGATTCGTTTGAGCTGCAACAGGAGAAAGTGGATGAGTGGTATTGCATTTTAGAAGGGGAACCACTTCAAAGGATCGAGGAAAATTTGCGAAAACATGCAGCGCATTCCCCTTATCCACCACGGGTATCAGAATTAGTTTGTAAACCGGAAAATGGCTCCCGAGCGATTCCGAATAGGGAAGATACGAAAAACATCCTAACCAGTCAGGATCAACCTGCAAGCAAAGAAGTAGTGGAACGCTCTTTAGCCGAGATTCGAAAAATCCTAGGGATCAAAAAGGAAGAAGTCTGATGGAACGAAATCCTTATTATTCTATCGAAACAGAAGAAGCAATCATTAGTGCATTGTTTTTAGACGGTGAATTGATCAAGGATTGTACCTTACGTCCTGAACATTTTTATTCTTCACAGTTACGAAAGATTTATATGTTGATGCGGCAGTTAGCTGAAAAAGGCAAACCAATTGACGTTGTATCGGTAGCGGAGGAAGCAGGAACAGATGGCTTTTTCGAAATCGGAGGAGGGGGCTATTTGCCCTCTTTAGCTGACAGTGCTCCCTCTACATTGAATTTCAATTATTATCAAGAAATTGTGAAGAAGTACGCTCATAAAAGGGATACCGTCCTAATCGCCAATAAGATTCGAAAAGCCACTCAGGTTGGGGATTTGGATCAAACCATCCGCGAAGGAATTCAAGATTTACAATCGGTAGAAGACCTTCTGAGTGATGAAAATCTCGGTGACATCAAAGAGGGGTTAATCGACTTATATATGGATTGTGAGAAAGATCTTGGAGAAATCAGTGGAATACCTTCGGGATTCAAGCATTTGGATGGATTGACAGGCGGATTTCAGGAATCGGATCTAGTGGTGATTGGGGCACGTCCAAGTGTCGGGAAAACAGCATTTGCCTTAAACATTGCTTTACAGGCAGCTCAGGAAGATGTATCGATTATTTTTTCGTTGGAAATGTCGAAAAAGCAGTTACTCAAAAGAGCAGTGGGGCAAATGGGAAATGTCAGTTCAATCAAGCTACGAAATCCCAATCGGCTTTTCGAGGAAAAGGATTGGAATGGACTACAACAAGCCTTAGGGATGATTTCCAAAATGGGACTACATATCTTTGACCAAGGCGGGATGGATGTCCCTTACATCTGGTCCCATATAAGAAAACTTCGCCAGCATTACGGGCAAGAGAAAAGATTGCTCGTCATCATTGATTATCTGCAGTTAATTGTCGGGAGATCCCAGGTTAAAAGGAAATAGACAGGCAGAGATTAGTGAAATCAGTCGGGCACTTAAGCAGATGGCAAAGGAGTTAAATGTGGTGGTGATTGCTCTTTCGCAACTAAGCAGAGCAGTTGAAAGCAGACAGGACAAGCGGCCGATGCTTTCAGACCTTCGAGATAGTGGACAGATTGAACAAGATTCAGATTTAATCGCGTTTCTTTATCGCGATGATTATTATGATCGGGAATCGAAGGAAAGGAATATGATTGAAGTAATTTTGGCCAAGCAGCGGAATGGTCCGGTTGGAACGGTGCAGTTGGCGTTTTTGAAGGAGTATGGGCGGTTTTTGGATTTGGTGGTGTAGAGAATAGAAGGTTTAATTCAATACTATTCTGGCATTCTTCTAAATGACGAAAAGGAGCGATTGAAATGGAAAATCAGATTAATTATTCAAACGAAAACCAAAAGGGAGTAGGTGCAGATAACCAAAATATAGAGAAAGAATATGAACAAGTTCGGGTGATAAAGGTGATTGATGGGGATACTTTTGTTGCGTCAGATGGCAGGATTATCCGTTTAGTGGGGGTGGATACACCTGAATGCTTCAATAACAAAGAAAAATTTGGGGAATTAGCGAAAGAATATACGACTCAATGGCTATTGGGGAAAACGGTTTGGCTACAAAGAGATATTTCGGATGTGGATTGTTATTCTCGCTATTTAAGAATTGTGTGGATGCTAAAACCATTTGATGGTAGAAGTTTAATGGAAATTGAAGATAGGATGTTTAATGTGCATCTTTTGATGGATGGATTTGCGAGAGCTACACCCTATTATCCGGATGTAAAGTATCGAGATTTATTTAGTTTTATTGAATCAGGTGCTAAGATTGAAAAGAGAGGGATCTGGCGGTTATGAGCAAGATAAATTTTTACGTTATATAGGTTTGTGTTAGTCTGTTTTGAGAATTGCCTTCCTTTTCTTTCGTTACGAATAGAGGCTTTAGATTCTTCAAAACTTCTTAGAGATAGTGATACAAATATTGGTTTGACCATGACCATAGGTATTTATAGAAAATAACGAGATCATTATAGAAAAGCTAAGACACTCACAAAGGGGAATGAGTATTTTTTAACGGGTTCGGTTGATAGGGAGAAAAACTCTAAAAGTAATGTAAAGAACATCCCAATTAGCATACTTTTTAACAGTAAATTGGGAATATAAATGACAATCAAAAACGCCCAGTTAAACTGAGCGTTTTCCATATAATTTACTATCCTTTTTCAACTAACGCCCGTTAGTGAAAAAATATAAAATTATTACCGTAACAATTTTATAGATGATATGACCATTAACTTCAGTTGTTCCTGTATAGATACCCATTTACAAATTGTAATAAATCGTCCAATGAGGAAAATATTCTTTCATTCATTTATTTTGCTTCTCTAGGGGCTTACTCACCTACCATACCGTCCCCATCACGATCGTCCATATATGGGTATAACCAATGATCACTCGTTATTGGCATCCTAAAGCCTGCTGCTTTTGCTTCTTTGATCGTGACCTGTCCATTACCGTTTGTATCAACGCTAGAAATATCACCGTTTGCGTTTGATCCTGTTGATTTAGCTGGTTCAGTTGATTCAACCGGTTCACTGCCTGTTAAACCGAGTGATTCGTTTACTTTATCAGGGTTCACGTTGTCAAATGTATCAACGATCTCGTTACCCATTAAAGTATAGGTATACTGATAACTCGAAGGAATCTGCGTTTTTGTATTCGGATATGTGATAATTGCTTCAAAATCAGTAGCACCACCTGCTGTACTAATCACTCTTTCCATATAAGCTTGATCACCATGTCGGTTGAGCGTACTTTCTTGTGGGGTAATATTATAAGCATTCGATACCCCTCCGAGAGAATCAGCAATGATATGTCCTTCATCTAAAACGTCACTTTCGACACCAGGAACCTTTGCCTCATCAGAATAGTATCTGCCAGACGATAATACAGGTTCGTTATTGTCATCTTGTAGAATGATTTCGTCAGCAATGACACGTACTAGTTGCCCGTATTCATTAGTAAATGCCCAATATTCACGGTCCCCATAGCCAATGTCAACGACGACGTTAGGTTCACGATATCCAGACAAATCACCACCATCAACTTCAATAAGTTTGTATCCTGAAAACAGTTCATTATTTGGTTGGGTTGGTGTTTCCTCCGCAACCGGAACACTCGGCGTTTCCTCTACTACTGGTTCATCAACAACCGTAGTGACAGTTTCTTCTTTTTCATTATTTGTATTTGTTTCAACTGTGGTTACTTCTTGTGGGTCTGTTTCTACATCTGTAATTGATGCATCTTCTTCGTTGGTACAACCAACCATAATAAATATGGTCGTTAGAAGTAAGATTAAATAGTTTAGTTTCTTTTTCATTTTAGGACTCTCCTATAATAGTTTTATACTGTTCATTCCAAAAATCTCGGAATGTTAACATAGATTAATATTGTTAATATATTGATATTACAACTAAATTTCCATCCCCTTTTGTATGGTATTTATTTCTAATTATATTATACAGGAAATACAAAATACTTTGTGAGTGTTATTGAACTATTCTGCTCCGTTTAGTTTAAGAACATCAATTCACAATCTATTAGTGTAAAACTCCAACTTCCTTCAAAAATAAATTAGCTTCGAACTCTATCTTCTGTAAAAAAATGGTCATACATTTGGATATATAATTCGTAACTGTATTAGTATAGGTTTTGACAATACCGCATAAAAATTTATGTGGTGTCTCCAATTTGTACGCTTAATTATGTGTTAATAAGTGTATTAAATCCAGTAAAGAATTGATATAACAATAAAAAAGAGGGACACCAATTCATATGCAAATTATGTCCCCAATTAGTCTATTATTTAATGTTTTCACCCTGTTAATCGAACCCGTTACTAATTTTTGTAAGTGTTTTATGTTTTGGTGATGTTGTAAAAAGGCCAAAATGATAATCATAAGTCGAACATAGAAGTAAAAGAGGAATTGATGTCCAATTGAAAGGATATTTTAATTGCCTCTGCTCCAAAAAGATATAGGGAAAAGTTATAACGAACCGAATGAATCAAATGAAGAGAGATATTAAACCTTAAACACGTTATTTCAAATAACATGTACAACTGTATGACTCACTTTACAATTATGTAGAGAATGTCATTATATGTTGCTGTTCTTTGAAGAGTAAAATCTTATTCCGGGGCACTAATATTAGTAGTTAATCAAATTCCAAAACCTTTTTGGTAATGTTAATATTGTTGTATTGTACTTTTAAAATTTTATTAACGTTTCTTTCCCCTCTTATTTCATTTATCCACTTATGGGCAATTTTAGCAGCTGTCTTATCAGGATTCTTTTTATAATCCTTCAAGGGAACTGGGAAACTTCCTTTTTGAATTATGTTACTTTCTCAGCCGATGTAGTTTAATTCGATTAGTATTTTCATAATTTATTACCCCATCAGATGTACTCTTTATACCATTCTTCTTCTATAACTTCTTTCATTTCAATTGGAAAAACAATAGCACACATATCAAAATCTATTTTAGTGATTTGTTCTTCCTCAATCAGCAAGGGGCTATTCAATAATCACTTTTTGTCATTTTCCTGGCATTCTCTATGTAATCCTTTAAATTATAAGATCTATCAACTCGTTTGTAATTAAAATACCCCTCTGTTCCGCAAAAACAGCGGTTAAGAAATACAATTAAAATAAATCTTCAGGACCCTCCATAGCTTCAATATCAATAATATCCCAACTTTTGTTTTCGTTTATTACCACAAAATCTCGCTTATTCATTGAAGATAATTCAAATTGATTGATTTCCCGGAGGAATCCAAATTCATTATTATCAGTACATAAAGCCCATTTACTTGTAACTAACATTCCATTTGAATACCTTCTTATACGCTCTTCCATATGTTTCATTGATTTCCCTTTTAAGTAATATTCTTTAATATCGTCATCTGCATTTAGAGTATATAAAACAAAATATTTCATATGTATAAACGATAAACTAGAATCAACAGTTTTCCAAAAATAGAAATAAACAGATTTCAACAAATAAGATTAAACAGTTCCCCATTACACGATCACTTTTAATAAACTAGATGTAGTCTATTGAAAGTGAGGAATTAGGAGTGAACCGTTTTATGATTTACATCGAGATCCATCGACTATACAAAGAGGGTTTCTCAAAGAGTGCCATTTCTAGAAAACTGAATATATCGAGAAATAGGGTGATAGATTACTTGAATAAGAGTCCAGAGGATTTTGAAGAATTTGTAAGTTCTCTAAAGACAAGGGAAAAGAAATTAGATTTGTATCACAAGGAAATCTTAAGCTGGCTAAGAGAATATCCAGATCTTACTGGTGCTCAAGTTCATGATTGGCTAGAAGAGAAGCTTCATTATACAGACGCTAGTGAAAATACTGTGAGAAATTATTTGAACGAAATGAGGGATTTTTACCATATCCCAAAAATAAATGTGGTCCGCACTTACTCCTCTGTTCCAGAACTACCCATGGGTCAACAAGTTCAAGTTGATTTCGGACAGACAGTTGTGAAGGATAAACAAGGAAATAACAAACGACTATATTTTATCGCTTTTATACTATCTCGCTCAAGATATAAATATGCTGAGTGGCTGGACCGACCGTTTCGAACTACAGATGTAATTCGGATGCATGAAAATGCTTTCCAATATTTCGGAGGAGTACCGATAGAAATGGTATATGATCAGGATGCGTTACTAGCAGTTAGTGAAAACGCTGGGGATCTAATTATGACTTCTGAATTCACAAAATATCATCAAGCACGCCAATTCAACATTTATCTTTGTAGAAAGAGCGATCCAGAGTCAAAAGGGAAAATTGAACAAGTCGTTAAATTCGTCAAAAATAACTTCAGTAAGCATAGGATATTTGGCAACCTAGCTGATTGGAACCTTTCCTGTCAGGCCTGGTTAAAAAGAACAGGTAATTACAAAGTTCATCATAATACAAAAAAGAGACCCTCTGAAGTGCACGCCCTGGAAAAGCAACACTTAAAGAAAGTCTCTGGAACTTATATATTTGAGAATGTTCTCGTATCAAGTATAACAAGAATGATCCAAAAGGACAATGTCATTCGATATGAAGGAAATCGATATAGTGTCCCACGAGGGACATACAGACCTGATGCCCCTAATATTGCCTATCTTCAAGTCGATGAAAAGGATCTATACATTCGTCTGAAACAGACAGGCTCTATATTAGCGAAGCATCGAATATCACAAGGAAAAGGTCTGATCATTTCAGATCCTTCACATCGAGAAAAGAATACATCCAAGAGAGATAGGTTAATTCTTGAAATGGAAGAGGTCTTTCTAAATAAGGAAAACATCCAATGGCTGATTCAGCAATTAAAAGACAGATACCCTCGCCATTTAATCGATCAATTAAAGGTTCTTCAAAGCACGATCAAAAGTTATCCAAATCACAGCGAACAAGCGCTTATAGAAATGAGAAGACTTAAGATGACTAGTGCAAATGATTTTAGAGATATTGCACATTCCCTTTCTGTGCAAAGTCAAAAAGCAGCTCCTTCAGCTATTGAACCCAATCAAAAATATAAAGATCTTGTCGCACCAGAACGGTCTGAAGATATTTATTTAAAAGTTTTGGCTGGAGGTAAACATGAATGAACCATCCGTTTGAAGAATTACAAGATAAATGCCGTACTCTGCGTCTCGCAGAGACGGCTAAGGAACTACCCAACTTACTACGTGAAGCAGAATCTAAAAATTGGACCTATCACGAACTTATTTTTAATCTATTCAACTATGAAATCCATTGTAGAGAGATCAAAAATATTGAACGGTTAATGAAATGGGCTGAGTTCCCGGAAAAAATGACCTTTGAGAGCTACGACTTGAAAGAACAATCTGCCGTAGGAGAGAAGCAACTAAATGTATTAAAGGAGTTAAATTGGATTGATGAGTACTTTACATTGATTATGATGGGACCAACGGGTGCAGGTAAAACTCATTTATCTATCGCCTTAGGGATCCATGCCGTAGAGAAAGGTTATCAAGTATCCTTTGTCTCCATGAGTCAGCTTATGTATATCCTAAAATCCAAGGAATATATAAGTAAATCTAAGACTCGTTATAAGAGGATTATCACTTCGGATTTAATCATCATTGATGACGTTATGTATATGACGTATGAGGCCGAGGAAGGAAATCTATTCTTTCAGTTTATTTATGACCTGTACGACAAAGCAGCTTTCATATTAACCTCTAATAAAGGACCAGGAGAGTGGGGAAAGTTTCTAGGTGATCCCACTCTAACAACAGCCATCCTAGATCGTCTCTTACATCGGAGTGAGATTTTGACCTTCGATAAAGAGGCAGACAGTATTCGAATGAAATATAGAAAAGTATTATTTGATTCTCAAACTGTTGAATCTTAATTGTGGAAAACCGTTGAAACTTATTTTGGGAAAACTGTTTAATTCTACTTGACGGTTACAATGTCCTTCAAAAAGAACAAATTTCTTTAAAAGATGCTTCTCAAAAGGTTACACATAAATTACTTCAACGTTACCATTTAACAGGTGTTCTTAGTACTTATTCAAACTCTGTTTCCGCTTTATTTTGTTCGTTATTTCCTGAAACCTTTTCAAAAGATGATTTTATTAAACCAAATGGATATTGGGATGATATCGATCATGTAAAAGACGCTATTGAAAATTTATTATCCAGTGCTGGTATTAAAGAAGAGGGGATTCCTGCTTTTCTTACAAAGAAGAGGTTACAGGAAGCAAAGTTAGGTGGATTGTTGAATAGATTTCATGGTTCACCGATTGAAATTGTCCAGACTCTGTATCCGGGGAAATTTTATGTTACAGATTTTCAACGTGTGCCTAATAAGTATTGGTATAAAAAAGAACATCGAATAGGGACAATGAGAGATTATTGTAAAAAGGAAAAGATTCCTAGAGAAAAAATTCCACTTTTAAATAGTGCTTATTTTCGAAAACATTTTCCACGATTTATCAGTATTGCTGATAGGCATTATGATAGTAAATTTTATAACTGGATTATGGAGTCCTTTCCAGAACACAATTTCAAGCCAGAAGAATTTCAATTGCTTGTAGGAGAAGATGGCCAAATTTGTGATTCCAAAGAGGAATTGGTGGTTCATAATTTCCTAGTCCAACATTTAAAGGAAGCAAAAATATTACGAGAAGCAGAACGCTTTTTTAATAAAGAGCACAATGAATTCTATATTCCTGACTGGATTATTGAACAAGATGAACGTAAATATATCATCGAATATTTTGGTTTATATGGTTCTGATCTGTATCCAGATTATACAGAAAAAACAAAACGTAAAATGGAGTTTTATGTTTCGATAGAGGGGTATCAGTTTATTGCCATTTTTCCAGAGGATTTTAAAGAGGAAGGATTTAGTAGATTAGTAGCTTTACTAAGAAAGGCTAACCTTCAGTAGCAAACAAATCCGTTGCATCATTATACTTATCTTTCATAATGTTTTATTTCCAGAAACATCGAATGGTTATTCTTTTGTTACCCTAATTTTTACCTATTTCATAGAGAGTTAGAGAAATAAAATTATCACATCCCTTTTCATATAAAGCTGTTTGATAGGAGGAGCTAATGGCTAAAGATGAGCAGGAATATAAACAGTTTCTTGAACAACAGCTTCAGTGGTGTAAAAAACAAGATCGTATTTTAGAAGAGATAGAAATGAAGCTTCATGAAATGAAAAAAATATGCTCAATACACTCTTGATCATAAACTTACTCCGCTAGAAATTGATCAGCTGAATGGTCAATTAAAGGAATTGGAAAGTGAAGTTCATTTTTTAGAAAAGCAGCTACACTCTGTTGTCCATTAGAAGGAGAAAGGTGGTGTTTTTATGGATATCGCATTAATGTCAATGGCATTAATTCAAAGTCAAGTTCAGCAGCAAGCTTCCATGTCAGTCATGAAGATGGCAATGGGAAATGCCGAACAGCAAAGGTGAAGCTGTTTCAAAAATTGATGAGTTCCAACAGATGTAGCTAGCTATTCAACATGCTGCTCAGCCGCATTTAGGTGGGAATATTGATTTGAAGGTTTAAAAGAACGGTTAAGTAGCTCAACATTTCTCATAAAAAGTCAACTTTGGTTTTTTAACAACAAACTTTACAAAAATAGTTAAAACTAGCAGATCTAAGGTATTTTCTTAGGTCTTTTTTAATAGAAGGAAAAAGGATTAAAAAATCTGCCGTTTTAGCCGATATAAAAGAAGAAGAGTTTAATAGAATTTTAAAGTGGTCGTTTTTCCACTTTAGCTTTGTGTAGGTGAAAAACAAACATGAGAATTAATCATAATATACCGGCCTTAAATACTTATCGGCACTTAAATAGTGTGACCCTGGCACAGTCAAAATCGATGGAGAAATTATCTTCTGGTCTAAGGATTAATCAGGCTGCTGATGATGCAGCAGGATTGGCCATTTCCGAAAAAATGCGCAGTCAAATTCGTGGATTGAAAACAGCCGAGCGGAATATTCTTGATGGAGTTTCCTTAATTCAAACAGCTGAAGCAGGGTTAAGTAATATTCATAATATGCTGCAGCGGGCAAGAGAGCTGACCATTCAAGCTGCTAATGGAACAATGACGGTGGATGATCGGAAGGCCATTCAAAAGGAGATCGATCAGCTTAAGCAAGGAATAGATGATATTGCTGATCATACTCATTTTAATGAGATTGAATTGCTTCGTCCTCCTAAGATTGTCATTAATAAACCTCCCAGCGGCCCAACTATGGATAAAGCTGATATTGTCTTTTTTATTGATGATTCGAGTACGATGCAGGAAGAAATTGACCAAGTGGTGAATGGAATTTCACAGTTTGTTGATGGGTTATCCAGTTACGGGGATGTTCAAGTCGCCACTGTAAGTACTGTGCATGGAGAACGATGGCTTCCATTAACTTCAGATATTGAGACGATTAAAAATCAGCTTAATGATATACACGTAGCTAAAGCAATAACTAACCATTCATATCAAAGTATGATTGAATATGCCCCTGATGGTTCTAATGGGAAACAAATCAGCTATCGTGAGGGTTCTTAGAAAATCTATGTTTTGTTAACCTATACAAGGAATGAAACGTACGAATACCCACAAAGCAGGAAGTAAAAAGTGTTTTAAATCGAAATAATATATACTCTTATGTATTTGGGATCAATATTAATGGATATTCATCATCTGCTCAAAATCAGTTTGTGCATGAAGATGCCTATGATCACTTTGCTGATGAAGTGTTTATACCTGCTACCGCTGAAGATATAGCTGAGAGTATTTCTCCTGGCTTAGTTAATAAGATTGTAACGGACACAGGTTTTGGGGGAGAGCAGGAACTAGACTATGAGCCTGTTATCTTGCAAGTAGGAGCGAATCAAGGGGAGACTTTCACCGTTCATTTATTCGATGCAAGAACAACAAACCTTCAAATTAGTGATTTAAATGTAGAGACTGTGTCAGAAGCAATAGAAGCTCTAGACAACTTAGACCAAGCCATCGAAATGGTCTCGGCAGCAAGAAGCCGATTTGGAGCCTATCAAAATGCATTAGATCATATTTCTAATAACGTCACACAGTATAATGAAAATATGACAGCTGCTCAATCTAGAATTGCAGATGCCGACATGGCGAAAGAAATGGCAGAATACACCACAAAAAACATTTTAACGCAGTCCGCTCAAGCCATGCTAGCTCAATCCAATCAACTTCCACAAGGAATCTTACAATTATTAAAATAGGACAATCCAAGATCAAGACTCCTGAAAAAGTACTTTGAATAGTGAATACAAGTTCTCATCAATATTCAATAAACACAAAGAAGGCAGTTATCTACATGTAGTGGATAATTGCCTTCTTATATTTCAAGGTACTTTTTCCTGTCTATCATTTAAATGATTGGCAGTTAGTAAAAAATCACGTCGTATTAATTAGAAAAGGCAACACAAAGTATTAAGACATTCATATTAATGTCGATATAAAAGATAAGAATTAAGACCAAAGTCACAGGGGAGCATCGAATGTTGTCGAAAAGGGCGTCCCGATTTATGGAGGATACAAAATGAAAAAGGTTATTATCATTATGTTCACAACGATCATGACGGTACTCGTTACATTATTTGTATTATGGAAGCTTGATATTATTTTTCTCAATGTTCCTGCGTTGACCCAATCAGAAATGAAGGAACAGCATGAAGATAAACTTTCCAACTTACTAGGGCTAGAATATCCTCGTATCGGGGATGATCTTCAAATTGCATATAATCTTTATCCTGATGTGGCCTTTGAATCAGAGGATCAAATTGATTTTCAAATCGGAGAACATGATACATTATACGTGCATTTTAAAAAAGAGCAGGATCGGGATTTGATTGATCATTTAAAGCTCTATGAATCCGGAAATTTAGATCAGATTCGTAGATTAGGAGAAAAAATGCTCCCTGAAGGAAGTGTATTCATTTCAGAGAATTATACCCAAGCAGAGGATCGTAATGAAACGTTTCGGTATACAAAGTTGGAACATGAGAATCAGTACTTTTATGAGTATGGTGAAGAACAATATGCCGTTATCACGATATCCTATGATGAGTCAGATCTTATACCTGAAAAAGAACCTATTGAGTCTCTTACTAAAACGCTGGAAGTAACCTTTTTAAAGGAATTACCAGTAGACTCCGTAGGGGATCCTGTTGAATTCACACATTTGCAGGAAGAGGAAGCAAGGGAACAGGTGGAGTTGGTAAATGAAGGTTCGTCTCATGAATCGGGTTTTGAAATTGCTGAAGAAGATTTCGATAATATGCAGTTAGAATTTGTTGGAACAGATGAGGAATCCAATGAACTTGAGGCAGGAATGGATGGACTGAATCAGGGGAGTTTTTCACTGGTGTCCATTCAGGTAAACAATGAGCGATTAAAAGACCCTGAGTTTTTATCCTATGCAGCACAAGGAGAAATAAAAGGAATTGATGTCCCCTTGGGAGCACCAAATGGCCCCTATAGGGAAAGTGTAATGGGTCAGCCTGATTGGGTATCAGAGGCAGAGGGTGGATTTACACTTATGTATGAATCCTATCATGCAGGATTTGGAATTGGATATGATTATCAAGAATTTCCTGAGATGCCTTTTGTAGCCATTTATTTACCCATCGAGCTTTCATACGATGAGATGATTCGATATTTAGGAAAACCAACGGAAGATGGGATCAGCGAATTAAGTGGTGACCGCTACTTATTTTATCAATTAGGTGACTATACATTATGGGCAGAGTCTTCCGAAACTAGTGAAATATTTACCTTCATTGAACTAGGGTTTAGTGACTAGAATCAGGTAGGTAACAGTTGGACAAAGGGACAGGCACGTCTCAGTCCATAGAACTCGTCACTAGTGACGCCCCGAGCAGTTCCGCTTATAACATTAATTATCGTTAGAGTTATTGTAAATATCTTTGGAATTGGTGTTGGTCGGAATAGATTTGTATGAAACATCATTCTATATTTTTTAACCTGAGATCTTTGTGACTCAGGTTTTTTATTTTAAAATGTCAGGATCAAAGGTATTAAAATATTCATAGTAATGCCGATATATAAGATAACCGAATCATTTGCATAAATGACGTGTGAAGATAATCGAACGGAGTCATAGTCAAAACTTGAATAATCTTTCCAAAGTGACAGAAATAGATAAGAATACTATTTAACAGTTATAGACGATAATACGCACGAAGTGATAAAAGAAATCCCCTCCAAAAAGCTATTGGATACCTATGTAAATATGATGGAGTTTGTGGGATTGTTAGTAGATAAGAAGATTTAAAGGAGATGAATTAAAATGGCAAATATGAGAATTAGTGGTCTTGCTAGTGGGATGGACATTGATTCGATCGTCTCAGATATGATGAAAATCAAAAAAATGCCACTTGACAAGCTGAAGCAGGAAAAACAAGTCATGGAATGGCAGCGCGATGATTATCGTGAGATGAATACTTTGTTATTAAATTTTCGTTCAGAATTGACACAAATGAAATTAACGACGAAATATCGGACGCGGACGACGACCACAACGGATGATTCGAAGGTTACGGCGACGGCGTCTAGTGCAGCATCGCTTTCGTCTTTTTCGATTTCAGATGTTTCGCGATTAGCAAGTGCGGAAACATTAGTTAATAATGATAGTATCTATAACAGACTCAGAACTTTGATCCTAATAAAAGTATGTATGAACAACGTAGTAAAATTAGGATCTAACAAGGTTTTGAATGGAGAGATCTGGTGCAGTATGAGTAAGTCCATCCTTTAAAAATGGTGAACAAATGAACGATAAGGAAGTTACTGATTAAAGGATGTGATATATTTGACAATACTTCGATGAGTGTCAAAGTAAATGGAATTGGTTATAAGGTGGTGACCAGTAAAGAAGCGAATGAATTAAGAGAAAATGAGGTTCTGACTAGATGAAACTGGAAATTTAACTAATTTAACGTTAAAGATCAATTAATATAGATAGCACAGTAAAAGTTGACTATATTGCTGAAAATCGTGACAGATACCATAAGTATTCCTTCTAATTCAGCGGATATTTAAAACTTGAATAAAGGTGCTATTGACTCAAATTAAGTACGATTAAATAGTACTGAGAGTTGATTGATGAAAGGATCAACTGAAAAATTGGGTAATAAAGTTAACGATTATTGGAGATAACATTATTGATGAATAAGAAACGGTGAAGTTAGGTTCAATAAACAGAATAACTGGTGAAATTAACTTAAATGGAAATTTGATAATGCCGGTAAAAGATTCAAAAACAACAATCTCACTTGAGTAGTAACGTATAATCATCAATATACAACTTTTTCCATGGATACCAATACATCAAAAGGATAGTAGACAAGATACTTTCTTAGTTTCTGCAAGTGATTCTTTAAATTCTGTTATTAATCAAGTGAATGGTGCCAGTGTAGGAGTCAATATGTTTTATGATTCAGCTACTGGACAGATGACGATGACTCGTAATGAAACAGGAGATTTTAATAATGATCCTGAATAAAAATGATACTAACTGTATTCAGGTTCATTTATTAGACGATTTTCTTAAGTTTCGATCGTGATGCAGCAGCTAAAGTAAAAGGACAAAATGCTCTTTTTACTATTAATGGATTGGAAACGCATCGTACATTCTAATACATTTGATATTAACGGTGTTACCTTTACGTTAAAAAAGACATTTAACGAAAGAGAAATTACTAATGAAATTACAGGGGTTTATAAAAATTCTGAGCGGGATCCGAATGTTAGTCTCGCCATCAACAACGACTCCACGGCAGTCTATGAAAATATCAAAAAGTTTATCGATAGTTATAATGAACTAATTAGTAAGATTCAAGGCGAAGTACAGGAAGAGCGTTTTCGGGGTTATGCTCCACTCTCGGATGAGCAACGTGAGTCCTTGTCAGATAAACAACAGGAACAATGGGAAGAAAAAGCGAAAAGTGGTTTATTGCGTCGAGATTCCACGTTATCCAGTTTGCTTAGCTCGATGCGGATGGATTTTTACGGAACAGTCGAATCGGATAATATTAACCCCATTTATAATCAATTAGCTAAGATTGGGATTAAGACAACGGCTAATTATTTAGAAGGCGGTAAACTCGAGATTAATGAAGCACAACTGAAAAAAGCGATTGAAGCCGATCCCGAATCAGTGGAAAGTTTGTTTAATGCCTCAGGAACAACCAACGGACAAAAAGGGATTGCCCAACGCCTATATGATACCGTTGGAAAAACGATGGATATTTTAACTGAAAAGGCGGGTAAAAGTTATTCTACTAAAAGCCAGTTTACGATTGGACGACAATTAGAAAGTCTAGAAGATCAGATTGACCGCTTCGAAGATCGAATGATCCAACTAGAAGATCGTTATTACAGACAATTTACCGCAATGGAAAAAATGATCCAACAAGCCAATCAACAATCCGCCTATATCATGAATAACTTCTTTGCCTAAGGCCTGATAAAACAATGACTAAATATAAGTAGAATTCAATTTTTAGAGATAACTAGTACCAAACTGATGTACGAATAGAAAGGGAGAAAATTAAAATGGCTATCAACAATCCATACCAATCCTACCAGCAAAACGCTGTGAACACCGCTTCACCAGGAGATTTAACACTCATGTTATATAATGGCTGTTTAAAATTTATCAAATTAGCCAAAAAGGCTATTGATGCTAAAAATATCGAAGAGAAAAATACAAATTTAATTAAAGCCCAAAAAATAATTCAAGAATTAATGGTTACCTTAAATATGGATGTTCCTGTTTCGAAAGACATGATGGCCTTATATGACTATATTTTACACCGGTTAATTGAAGCCAATACGAAAAGTGATGTCGCTATTTTAGATGAAGTAGAAGGTCTTGTTACGGAGTTTCGTGACACATGGAAACAAGTGATTCAAGTCAATCGACAGAAACAATTTGCAGAAGGTGGCCAAGCCTAGTGAGTGCGGTACATGATTTTTATCAGGCTACGATTGAATTAATTGAGTTACTTGAAAACAAAAAGAGTAACAATCGTGATGAAAAAATCAATAACATACAAGTATTATTAGAAAAACGAGAGGGTTTCATGGAGGAGATGAGCCCTCCTTTTTCACCATCAGACCAGGAAATCGGAAGGCAGCTTGTGAAATTGAATCAAAAAGTGAAGACTCTGTTAGAAGATGAAAAAACGTCGATTCAACAAGATATCAACAAGACGAAGAAAAAAAAGCAAACCGCTACGAAATATAACAAACCCTATGAATCCTTATCAACCATGGATGGAGTTTTTTACGATAAGCGTAAATGAAAGTTGAGGTGGGACACAGGGGTCAGGTCCATTGTCCCTACTTAATGAGAAATCGACCTTTTACAAAAAAGCTACACTCAGTTGTCCAATAGTAGGAGAAAGGGGACAAGTTTATGGATATCGCATTAATGTCAATGGCGCTCAGTCAAGGCCAGGTTGGGCAACAAGCTTCTATGTCAGTCATGAAAATGGCAATGGGAAATGTTGAACAGCAAGGAGAAGCGGTTCAACAATTATTAAGTTCCAACAACGTAGCGGCCATTCAACATGCTGCTCAACCGCATTTGGGTGGGAGCATTGATTTGAAAATCTGAAAGAAAATACTTCAGTGTCCACAAATAACAGCAATGAAACACTTACCATAAAAAGAAGCGGTTTTTTAAAGAAGAAGGCGGTGTTTTTAAACTGTCTTCTTCTTTTTACTTATAAACTGCAAATGGATTGAAGGAGAAAGAGAGCTCTGTTAGATCGTGAAATACAATCTTAGATAATCATCCCTACGAAAATTGATGAAAAGTACCCCAACTTTCTTGCCTAGCAAATTGAGAATAGGCAGACATAAAGTTAATGATGATTAAGGAATGATCTAGATTAGGATATGATTCGAATAAGTACCGATCACCATATCGAATGGCTGTTAATGCAAGGGGCAATTCACGTCTAAATATGTCATTGCGTTTTTTTGATACATTTAGATGATATTCCCCTTGATCGATATATACATAAACACAATAATAGAAGGAACTTCCATTGGGTTTCCATTCACCTAATACCTCATCTCTCATCGGATTGATTTTATCCCAAGCATACTGAACTCCAATGGTTAAAAATAGATCTCCAGTTAAATCAGAGTGAGTTAGGGTGTAACGCCTTGGAATGACAGGTCCAGTTGCAGAAATACCATCCATAAATTCCACAAATAGTTTTTCTTTATTGAAATCGCTCAAGCAATCAACTCCAATCTTTTTATAAGGCACTTTTCTCAAACTTTGGTTGCTTTTAGAGGGAGAAAAAGCTAATTGTCCTTTTTATTATGTTGAAATAGCTTACTATTTTTGAGAAAAGAGCTGCAAACTTAATACGAATGCGCAAAATAGCTATTACTACGTTAAAATCGGCTTTTGGATTTTAACAACAAACTTTACGAAAACAGCCTTTTATAAAATCTGTATTTGGTTTTTAACTACAACCTTTACCAAAGTAGCCTTTTATAAATGATTATGCTGATTGTCATACATCCATTCGTAAGATTAATGAACGCAGTGACGCCCTGAAAAAATCTTGTTTCACAAAAAAGTGTTCCATATGAGTACGCATCATAATAGTAAATATAATACACACATATAGGTAATTTGAGTTTGTCAAGTCTTTTTTAAAATAAAGCATAAAGTGTGTTATAATAGCGATAAGGAAATGCATGAGGGGAAATAGATGGGATGACAGAACAAGTACCTGTTAGTTGGTTGAAGCCAAAGAATGATTTTGTGTTTAAGTTGCTTTTTGGTAGTGAGGACGAAACATCGAAGGAATTGTTGTTAGCCTTTTTAAATGATGTATTAGATGTTCCGCAAGGACAGAGTTTAGCCAAGTTAGAAATCCTTAACCCAACACTTAATAAAGAGAGTATTTTAGATAAATTGGCCATTTTAGATGTAAGAGCAAGAGCGGTAGGTTACGGTTATGTAAACGTTGAAATTCAGCTTTCAAACCAGAAGAATATTCATAAACGCTCTTTATACTATGCATCTAAGTTATATGAGGAGCAATTAAATGAAGGTGAAAAATATAAGAAACTAACAAAAGTAATTGCTATTAACCTGATGGACTTTCAATTCTTCCCATCAGCTGCCTATTGTAGTTGTTATGGATTAAGAGAAGATCATACATTAGAAACATATCCAGATGATTTAATGAAGCTTCATTTTATTGAAATGCCAAAGTTTGTTTATCTTGATCAAAATAGACTAATTGATAAGAATGACCGGTTGGCAAAATGGTTACGTTTTTTAACAAATATGGATGATGCGAGGTGGGAAGAGATGGCGAAACAAGAATCAATGATTGGGAAAGCTATAGAAAAATTACGATTAGCCAGTTTAGACCCGGAAACAAGAATGCAGTACGAAGCACGTGAAAAGGCTTTAAAAGATATTGCTTCAATTCGAGGAGACACATTGGAAGATGTGGCAGTAAAAATGTTAAGAGAAGGACTAGATATTTCGCTTATAATGCGGATGACAGGACTTAGTGAAGAAGAAGTAAAAAAGATTGCAGCAGAATTAAATAACTAACTTAAACTTTAATTTTGAATGTATTATCAATTGTTATAACCCAGAAAAAGGGTCAGACCCACGCTGCATCAATGCTTCAGTAGACTGGAGGGACTGACTCTTTTGTTGTTCCGGCAACCTTTACTTATGCAATAGAGATGAAGCCATCCCAACATTGTTAAAACATCAAGGTGATGGACTGAAAAAGATAGAGTAATCAACGTCCAAGCTCCTGCTCCAAAAGGAATTACTTCCCACTCCCCACTACCCATCCATTTGATACAATAGAAATAAAACGAGGGAATGCCATGATGGATGAGCGTCTCATTAACTATTTAAATACGTATATTTTAAAAAAAGATGAGCAGTTAGACCTAAATAATATAGCAGATGGTAGATTCATTGATATCCCCATCGTAAAGTCTACGAAAAGGACATTTCGAAAACAAGGGATTATCACAATTGGAAATGTTCAAACAGAGGATCATGTGATCGAAATAGATTCTTCGTTAAAAACTTTAAGACTGACCCCAAGGAAAAAAGTATCGTTAAATGATGACCATTCCGAAACCTTAAAATGGCTTGAAGAAGGTTGGATTTTAAAAGAAATTCGTCTTAAACAAGATGGAAAAACTCTTGATAACCACTATTACCGTATGGGATATCGCCTTTTTAACCAACAGCAAAAGATAGAACAACAACAAAATGAAAAGGTCACAAAGGAACTGAAACAACTGAGAAACGAGCTGCTTAGCGTCACCTTCCTACCAGATCAACCAATCATCGAACAGAAAATGGTTAAAAATATTAAAGAAAAATTCGTATCGGTTTGTGAGATAGACAGCTTGTATGACTCAGCTTTATTCGTAAAAACCTGGTCAATAAATAAACGCATGAAATTTTTACAATTTATTGTAGCACTTGTACAAATTCGTTCGATTAAACAGCAATTTGATTGGAAAGAAGTGGGTGCGACTTACTTTAAAACGATCGGTGGTTCAAAAGTATTTGACCGAAATCAAGAAGAATTTCTTCAACTTTTCGAGGATTGGAGCGGTGGCTACCCAGCGGTTGAGTTTGGTTTGACCAGTCTTGGACACATCACCCCTGTCTTTTTTTCCGGACAACTAAAAGGGCGTTATTCAACCTACGAATATGGACCCGTTCATTCTGTAACGAATCTATCATTAGTTGAAGATCAGTATACTACGAGTGCCACAACGTTTTGGATTGTAGAAAACCGGGGGATATTAACGCGGCTTGCCTCTGAAAAGGGTTTTTTAGAGCAGTCATCTGTTTTATCCCTTTGTTGTGATGGCCATATCCGTTCTGCGCATCGTCAATTCATGGAACAAATCCTACAAAATCGTTATTTAAGTCAAGTGATTATTTGGACAGATTATGATCAAGATGGGATGATGATTGCCCATGAACTATATAAAATAGTAGAAATTGGTGTTCCTACAATAAAATGGATTAGCCCTAGTGGTGAAGTTCTCAGAAACTGGATCGATTATGAACAAGCCATGAAACAGTTTCTTATAAAGAATACGATGGAACAAGAAGAAATGACGGGAGATGTAATCCTTTGGAAAAAATGGATAAAAAGTTAATCTCCATCTTTAAGGAAAAGGAGGATCATCCTGCTGTTATGCAAACCATGCGGGATATTTCTACGTTGGCAAGTGTACTGAGTGAACTTGGTTCGCAGACGATATTTGATTCACCTGGTGAAATCCTTCGTTTTCTGCGGCTTTTACAATTACTGAATGAAGAGGCACTCGGGTTAGATGAAAAGATTGAAAACGCCGATCAATTGTATTATCGCTATCAAAATCGATACAGCGACCTTGAACCCCCTTCAAAAAAGAAAGTGACACATATTGTTAACGTGCTCGTGAATAATAACTGGCTTTCGAAACAATCGTCACAAATAAAGATGCGGGATTTGGGGAAACGAATGATGGACATCCTGATTCGTCTTGCCAATGATTCTTTGGCCTATTATATGGAGGATGATATTGGACGTTCTCTTTTTCAGGCGCGTCGTGATGCAGAAATTAGTGAAGCGTATGATGACCATGGGATTTCAGGCGGTAATAAGATAGCAAGTTTGATTCGTAACGTAGAAAATGCTATTTCAATATTAAAAGAGCGAGAATTAGAAATGTTGGCGGACCGAAATGCCCTTCCACAGTTACAAAAAATCCATGATTTAATGGAGGAATTGCAAAAAAAGTTGACGGAAAGGTTTCAAAGCTTTAAGACACTCGACGAAAGTCTAGTTCTTAGCAATTTAATGCAGAGAGGGACGGCTGTCTTATCAGAAGGAACCAATTTAAGTTTAGGAATGATTAATAAATATTTAAAATTTACAACGATGCAGCAGACGCCGATTTCGAATAAAATCAAACCCGAACTTGTACGGCAATTTATCGTTTCGATGTTTGACCCGTCCATTGATTCGGATATCCCAAATGTGTATCAAATGTTTAGTTTTATGGAGCAAAATCAATATGAAGATGAAGCGTTGGATGGTTTATGGATTCCGGTAAAATTTGCGTCACCCATCTCTGGGGAGGCCATTGATGAAGCTATCGATTATTTGGAAAACTATGAACCGATTGTTGATCCGATTGAAGAAGATGAAGAAGCGATAGAGTATTCTTCAGAAGAAGGAACAAGAGAAGAGATGGAAAATTTGTTTGGGGATACAAGTTGGTTAATGACCAAATCACTCATCCAAACAGAAAAAATAGAAGAGTATCTTGAACAGTTTGATCAAGCACCCATAGAACAAGTTGTGATTGAGGCGACTTCAGACAAGTGGGCAGATGCAGTAAATGCTTTAACAGCTATCGCGGCTCTCGTTAGCAATAAAAAGATTGACATCTATCCTTCCGAAAAAACGACTAACATAAAATCCTATGAAAAACAGTGGGATTGGATGGATCCTAAGGATGGAAAACGGATGATAGCGAAAAGAAAAGGAAAGCAAGGTGATTCAAATGGAAACGAATGATACGCATACGCAAGCATTTGAAGAGAATACGGATATACAAAATTTCCAACCGATCAATGCACTTGCTTCATTAAAAGGTGTGTTAACGGAGACAGAGGAATTGACGTTTATGAATATATTATTCTCTTCTTCCGCATCGATTCGGTCCGCCAATTTTGGCCTTTCTCGAAAAGAAGTTGAAAAAATGTTGCAGATTCAACAAGATGATAAAGCATTCTTTTCGTTTTTAACCCGTGTTAATCAGGCCGTGAGCCGTTATTTTCAGTTGATTTATGATGAGCGCCGCGACCAAGTCATTGCGATGATGCGAGTGCCAGCACGGGCAGCACGTAACACGTTATCAAAAGAAAGTTTAGCTATTTTGTTGTATATTTTTTACCAACAAGAAGTTCTTCAGCATGAATTTAGTCTGTTTGAACAACTGTTAGAGGCATTTGGCCATGAAACGAAAAAGGCGAACCAGAAAACTTTAATAGCCATTGATTCATTGAAAAAAATTGGAGCAATCGAAGAATATGACTCAAATTCACATGAAAAGGCGTATAAATTAACAGCCATTGGCGTTCACATGTTTTCCGATTCCTTTTTACGCAGAACAGCAGAATTCAGTCAATCCAATCAACTAAACAAAGAAGAAGTCTTGAAGTTTTTTAAACGCTATAACTTATCCCACTCTTAACATGAGGATACGAGGGACAAGGAAGAGAGGAAAACGGCACGTAATCTTCCTAAAAGTTCAACGATCTATTAGTGTGGATACTGATGAAAGTTTTACATTCTATCAAAAAGGAGAAAAAGAATGATTCCTTATCGTTTACAGTTCTCTGGTATTCGTGATTTTTTACCGACATCGATGGATTTAGGCGGTGATGGCCATATTATGATAACAGGTCCTAATGGATCGGGGAAATCAACCCTAAGTTTTTGTATGGGTGCTGTCTTGAATTCTTCAAAAGTGGAAATTGAAGGATTGAAGTCGCGAAATTTACCTCCTGATCAAGTGTGGAAGGCCCATGTTTCCCTTCTTTTTAAAAATGAAGGGATGATGAAAATCGATGAACCGACTGTCATCCAGTTTACCATTTTTATTGTCCAAGAGCCTGGTCAGCCAATTAAGAAAGAATTCATCGTTCAAAAAGGGGAAAACATTGATCAGTGGGAAGAAACAACTAAATATAAATCGGGTGATCGTTATTACAATTTTTCCACTTATAACAAGGATTTGCAATTTCGTTATAAAATCGACCCTGATTTATTCTATTTAATTTGGTATCAGCAAGAGGTTAATCAGTTTGCGATTATGGATTCAGAAGAACGGTTCCGGATCTTCAGTGAGATGCATGGAATTGATAAAATGCAAAAGAACTGGGAAGAAAGCATTGAAAAAGTTAAAGATGCCGAAGAAACCCTTCAATTAGCTGAAAATAACATTAAGATGCACAAACAAAGTTTAAATTACTTGAAAAAAGAACTGGACAGGCTACTGAGTAACCAGCAAAGATTGCGAGAAGGAGCCCAACAGTCCGTTGAGGCATTGCAAAATCTAGAACAGTTGTATAAAAAAGAGATCGCTATGGTTGACGAGTTTATCGAGGATTTGCATGCACAATTACAAGAAAAGAAAGATGAATTGGCTTTGGCTTCTGTACAAAAGGAAGGTTTTATCGAGGAACTGCGTGTATTAAGAACGAAATCCGAACAGTTGGAGCAATCCATCACAACGATTAATGACCAAATGAATAACGAAAAAAGTCGATTAACTGAGATTGTTACTGAAAAAGAACGGTTAGCAGAAGACCTAGAAGCATTAATGGAGAAGCAGAAGAGAATTGAGCGGACAGAAGAGGAAGCGAACTTTGAATATGCTAGGCTCACTAAAGAAATTAATAGGTTTACTCAAGAAGTCGAAGATTTAAAAACAGAGATGGGCCAAAAAGAAGAGTTTAGGACCCAACTCATAAATGAAAAGGCTAAACTAGCTGCTAGAATCGAGCAGGATGAAAATTTGGAAAAGGAACATCAAGAACGATTAAATGTGTTTGAATCGAGTTTCAAAGTTCAAGAAACCATTGAACAACTCAACGGAGCCATTAACCAGAACAAAGAATTGTTTCATGAAACAACTCAGAAACTGCGAAACTTAAGGGAAGAAGAGGCTGCTCTTCAAGAAGACCGGAATGTGTCGGAACGCCAAAAACAATCTCTGAACTATTTTCGTGTGAACGGTGTAGAAGCTTTTCCGTTAAGGGAGCTTGTCGAATTAGATGAATCAGCAAAACTAGCAGATGAAAATCGTTTTAATGCAATTAAATATACCATCTTTTTTAATAGTAAAACGGCGATGCCACCGAATGACTTGTACCATGTATCATTAGTGAATATTATACCAAATCGGTGGGCAGATCATTTGCCAGTGCTTCATTTAAAATTGAAGGCAAATTTATCGGATGAAAAGGTTAATTTTGCAGCAAAAGTACTTTATTGGGTAGAGCAATTTTTTAAAGAAAAAGACCCATCGATTCAAAATGGAATGCTAGTCGATTCAAGAGGTCTACGTGGTCCACAAGAAAAACAAGCCTATATACTAAGTCAAAAAGCAATTCGAATACGTCTAGAACAAGTAAGAGAAGAAATTGCGAACCTAACGGAAATATCAGAGGAACTCACGAAGAAAATAAATGAAAATATGGAACAGTTTCAGTATTTAAACAGTGAGATTCAAAAGGTTCGAGAATCGGAAGCGTTTATGACAAAACGGCAAGAACGGGAACAACGGATAGAAAAATTAAGGGGCATTCTTGAAAAAGAACAACAATTAAATCAGGAACGCATACAGTTGAACGAGAAATTAAACTCTATCATCGAAGTGCGGGCAGAACGGAATGAACAGCTAAAAATTGTTCAGAAAGAGTTGGATTTTTATCGAGAACTCGGACACAGTAAAGAAAAGTATGAAAAGTTACGGGAACTTAAAAAGTTGGAAAAAGATATAAACCAAACGATAAAGAATCTCGTGTCTGAGCGTGATCGGAAAGAAACGGAAAAGGACGAATTGGATCGAACTACGACAAATATGAAACGAAAAATAGATAGTACCAATCGACAAATAGAGGATAACAAACGTGAAATAAATGGTCTTGAGAACCAATTGCAGCGAAATGAAGATAAGTTAGAAACGACGAAAAATGAACTTGTTACTGTTTTGCAGGATTTACAGGGTTTGGAAAATTATGTTCCTAATCTGTTTGCAGAATTAACAGCTCATTTTGCGGAAGGCACAAGTCTTTCTGAGGAGGCATTAAAAAAACTACTGCAAAATGGCAAGATTGTTTTTCAGGGAGCTCTCACCGAGGAAAACATTAACCCTGCCGCAAAGGATAATTATGAGAAAGCGAAAGAGGAATATGAACGACTAGAACAAGAGTACAAACAGTCCAAAATTTTGTTAGAGGGTAATAAGGAAAGAACTGAAAAGTTAAAAGAGGATTTAGAAACTACCATTAATATGCGTGTTTTAGAGATTAATAAACGATTTGTCGTTTATATGGGGGAATTCCAATTCCAAGGGGATATTGATTGGGAATCCTATGAGGATAAAAAAGGACGAACGCATTTCCGATTATATATAAAAGCCCGGAAAGAAGGCCACCGTGGAACCATGGAGGATGTAAGCATTAAAGCACGCAGAGGAAAAGTAGGGAAAGGTGTATCCGGAGGAGAAGAATCATTAAGTTCACTACTGTTCGCTTTGGCATTGCTGCAGAACTTAGAAACGGCTCCTGGATTTATCGTTCTTGATGAATTTGACAGTGCACTTGACGAGCAAAGAAAATCCAAGGTGTTTGATCTATATGTAGAACAACTGCAACGCAAACTAATCATACTAACCCCAAAAACACATGAAGAAGACTACATTAACAGATTCAAAAAAGCCTTCGTCGTTCAACACGACCCAAGAATACCAAGAAGCAAAGTCACAGGGCTAAAAATTGTTTAGGCTATTCCCATCACCCTTGAAAATGAGATCAAAAAAAGAAATATATAAATAAAGGTAAAGAATGGGACTTAGGGTCAGGTCGTGTCCCTTTGTTTCAATAGATGGGACACGGTACCTGATCCTACGTCCCATTCCTTTAGTGTAAAGGTTCAAAATATATTTTAACTTCACACTTCAAGAATAAACAAAAATGTCACAATTTTGTACCATTTTGTTGGTATATGTCGTAGAAAAATATTAATGAAAGCGTTATCATTAAAATGTGCAAGTTATTTTATAATAATGTTCGTTACTTAGTCGTAGCAAAATCTGTTTAATGAGGTATTTTATCGCCTTGTAAATAAGGGCCTTTTGACAAAATAAGTACAAGCTCATCTGTCATTACTTATTCAACCTAACTTTTCAAGTTTAGTAGCATACCATCTTTTAGAAAATCATCTCTCAGGGTTGAATACATAAAGGTCCACTGAAGGCGAACAATACCAAAAACAACACCTATGAATCTACTGAGGATTTACCAATTAATTTAAGGGGTGTATTTAGATGAATGGTAATGGTATTGAAAGAGTAGGACGTATTCAATTAAGAGCATTTGATTTTGAAAAAACGGTTGATTACTACACGAATATTTTGGGTCTCGACGTTACGGCACGTGATTCAAACAGGGTCTATTTAAAAGCATGGGATGAGTGGGATCATCATAGTATCATTATCGAAAAATCGGATAGTGCTGGAATCGATCATATCGCCTTCAAAGTAACCAATAATGATGTATTGGCCACATTGGAGAAAAAAATCGAACAGTTTGGCTGTACCGTATCACGGGTTTCTAATCAAGAACGTGTCGGTGAAGGGGAAGCCCTTCGTTTCGTGCTTCCTACCGGACATCAGTTTGAATTCTATCATGATATTGATTATGTAGGTGTGCCAACTGGAAGGTTAAATCCACATCCATGGCCAGACGGTCTAAGAGGGATTCATCCACATCGCCTTGATCATGCCTTATTATCAGGTGAAGATGTAGAATCCACAAGACGATTATTTAAAGAGACTTTAGGTTTTGTCGAAACCGAACAAGTCATTACGGTTGATGGTGAAAATTTAATTGCTACATGGTTAACCACTACAATGACTGGACATGATGTTGCCTTCATTAAAGGTCCTGACGCCAAACTTCACCATGTAGGATTTTATTTAGACAATTGGTACGACATTCTTCGTGCATCTGATATTCTTTCTCGGAATGAAATTGAAATTGAAGTGACTCCGACTCGACATGGTGTAACAAGAGGGGAAACGATTTACTTCTATGATCCATCAGGCAACAGAAATGAGGTATACACAGGAGGATATGCGGTATACTCCGACTTCCCAACGATTACATGGACAGATGATAAACTTGGCCAAGGAATCTTCTATCATAGCCGTAAATTAAATGATGCTTTTACTTCTGTATTTTCATAAGTTGTAACTTAATGGTAGACGTCAGTTTTTTAATGCTGATGCCTACCATTTTTTTTCGAAAGGCTGTTTTCCTAAAGTTTGTTGTTAAAATCCATGGCTGTTTTTAACTCTCCAACAATACTTCAAAACGATTAATGTTCAGTCGATTTATAACTTTCGTCCGATAATACTAGCATGAATAATATGATAGAATAATATTAATTTTTGAATAATAGGAGTTGGGAAATATTGGGTAAATTATGGATGTTGCTTGTCGCAATGTTGCTAACATTACTTGTTATTAGCGGCTGTGGAAGCAATGCGGAAGAAACAAACGCTGATGAAAAAGCTAGTACCTCAGAAGAGAAGAAGGCCGAGGTTGATGAGCAAGAGAAGGAAGAAGAACCTAAAGAAGAGGCAGGAGAAGCGTCTGCCGGAAATAATGCTGGTGATTTTGCGGAATTAATCACTTATATGGAAGAAGAAACAGAAGGAACAACGAAGATTTTATATGAAAATAAAGAACCACAAGTACATAAAATGGATGGTGTTACGGTCTCTTTAGATGCTTATACACTTCTTGAACTAAATGATTTTCATACTGATTTTAGTATTCCTTTTGATGATGGGACAAATGGTGGGGTTATTCTTGCACAATATACGGTGACGAACGAATTGGATAAGGACGTCTATTATATGCCTGCATTCTATCTATCGTTCACAGGTGCACAGAAGGCTCATAATAATTATAGAGATCTGTTGTCGCTTGAAAAACAGCTCATTGATCAATTATCACCATCTAACGATTACTTACTTAAATCGGGTGAATCTGTAACGGGATATTATACATACCCATTTGGTCAAGATGCCCTACAAGCTGTGTTAGATGTATCAACAGCAATAGTTGAAGTTCCGTCGGCTCAGGCTGTAAAAGGGGATTTTGGCTCACCCATTGGGAAGGATGGTCAGTTTACTTTAAGCTTGAATGAAGCGGGTGCTGAAAAAGTCGCAGCCAATGATGCTTTTTATAAGGATAAAGTGACAACTACTGACATGGGAGAAAAGAAGATGTTGAAGGAAGAGAGTGGGATCGGAAAAAGTGAACCATTAGGAGACGCTACGGTTACTCTGGATGGATATCAGTTTACGGAATTCACTCCAAATGAAGTAGAAGCACCACGTTTTGAAAACTTTAAGAATGGAATCGTGCTGCTGACAGTTAAGTTTCAGCTAGATAATAAAGGCTCCGATTCTATCGGATTAACATCCATGTCCTCTAAACTAACTGTAAACGATGGTACCCAGTATATGCTTGATGAAGGTATGCTGCTTAATTACGGCTACAATGATGTGATCGCTGCTGGAGAATCCGGCGAATTGCTGCAAATATACATACTGGACCAGGAACAGTATGAGAAAATTTGGAAGGACAAATCCTTTGAGGTAGAAATTGGACCACTTAGAAATGGAGAAGCAAAAGATATCTCTAAAGGAAAGAAAGTTGCTTTTGAGCTTTAATAAGGACAACTAGGAACCACTAAAAAAGTCCATTTTTGAAAAATAAGAAAACCAATTCTTAGATCGAAAAACATATGAAAAAGCAGCAATCTAGTAACAAACATAAGAAAGAGATTCTAGTATTACTAGAGTCTCTTTCTTATGTTTAGTTTTTAGTGCACAGGCACCACCCGAAGTAATTTGTGAAACGTCGGGACGGATCTCGTGTTTCATTTTTTTTATTCAAACAAAAGGAGTGACCAAGCATCTTTTCTGATTTAGTCAAGTAATTGTCTATGTTATAATTAGAATAAGGAATGATACGAGGAGAAATGAATAAAATGACAGAAAAGGTCCCTGTTAATTGGCTCAAGCCAAAGAATGATTTTGTATTTAAATTGCTTTTTGGGGGCGAGGATGAAGCATCCAATCAATTATTATTAGCTTTTTTGAATGATGTGCTTGATGTACCAGAAGGACAGAGTCTGGTAAAAGTGGAAATCCTAAATCCAACATTCAACAAGAAAAATCTTAAAGATAAAGAATCAATATTAGATATAAGAGCAAGAGTGGTTGGTTATGGATATATTAATGTAGAAATTCAGTTATCTAATCAGAAGAATATTCACAAACGTTCACTTTTCTATGCATCAAGGTTATATGAAGGACAACTAGGTGAAAAAGGAAAATATAAAACATTAACCAAAGTGGTAGCTATTAACCTGATCGATTTTAATTATTTTCAATCAGAGGACTACCATAGATGTTTTGGATTAAAAGAAGATGGCACGTTAGAGCCGTACCCAGATGATTTAATGAAGCTATACTTCATTGAAATGCCAAAGTTTAGAGCTTTAGAGAGAAATGGAAAGATAGCACCGAATGACCGACTGGCAAAGTGGTTACGTTTTTTAACAAATACCGATGATACGAGGTGGGAAGAGATGGCGAAACAAGATCCTATGTTGGAGCTAGGCATTGAGAAATTACGTGTCGCGAGTATGGACCCTGAGATTCGAATGCAATATGAGGCTCGTGAGAAAGCATTAAGAGATATTGAGTCTATTCGGGATGATGCTTTGGATGAAGGAATTGAAAAAGGAATTAAGAAAGGGAGACAAGAAGAAAAGCGAGAAATGGCTCAAAAC
Source organism: uncultured Bacillaceae bacterium (assembly GCA_963787345.1). Lineage (GTDB taxonomy): Bacteria > Bacillota > Bacilli > Bacillales > Cytobacillaceae > Bacillus_BD. The sequence continues at coordinate 2,379 of CAWBCW010000020.1, read as the reverse complement.
CTCCTAAAAGAAGGTGTAGACATTGAGATCATCATGCGAGCCTCTGGATTAACAAAAGAAGAAATTGAGAAAATTGCAACAGAATTAAATAACTAAAGGATTTAACTGGGAACGAATGGGTGGTAATCGAACAATCGAGCGTTCCTTTTTCTTTGGTCTGGTCACTGTAACCATCCAAAAGGGCAAGTCCAACAATATGCTTCCATTTTCGTATTGAAAACAGCTATGAATTAAACAGAAATATTAGAAACGCCGGGACGGATCTCGCGTTTCATTGAAAGTAAAGGCTCTTTTGAGAGGGATTTATGCATAAACTTTACGAAACATTAGATCCATCCTTGTGCTTCCAAAACTTGTAAAAAGCAAAACAGAAAAAATTGGAGGAAAATCAAGTGAATCGAATCCTTAAAAAGAAACTACTTTTTATTATCGTCATCATGATTCTTTTCATTGCGGCACTTTTAGATATTAAATATCAAGGATTATTCTTTAAGTTACTACCTAACAAGCTACAAGGATATTTAGGTGATATTTTTTAAAAAGAAAGGGTTAACAACAGTTACTCATTTAGGTATAAATAAGTACATTTAAATAGTAACCATATTAATAGTGGAATAGACACAATAATAGAGTAGGAGATTTTAAATTGGAAAAGTTTCTTTTTAGGTTAAATCGAGAACTTTTTGATTTACAGGCAATGGAGATGGATGAGGCATTGATCCGTTTTTTCAAAGAGTTAGATATTGCGAATCAAGGATTTGAAATGGAAAATGACCAAGGGCTGATTCGAAAGTTTTCCATTAATTGGGATGAAGGGCTGTTGCATGGGAGAGGAATTAAAGGATTCTTCGCCCGCTATACAACTGAATTTTTAACCATACAATATACGGAAGAGAAAAAAATAAAAGTAAGCACTCCAATCTCTCCCATAAAGGAAGTTTCAGAATTAAAAAATGAAGAACATGCTGGTCATGTCCTTACTTCAATGACTGGGTTGACCAATATTCCAGAAAACTGGTTCCAATTATACCAAATCGCAAAAACCTTCCAAGTTGCTCCAAATCGCAATGAGTTAATTTCTTTACCATACGTTCGTGAAATACAAGCCTTTGATTATCAAATTAAAACCGTCCAATCTGTTATCCATCATTATAAAGGTAGAGTTTTATTAAGTGATGAAGTTGGACTTGGAAAAACCGTTGAAGCGGGATTAACGATGCTTGAATACATCATGCGTGGGTTAGTAAGGAAGATTTTAATACTTGTACCCCCCTCGCTTGTGGGACAATGGGAAGATGAAATGAAGAGAAAGTTCAATCAAGACTTTATACGTGCAGATCATCCGGATTTTAAAAAAATGGGTGAAGAGGCATGGGGACATTATTCCAAAGTGATTGCTTCGATTGATACTGCAAAAAGGAAAAACCACCGTGAAGCGATTTTTGAACAACAATACGATTTAATTATTGTCGATGAAGCCCATCATTTAAAAAACAGAACGACACAAAAGTGGCAGTTTGTGAATGGAATTAATAAGAAATATATCTTCTTGCTAACCGCTACTCCTGTTCAAAACCACCTTGAGGAGCTATACAATTTAATCACCTTATTAAAACCAGGACAACTCAAAACGTATCGCTATTTTAAAAAGAATTTCGTGGATAGTAAGGATGGAATTGAAGTCAAGAATGCTGAACGATTAAAGAGTTTGTTGGCGGACGTGATGATTCGGAATAAACGTAGTAATGTCGATGTTAAATTTACGAAAAGGTCTGCGCATACAAGACGGTCACGCTAACAAAAGAAGAAAAAGCCTTATATGATGATATGAGTACTTTTATTCGCAATCATTATAAAGAAAAACATCCTGTCTTGAATCACTTTCTTCTTAAAGGACTACAGGAACAGATTGGAAGTTCGACCGTAGCCAGTATTCCTACGCTTGAGCGACTTGTACAGAATGAAAAACTCTCTTCGTTTGATCGAAAGACTATGGAGAGATTCCTTGATAGAGTGAGTAATATCGCACAAAGAGAAACGGAAGCCAATCCTAAAATAGAAGAGCCTGTAGCGATTTTAACAGAATTTCAGGATAAAATGATTATTTTTACCAAGTTTGCTTCTACTCAACGTTATATCAGCAAGGTGTTAAAAGAACATGGATTTCAAGTAGCTGAATTTCACGGGGGATTACGCCGGAAAGAGAAGGAGGAACAAGTGGCTTTTTTTCGAGAAAAAGCAGATGTTTTGGTCAGTACGGAAGTTGGGGGAGAAGGAAGAACCTGCAATTCTGTCATGGAATGATTAACTTTGATTTGCCTTGGAATCCGATGGCCATCGAACAACGAATTGGAAGAATTCATCGAATTGGTCAGGAAA
>CAWBCW010000019.1:0-7957 GCA_963787345.1 uncultured Bacillaceae bacterium | reverse complement strand
AAAATTTATATACTTTATTGAAAAATCAGTCTCTTTGTCATAGGACTTGAAACACGAGGACGGTTCAGGTCCACTGAAAAAGTCTATTTAAAGAGAAAAGGAGCTAGATCAGCTACTATATGTAGATGCTCTAGCCCCTTTTTCAACAGTCTCGAATTTTCCCCTGTTTCCCTTTTTAAAATTACCGCTTTTTTAACATCTTAGCATCAACTGCTCTGTGATTACTATCCGGGGTTTAAACAATATTGTCTCTCCTCACTTTAGCAAACAAAGCCTTACCACGAATCTGAAAAACTCATTTAGTCTCGACTTTTTTCCTGTATTAGCCACCACCTGCTCTCTTTCCGGTACAAAACTCACCATATCAAAACCATACGCTAATTCTTCATTCATCATTTGTTGAAATGAGATAGGTGTTCACCTATGTTTACAAAATGAATATTCTATAGTTGAAGCCATTTTAACGAAGGAGGAGTCTTCATGGGCTACTTTGTGAATGTAGATTCAGACGTGAATTTGTATGTAGAAGATATTAACCCAAGTGGAAAAAAGACTATCGTGTTTTTACATGGTTGGCCGCTAAACCATAAACAGTTTGAGTATCAATTTAATATACTTCCCTCAATGGGATACCGTTGTATCGGAATTGACTGGAGAGGATTTGGGAAGTCAGATAAACCAATGAATGGATATAGTTTTGATAGGCTTGCAGACGATATCCGATTCATTCGTTAACACGCTTCAATTAAACCACTTTACTCTCGCAGGCCATTCTACCGGTGGAGCTATCGCAATTCGATATATGTCTCGTCACAACGGCTTTGGGGTATCCAAGCTTGTTCTGATCGATGCAGCCGCTCCAACTGGATTTACCGCTGAAACGGCTAATCACTTTCTTAAAGAAGTCTTAAACGATCGACCTAAAATGATGCAAGACGTCACAGATGGCTTTTTCTTTCAGTATATAACAAAACCATTTTCAGACTGGTTTTTACAAATGGGATTGCAAGCAGCAAGTTGGTCGACAGCTGCAATTATCGTTACATTAAGAGATGAAAATTTGCATGCGGACCTTTCGAAAATAAAGGTGCCTACTTTAATCATTCACGGCATTCATGACAAAGTGATCCCATTTGCACAAGCCGAAGAATTAAACCAAAAAATAAGAGATTCACAGCTAATCCCTTTTCAATATAGTGGGCATGGTACCTTCTGGGAAGAACGAGATAAGTTTAACCAACTATTAATACAATTTGTTTAGTTGAGGATTGATTCTATTATTTTATCCAAGACTTTACATGAATGTTGCCCTTATTTGAATGGTCATTTTTGAAGCCAACCTCTATAGCAGTTATCTAGACTTTCAAAAAATATTATTTGCTTACACCGTAACCAATCAATATAGAAGAACAAAAAGGCAGGAGACAGAAGAACTGCCCTCCTGTTTCAGTTAATGAATGGCGAGCAAGCCTTCATGTAGTTTTAAATTTCCACCTGACATTTAATAGACTTTGTCGCAATATTTTAATAGACGTTCATCATGGATGACCATGATGGCGGCTTTATTTCTTGATTTTACTTCCTTTGAAATCAGTTCAACAATTTCAATAATATACTTTGTGTCAAGATTCGCTTTAGGTTATCAGCCAAAATAATGTTTGGGTCATTCATGAAAGCGCGAGCAACTACTATTCGTTGTCGCTCTCCCCCTGAAAGCTGATCAGAGTCCCCTCTAATAACTCTTTCGTAAAATGTTTATCTTCATTACTAATCGAACCATCGCTTTCATCACCCCAAATTGATTCGGTTTCTGTAGTGCAATTACATGGAAGAAAACAGTAATAACAATGTCACAAATAAGAACGATAATCCAGCCAAGGATCTCGGCAATAAAAAGACCTTTTGAAGATAAAGTGTTTTGGAGTGTAACAATCATATCCCCTAGTATTACAAGGCCTTCAAGAATCCCACACTCTTTTTCTCTTTCATACGAAGTAATGATGATTTTTGGGTGACCGCTTTTTCCCGGATGGTACTTTGCACCTTTCATGGTCGCTTAATTTCATTTTTCATGCCAGTCTTTTAAAATTTCTATCAGCTCATCATAGGTTCCTTTATTGGACAGAACCCAGTCCCCACTGTCTAAATACGTAATGTCACTGCCATCAAACCGAGAGGCCTTCAAACCCAATTCCTTCGCAAAGATTAACTGTGCAGCTAAATCCCAATTACCGGATTTGGATGTAGCAAAGGCTGCAAACTTCCCCTTTATCACATGGATGCTATCAATACCACCACAACCAAAGTAGCGAATATCAAAGGATTCCTGTGCTAATTTGCTAAAGCATTCTTTTCCATACCATTCCCTTACGTTAACCGAAATCAGTCCATCCTGTAGGGTGATTTCAGGTGGCTCTATTATTTTTTCATAATTCAAAAAGGCTCCTTGATTCTCGATTGCATAATATAAATCATCGTTCATCACATCAAGGATATACCCAAGTTTTCCAATGTCATTTTCATAATAAGCAATCAATACACAAAAGTGGTCTTTTTGTTTTACAAAATTGGTTGTCCCATCAATCGGGTCAATGACCCACACGTGCTCCCTCGGATGATTCATTGGAGGCGGCGGTGACTCTTCTCCAATAATCATATGGTTAGGATAGGCCTCGGTAATTTTACCAACCAAAAACCCCTGCACTTCTTTATCTATGTTTGTGACAAGATCTTTTCGATGGGCCTTCTCCTCAATTTTTAAGGCTTGGGATAATGAATGTTTAATAAAAGGTACGAGCTCATCTAACCATTGTACAATTTGAGTATGAACGCTTTGAATGTTTTCCATCATAACATCTCCAATTCTGATGTGCATCATATCACCTTGCTAGTTTTGTTCTCCTTCATGGTTTTCAATTTCTGGATGGCACCTGGCACCCAAAACTACTTCAGCCTTGGCAGCTGATCTTTGTATTGTTTTCGTAGCTGGCTTAATTTTTCCAAGTTCTGAAGGGACTGTTCTTCTAGTTGTTGGCCAATGCCGAGGATAATATTTTCTACTAAAAAGGTTGGGGCGATCATAGAGTGAAATTCCCATAATTCTCCGCGATTTGTATAGAAAACGTAATCGCCGCTTTCTTGAAAATCTGAGATCAAACAATCGGTCACGATAATAGTTTTGTAGTTTACCTTTTTAGCATAATCCAGCAGGACGCTTGCTTCACGGTTCATGGACACAAATCCAAAAATCAACACAACATCCTCCTGCTTGAAATGCATTAACGATTCAAAAAGCTCATGTCCACTTTTGGGTAAAATCTCAATTTCCAGACCAAACCGCGCCAAGCGGTGTTTCATTAAGACCCCAAGCCCCTCTGCAGAAGAAGGTGCATGAATATATAACTTTCTGCAGGCAGTCATGATCGTAATCGCCTGTTTAAACTTCTCAACATCAAGTGATTCTAATGTATTAACAAGCTGACCCTTCGTCATCGAAAGCAAATGCTCATGAACTTGCAATTGCCTCTGTTGAATTTGTAACAACGAATTTTTCAACTTATTTTCAGGTGAGACCTTTTCCTGTTCTTTTACCATTACTTTAAAAGATTTGAAGTTATCAAAGCCGATATTTTTCCAAAAACGCGAAATCGTTGCATTGCTTACCCCCAAGGCTTTAGCGATCTCCGTTTCTGAATAATATAAAATATGTTCTCCACTTTTTTCGATGAAATCGGCGACTCTTTTTTGACTAGCCGTTAGTTTGGAAACATCCCATTTTATATCCATATTTACGCTCCCTCCTAAAAGAAATTTACCACAAAATGAAAAATATTTTTCATAAAAAATAAAATTTAAAAAATCTTACAATTCCAATATCATTCCTTAACGTTCCCTTAATAATACAGCACTACAATAAATGGGAATTGAAAATTAGAGGAGGAAAAAAGTTGTTAACAAAAACAAAGCCGTATGAATTAACGCAGTCGCAGAAAATGATGGTCTTTATTTTATCGATGTGTCTATATGGGTTAAGCAACATGTTTACGGAGCTTGTTCCATCGGTTCAATTAGGACCTATCGAACTTTCCATCGATGCTTTCGCTTTCATTCCTTTAGCACTATGCATGCTATTCCATCCCCTTTATGCTGCCATTGGTGCCTCTACAGGGGAAATAATTTTTGGTGAACTCATGTTAGGTCAGTTTGGCGGAATCGGTGAAATCGAAAAGTTTATCCTATTTTCTCTTGGAATGTGTATCGGTGGGATGATTGTTCGCAACCCTCAAAAAAAATCACAAGTAGCTATTGGTACAATTGCAGGTTATGGAATATTCCTTGTTTTAGCTACAATTGTTGATATTTTAAAAGTCGTGATTGGGGTTGAAGACTTTGAAGCCGTACCAGGATTAGCTGAAAGTATCTTCATTGTCGAAGGCGTTGAATTTTTAACCGATTTGATTTTCTCAGGTACTTTATTCGCTTTACTGCCAACATTATACTTAGTTCCCCGATTATATGGGAAAATCGAGCCGCTGCTTGGGATGAAGCCTCGAAACAACAAATTGAATTATCCAATCAAGAGTATTCTAACGCCGAAGTTTATTGTGGCAGGTATTGTTTTATCCATCATTGCTTTCATTTTTGAAGCATTATCTGAATCAGACTTTGCACTTGGTGTCTGGGAGCCTGAATTTGTTGACATGTATGGCAATCAATTTATTTGGATCATTATTGGCATAGCAGCCGTTTGCTCCATTGCCATCATCGTATTTTTAGTAAGAAAAGGAAAAGAAACGAATAAAAGTGAGGATATGAATAAGAGTGTCTAAGCCATTAATAGAAATTCGTGATGTTTCCTTCCAATATCCTGGAAGCGAAACGAAAGTATTAGATCATGCTAGTTTAAAAGTAGAAGAAGGGGAATTTCTTGCGATTATAGGTGGGAATGGATCAGGTAAATCGACTCTATGCAAAACGATGAACGGTTTAATTCCACACTTTTATGTTGGAGAATTTGAGGGTGAAGTGGAAAGCGACGGCCTTCTGACTTCCAATTATCCTGTAGCGACTCTTTCCAAGTCAATTGGATATGTGTATCAAGATTTTGAAAATCAGCTGCTTCGACCAACTGTCATTGATGATGCCTCATTTGTCCCTTTGAATTATGGGCTGGCAGACTTTAAAGAACGCGGGGAATGGGCGTTACAAGTTACAGGTCTTTCTCACTTAGCAAAAGAGTTTGTCTGGCAATTAAGCGGCGGGCAAAAGCATTTACTCGCCTTAGCAGGTGCCATTGCGATGAGACCTAAAGTCTTAATCATCGATGAACCGATTGCCCAGCTAGATCCCCAACATGCCAAGACCATTTACGACGTCCTTAAAACATTGAATGAACAGTACGGAATAACCATCATTGTGATTGAACACCATACTGAATTTATTGCTAACTATTGTAAAAAGGTCGCCCTGATGGATCAAGGCAGGGTTGTTTGGAAAAAAGGGGTTAAAGAGGCGTTATGCAGTGTGAATGATCTCGTACAACGGCAAATCTTTCCGCCACAGGTTACTCTAGCTGCCCACAGAATCAGTCGAGATGGAAACTATCCGATCACTTTAGATGAGGCTGTCGATTATTTCGGAGTCAATCCGACGACTCGTCCTGTTATAGCGCTATCTAAGAAACATACAAAACAGCCTGTTCTACAGTTGAAAAATGTAGAAGTTCGTTACCGCACCCTTCAAAGGCAAAGAAAAACGGCGTTAAACTCAATTTCTACTACTTTTTACAAGGGAGATCAAGTAGCTCTCGTTGGAAATAATGGAGCCGGAAAATCCTCTTTATTAAAGGTCGTGAGCGGGGTCGTGAAACCATCAGAAGGGCTCATGGAACTGTTTGGGGAACCAATCAAGAAACATACACCTGAAGCAATTTCCAATCATGTTGCTTATGTTTTTCAGAATGCAGAAGAAATGTTTATTGATGATAGTGTACGAAAAGAAATTGAGTTCTATTTAAAAGCAAGAAAAGTGGAGGATCTCTCGTTAGTTGATAAGCTATTAGAGGATTTCGATTTAACCCACTTACAACATCAGGATGCTCGTTTGTTAAGTGGCGGCCAGCAGCGTCGAGTTTCTTTGGCGATTGGAGCAGCGATGCGTCCTTCGATCATCATTCTTGATGAGCCTACAGCCAATCTAGATATTGCGACAAAAACGAAGGTCGTACAGATGCTAGAGAAGTTAAAAAGACATGTTGATACGATTATCATCGCAACTCATGATATGGGGCTAGTAGCAGAATGGGCAAATCGAATTCTCGTCATGCATGGCGGGGAATTAATTGCGGATGATTCCAGTGAAGTAATCTTTCAACAGGATGAGCTATTAGAACAGGCTGGACTTATGCCTCCGGAAATCATTCGCTTATGTCACGAGCTGAATTATCCTTACTGTCCAACGGTCGATTCCTTTGTGACGTATTGGAAAAACTTAAACCAGCGAGGTGTATCAGTTGGAAATTAGTAAGTTCATAGACGACAAGTTTTCCTTAGAATACGTAAAAGGAGAGATTGTTAGAACTGCCTACAGTACGGAGGTAAATCTATTAACAAAGCTTGACCCTCGTGTTCTTCTTATTTGGTACAGCTACTTTGCCATTGTTCCTTGGTTTATCCATAGCCACGTTGTATTAATTGGCTATTTACTGCTCATGGTTTTTTTAACCTATAAGGCTAAGGTTAGTCCGTTGATTCTAGGCGTATTAGGACTTGGCTTACTGGGGGAAATGGTCATTCTCTTTGGAATTTCACTTTTCTTTGGTGGAAATTTAGAAACCGTTCTCCCTATGTTTTGGCTCAGCATCAAGCTAGGTGGTATTTCACTTGCCAGTGTGGCTGCTTTTACAAGTTTGAATCCAGAGAAATTTAGCGATGCTTTGTTAAGACTGGGATTTCCGGAACAATTCTCCTTTAGTGTTGCGTACGGTTACCGGATTTTGCCGACCTTACTTGAGGAATTTCAGCAGATCATCTTATCTTATCGTTTACGAGGAAAGGCACCTGTAAAAAGCGGTCTTTTATATTGGCGTAAAATTATGTATTTCTTAATCGTGTTTATTCGTTCATTTTATCCGTTGATTTTAAATACAGCAAAACGATCAAGAACAACAGTTGAGGCACTAGAAGTGAAGGGATTTACTTATGGTGCTAACAATCGAGAAATGGTGAAATTAAAAACGGGATATCTCAAACTTACCTATATTGATTATTCATTTATTATGATCACAATTTTTTATTTAGTAATTGTTCACGCTTTACATTTTGTCTTATAAAGGAGATTATTATGAAATTTGACTTTCACACACATGCTAAACTATCAAAAAAAGTAGACTTTTCATTACCTTATTTTGAAGAGATGGTACATCAAGCACTTCAAGAGGGTCTTGATGGCATTGCTTTAACCGAGCATTTTAATACAAAGAACTTCTATGAGGTCTATGATACGCTGGACGCCCATTTTTCATATAAGGATGGATACTATGATATCTTTGGTTTGAAGGTTTTCCCAGGGATGGAAGTCGATGTATTAGAGGTGGGGCATATTTTATGCATTGGAAGTGTACAGGATGTTCGTGCTATGCGTGAAGAGTTAAATGATTTCACAGAAAAAGGTGCCTTCATTCCTTTCGCTGATTTATTAGAGCTACGATCCCATTATGAAATGCTCGTGATCGGCGCTCATCCATATCGTTCAGAAACCTCGTTAACACAACACGACCCTTCTCTGTTAAAGAAGCTAGACGCTTTCGATCTGAATGGCAAAGACTTGCATAAGCGCGGAATACAAGAAAATATCAATGATGTGAATACATTTGCCTCAGCTCTTGATAAACCGGTGGTCGGGGGAAGCGACACCCATCAGTATAAGCAATATGGAGCCGTCTATACGGTTCTCGATC
>CAWBCW010000018.1:0-18915 GCA_963787345.1 uncultured Bacillaceae bacterium | reverse complement strand
TTCTTCGATTTTCCGTCTTGGTTTCACACCAATCTTGATAGATAGATGAATTGAGAATAGGCGGGTAATATGCCCACGTTTTCAGTAGGCAAAAGCAGCACCTCGGGATATTATTTCTTCGCCACTTTGACTACTGTTTACCTAAACTAGTCTTTTTCAAATAGCCTATTACCTCATCCTGAACCTGTATCTTATCACCGGAAAGAATGTTTTCATCAGAAAAGCGCATCGGTCCCGTCCTCACTTTTTCCATAATAGTGATCACCATCAATCTTGGTAATCGTGTATTCGATCATAGTTTTATGGAAACATTGGAACGGTTCGAGACCAGTGAAAAAGTCCATCTTTGAAAAATATGAAGGCAATTACCTACTACATGTAGATAATTACCCTCTTTTATTTCCTTTATATTGATGAAAATTCACGTTTATTTTTTTATATACCACTTTATCAGCAGTCCCGGACGGTTCTGGCGTTTCATATTAAGTTGAAATGTATGGTTAAGATTTGTTGTCGGGTCTCTCTATTTCAACACAAAGTTATCGGAGTCTTTTTATGTTTTCTTTACGAATAACGACTTAAATCACCAAAGATGTTTCTTATCTTGATGGAAACCTTATAGACTGCTCGAAGGTACATGGTGGTTCAATGGCACAACATAGGTAGTTTAATTAAGGATACCTTACAATTTACAAGGTATCCTTTTTCAATTTCTGCTGTTTGATTAATAGGTCAAGGGGACAGTCTTATGCCACATGATCCATTACCCTGTTTTTAATTCCGTATGAATGTGTGGGCCAATGGACCTGTCCCTGTGTCCCTTGTTAGGGTTGATAACATTGAATATTGAAAGTTCAAAAATGTTCTGTTTGGTAGTGAACGAAGGAAGTATTCGTCAGGCTGCAAGGTTAAATTATGTATCGCAGGGGGCTGTTACAAGACAAATCAACCAATTAAAACATTATTATGGCACTCTACTATTTGACTGAATTGGAGGAAGAATGAAAGTAACAAAAACTGGTCAAATATTATATCCCTATGCCAAAATGATTGTAAGCGATTTTACTCGTTCCAAAGATGCCATCCAACAGGAAATCGGAAAGTTCAATGCCAATCTCCAAGTAGGGGCCACTTTTACGGTTGGGGAATATTTATTACCAAGCTTATTTGGGAGATATAAAAAACAACATCCTGATGTCAGAGTTTCATTAATTCTCCAAAATACTCCTAGTGCTTTAGAAGATTCAACCAACAATGTCACTGATTTGGTCTTGGTAGGGGGAATGCCTGATCATAAAGGTTTGATTGTGGAAAATTTGCAGATGACGAGCTGATTCTTGTATACACACCAGAGCACCATTGGGAAGGAATGATTGATATCGAAGAACTAGCCAATGAAAGGATGATTTGGCGCGAATCTCATTCAGGAACACGCTTAATTGTGGAAAATATGTTAAAGGATACGGGGGATTGGAACAGATTAAAAGTTACATGGAAATTGGAAGCACACAAGCCATTAAAAGTACTGTCGAGGCAAAAGACTAGGGATTTTTATTTTACTATGACTCACAGTGACAAGAGAGTTACGACAAGGAACCTTACGGGAAGTGCAAATAAATGGCGTACATTTAAAATGAAATTTATGGCTTGTTGAGAAAAAGCAGAGATTTCATAAAGATTCTGTTGTTGAATTTATTGAATTAATTTAGAGGGATAGGAGGAGATATCGGTGTTATCTAATTATTTGAGAGATCAATCCATTCAGAATCGAGACAGCAAATTAATCTATCAGGATATTTATCAATATGGTCCTATATCAAGGGCCTCCCTTATTCATAAAACCGGTTTAGACCGTAACAAAGTAGCTCGATCCTTAAAGGAGCTTCTTAGTCGCGAATACATACAAGAAACTGGCTTTGAGGAAGCTGAAAGGGGACGGCCGCCAGTTCTTTATCGTATCAATCCAGCTTGCCATTATCTTGTCGGTGTCCATATTACAAGGACGGAAACAAAGATTGCCCTCTTTGATTTATTATTTAAGAAAATCAATCAACGGTCGATTGTCATGACTTCCGAGCATACGCCAGAGGTCGTGATCGAACAGATCATTCATACGATTCATGAATTTCTGAATGAGAATCATCTGCATACGAATGACCTTCTGGGAATTGGAATAGGAGCAATTGGACCTTTAGATCGTGAAAAAGGGATCATCGTATCTCCTGGGCTTTTTTTGGCTCCCGGATGGGAGAATGTCCGAATAGTTGAGAGGATTAAAGAGGCATTTCCGGTAGAAACGATGCTGGAGAACGGAGCAAATGTCGCTGCTCTCGGGGAGTATAAATATAATGAAGATTCCCAAAATCTATTAAATGTTGTAGTTGGATGGGCATGGGGCTGCGGGGTGATCCTTAATGGTGAGTTACTCCGAGTAGAAAACGGGGATGTTAGTAATTATGGACATACCGTTATACACGTAGATGGGAAGATGTGTACTTGTGGAAAAAATGGATGTGCACTAGCCTATACTTCACTTCAATCCATTTTAGATGAGATAAAAAAACTATCACCAGACTTTTTTCATAAAAAATTTAATTCAGCAAGGGGTTATTCGCTAGATGAGATCATGAGTGTATTTCTTGAGCGGGATGAAAGGACAGAAAAGATTATCTTAAATTCTGCTAAATACGTTGGCATAACAGTTGCCAACATCGCGTCCCTTTTCCATTCAAAAAGGATCGTTCTCAACGGCCCTTTACTCCAACAATACCCGGGTTACTATGAAAAAGTGATAGAGTATACGTCATCACATATAACCGGTCATTCCAAAGTGCAATTTAGCAAAGGGAATTTCGAAGAAGGATCAGCGGTTGTAGGTGCGGCTATTAAAGTATTTGAATCATTTTTTTGAAAAAATATTTTTTTCAATGAGGTTGTTGCAAAGCTTATAGCAACAACCTTTTAATATCGATGGAAGATCCAATTAGAAAAGTAGTTTTAAATATTATCAAAGTTTATAAAAATGCATTGACTATTTTCTGAAAGTTTAGTAAATTCTAAATAAGGTATTTTACTCAAAATGAGCAAAAATAAAAATAACCTATGAAAAGGATTGAGAATGCATGAAAAATATTTCAGTTACGATGTTAGGGACAGGAAGCCCGCGTCCGGATGTAAAACGCTCTGGACCAGCTCAAGTTTTAAGTATTGATAACGAACATATTTTAATAGATTGTGGGGAAGGTACGACGAATCAACTATTAAAAGCAGGAATATCTCCAGAGTCGATTAACCAATTATGGTTTACCCATCTTCACTCTGATCATACTTTTGGTTACGGTCAATTCTTAATCGGAGGGTGGGGACGAGGAAGATCGGAATTAACGATTATTGGCCCTAAAGGAACGAAAGAATTTCATGAAAAAATTATAGATTTATATTCTACTGACATTGAATACCGCTGTTCATTAGGAAGGTCTGGAGCAGGAATTAAGGATGTGCGGATTATAGAAATTGAAGAGTCTGGACAAGTTGAGAATCCATTGTCCTTAAACTTAATCGCTGAATCGATGGTACATAATGTCCCAACTTTCGGTTTTCGAATTGAATTGGATGGTCAAGTGGTCGTGATTTCAGGAGATACAGCTCCACATGAGGGAATTATAAAGTTAGCGGAAAAAGCTGATCTTTTAATCATCGATGGGGCTTTGTCAATAGGAAAGATGAGCCCAGCTCTTGAAAAAATTTGGGGTGAGCTTCAAAAAGAGCATTGCACGGCTGAACAGGTTGGGGAAATCGCTCGAAAGGCCGATGTTAAAAAAGTGGTCTTAACTCATTTCTTACCAGAGGTCGATCCTGAAAAGGCTTACCGCGAAACAGCATCAGAATTTGATGGAGAAATTGTCGTTCCTAAGGACTTGGATAAAATAGACATTTATATGAAAACAGAACAAAGGGTATAAGTATATCAGTTTCATGAAATACAAAATTTAATGGAATGGGGTTTGAAGATGAAACTATTCAAAAAAAAGCGGGCTATTTTCACCGTCCTTTTGATTTCCTTATTTTTAATTCTTATGGGATGTAGTAGTAATACAAACGAAGCATCAGGAAAGGAAGCTGATTATCCGAAAAAGCCGATTAAGATTTTGGTAGGTTTTCCAGCCGGAGGTCAAGCGGATACAGCAACAAGAATTATTTCACAAAAATTGATTGAGCATTTACCTAATAATGCTAACGTTGTCGTGGAAAGTAAGCCAGGAGGAAATGGTGTAGTAGCCATGTCTGAAGTCGTCAATGCCAAAGCAGATGGCTACACACTTGGTTACACACCGACAGGACCGATTACGATCCATCCCCATTACGGATTGACGCCTTATAAAGAAACAGATCCTACTCCAATCAGTACCGTGAATATGGATAGTTTTATCGTAGCGGTTCACCCAGATGCACCTTGGAATACCATGGAAGAATTTATTGAAGATCTTAAAAAGGATCCAGGAAAATACTCGTACGGTCATCCTGGAGCAGGATCATTACCAGAAATTACGATGTCAAGCTTTTTAGGAGAAGTAGACACTAGAATGAAGGCGGTTCCATTTGATGGGAATGCTACTGCAAGAACAGCTCTACTTGGAAAAGATGTGGATGCCGTTGTTTTGAAAGAACCTGATATTGTACCATCTGTTCAAAATGGTGAATTAAAAGCTTTAATGCATTTTAGTGGAGAACGCATCGAAGGTATTAACGAAGTACCAACTGCAAAAGAACTTGGCTATGACATTGTCGTTGATTCACCAAGTGTATTGTATGGACCAAGAGATTTACCAGAGGGTATTGTTGCGATTTTAGACGAAGCAGTTGAAAAAACGATGAGTGATCCTGAGGTTATCGAACAATTTGAGAAAATGAGTTCCAGAGTCCGTTATGAAAATACCGAAAAGACAAAGGAACTTCTTGAGACAGAATTCAAGATGAATAAGGAAATGATTAATCAGATGAAATAAGTGACCTTTAAGAGGAGGGAAAGATATGAGAGTACGCAAATCCCTATATTTACCGCAAGTCTTTATGATTATTTTTGGGGCATTGCTTCTTTATGTCATTCCAAAACAAATTGTGGATGTTCCGGGGCTAACTGTTGGTCCCCGGTCTTTTCCCACGGTGCTGGTTATATTGATTATAATAATTTCTTCTCTATCTATTCTTTCTAATCTACTGAAAAATAGAAAGAATACTCAGTCTATTAAAAATGAAGAAAATCAGTCTGAGGCAGAACCTCCAAAAATAACGAAGGTAGGATTAAATCGCGTCGTTATTTCATATGGACTACTGATCCTCTGGGCTATTTTATTACCTTTAATCGGCTTTATTATTCCAACCTTGTTAACCGCATTTTTACTTATGTATGTAATAGGCAATCGAAGTTATGTGAAAATGGCTATTATATCGATCGTATCTACAACACTTCTTTATGTGACTGCTACCTACTTACTTCAAATTACTTTTTAGAAATATACCGCTTATTTGGGGAAGTCTTGTTGATAGGAACGAAGAAACAAACTAAGGGGGGAGAAGAGAAAAAGTGGATACAATCATGGTTAGTCTTTTGCAAATATTTTCATTACAAAATTTGATGTTTATGCTTATAGGAATTTTAGTCGGAATCGTAGCGGGTGGACTACCTGGGATTAGTGTGACCTTAGCTGTTGCTCTAATGATCCCATTTACATTTACCCTTCCTCCTGAAGCTGCCATCTTAATGTTGATCGGTGTGTATTGTGCAGGAACATATGCAGGTTCAGTCGGTGCGGTTCTGTTGAAAACACCTGGAACGCCTGCATCTGCTGCGACTGCTGAAGATGGATTTGCGCTAGCTCAACAAGGTAAAGCTGGTAAAGCCTTAAATATGTCATTATATGCTTCAGTAGCTGGTGGATTAATAAGTGGTGTCATTCTTCTCTTTGCAGCACCGCAAGTGGCAAAATTTGCATTAAATTTTGGTCCGCCTGAATATTTTGCCCTTGCTCTATTTGGATTAACGATTATTGCCAGTGTCAGTGGAAAATCGTTAAGCAAGGGATTGATCATGGCTTGTCTAGGAATGCTTGTAGCGGTAGTCGGTATGGATCCGATCACAGGCAGTACTCGCCTGACCTTTAATGTTCCCGAATTGTTATCAGGAATAAATTTAGTTCCTGCTTTAATCGGACTTTTTGCTATTTCAGAAATTCTAAATCAGATTGAAAAAGGAATCAAGAAAATTTCAGCAACCAATTCAATTGAAAAGGAAAAGTTTGGCTGGAAGGATCTCCTTCCTTATAAGAAAACCATTGTGAAGTCAAGTTTGATTGGAAGTATCATTGGTGCGGTGCCGGGTACAGGAGGGGCCATTGCTTCATTTATCAGTTATAACGAAGCACGTCGCAGTTCCAAATCGCCTGGAGAATTTGGAAAGGGGAGTATGGATGGAGTAGCGGCTTCTGAGTCTGGTAATAATGGTACAACCGGAGCCACTTTGATTCCAATGCTTACATTAGGTGTTCCTGGTGACGTTGTGACAGCAGTCCTTTTAGGATCATTACTTATTCAAGGGATTCAACCTGGACCTCAATTGTTTGAAACACATGGTACCCTTGTCTATACTATTATGTTAGGGTTTATTTTGGTGAATATTCTCTTGTTTTTTGTTGTAAAATCTACTCTTCGCTGGTTTGAGAAAATAACTCTAATCCCAACGAATATTTTATTGCCGATTATTCTTACTTTATGTTTATTCGGTTCGTATGCTTTTAATAATTCAATGTCATCTGTATGGATTGCGATTGTTTTTGGGATTATCGGATATATTCTTCCGAAATTTGGTTATCCAGTTGTACCGATGTTAATTGCAATTATCCTTGGACCGATGGCAGAATCTTCGTTCCGACAAGCGCTAGTCATGTCAGGGGATAGTTTATCTATCTTTGTCCAAAGGCCGATTGCCGCTATATTTTTAGCGTTGGCTGTTCTATCAGCAGTCGTTCCCGTTTACTCAAGGTTTAAAAAAGAAAAACAGCCACAACAAGAAGTGTCTGTGACGGATCAAAGTATAGCGGATGAGACAGGAAAATTGTCCAATACCCAATAGATGAAGTGCTCAGAAAAGAAATCTTCTGGGCACTTTCATATGGTTAAAATACAGTCTAAATAGAAGGAGTTTTCTGAATTCAGCCGTATGATAAGCTTTTTTAATTATTCTGTGAGGAAATTGGTGAACACGGAGTGCCTCTAGAAGTTTATGTCTTTACAAATTCTGTACAGTGGGCTGTGTACGAATCTGTCTAATCGGGTATCTTTGACCATCTATTTGGCCTTGCATCGGACTTCGAGTATTCCAAATTTCATCTGGGGCTAATTTAAGAAACACGGTAGAAGAATCGAGCAATGAAACTTTGATTAGTGAAAGAAATTATTAAAATCATCAACCTGAAAGAAAACCGACTGTTTTACGATGACAGTCGGTTTTGCTTATTCTAGTGAAAAGTTTTTTAAACGATAATTGAGGTCGTTGCCTGTTTCCCAAGCACTTTTTAGATATCATCAATTATTGCAAGTGAAAAGAAATAATAAATTATCTCTAGAAACTGTATAGAATTGCCTATAACAATCACCGTTATAAAAACATACTCAAATTCATCGTGGTAATTACAGCTTGATCGGGTTTAATTAGCCTTTTGGCAATTTTCCATTGGCCAGCGATTTTTTGAATCACATCGTGCCGTTCACCAAATAGCTGCTCGACTTCGTGATGGGAACCTCGGCTTCTTTTAAAAAGGAAGTAACTTCTTACATGATATTCATCCGGGTTGGATGTGCCAGTGACCGAAATATTGGAAATAAAATGCCTTTGTCTTGTGGCAGGGTTTTCCACCCAAGCTGACTTGGTATAAAGTCGATTAACCCTAGTCTTTAATGAAGTTTTGGTTTCATGATAGAAATCAATATCCGTAGCTATATTATTAACTCCAACGCCTTCTACAGTTTCGCGCAGAGGCATTTGATAGGTAAGGTCTTCTGCTAGTAAATCAAGCCATTCTTTATACATCCCATTATCTAAATAAAACGCTTCTTGGTTTAATAGGTTTGTAATTTCAAGATAAATTTCTGGTGTTACTTGATTTTGAACGATGGTCATATCAATTCCTCCTCCTTTTCAAAGATTCCTTCTGAAATATATTTAAACCATTGTTCATGCATGCTACGGGCAATCGCATCAAGATAGGTGGTAGGGTACGCTTTGCCAGGTCCTGGGAAGTTTGGATCAGGCTCTACACGATCAAGGCCCATTAAATAATTATTAATATTGTTATAGTTTAACTCTTTGTCACGTGCCATTAACCCGCTGCTAACTTCAACAATTCGAGCCCAGTTCTCTGTATCATCGACTTCAAGGGTTCCTGTAGGGCCAAAGGAACCTAAATACCCTCGATAGGCGGCTTCTTTATATTCTTCTGGAGCGGCTTTATCAATCATAAACCAACACCAAACTTCGACTTTATCAGGTCCAATTGGCCGCCATAATCTGAAGTTTAAATAATTGTGTAACTGACCTTCTGTTCCATGAATTGGACTCACAAATGAGAGGTTTGGATACATTCCACCGACAAAAACAGTCACTCTGGATTGAATATCTAGCTGTTCCGGGGTTAAATTCTTTTCAAACATCGGCCACATCGATTCAGGTGTACTTTGGAATGGAACTCGAGCTTTCCCTGTTTTAGAAGTAATCACATTAATTCCATGGCCATTTTCCATATACAACCTGATGTCCATACCCAGCATATAATGGATCCTCGGGGCTAATTCCCATTTCAACCGTAGAGCGATGGGTCGTTTGGACATGGTACGGATCGGCAGCAAAGTTCTCTGCTGTACCTTTCCAATTTGCTTTTGCGACCCAGCGTTGCGGAATCCGCGAACTTCCATTCCGCCATCACTGCGCCCTAACATCATATCCATATACCATTTCATATCTCCTAAGTAATCCTCTAAAGACATCGCATTCTTATCTAAATTACCAAAAATCATTCCTTGGTAAGAAGCGACTCTGAGGAATTTCACGTAGACCCCAATCCTTTTTATCCATCTCTTCGCCAAATACTTTATTTCCAGCGACAATTCCAATTAATTCGCCATCAAGATTATAACTCCATCCATGATAAGGGCATGTAAACGTTTTCTTATTTCCGCGGTCAGCCGTGCATAAATGAACTCCGCGATGGGAACAGGAATTGAGAAAAGCTTTGATATTTCCATCCTTATCTTTTAAAACAATGACAGGGTCATCTACCATCCATCTTGTTACATAATCGCCCGGTTCTTTTAATTCCGATTCATGAGCAAGAAATTGCCAAGTTCGGCCAAAAATTTTCTCTTTTTCCAATTCATAAATGTCTGGGTCGGTGAGCACCCATTGTGGAAACAAACCTTTATCCATTTTTTCTTTTAAAAGCTGAAATGCCTTTTGATCAATTGTTTTCTTCAACATATCGTTTCATTCCTTTCCTTATTTACAATTATTTTTTTAAAGTAGGGTGGGTTTTATGTTATTAGAATAATAGATTTAACATAGACATAACAAGCCATCAACAATAAATGTCGTTCCTCTATAACCCCTGCATTGTATTAATATTGCTTAACTATCTATTATGTTATAATAAGAATATTCTGAATAAAATGTAATTTTTCTGATAGTGGAACTTTATTTAAAAATTTTATTGAGGTGAAAAAATGGCATTCACATTGAAAGATCCTTCACTGCTCCAATCGGTGCGAAATGGACTTAGGATATTAAATCTATTTAGAAGTAAAGAAAACAATTTGGGGAACGGTCGAAATAGCGAGAGAATTAGAGATTCCGAAAAGTACAGTAAAACGCTTATTGGATGTTCTTTGTCAGGAAGGCTATATAGAAAAAAAGGGATCAAAATATCGGTTAGGGTTATCCCTTCTATATTTATCAGGAGTTATTAAATCTCATATGGAAATTAAAAGGGAGGCTACTGAGACCCTGCAATCACTTGTAGACAACTTGGATGAAACAGCTATGGTTCCTACTCTAGAAGGAGGAAAAGTGGTTTATTTGCTTAAAATTGAATGTAAGCAACCTTCTATTCTTCAAGGAGACATTGGTGATTATAACCCAGCTAACTTGTTCAAGCTCTGGAAAAGTATTACTAGCTCACATGTCTATGAAAAGAGTAGAGGAAATCTTGCAGGAAGGGCTGCCGAAAATGGGACCTAATAGTGTAACAGACCCAGAAATCCTAAAAGATCAATTACTGGAAATAAGAAAACAAGGTTACTGTATTTGTATCGATGAAATGCATGAAAATAGCATTAGTATTGCGGCACCTATACGAGATTACACGGGGGAGGTTGTAACAGCGGTCAGTTTAATTGGTCCAAGAAATCGGATGAGGACAAAACCACTTTTAGAATATGTGGAGGCAGTCGTTAAAGCAGCAAAGGAAATCTCTTCCCGTTTAGGATATTTAGAATCGATTTATGAAAAGGATTCCAATTGAGAGATGGATGGCTTCACATAGGCCTATTATTATGTAAAAATACTTAACACACTTTTTAGTAAAAGAAGGATCGTAATATGACAATCTTAATCGTAACTAAAACAATGGAATGGATGATAATTCAATGAAAAGTTCTTCATCATTAGGGAATGCTCTCCGACTTTTAAATCTATTTAATATGGATGAACCAGAATTTAGATTAAGTGAATTAGCGGCAAGAATGGGAGTGGGACCAAGTACAGTCCATAGACTTACCATGACTCTCGTTCATGAAGGGTATCTAGCAAGAGACCCGAAGACAAAGAAATTTCGCTTAGGGTCCTCAATTCTGGCAGTAGAAAAAACGATCTTTTCCTATTATGATATTTGCCAAATTTCCCCGCCAATTTTGGAAAAACTCGTTCAAGATACAGGGGAAGCGGCACATCTTGCACTATTAAATAATGACCATGTGGTGTACTTGCAAAAGGTTGAAAGCCCCAATGATTCTTATTTGCTTTCGCATGAGGGAAAACAGAATTCAATTCACGCAACAAGTACAGGACAGGTGCTTCTTGCCTATCAGAGTCCATGTGAAATAGAAAAAGCATTATCGATGGAGTTGAAATCTTATACAAGTCAAACCATTACAAATCCTAGCGAATTGAAAGAGAGATTAATAAAAATACGAAAACAGGGATATGCCTACAGTAAAGAGGAGTTACATCTATGGCTACACTTCATTAGCGGCTCCAATCAGATCCTCTTCCGGGAAAGTAAAGTATGCGGTCAGTATTGCAGGACCAACAGCTAGAATCACCGCTCATCGAATTCCAGAGTTAATCAAAGCTGTCAAAGAAGCTGCCAATGAATTAACGATACGATAGCAGGAAAAGGAGTGTTTTTGGAAAGTGTAAGGAAAGACTCATTTAATAGAATAAATATCATCAGTCATTAACCATTGATATAAAGCCAGCATTACTCCAAACAAAGCCAAATCAAGCCTCTTTTTTACACAGTGTTCTATTAGAACGCAATCAAATGAATCATACAATGACCTTTTTCTATGAACAAGATAAAGGTGTCCATGGGACTTAGTCCTTGTGAGCTATCCTCTACTTGTTCTCATTAGTATACATTTGGATACTATATGAAATAAAAGTGCGTACTATTATTTCTTCTATATTTGCATTTATAATAAAAATAGAAGGTTACTCTTGTAAGAGTTAGATAGGAAAGCAAAGGAGGTTAAGTTAATATTTCTGAATATTATGGTAATTATTAGAGGAGGGAAGTGATTGATAAGTATTGGATCCACTTTTACGTGTACATAAGGTTGTGGTCCTTATTGCGCAAGCGACGTTACACTGTTTTAGCCAGGATGATTTAACTAATTGGTGAATCAGCATGACGTTTACCTAAAGGATAAACGATTATGATGATTTCATTAAAAAGGATTGCTTTAGAATTTTGTATTAGTTAATACTTTCATGAAAAAGGTGGTTTTATGAAGACATTCTTAATTAAAAGGAGATAAGGATAAATGCGAACAGTTAACGTTGCTGAATTGATTGAAAATAGTAAATTTGGTCGATTTCATATATCTGTAATGTTATGGGGAGCTTTTATTATCATTTTTGATGGATTCGATTTAGTTGTTTATGGAACAATCGTAAGCTCACTTATAGATGAATGGGGAATAACACCAGTTCAAGCAGGAGCTCTTAGTAGTTATACCTTATTTGGGCTTATGATAGGGGCTTTAATCCTTGGACCTATGGCAGATAAATATGGAAGAAAGAATATTATTATATTAAGCGTTGGGTTATTCAGTTTATTTACAGTCTTTTGTGCTCTCTCAAATAGCCCTGTAAGCTTTGGGATTTTTCGATTTGTAGCCGGTATAGGTATGGGTGGAGTGATGACGAATGCAGGGGCCTTAGTAACAGACTATGCTCCTAAAAAAATAAGAAGTACAATAGTTACCATTATGTACAGTGGTTATTCGGTTGGTGGTGTTTTATCGGTAGTGTGTGGAATGTATCTTATTCCTGATTTTGGTTGGAGATCTGTTTTATTTGTTGGAGCACTTCCACTTCTTTCTTTACCATTTATGTATTTCTTTATGCCTGATTCCCCAAGTTTCTATTTATTAAAAAATAAACAGAATCAATTGAAAAAAATACTGCAAAGAATCAGCCCAGAATATACTCCGCGAAAAGGGGATCATTTGGAGATTGCTGTACCAAAGAAACATGAAATACCAATCGTAAACTTGTTTAAAGGCGGAAGGGCATTAAGCACAGTTATGTTTTGGGTTGTCTTTTTCATGAGTTTATTAATGTGGTATGGGTTAAATACATGGTTACCAAACTTAATGGCTAATGCTGGCTTCCCATCAAACTCTGGTCTTATGTTTTTACTCATATTAAATTTTGGATCTATTTGCGGTGCTATCACTGGTGGGTGGTTAGCAGATCGCTGGACACCAAAAAGAGTACTTCAATTGCTGTTTGCCATGGCAGCGGTTTCTTTTCTCGCTTTTACCTTAAAACCAGATTCATTATTCATTATTAATATGCTTTTTATCCTTGCTGGCTTTGCTACAGGTGGAGGTCAAATCCTTTCCATTACCTTCATATCTCAGTACTATCCGACAGTGATGAGATCATCAGGAATTGGGTGGGGGCTTGGAATAGGGAGAATAGGTGCAATCCTTGCTCCTACCCTAGGCGGTATCTTATTATCCATGAACTATCCATTGGAAATTAACTTTTTATTCCTAGCGGTTCCTGCAATCTTAGCAACACTTGCTGTATCACTGATTAAATACAAAAAGCAAATGACCCAAATTGAGACTAATACTCATAATGGTCAAAGTAATCTAATAAATCATGCAGAACCTGAGATTAATAATTAATAAAAGTCTAATTACTGCTAAGAAATGAATAGCGATATGAATGACTTTAATAGAGTGAAAGTAATGATGTAATTTCACATGATAATTACATAATATTCAAACATTATAGGAGGTAATAGATGTGGAAGCCGAAAAGACAATTCAACAAATGGGTAAATGTCCGTTTACAGGTGCTACAGGTGCAATAAGTGCAGGAAGTGAATTTAATCCATTTAATGATGCGTATTGGGGAAATCCTTTTCCTTTTTGGGATCAAGCACGTAAGGATGCATCCGTTTTCTTTCATCCTGAAACGAATTATTGGGTTGTGACACGCTTTGACGACATTAAAGGGGTTCTTTCAAATCCGAAGGACTATTCAGCTGAGGTTATTCGCGAATCGGTACAACCCTTATCAGAGAAGGCTTTACAGGTTCTTAAAGAGGGTAATTTTAATCCGAATACGATTGCAGGAAATGACCCTCCTACTCATACAAAGATTCGTAAAGCGATTAACTATGCTTTTACACCAAAACGGGTAAAAGAAGTTGAACCACAGCTAAGGGAATTAGTGAATGGATATATCGACCGATTTATTACCAAGCGCGAGGTTGATATCGCTACAGACATGTTTTATGAGTTTCCGGCGGAAGTTCTATTCCTTTTCTTAGGATTTCCAAAGCAGTATGTTCGTAGAATTAAAGACCTTGCTGCGCACCGCATGTTGTTGCAATTCGGTATCCTCCCAATAGAGCAGCAAGAACATGAGGCACACGGTTTAGTTGAGTTTTGGAACTTCTGTAAGGAAATGGTTGAAGATGTCGCCAATGCGGAGGAACCGCCAAATAATTTCATGGGGGACTTAATTCGTTATCGAAATGGGGATGACGAAATATTATCCTTACAGGAGATTTCAAGTATCGTATACAGTCTCTTGTTTGCTGGACATGAAACGACTACAGGTCTTGCAGGAAATGCGATTCATACTTTACTTACAGAACGTCATGCATGGGAGGAAATCTGCGAAGATCCAGGCTTGATTCCAAATGCAGTGGAAGAGGTTTTACGATATAACACTTCTGTATTCTACTGGCGTCGCCGGGCACGTAAGGCTGTAACCATTGGTGGAGTGGAAATCCCTGAAGGGGCAAATATACTGCTCGTTCTCTCATCAGCAGGACGTGATGAGAGCAAGTTTACGAATCCTGAGACGTTTGATATCCATAGGGAAAATGCTAAAGAAAATATAGCTTTCGGATTTGGTATTCATTACTGCGTTGGTGCTCCGCTTGCACGTTTGGAGCTACGTGTGTTACTAGAGGAATTGACACGCCGACTTCCTGAAATGGAATTAGTAAATAAAGAATTTAAACCAATTCCACCGACATTATTTGGACGTGCACCACAGGAACTTTGGGTAAAGTGGTAACATTTAAATCTCTCATTTTATTAAACTAGAAGGAAGGAGCTGTCCTCATTAGCCAACACATAATGGCTTAATGGAGACAGCTTATTTTTTAACAAAAAACTTACCTTTCAGTTAAGTCACTTATCTAAACCTTTTCGTAATTTCATCAGCAGCTTGTTGTACTTTTTTTACTAAGTTTGGCAGCGTATGCTGATTGATTCTACTGATGGGGCCCGCAATACTTACAGATGCGATGACCTCACCTATTATATTTTTTACAGGAGCAGCAATGGATATGGCTCCCTCTCGGAGTTCTTCCTTACTGACGGCATAACCTTTTAGCTTTATCGTTCGCAGTAAATTCTTTAGTTTCAGAGGGTCTGTTATGGTTTTCGATGTATAAGAAGTGAATCCCTTATTGATTACTTGATCAATGACTGAATCTGGTTGATATGCTAATAATACTTGACCGGTACTTGTACAATGAAGGGGATTCCGCTTATGAATTAAAATATTAATTGGATTTGAGCTATCAACTTTGAGAAGATATAAAACTTTCAAGTCTTGGATGATAGCGATATGAGCCGTTTCACCCGTCTCCTCTGATAGATTTTCTATAATGTCTGTTGATAAGCGACATATATCCATCTTATGAATAATTGTCTGCTCCATAGCTAATAGGGATGCGGCAAGACGGTAGGATTTAGACGAAAAGTCTCTTATCAAAAATCCTTCTTCTGTTAAGGTATGAACGAGTCGAAAGGCAGTACTTTTTCCCACCCCCAATCCCATCATAATATCTTTTAATTGTAATTCAGGCTTCTCATTTGAAAACAAATTAAGAATACGAAGAGCATTTCGAAGAGATGAATATTGCTCTTTATTCATAGGAGAATCTTTCATTTCATGTCAGCTCACTTTCATAAATGGAAGGAAGATAGCCTAATCGAATGGAGATCTCTTCGGCTGCTTCTATCACATATTTTATAAATAGTTTCATATTTTGATTGTGTATTCGCTCTATTGTATCGACAACGCTGACAGCTGCTACAACATCTCCTGTATAATCTCTAACGGGCGCAGCTATACTGACAAAGTTATCAAGCAATTCCCCTATACATACTGAGTATCCTTGTTCTTTTACTTGCCGCAACTGATCGATGAGTTGTTCATGATCTGTCACACTGTTTGGTCCAAGGCGAGGAAGTCCCGCTTCAATAATGCGATTGACGACAGCCTCTTTTTGATAAGCTAACAATACTTTCCCCGAACTTGTACAAGAAGGAGGCTGCTTCTTACCAATCGCTGATAATAAAGGTACAGGGTTGCTGCACTCTACTTTATGAACGTAAGTAATTTCTCTGCCTTCTAAAATGGAAATATGAGCCGTTACTTCTAAATCATCTACTAATTCCTTAAGAATATCCTTTGATTCCTGATGGATTTTTAGATGAGAGGTGATGATTCCACCAATCGTTAAGAATGAAAAACCAAGCTTATATTTCTTCTTCTCTTTTTGTAAAAATCCCTCTACTACTAAATCGGTAACTAAACGACTGACTGTGCTTTTATGGAGTTGAAGTTCCTTTGCTATTTCTGTAATTCCCCAAACAGGCTTTTCTTGTGTAAATAGCTGTAAAATTTGTAATCCTTTTTTAACCGATTGTAGGACTGTTGTTTTCTTTTTAGTTATAACCATCCATAACACCTCAAAAAAATAATAGTTGTCTCGTCTAAAGGAACTAATTTATTGTATTTTGAATATTTAGATTATAATATAAATATACAACTTAGTAAAACGCTTTCATTAAGAGAGATGAAAATATGACCACAAGTGGCTCATGAATACCCATTGGTTTCAATTATCAACTATTTATATATGAGTGATAAGTTAACTTAATATTATCCAATAGGGGGATAAATGATGATAGAAATTCAAGGGAAAACATTTAACTGTGAAAAGGAGCTTACTCTTTCAATTATTAGTGGGAAATGGAAAGCGTTAATATTATGGCATTTGGGAACGTCTGGGACCAAACGGTTTGGTGAATTAAGAAAGTTAATGCCAGGAATTACACAACGTATGTTGGCAAATCAATTACGAGAGTTAGAGGAAAATCATATTATTGATCGAAAAGTATATCCGGTTGTACCTCCGAAAGTAGAGTATTCGCTAACAAAACAGGGTCATACTTTAATGCCTATTTTGGAACATTTGCATATGTGGGGGAAAAACTATATAGAAATTAACCAACTTAATGATCATATTAACGATCGGATCAGGAGGACAGGTTCTTCGGATTATTAAACCAAGTGGATGGATTCGTCGTTGCAAGAATTTGTTAGTTTTAACGAGCAGCAAGTTTCCCACCTCAAGATTCTGAGTACAATAAAAGAAGAATGAATGAGGGGGGACCCATTGAAAATTCAAAACAAAGTTTGAGAGAGAAAGCACATATTATCGTAAGGAATCCGCTTTCGAGATTTTTATCCCAGTCTATAGCGAAAACATTATGGATCCTTCTGCATTGGCAAAATTAACACACAGATTACGTTATGGTACCATTCAGTATGATGATTATTTAGAAGTTCCTTTACCACTACATTTTTCAAGATTGATATGTGAGTATATCTACTATTAAAGATATATTATTATGCACTAATTGGTAGTTAAGGTCTTGGTCATGGTCAATTCCTTGGTCTACTAAAAATTTACGTAGTCCAGACTGACCTAAATTTTTCTGGACTTTATGCTCAAGTTAATCAGTATATAGTAAGGATACTATAGAGATAAACATATATACAAAGCTAACAAGGGAGTGAAAAATAGTATCAGTTCCCTTTAGAAAGCATAGCAATAAACATCGTAAATAAAGAAGGATTCATAGAGACTTGTCGATTATGATAGAACTAATAGAAGGATAAAGACTAAGGATTAGTAGTTTGACTTCAGTTACGTGTACAATAAATAGTAAGTTATCTGTTAATTTTGTTATTTAATCAACATCCATGAATAAGCTTCTTAGAGGAAAACGATAAGGAGACGATAAAGTGGAGTTTATTGAAGCTGAAGTATTAAAACATGAATTTGAAGTTGAAGGCAGTTTTTATAACTTAGAAATGTGTGGGAAGGTTTTCGAATGTAGAAATTATGCCCAAGTGTTTCGAAAAGATCGTAAAATCCAAGACTATTATGATGCTATATTGGTATTAGTGAATCCGGGATTATCTACACCAAAGCAATCTAGTTACCAAATACGACAGGCAAATGCTGGTGAAATTCCATTATATTACACTCCCGCAAAAACAGACAACACCCAGTACCAAGTCATGCGTCTCATGAGATTGAAGAGTTGGAATAATGTACTGTTACTGAATCTTTCAGACATTCGCGCTGGAAATTTAACAGAATTTAAGCAGAAGCTACATGATGCTAATGAGGTAGGTTTTGAAAGTCATAGCATATTTTCATCCTCAAGAGTAGAAGAGTTAAAGCAAGTAACGGAAAAATGTAATGGTCCTGTTATTTTGGCTTGGGGGACGGATACAGGAGTGAAAAATTTAGCAGAATTAGCACTACAAGTTTTACCACATGAAAAAATTGTAGGGTGGGAATTTAATAAACAACCCTATTATTACCATGCTAGTCCGCTCCCAAAAAAAGGAAAAATAAGATGGCTAGAAAATATGAAAGATCGAATTTCATGAGGGGTAATTTTGTAATTATCTAAATTAATCATGTGTGACAAAGCGAACAGTGCCTGGCACCGTTCACTAAAGAGAAAAGGAGCTAGATCAGCTACTATATGTAGATGCTCTAGCTCCTTTTATTCGCTTTATATTGATGGAATTGTCCACTAACTGATCCAATTAAACACTTTTTCAGTGGCCTCGCACCGTCCTCACGTTTTACGTTCGATGTTAGGATTGAAATCATTTCGTACAGCTACTTACATACTGAGTGGCATAGAAGCCATGCATATGATTAAAAAGAAGCAGGTTCATCAAGGGGGTGAAGTCTGGCCAAAATCAAAAAGAATTTATCCATATGAAAAGAAAAA
>CAWBCW010000017.1:0-14402 GCA_963787345.1 uncultured Bacillaceae bacterium | reverse complement strand
GTGGACCCATGTCTTTTAGGTTTATTTTCATTTGTTTGTGTTTCAAAGAGAATGGGGATCAGACCCCCATAGCCTAGGGAGACAGCATCATGACGGAAGGGAACCTTTTTTGATGCAATTGGCTTAGCTGCTTTCACCATTCAAGGTGTGACCAATGCTGTTCAAAGCGGTGTTTCTTTAGTGGACATTATGTTTGCAGCTACTTTAACCGGAGCGGGCGGGGGCATGATTTGGGATATTTTGGCTAGGAGAAAACCAATGATCTTTCAATCAGAGATTTACGCTGCATGGGGAATCTTAGCAGGGCTTGTTATAGGTTTTAATTGGCTGCATGGTCCTTTGGGAATAACGATTCTTTTCATTAGCATTGTCATATTAAGGATGCTGTCAGTAATCTTTAATTGGAGTTATGCTTCTTGAATTAAAAAATCATTTGACAAATATGACTTTTTTCCAAAAAGAATAATTTTTGTTTTAATGCAAATGATAGTAATTCAAGTAACTATTTTAAAGGAGGGAATCTTTTGTATAAATACTTATTAAATTTTTTGTCTATTATTTTGTCAATAGGAATACTCTCAGCTTGTAACAGCGCTGATGAAAATGAGCCAGATCCATCAGAGGAGCCTTCTGAACAGCACGAGCAACAACTCGAAGAGGGTGCTGACGATAACGAAGCAGATCCAACAGAAGAGCCTTCCGAACAACAGCAACAAGAAAACGAACAGAATGAAGAGGATAAGTAATTAATTTTTTTCATAAGTATTACGTATGATTTCTTGTTTTACTTTACTACCATTCGGAAATAAGTATAAGTCCACTAATCGACAAGTCCCTACGACTTGTCGTTAAAGAAGCATTAATGAATAGGTCCATATATTGAAACGTACCATCAGTGGGAGATGAAAGAATCCCGTTGATGGTACGTTTCACTTTGCTCGAAAATACCTTGCGCGATCTATTTTCTTTAGGAAACATGGGGAACTTAGAGAAAGAGCACTACAAGATCAATTACAGCGTGCCAGTGCCTTAAATCTTATTATTAATGCTATTAATGGCTTGAGGAAAGCATTTCAAGATCATGAAGAAAAGATAGCGCTTGTAATGGAAGATTATAATAAGGCTTTACAAAGTGAAAACAGTGAGAAAAAACAGGAGAAAAGAAATAAAAAAATACCTTTATATAAATTAAGGTTTGTGGGATATTTTTGATCAAACTTTATTCTGAATTAAAAGCTAAGAGGTTTTTCTCTTAGCTTTTTTGTTAGTGGAGTTGGTTATTTTAAAGTGTAAAGTATCGAACTTAATCTAATCCAGCTACTTTGGAAATTAATTGGGGTTATGGTATAGGTCCCTCATTTTGCTAAAATATTAACATAGCAGGGGGACTTTAAGAAAAATTTATGAAGTTCTCTTACTTACCTGAAATAATCATAGCATGCTACTAATTGGTAACACAGTGGAAATCTTTCTATATTAGAGCAAGTTTGAAAGCTGAAGGAGGCTTTTGGATGATTGATTATAGATAAGAAATTGAAAAATATAGTCAAGATGTGAATGATTTTGAAGGAAGCCCTTTTGAAAGCGTCCGATGCTGCATGATCGAAGTGAATTGCATCGAGTGTATAAGGATTTAACTTTTCAAGACAAACTAGAACTGGCTAAATATGATCTGCAATTAATTCGAAATGCTAAACAAGTGGTGGGGCATATTAGCAAAGTATATGATTTTTCCTTATCTAAACAAACAAAGGAAGAATGGTGGTGGTATTTAGACCAGATTAAGAAGGAGAATTTGCCATTTGGAGTGACTTCTTTTGTTCATAAAGAGGTAAATTAGAAAGACTACGTGACAAGTCACAGTGCCTTTTGGAAACCTGCCTTTTTCTCGCTAACCCCTCTGGAAACGTTGGGACGGTTCTGGTGTTTCATATTAAGTTGAAATGTATGGTTGAGGTTTGTTGTCAAGTATCTCTATTTCAACAAAAAATTATCGGAGTCTTTCTTGTGTTTTCCTTAAAGAGAAGGCTTTCGACCATTATTTCCCAATACACCTTGGCATGGAATTCAGGTTCTTGCGTTCCCGATTGCGGTCACTTTTTATTTGCTTTATCGAATGGAAGCAAAGTTTGACGTTGTCGTGCAATCGATTCAGAGTTTACCGGAACGCATAAAGAAATAAGTTCTATCTTACCCAGCGAGTGAGGTTGCTGGGTTTTTGGGTTTTGTGGAACAAGATTATTTGGAGCGTTGCTGTGCCATAACCTTTATTGAGAGAAATGGTTCTTTTCCAGTCGATGCTAGGAAAATTAAAGAAAATAATGATGCAACTGCGGCCCTAAATAAGGATAACTTTTTCATTGTTTGCTAAATATGCTCCGAACCCTTCTATATTACCTAGGAAAAAGTTCCTAACTTTGATAATATATTATTATATATATCTATTCTTATTGGATACTAAACATCAATAGAAGGATCATAAATGTGAAAAAATGAGCAATATTAGGGTGGCTATTGTTTGGCGGAGTTGGTGCAATTGTAGGTGGGGTGACAGGCCATTGGGAGATTAAAGTACTTTCAAGTGGAAAAGGGGTAAGTCCGGATGAATAAGACTTTAGAGATGCTTACAATACTGCTATGGGTTGGTGCTAATTTATCGAGCAATTATCTTAACATAAGGTAGGCTTATCAATGAGCTTAAGTTTTTAAGCAAAAGGGCTGGCTTTGGCTAGCTCTTTCCTTATATAAAAAACATATAAAAGAAAAGAGGAAATGATCATGAAAAAGACACTTGTTGCTGCATCTATTATTTCAGCTGCCTTATTCCTTTCAGCTTGCGGAGAAACGACAGAAACGCCGGTAGATTCTTCTGCTGAGGAAACAACCGCCCCTGTAGAAACAGAGAAAACAGAAACAGAGCAAGCAACAGAGGAAACAACACCGGAGCCTGCAAAAGAAGAAGCTGCTCCTGCTTCGCCCGCAGAAGAACCTGCAGAGGAAACGGTTAATCCACCTGTAGAAGAAACAGTAAAGCCAGATGAAAGTTCGCAGCATACGATGGGGCAACTTAATGCTATTGGACAAGCTAAAAGTTACCTAAACTATACTGCATTTTCTCGACAAGGCTTAATCGAGCAACTTGAATACGAAGGCTACTCTACAGAAGACGCCACATTTGCAGTGGATCATATTGAAGTAGATTGGATGGAGCAAGCTGCAAAAACGGCCCAAAACTATTTAGATTATACGAGTTTCTCAAGGCAAGGTTTAATTGAGCAGCTTGAATTTGAAGGCTTTACTAACGAACAAGCTGCGTACGGCGCTTCTGCAGTAGGTTATTAGTGGGCCAAGGGATCCCATGACTCTATTTTCAATGCCGTATGAATGGGCGGGGTTAAGGGACCTGTCCCTGTGGCCCAGAAGAGTAATATAATAATAAACCTTAGGAGGAATTACAGTGAGAAAGGTCAGAGAAAAAATCAGTAACAACCTATCCAAATTATCCACTGCGATAATGGTCTTACTACTAGTAGGTATTCTTACAGCTTGTGGTTCTTCGAAACCAACAAATACGGTGCAAGATTTTATGAATTCGTTTAAAAAAGGAGATTTAGAAAAAGCTGCAACGTATATCGAGGGAGATTTTAATGAAGTAGTAGGAGAAGAGGACAATGAAGAAGTAGGCAAGGCTATGTTAGAGGCAATTAGCAAAAACTATAAGTTTGAAAAACCAGTAGAGGTATCTACTAGCGAAAATAAAGCGAAAGTCGAAGTTGAAATAACATCCGTAGATGCTGGAGTTGCGATGTCAAGCACTATTGCCGAGGTAATGCCTATGGCTTTTGCAACTGCCTTCACTGAACAAACGCCAGAATCAGAAAAGGCATTTGAAGATCTTATGCTCAAAGCTGTCGTAAAGTATTTGACGTCAGAAGATACACCAATGGTTACACGTAACGTAACATTAAATCTAAAAGCAAACAAAGAAGGAGAGTTTAAGATTGTAGCTGATGATAACTTTAAAGAAGCGATCTTAGCAAATATTGATTCCGTTGAAAACATGTTTGGTGAGGAAGGTGAAACAGAGGAAATAGAATCAGAGAAAGAGGTTGAGATTCTTTCCACCATCGCAGAAAATCTAGATTATGATGTAAATCCAATTAAGGTTAAGATTAATGAAGTGAATTTCAAAAAGGCTAGTAATGTTCCTGAGCAAGAAATAAACCATATTTCATTTTATAGCGACAAAGAAGTAGGTGACGAGTTCAATTATTTATATGTGAGTTATAATGCAGAAAATACCTCAGAAGAAGATATTAGTTTTGGTGGTATTAGGGAAGTTGTTCTATTTGCAGAAGGTAAACAAGAAGTAATAGAATCTCATGAAGACTTTATTGATTATGATGAAGGTCATGATGGTGATTATTACGGAAAAGTGAATAAGGACGGCGAAGCTGGATTCATATTTGAAACAGATCCAAATAAAGTAGAAAAAGTTAGGATCGTTATAGACGGTTCAATGAATTCAGAAACATATGATACTTTAACAGGTGAGCAAACAGTAGAATTTGATTTAAAGTAAGAATAGTATTGGTGAAAATATAGTTAAAAAAATAAAAATAGATAACTACATTTAAAAAAATTATAATAGTCCTAAACCCAATAGGGGGAGGAAACCAACTTTTCCACTGCTTAAAATCTTTATTTTGTCATAATACATGGGACCGCCCATGGCTCTTTTTCATCGCATGGATGTTTTAATAATTGAACGAGATAAGGAACTAAAGTTTCACTCATAGCGAGTCTTGGAGGGCAGTGGGTAACCACTGTCTTTAAGCGTAGACAGTTAGATAATGGGTTGAAAGCCGTGAGGTTGAAGGGATTGAGCTTCGAAACCCCAATTTAGAAGGGCTGATGTGTTGGACTGTACAGAAAGAAACATTTCTATTCTTGTATATGAAGAAATTAGAAGTTATTTTTTATAATTAATAAGACAGTGTGTACCCCTGTTTATTTTACGGACAGGGGTATATTATTTTTAATTTTAATTTGTTGATCTTGAACGATTTGAAATATATGGAACAAGGGGTGCCGTAAGCCTATACCCTATTTTCAATGCTATATGACTGGGCGAGTCAATGGACCTGTCCTCCCTGTATTCCTACAACTATTTGTTTTGCGTGATGTCTTATGGCATTTTGTTAAAGGACACCACATCATTAATAGGAAGACGTGTAGTAGGATGTCCTGGTTCCGTTGCTTTTCCGATAGCAATAAGCATAACCGGCACATACTGTTCGGAGATTCCGAAAGCTTCTACTAATTTCGCTTGGTCGTATCCTCCCATCGGAACGGTGTCGTACCCTTTGGATCGGGCGACAAGCATGAGTTGCATCGAGACAAGACCTCCATCTGTATATACGATTCGACGAGCCACTTCAGGTGGAAAGCTTGAGTACATTTCGATATTTCGCTGGATGAATGATTTAGCCGTATCCTCTGGCATAAAGCCTGCTTCAACTGCCTGTCCATAAATTTTTTCAGCTTTATTGTAGCTTTTTACATCGCCAAGTACAACAATAACAGCAGAAGCCTCGACTACCTGTTGTTGGTTGTTCGTAATTGGCAGAAGCTTTTGCTTTAACTCTGGATTATCAACCACTAGAAAACGCCATGGCTGCAGGTTCGAGGATGAAGGAGCCAATGTTGCTAGCTCAAGTATTTCAGTCATTTCTTCATGTGGAATCTGTACGGTTGGATCGTATTTACGAATAGAACGACGTTCCTTAATCACATCTAAGAACGTTTGTGATTCCAGATTTTTAATAGTTTGTAAGTTTGTCATAATAATTCCTCCCGGTAATATCTAGTTGATTAATTAATATATGCTAGTTGTAAAACAACATCGAAGTAAAAGGATTCTCCAGATTAGTAAGAAAGAAAACAATGATTCAACTGTGTTGAAGTTTCACATTAAGATAAGAGTGATACAGTTAAAAGGAACATAAGCAAAATTATTAAATATACTTACAATGCAAATCTTGATAAAATTGATCTATTTATAATTTATGTACGATAATAGTTACTTCTTATAAACTTATTTTAATTATAATGAATACTTAACCTACTGCTACTTAATATGAGTTTTCCTTATCCAAAGGGTGTGTAACAACATATAATAATTTTTCTATTAAAACAACTACTCCCTGTAATTAATAGTTTTTTACTATAATAATGTATCAAAGGTTAATAAATTATTCAAACAGCTTGTTTTATGATGGAAGATTAGAGGTAAGTGTAAAAAATTCGAATTTCTCTTTGTATGAGGATTTTCTCCGACACCTATCCTCTGAAAGAATAATTGTGAAGGATTAATTGGATAACTCCCCATTTTAATCAGGAATAACGAAATGCTTATATATATTGATACGTAAGGTCGTATGATTAATTTCGAAGGAAAAAATCAAGGATAGACCGGATGCAAATTCGACGGACAAATTTGATATGTTTACTAAGGTAAGGGTATTCTGCAATATCTCCAATTGCCTTTTTCACTTTTTGGGCTGTTGGCTTTCCTAACTTTTTTTTCTTTAACTACCAATTTCGGAATAATTACTTCGTACATATTAATCCTCGACCTCAAGTTCCTCATTCAGCTGGCCAAGAGTAATATATTCTCCTCTCTCGATTTCCTGATCCACTTCACTAGCCGTTTTTAGTAATGCTTTGCCCAATTCTTTTTTGCGCTCAAGTAGCTTTTTTCAACTTGTAAAGCAGATAAACCTTCACTTTTCATCAATGTATTATTCTACTCAACAAAACGAGGGTGGCAGTTACCGCTACAACCACTTCCTCATACCACTTATGCTTATATTCCTGTTTCTTCAGATCCCATAGTCTTCCGTAAACGACACGATAGAAGTAACCTTCGAAGGTGGTGTGGGTTTTCCCCAATATGTACATGCAAATGGTTTGTTTAAAGTTGGTAATAAGGTCGTCCTTCCAAGGAAATTTTTACAAGGAAAAAAAAACAACCAATTTCTCACTAACCCCTCCAAAAAACACGCAATTGGGGATGAATTGATATCAATTCGCCCCCAATTGCGTGTTTTTTAACTCACTTTCGCGTTATTTTGGAATTGTACAAAAAGCGACGCCTTTTATAGATTTAATCTAGAAAGTGCGGGAAATGAATCCCGTAGTGGCTAGAGGAGGATTTTTCATGGAGAAACTAAACTACGAAACGATCAAACACTATCAATCTTTTACTTCCATCCAAGAAATGGATCAGGCGGTACGTGGATTTTTATATAAATTCAAATCATCCCTTTCAGATGGGGTAAACAAGGTGCTGCATTTTTTGTGGAGGTATTCAGTAAAGGTCGTTGGGGTGTCATTTGCGAAATATGACACCATTGCAAACGAAATCGGTTTGAGCCGTAGAACGGTTATTCGTGCAGTGAAGTTGTTAGAGGAACTTTCTTTTATTAAAAAAATTCCTACTGCTCGAATGAATGGAAAGCAAGGAGCGAATCTATTAGTCATTCAGCCATTTGAGCCAATTGATTCTCTATTGCAGTCGGTGTCACCCCACGATGTCACCGCATCTGTCACTCCTAATAAAACAAAGAATAAGCAAAGCTCACTCTGTGAGAATAATATAAAAAACCGTATTGACGTAAAGAAGTCTTCAGTACATAAACCATCAGAGGAATCAATAAATTCTCAACAAGTCCAAGTGGAGGAGAAACTGGGCACTAAAGAAGCACGCTCTAATACGAACCAACACCGCCATGCTCTTCTCCATCAAACACCATGGCATAGACTCGACACAAGCTTTTTACCAGACTATGTTCATCAGGACTTTATTGCAGCAGCAAAGCCTTTCTTTCCGATTGACGACATTTACAACCTTTGGAGAAAAATTCATCTTGCTTATGAAAAGGTCAATCTGTCCACGCCTTTAGAGGATCTCATGGAACCGATTATCACAGACTTTAAACAAACGATCTTCAAATACAAGAGAGGGGAGATTCATACGACCTTAGAAGGGTACTTTTACAGTGTCGTATATAGCAGGCTCTGGCATATGAAAAAAGAGGAACATATCCAGGTCTGGTATGATCAGTTATTAAGCTGATGGTTAGTTTCTATTTCTCAGGAAATAGATAGGTATAATTCTAAAGTCCTAAAGTGTCGAAAATTAGACATATATTTTGGATGACTTTTTTCTTGTTATTACATAGAGTGAAACGTTGTAAAATAGCGATTTTACAGTCTTTTTTATAAAAAATAAGTACAAAGTCTAGTCGATAATGATCTATTTGATACAGAGTGTTTCCTTAGACCAACTTTTAACCCATAGAAGGCGTGTATTAATGTTCTCGCAAATTATGTAATAGTCTTAAAAGGAGAAACTCTTTTGATAGACTATGAATCAATTGGAATCGGAGAAGTAATTGAGAACTTAAGAAGACGGAGAAGAATGACACAAGAGCAACTGGCAGAAGGGGCTGACCTTGATCGTAACACGATTGGCAGAATTGAAAGAGATGAAACGATTCCTAGTTTCAGTACGATTTTGAATATAGCCCTTGCTTTGAATGTGACTCCTATCCAGTTTTCTGCAGAACTTGAGAAAAGGACCAATATACTTGAATACTATCAACAGAAAGATAAAGGCTAAAGGTTAGAAATGGAGACAATGATGGCAAATACGGCATAAATTCATTGTTCTCCTTTCATAAAGAATGTAAGCGTTCACACGAAAACATTAAGGAGGTGATCAACGTATGTGATGCTGTTTCATTTTTGTTAGAAATATTGTCAGTTCTTATGTGAAAATAAACACATTATTTATTTTTAGGAAAAAGCGGAGGAATCCTTTAATTCAAAGTAATATTCCTCATGGAAAATGAACATGAAGATGGGGATAACCATCTTATCAAAAACGGCTCTATGGAAAAATAACCTAATACAGGAGGATCAACATGAACCAAAAATACATCATTAATTTAGCTACTTCTGCATTGCTCTCTTATTTTGACAATGGGTACGAGTATACACAAGTAATTGAAGGGGAAGATGTCTTTATCGTTCCTCAATCTCCTGATGAAATTGTAAAAGCCTCTTTCTTATATTATGGATCAAGTTTAGATGGAGCCATCGAATCGGCTCGATTGATCTTAAAAAAGAGATACATGCTTCCGATTGGATTATCCATCAAACATAATATTTTCCTCATTCGCTGCAATAAAAGAAGGAAGGCGGGAACCATTTGGCTGATAGGTTCTCATATCGCGGATAACGTGTCCGATCCGACCGATGAAAAAAAGACCATTGTACATACGAAACATCGTCGCTTATTAACGATTGATATGAAACCGGAATTACTCCAAACAAAGCGAAATCAAGCCTCTTTTCTACATAGTGTTCTATCAGAACGCGATCAAATGAATCATACAATGACCTTTTTCTATGAAAAAGATAAAGGTGTCCATTTTGTCAAAGATTCCAACCGATTAAACTATACCGTCCATCAAAAGGAAAATGAGCGTAAGGATTAATCGAATTCCAACTGAAATAGCGAAAAAAATGGTATCCTTATTACAGATATCGTTGAAAAGATCTTAAATGAGACACACTAACTCATAAGAGAATGAAAGGGGTTTCAAAATGACGGATGACTATATGGATATGGAGATCATTGATCATTATTTTTACAAAGAGAAGGAGTACTATTTAGAAATATTTATAACCGAGGATCACCACATGAAAGTCTATGCATCCTTCCAAATCGATGTTGAAAATGAATCTGATGACATCGTCGGATTAGGAGTAGATGAGGCTGATAAAAACAAGGCGATTATAAAAGCAATCCAACACTTGCATTCCCAGTTCCATTAAATTCTATTTATGCTAATTGAATCGTAAATCTCCTTAAGATATTTTGGGAAGTTGCGGTACGGTTATGATCAAAACCCTCGAACGAACTTCCATTTTAATAGAGTTGTTTTCTAGTCAAAATGACTCCTTATTCCAATGATCATCCTTTGATTCAATTCCGTAAAAACAAATGCTGCGGCATGAACGTAAAGTCCTTGTGAAACAAGACTTTTTGGAGTATCCCTGTAACGTGGACAAAAAAATATAAACTCACGGTCACAAATTCCTTTAATCATGAGACAAGTAGGGCAAGCATCAAGCTCTGTACCGTGAGTTACATGCAGAAAAGTGAACTATACGAAATCCTTTAAGGAAATTTATTCGCTTTGCAGATCATTATAGAGTCATATGTTGATAATCAATGATGAGGGCCTGACCCCCAGCGCAATAAAGCATTAACGCACTGGGAGTTAGGCCCTTTATTTTAAACTTTACTATACTGAGGGACAGATTCTATTTTTTAGTGATGGACGGCCTCTTTTAAGGTTTCGTTTAATTCTTCTACATAATGCTGTGCGCTTTGTGCGGCGATACTACCATCGCCAATTATCGAGGCGCGCATATAAAAATGCGTGTCTTTTTATTATTGGGCTATTTTGTTTAGTCAAGACTTTATAATTGTTCTGTCGATGGTTGAGAATAAATGAATTCTATTTTAGAATAAGCGATACAAAGTCTGTTGTTTAACTTCATTCAGCAAATGCTTTTGCTCAATGAAGTTAAAGCCTTCGGCGGATGCCACAGATTTTTAAAGGAAAGAATACCCGCGCGAGCCGGTATTATCTGGGCGCAAATACGCTAAGGCGAATTTGATTATTAATGAACAGGTTCTATTAGTTTTAAACTTATAGAAGTTCTGAATAAAGGAGAGGTTTTTTGTTGGTTAATCATTCTTTTCAAGAAGTTATACGGGGTCGACGGTCTTTCCGTCAATTTCTTTCCACACCAGTTGAAAAGAAAGTTCTTCGTGAGGTTCTCGAAGATGCTCAGTGTACTCCATCTAACTGTAATACGCAGCCTTGGGATGTTCATATCGTCTCAGGTGCCAAGAAAGAAGAACTAAGCAAGGCCATTATACATACGATTGAAAAAGGGGAATCCTCACCAGATTTTACATTTGATTTTAATGATTATTATGGTCGTTATGTTGAACGACAAAAAGAACAGGGTCAAACCCATTATGAGGCAATGGGCATAGCTCGCGAGGATCATGAAGCTCGTCAAAAGGAAGGGTTACGAAATTTTACATTTTTCAATGCACCGCATGTTGCGTTCCTATTCATGCCTTCCTTTGGAGATAACGTACGTGTCGCATCTGATATTGGTATGTATGCCCAGTCGTTCCTTCTGTCGCTAGCTGCGCGAGGGATTGGCAGTATTCCTCAGACATCAGTAGGCATGTATGCTGACACGATACGCGAAGTACTGGGTGTATCTGATGAGATGAAGTTATTGTTTGCGATATCCTTTGGTTATCCTGATAAAGAAGCTGAACGTAAATAGTATTCGTATGGGCCGTGTCCCAGTCGAATCCAGTGTGACTTTTCACGATTGATCTAACGCAAGGGAGGACGTAATCCAAATAGAATGGGTTGCGTCCTTTTAATATAGTCGGTTATCAAGAGGTTATTGGTAGTAAATTAGCGTCAGAAGTCATAAGCCATATTTGCTCAATTCAGACATTCTAATCATTTAACATCAGTTCCGGTGAACCGTATCATAAGTAAATGAGGTTTTTACTCCCTATGTTGCAATAATAATGTACACAGTAAACCTTTTCTATAAAATATTATCTCTAGGTACAAGAGGTTCCGCCCATAAACCCTCATTTTCACCTTGAATATGGTTCCATCATGTATGGGCCATCGTTTTCATTTCGATGAAGGCGGAGATCTCTTTTATTATGTTAAAACTATTTTCTATAACTAGGAGCAAGAATATTTCATTTTCCTGGTTGTCTCTGGGGAAAGTGGCCTGTACCGGTAATTTTCCTAAAAAATGTTCTTTAATCAGGAACGTAATCATCCTGGTAGGCCGCTAATCTGGCATGGAAATTATTTTGGTAAGGGTAGGGATTAAATAGGAAAAGAGGCTGGGGAAAACTCCAGTAAACAAAAATAAACAAGGTACCTTTCATTCCACATGAGGGGTACCTCGTTTATTTATTAAAATGTTGAACTAAAAAAATGCGTTGGACTATGATAAAACAGTATATACGCAACCATACATACGTGTGAGAGGATGTAGATTAGTCACCTCCTCTACTCGGTTATATCAATCAATAAATGGGTAATAAGGGAGGCTATCTATTTTAAAAAATAGGAATTTGCAGAAATTTGTAGAAAAATATCGAAAAAGTCATTGATTGTTATTTCCATTCGTTATATTATTATATTTAAATTTTAAAAAAGGGGGGTTCAGCGGTGATTACTTTTATAGCATCCATTTTGTTGTTGATTGTTGGTTATATCGTTTACGGGAAGGTGGTTGAACGAATTTTTGGCATTAATGACCAGAATCCAACGCCTGCCTATACAAACAACGATGGTCTTGATTATATGCCAATGAGTTGGTGGAAAGCGAGTTTGATTCAGCTTCTGAATATCGCTGGAACCGGTCCGATATTTGGGGCAATAATGGGCGCGCTTTATGGTCCAGTAGCATTTATATGGATTGTGATCGGTTGTATCTTTGCTGGGGCGGTACATGACTACTTTTCGGGGATGATGTCGCTTAGACATAATGGAGCTCAATTTCCTACACTAGTCGGTAAATATTTGGGGGTAAAATGAAATTCATAATAACGATTGTTTCGATCGTTTTAATGATTTTGGTGGCAGCAGCCTTTACTGCAGCACCAGCCCAGTTACTTACGCAAATAACACCACTTAACTTTACAACTTGGTTAGTTATTATTTTTGTTTATCTTATTCTTGCAGCAGTGCTTCCAATTAATAAGATCATAGGAAGAGTGTATCCTATTTTTGGAGCGATCTTAATTTTCATGGCTGTATCAATTGGTATCGGAATGTTCTTTTTTGATCATCCAATTCCAAATTTAACATTTAGTAATTTACATCCTGGAGAAATGCCAATATGGCCACTATTAATGGTAACCATATCCTGTGGAGCGATTTCTGGATTTCATAGTACACAGAGTCCAATTTTAGCTCGAACATTGAAAAAAGAAAGTGAAGGTAGAAAAGTTTTCTATGGAGCAATGGTCGGCTGAAGGTGTGATTGCCATGATTTGGGCAGCGGCAGGGATGACCTTTTTCGGGAGTACGGGTGCATTGCAAACAGCACTGGCGGCAGGAGGTCCAGGTGGAGTGGTTAATGAAATCAGTATCACAACGCTAGGTACATTTGGTGGAATTATCGCAATATTAGGTATTGTTGTTCTTCCGCTTACCACAGGTGATACGGCATTACGTTCCTCCAGAATGATGCTTGCAGAATTATTGACTCAATTAACAAAGAAAGATTTTAATGGAAAAGGGAAATTGGCCTTACTAATCGTACCAGTGGCAGGAGTAACACTCTATCTAACGACGATTGATTATAGTTTCCTCTGGCGCTATGTGGGGGGATCGAATCAAATTGTCGCTGCGGTAATGTTATGGACGGGTGCCATGTACCTCTTGAAAAATAACAAGTTCCATTGGATCTGTAGTATTCCCGCTTTATTCATGACAGCGGTAGTAAGTACGTATTTCTTCTATGCACCAGAAGGCTTTAACCTGGACTATGGTATTTCTCTGATTCTAGGAATGGTTATTTGGTTGGCTGTACTCGCTTGGTTTGTAAGGCAACTTATTAAACATAAAACAGCGGGCAACTA
The DNA here is from genome assembly GCA_963787345.1 of uncultured Bacillaceae bacterium. Classification (GTDB taxonomy): domain Bacteria; phylum Bacillota; class Bacilli; order Bacillales; family Cytobacillaceae; genus Bacillus_BD. The sequence goes on along the minus strand of CAWBCW010000017.1, from coordinate 616 downwards.
TGAAGATTCAGATCTTAAAGTAGGATAGTGATGGCTATAGCAAATAAACTAGCTTTTAGGATTTGAAAAATTTAATTAACATAGATTGTTATTCTATTATTTCGATCTTTATATTAAAAATAAAACATCTTAAAAAGTGAGGGCACTTCCAGTTAATAAAGGAAGAGTCTTATCTCAAATAGTTGTGAGACAAGGATAGAATAAAATCTAACTAGATTTAAAAAAAGATAAGGAGACTGATTATAGTCTCCTTATCTTTTTTTAATAACCTAGAGAAGGGCACAGGGAACTGTACCGAACTTCCATCTGTTTTAGGGGTCCCATCAAACTTGTCCCTCAGTCCCTGATGTTTTTATGGGTGGGATGGTTATATCATTATAATTTATATTTATACCATGAAGGGAATGGCTAACCTCATTTAGATACATAACGGTGAACCGTATCATAAGTAAATGAGGTTTTTAACTTCCTTCAGAAATGTTTTTGTACCGAAAGCTTGCGACAGGGATTAAGTCTCTAAACGATTAAAAGAAAAATTGACTGGACTGAGCCCTGTTGAATACCGAACTCAATCCAGCCAATCAGTTGCATAATAAAACTCTAACTTTTGGGGGTA
>CAWBCW010000016.1:0-14675 GCA_963787345.1 uncultured Bacillaceae bacterium | reverse complement strand
AGTAGAAAGGGTATAAAACTATTACAAAGTGTGTTTAGGAGATTAATAATAAACAATACAAGCAGACAGGAGAGAACGAAATAATGAAAAAGAAAGTTCTTTTTATATCTGACCATGGTGACCCACTTGCAAGACTTGGAGGAAAGCAGTCAGGTGGACAAAATAATTATGTAAAACAACTTGCTCTAGTATTAGATGAATTGGGCTTGAGTGTAGATGTTGTGACTCATTGGAGTAATCCAAATACACCTCAAATAGAAGCATTTGGCGAGGATTGCCGTGTTATTCGGATTGCTGCCGGACATAAAGGGTATATGAATAAAAGTGAAATGATTAATATATTACCTGCATTTTATAGGGAAATGCAAGATTTGATTCCGATAAATACATACGATATTGTACACTCCCATTACTGGATATCAGGCCTGCTTGGTCTTGTAATAAAAAATAATTATGAAATTCCACTTGTTCATACTTCCCATTCATTAGCAATTGCTAAATATAGAGGTACGGGTAAAAAAGAAACGACACGATTACGTGCGGAAAAAAATATTCTAAGAAAAGCGGATACCGTTATTGCCACTACAACAAATGAAAAAGACTTAATTGAAAGTTTTGCTGGACCGAAAGCGAATGTGGTTGTATCTTCCATTGGTGTGAATCGAGATATTTTCTATCCATATGAAAGGAAGAAAAGACAAAGTGTACCAGTATTCTCTTTCGCTGGCCGATTAGAGGAAACAAAAGGAATTGTTACACTGCTTAACGCTTTTAATAAATTAAATAATCAGACTAATCATGATATTAAATTAATTATTGCTGGTGGCGATAAGGATGAGGTAGACCTTACAACTTTTGAGCCTAAGAAGAAGGAATTAAAAGAGGCTGTACGTGGAATAGAGGATGAGGTGATGTTCGTTGGATCCAAAACCCAAGAAGAGCTTGCGGATATTTTTAATAGATCCACGGCGGTCGTTGTGCCATCTTATTATGAATCGTTTGGTATGGTTGCCGCAGAGGCACAAGCTTGCGGAACACCAGTTATCGCATCTGGGGTTGGTGGATTGCAAAATGTAGTTTCCGATGGTTTTACAGGCTTACATGTAGAACCGAAAAATCCAGACCACTTAGTAAAAGCTATGGATTTATTAGCAAAGGACATTTATTTGGCAAAAGAGTTAGGGAAACAAGCAGCTGATTATTCCCACAAAGCTTTTAATTGGGAGAAGATTGCGAAACAAATGAACATGACATATGAGAGGCTGATAGGGGCAAATGAACGCGTATATGCTAGCTACTGATTTGGATGGAACTTTGGTAGGGGATGTAGATGCCTTAAAAGTATTACTGGAATTCTTTGAGTCGCTGCCATATAAAGTAGACTTAGTTTATATCACAGGAAGACACTATGATTCTGCATTATCCCTTATTGACAGCGAAAGATTGCCTCTTCCTTCTATCCTAGTAACAGATGTAGGTACGAGTATTTATAGTGGCCATGAATTATTACCAGATTCGAAGTGGAAGCGGAAGATTATGAAAAACTGGAACCCACAAAGGGTTCGAGAGATAGCGATGCAAATACCTGGAATTTCGCTTCAGTCTTTACCAAACGATCGCAGAGTTTCCTTTTACGTTAACGATAGGAAGGATGCAAGCATTTTAAAGCAGAAGTTAAAAGAATCCGGTATGCCTCACACCTTTGTTTTTAGTTCAGGAAGAGATGTGGATGTATTGCCAGAAGGTGCAGGAAAAGGGAAAGCACTTCAATATGTAGTAGAGGAATATGCTGGTGAAAAGGCAAATATCCTTGTTGCAGGAGATTCTGGTAATGATTTGGACATGCTTACACTTGGCTATCCAGCTGTCATAGTAGGAAATGCTCAAAAGGAACTTCTTGATGTAAAGAGTGATCATATATACAATGCAACCAAAACTTGTGCAGGTGGTATTCAACAGGCTTGGAAGCATTACTATGGCTCTAATTAACCATCATCCCTGTGATGACATAAAGGTCATTTCACAGGGATGATTCGATTTTCCTGTTATCCATCCGTTAGGTTTACAGGAAGTGAGAAAATGTCGGTTATAAAATAGTAGGAACGGTGGAAAAGGCTGCGAATGAAAAGGAACGAATGGTCCTTACAAAAAAGTACAAAAATGACTGCGACTAAATTCAATTTAACATTCAGAAAAAGCTTTCACAAAAAAAGGAGTTTATTATGTTATTAAATATTCTTGTGATTTTTATCCTTCAACTGGTGTATGTCCCTATTATGACACTACGGACGATTTTTTTAGTGAAAAATATGAGTATAGCAGCTTCATTACTTGGTATAGTAGAAACTTTAATTTCGATCTTCAGCTTATCAATCATCTTTTCTGGTGACCAAAGCCTCACTGAAAAGATGGTTTATGCGCTGGGGTTCGGTGTGGGACTCTTCCTTGGAACACGCATTGAAAATAAATTGGCCATTGGATACACTACATTATATGTTAATTTATTGGACCGAAATGAAGAGTTAGTTGAAGCGTTAAGAAGTAAAGGTCTAGGAGTGACTATCTATGAAGGGAACGGTCGTGATAGCAAAAGGTACCGATTAGAAATATTGACAAGGCGGAATGTTGAAACAGAAGTCATGAATTTCATCGAACAATATGATCCTAAGGCTTTCATCATTTCATATGAACCACGAAGATTTAAAGGTGGGTTTCTAGTGAAGGCTATGAAAAAGAATATGAAAAACAGTTCCACGAATAACACTCAAACACATATGGAAAAATAACTTACAATCAGTCGCAGTTATCCCTCTTTAATATGAGTATAACGGACACTGAGCTGTAGTACACCCCGAAAGTTAGAATAAAAAATCTAACTTTCGGGGTGTTTTATTGTGGCAAAATCTAGTGAAGATCTAAAGGTAAAAGTAGTTAAGGAGTATCAAGACAGATTTTTAGGAATCAGGCTTTTAGCTAAGAAATATGGCATCAAATCAAAATCAGAAGTTGGTAGATGGATCCAGTTATATGAAAAATTTGGTGATGAAGGTTTAAAAAGGAATAAACATAGTCAATCTTATCCTGTTCAATTTAAGCTAGATGTATTAAGCTTCATTAAAAGAACAGGTTCTTCAGAAATGGAAACGGCGCTTCACTTTGGGATGAAAAACCCCAATATCATTGCTTCATGGAAAAAGTCTTTTCGTGAAGGCGATGCTGAAGCCCTGGAAAGATCGAAAGGACGGGTCATCCATGACAGACACATCTAAAAGCAGAGAAAATAAGAAGGTTAAAGATAAAGAAATGTCATGTGAAGAGTTAGAAAGAGAATATGAACTTCTTCGTTTAGTGGTGTAAACTCCCATAGAGTTATGACCACTTCATAATTAATATCTCCATATAAGGTATCAGCTAATACTTTTTGGAGAGTATCATGAGATTTTAACCTTTTTAATGCATCTCTTTCTCCCATTTTCCCATATACTTGTCCTATATATAATATTTCGCACTCCAAATTTTTTTGTGAGAATTCTAGATATAGCCATACTATATCTAATTCAACGCCTCCTCCATATGAGTCTTTCATAACTATTTTGGATAGTTCTTGGAACCCTACGAAACCCTTGCGAATGCAGTCGCATCAAGGGTTCGTAACTTTCTTCGACCTCATAACTAGGTTTACACGTCGCCCTTTTCGCCCCATTTAAATAAGTGCGAGTTATGAAGGCTTGCTAAATTCAATTTCACTTCGGGATAGCACCGATCACAATAGTATTTCGTATAGTCCTTGCCCTTTTCGTATAGGGGCCTTAGTTCCTCTCGGTTATACCACTGCCTGCAAAACGTGCATGCTTTCATCGTTAAACCCTCCTTATGGCTTAGCCTACAACTATTTTTCCCCCTTCGGAATCGATTAAAACAATTCTGAGGGCTCTCACGGCTACTCTATTAACTATAAAATGGCAGCTCGTTTTGTTCCGTGATACCGAGTTCAACGGCAAGGTGTAAATTCTCTTCCATACGTTTCTTTTTAGCCTTTTCTATTCGATTATTGGCATCATATAAGGATTGCTTTTCTGAGAAACGTTGGGATGGTTGTGGCGTTTCATATTAAGTTGAAATGTACGGTTGAGATTTGTTGTCAGGTATCTCTATTTCAACTATATTAATAGAATTTCTATATACATAAAATAACTAGCTATAAGTTGAAAATGGAGGAGAGAGTTGAGAGGGGAACCGACAATGTAAAATTCACTGTGGGTTGGAATTGGTCTACAAGTATTATTCTTTATTTTATTCTTTGGGGCTATTTTGCCCAAAATGAATAATGTATTTAGTGCAATTATTTGTTTTATCATAGGGTGTAATTCAATAAGGATAGTTGTAATTGGCTTGGGGAAAATACCCTTAAATATAATTTAGGGATGATGCAAATGAATAAAGGGATCTCTCTTTTATTGCTTATATTTAGTATCTTAATTTGTGGGATAGATACTGATACAGTCTGTGCAAATGAAAATGACAACCCCCCATCTTACGAAGAGTTTTTTCCTGAAATAGGGTATAAAACTGCTGAAGAAGCAATAAAGGAATTTGAACAACGTTTTAAACAAGATTTGAAATTGCCACTTAGATTACCGCCGATACCATTTACTCATTATTTCGGACGATTTAATGATTTAGACGGTGATATAAACGATTCTTTAGATATAACGCTTATAAATGAAAAATCACCAGAAAATCATTATAAAATGGATATACGTCACTTGAAAAATAAAGTGACAATAAGAGATAAAGGCAATCAGCAAATCTATACACTTAAAAATGGACAGAAAGCCATTTTTATTGTTGAACGAAGCTCTAATATCCTTATTTTTGAAAAAGGTAATTGGCAATATATGCTTGGAATTGATAAACGGATAGCAAACAAAGTAACACCAGAAATATTAGTTGAAATTGCTAACTCAATTGATTACTGAATGGATGGAGCATCCTCTTTTCCTTCTAAATACCGTAATACAATTTCAAGTTTTTCCTCTAATGAAAATTTCGACATAAAAATACTGCACCTCCAATTGTTAGTTGTGTCTAATAATTGGGGTGCAGTTCAAATCTGTGATAGTCTTTTTATATTGATACAAACAACTATGTAACGAAGATTTTCAATACAGCTCTTCACCAAAATCTATGTTTGACGTATGACTCACTTGTATCCGGTCAAAATGAGACTTCCGTTTACGATTTAGACATAATAAAGATAAGTGCTTATAAAAAATCATCGCACATCATGCTGGACTATAACAATGAAGTTCCACGAGAAATAACAAGTCAGTAAGGAGAGGCATATGCTAACGACTTTACAAGAAGAACAATTTGAAAAACTTTATCAATTAATTGAAGAATCTTTCCCTAGAGATGAGTATAGGCCCTACGAAACACAACGTGCATTACTTTCTCATCCTCACTATCAAATTTACGTTTATGAAAAAGATCATGAGCTTGCGGCTCTTTTTGCCACATGGGAAGGACCTCAATTTGTCTTTCTGGAGCATTTTGCTGTTAAAGAAAGCTTTCGTAATGGTGGTTTAGGGTCGAAGCTACTTCAAGTCTTTCTTAAGCAGCAGGAAAAACCGGTCGTAATTGAAATCGAACCACCAGACGGAGAGATTGAAAAAAGACGAGCTCGTTTTTATGAACGCAATGGCTTTATCCTTAGCCAGTGGGACGACTATGTTCAACCGGCTCTTGCAAAAGGGCAAAGTCCAGTTCCACTTGTATTAATGTCTTATCCGAAACCATTACAAGAGCAAGAATATCAATCCTTTAAAAACTGGGTATTTAAACATGTCTATTCACCATATTAGATTTTGCTGTTGGGATGTTTGGAATACTTTCTGAATTAATTTCTTTAGCACCTATGTTTTTTGTTTGGGGGAAAAAAGAAAACTATAAAAAGCATCCAAAATAGACAGTCTGATCACCTATGACAGTCGTTTTATATTTAACAAGAAACCTACGTAAAATCTTATTTTTACATAATACATTCATTTGTTCTTTAACTAACAAGGCTGTTTAGTCTAACTAGATTCAAAGTTAACTGTAACCTAAGATTGATAGTATAATTTAAAAGAATTTTGGAAATGTGCTTCAAGGAATATTGTAAGATATAAGTTTATTATCAATAAAATAAGAGAGGAGGGAAATGGCTATTATTTAAAAGAGAAAAATATTAACTGCTATTCTAAGTAGCTTGTTATTTGCACTTATCTTTTCAGTGCTTGATGGCTTCGAAGTGAACCGATTTTTTAATTGATATTTAAATTTATATTATTCAAACTTTATGATTGTAATTACGTACGGGGTTATTGTTTCCTTCTTTAGTGACTGGCTTAGTAGGAGAATTTCTAAAAGAACTTATACTCGCGAAATGACCTCCTTCTTCCTTCATTGTTGCTGTGGAGCGGTATTGCAAGTTCTTGGTCTTAGTTCTGCGATCTTATTCTTTATTGTTGATCGTTTATTGGGCAGAGTAAAGATTGGATGGCTGTCAGTAATCATAGCATTCTTAATCGTAGTACTAGTATTTATAATTATGGTTAATAGGTGAGGAAATAAGCGGATTGTACAAACTTTATATATTTGAACGAGAAACTGTGGGGAATGCAATCCCTATTCAGCTAGAGGAGTTTTTTTACTGAGAAACTAAAACAATGACAGGATAAAGGATAATGAATAGGTTCATATAGTGAAACGTACCATCAGCGGGAGATGAAAGAATCCCATTGATGGTACGTTTCACTTTGCTCGAAAATACCTTCTTCGATTTTCCGTTTTGGTTTCGCACCAATCTTGATTCCACTTTTCTTTTAACGTTGCCATTACACTCGCTTTAGGGTTTCGATAATGGGTTTCACAATGTTCCAGAATTTCGTCTACGGTTACCCATTCTCCATCTCTAGAATGCATGTATGCTTTAATTTTATCAATGGTAATGGAATAGGAAGTGACACCTTCTCCTTTTTTAACGCCGCCTACTTGGGTTTCATGGTGTTCCCTTATCTGTTTGCGGATCCGTTGATACGCTTTTCTTTTATCAGCGAGGGAATTGTATTGAGCAGGGATGGAGATCATGGTCTTTCGTTTCCCAACTTGGATCAATCCAATCTTATAAGAAGTTAAGATCTCCTTCACACATCTCGGAATGGCCTGTTTCCGCTTGGGAATGGCGATATAAACATATTGACCTAACCGAATTCGTTTAAGGGCTTGGTCAATTAATTTAAATGTTAAGGATGTTTTCATTTCCACAATATAATTGATATTCCCGTTAATTCCTAATACATCACAATTCATGACTTCCCCATAAACATCGGAGCAGCCTTGTTCCAATAAAAACTTCTTCACGGGTCCAAATAGTTCAGATTCTCTCATTTTATTCATTTCCGCTCCTCTCTCGTTTTTCCCGCTAGTTGAGAAACATTTGTAAAAATATATTACTGCTATTTTATTAATCTTCATTTTGTATGTCAAAACTACTTGATAAAAGCTCTAATTCTTCTCTAACCGGTTCAAGATGTTTTATCGCTGTTACTCCTTATTAACATCATTTTCATCTATTATATACTATAGAATGGGTAAAAACCTGGTGGATTGAATTCATGCTAAACGTGAATTCAAACATCCCGATCGATATTGCGGTCACCATCACTGTGTTTGATCCAATTGAAGCTTGGGAAACATTGTAAATAAACTAAAAGGATCTTCGAGTAGGAGATCCTTTTTTATGTGCCGATAACATATGAAAGGTTTAATCATAGAAAAAAAGGGTTTGAACAGTTGCCAATTTAAATAGAGGTTAGTTGAAATAAATAGAAATAAGTATAAATTAAATACATTGTAAGAAAGGTAAAATAGCTGACAATTGTCCTATATTTTGGTAAAATAAAGTCGAACAAGCGTTCGGTGGTGAAAATATGTTTAAAACGTATCAAACAAAACTAAAAAATGAAGAAATTCTTCTTTCGAATAATCGTTCGATGCCTATTTATGACTATTTCCACCAAAATGCTACTTATTTTGGAATGCTTGAAAGAAAATTGTTTGTAGATTTATATGTTCATCAAAAACCATCGAATGAATTGAAGGTATTGTATTGTGCCAACTATCAAATTACTTCAAGACAATATAATAGTATTAAAAAGCAATTAGATGGTCGGATTTCTTCTAAAATAGAACAAATAAAATTTCATATAGATGAATTAAAAAATAAAGTAAAGAAAACAAATGAGTTGATCACGAAAAAACTAGAACAAAAAGAAAAGAGACATCAAGCCCTTTTAAAAATGAAAGGGAACGAAAAGAATTTTATCAAAGAGGTGAATCAGTACCGTCAAACAAGGAATTACATTCATCAAAAGAAACGAAAATTACACGCCATGAACATGAAACTAGAAAAGCTGCTAGATGATCAAAAAAACAAAGTGATACGAATTTGTTTCGGTTCAAAAGACCTGTTTCATAAACAATTCTATTTAGAAGAAAATAAACTGACCTTCCAACAATGGAAAAAAGAATGGCAAGAGAAAAGGGCCGCTCAATTCACCTTTATTGGTTCAAAAGATGAAACGTTTGGAAATCAGTCTTGTACCTATGATACAGAGAATCGTTTAAGAATACGGGTTTATGCAAAGGATCAAGAAGTATTTGGCCCCTATATTACTTTGCCAAATATAAGATTTCCATATGGAAAAGAAAATATAGATAAAGCAAAAGTGCCGATGGTTGGTTATACAAAAGGAAAAGGCAATAAAACCACTTATTATCGAGCGTTAACTTGGAAATTTATTCGTAAAAATAATCAATGGTACGTCAATGTAACAGTGGATGTAGATGCCCCTATTATCCATTCAAACGAAAACAACGGAGTGGTTTCTGTTGATTTCAATGCTGGTTTTTTAGCTGTGGCAGATGTTGACCGTTTTGGCAATCCGTTGCGTTGTTTCCATGTTCCCTATCGATCGAATCATTGTTCAAGTGAACAAACGAAACAAAGTTTAAGTAATGCTTTAAAGATTGTAGTGAAATATGCCAAAGAAAAGCAAAAGCCAATCGCGAATGAAAAGCTAGATTTTAGGAGGAAAAAGCAAAGTTTAAAACAAATGTCGCCAAAACAAGCGAAACTGTTAAGTGGTTTTGCCTATTCATCTTATCAAACCATGTTACAAGTCAAGTGTGAAAGTACTGGAGTGAAATTAACCGCTGTTCATCCCGCTTATACCAGCCAAATCGGGCATCATAAGTTCATGAAAAAATACGGATTAAGTTCGCATGGAAGTGCAGCCCTAGTAATTGGAAGAAAAAGTTTACCGTTTAAACGTTTAGAAAAAGTGCCTTCTCATCAATTCTTTAAAAATAAAGAGGCAATCTCTCAAATAGATAGACTGTCTCAGTGGAAGGAACTAATAAAGCAATGGAAAACATACAATTTCAATCAAAAAATATATGCATTAAATAGAATCTAGTTGCTTTACGGTGGCAATGCCATGTTGAACCTGTAAGGAAGACTACATGCCCATGAAATCGTAGCTTTTGGCAACATCCTGTTTGACTTAGCAGGTATTGGATTACCCATCAAGGCAGTTGAGTAACTGGTCCTCAAAAGTCTTCGGATCGTTGTGTGATGTATCTTTACACCCTTGATGTGAAAGTGAAATTCTTTCTTGCGAATCGTAAAGGGAATACCGTACTTGCCTTTGCGTTAAGTGTAGCTTCTACTTATTTACACTTATTTTCGAACGGTAAATCATAGGAGGAAACTAGAAAGAAATTAGAATACATTGAAAACCCTTTTCCTATTACTTCTATATATGGTGATGTTAGCTGAAATGGAGGAAACAAGATGAAAACTTATTATCTGTTAGAAAATAAAGAGGGGGAGCAAAAGAAAGTGTCGGACAGAGCTTTTGCGATTGAAATGAAGTCATACGGCTGGAAATTAATCATGGCTTTTGCTGATGGATAACGCTTTTTCATAAAAGGATGTGCAGCACTTTCGGGTGTGATCGGACAATTTCCCACGTCTTTATGTGTAAAATTATCTTAGAATTAGTTAAATAAATAGTAATGAATTAGAGACAGCTTAAAGCTATCTCTTTTTCTATGGAAAAGTGGCGCAACAAAACATCCTCCTTGTTCAACTAACGGCAGAATAGTTGAAGAGGAAAAAGGAATAATGAAAAGGAAAATAAATAGATGAAATGAGAACAGGCGGGTAATTGGCCCTCGTTTTCAGTAGGTAAAATCAGCACCTTGGGATATTATTTCTTCTCCACTTTGATTACTGGTTTACCTAAACTAGTCCTTTCCAAATAGCCTATTACCTCATCATTAACTTGTATCTTATCACCGGAAAGGATGTTTTCATCAGAAAAACGGATCTCGGTCCCGTCTTCACTTTTTCCATAATAGTGATCACCATCAATCTCGGTAATCGTGTATTCAACCATAGTTTTATTAATTGTATTGTTAACAGGGGCAGCTGTATGACCTCTTACTAATAATAATGCTACTAAAATGGATGACAGCGCCACAAGGATGATTATTCTTTTGAACATGTCTCTACCTCCTTATTTGTATTGTAAAAGATAAAAGAGGAAAGTAAATCCTTCTAAATTCCTTTCCTTTCTACCAATTTCAGGAACCAACCATAATATTCTAACTTCCGTCAAATGAGAATAGTAGCATTGTGAACTTAATTCACCTAAAGTGAACCAAATAATAGTTTGTCAACATTTTCAATAAAAAGATTTATAATCCCGTAATATACTAAAAATATTCATGCCAAAAAACCTTCCACTATCTCAATTATGGAAGGTTTTGTTGTATTTAGATAGATATAGTTCCTAAGCTGTATCTTGGAAAGTAGTTCTGCTTTTTAGTAAGGTGTAAATCCAATGCAAGAGCTTAGTAACACAAGGGGTGTTCTGCCTCATTTCCAACGCCATATGGATGGGGCAGGGACTTGCCTCTCAGTATAAATCACGAAGGTGGCAGGCGAGGAGTAATTTTAGCCAATCATTCGAGTCATTTAGGTCGACTTGGAGGATTTCCTCAACTTTTCTAATTCGATGGTATAGTGTATTTTGGTGAACGTGCAGACGTTCTGCCGTTTCAGGTATAGATCGATTCGCGGCAATATAGGTTCTTAAGGTTAAGTCCAGATCACTAGCCTGAGCCTTTGGAGATTGAAGGGGGGCGAATACCTCCTGAATAAATTGCTTAATATCTCCTGCTTGCTGATTAATAAACAATTGGTTAATGCCAATACGATCATAACGGATCATGCCAGAATTTCCACGATTGGAGTTGTAGGCTAATGATTTATTTGCTTCTTCAAAACTCTTCGCAACAGAATCAAGACCTTCGTATAACCTCCCAATCCCTCCGATAAGAACGAGAGATTCCATCGTTGTCCATAACGTTACTACTTTTTCCAATTGTTGGATCGCAGCTTCCTGTTGGGACTCAACTGAGATATTTAAGATGATGGTCACTTTATCCTGAAAACCAAATAGCAGATACTGAAAAGATTCCAGTTCACGATGGAGAGCAGCAATGAGCTTTCTCTGGTAGGTTTCGTGTTTCTGGGCTACTTGCGCCTTTCCGTTCAGTTGCATGACTGTGACAAAGAGTGGTTTATCGGGAGAAAGACCAAAACTTTTTGATTTAGATGCAAGAAGATCAGGCTCCTTATATTGGAGAAGTTCATTAAAAAATTCATAACACTGTTTATAATACATATCTGTCAAGGAGTAGGCATTGACCATTTTTAGCGCAGCCAAAGCGCTCCCTTGCTCTAATACGACTGTATCAATTGAACTTAGTGGACGCTTGAGCTCCACTACAAAGTAACCGATGGGAATCCCCTCATTGACAATTGGATACAAATGAACAGAAGTTTCATTTATTGTAACGGTCAATGAATCAAGTGAATCTTCCCAGCCATTTAATAAATCGGTATCCATTAGCTTTTTGGAGAGCGAGCTGTAAGGAGGATACCATTCATTTTTAGTGATATCAAAAAGAGAAATAGGGAGGTGGATCATCCGTTCAACGGTTTTAGCAATCATAATTAAATCAGAATCCTTTAAAGACAGGTTTGTAAAAACTTCATGAATATGGTTTCGTTTCACTAAATATTCATTGGTTTCCTTTAGTTCTGAAAAAAGTCTTGCATTGGTAATGGCAATGGCTGCTTGATCAGCAAAACCTTGTAACCGGCGTAAATCTGCGCTTGTTAATTTTCGTTTTTTCGTAGTTTGATGGACGATCATGACACCGATTTTCTCCTTATTCATTCTTACAGGAACAGCTAAACAGGGGGTAGCGAGAATTGTATCTGTAACCCCAAGTGCATCCTTTAAACTTTTCATATTTGGCTCCCGAAGATTAGAGATCGCATCCAATACTTGTTTAGGATTGAGGATAAGGCCGACTCCATCTTGGAATACTTTCCCTCCAATACCTTCCCCTATGCCGGTCTTGAAATCATAGATGGACGGTCCCAATCCAACGCTTGCTTTTAGAACAAGCTTTTGTGATTCAGCGTCATAAAGCATGAGAAATCCACGGTCCACGTTTGGAATGGCAACCAATACGTTGTGAATGATGTTTTGTAACAGTTCATTTAAATCAAGCATGGAAGTAAGCGAGTGCAAACCTTCTAACCATGTATCATTTTCTTGCCAATATTGATCTAATGTTTGTTGTAGCAGAGAATTACGAATTTTTAAGACGAAGTAATCGCATTCCAATTGGGATAACGACCGATCGGAGTGAACACAAGCACGGATGATCGTTGATTCAGGAACTTCCGTTGCAAACTCAAGTAATTGACTGCCCGTTTGAGAATGGTAGCAAGTCGAATAGTCATTCCTTTCTATAAAGGATGAACTCGTCCATAAATTTTTGTTTGAAATGAGGGTTTCCTCAAGAGTGGAGAGTGGGTTCTGACTTAAGTGGATCCATTCTTCAGTACTAGACAACATCCATATACGATACCTTAAAGCGCTTTCAATATTAGGTAATGTAATTTCTTTCTGGTTCATAGGATTCTCCCCTCAGCTCGTTGTATCATTCTTCATTTATTATCCTATACGTTGTAGAAATTTACAACGGAATTCTGAAAATATTGTATATTCCGACAGTGACACTTGTAATCTATTTGATTATATTTAATTTACTAACATTTTTGATAATAAAAGGAGGATTTTTTCGGGTGAACGAAAGCGCTAACAATTCAAGCAGCAAAATGATTTTATTGGTTCTCTATTTCGGATGGATTATCTCGTATATTGACAGAACGGTGATCAGTCTGGCGATTGTACAAATTGGAGAAGATTTAACACTTGATGCGTCAAAATTAGGGATTGTATTAAGTGCCTTTTTCATGGGTTATGCCATCATGCAGATTCCAGGTGGTTGGCTGGCAGACCGTTTTGGATCACGAAGGGTTATCGTGGCAGCAGTTATTGCCTGGTCAGTATTTACGGCATTATCTGGTCTTGCGTGGTCGCTTACATCGTTACTTCTTATTCGCTTTCTTTTTGGAATCGGTGAAGGGGGATATCCTGCAGCAAGTACAAAAGCTATATCTGATTATTTTCCTAAGGCTAAAAGGACGAAAGCTCAGTCGACGATGATGTCCTCCAATGCATTGGGTGCGGCAATTGCACCGCTTATCTGCGCACCATTACTCGTTGCATTTGGGTGGCGGAATGTATTTTTATTCGTCGGTCTATTAGGGATTGTCTTTGTGGTCTGGTTCCTTCTAGTTACTAGAAAAGCAGGGGGTTACGCGAATTCTAAGGCAGCTGTTAAGCCGAGTGGAAAAGAATATGCACAGTTACTCCGAGATTCTTATTTATGGAAGGTTCTCTTAATCTTCTTTTTTGTAAATATTACAAACTGGGGTCTTCTTTCCTGGATGCCTTCCTACTTGATGCAGGGCCTTGGAATCGATCTTAAATCTGTTGGGTTATTCAGTGCGATACCGACCTTGTTCTTAACAGTAGGGATGATTGTTAGTGGAAGAATTATTAACAAGGTTGGTTCAAATGCAAAATATGGAGTTATTATTGGAATTTTGATTACCGGGGCTTCCCTTTTCCTCATGTCTTCTGCATCCGGTGTTTTCCAGGTCATTATGTTTCAGTGCATTGCTTTTTCGTTTATGTCCTTTGTCATGAGCTTTGTTTTTACAGTGCCACACCGGGTGATGGAACAGAAGGTAGTGGGTACAGCATTTGGGATCATCAATTTTGGTGGACAGGCTGCAGGTATTTTTTCTCCGATGATTATGGGTGCTCTTATCGCTTCGACAGGGACTTACCAAGCTGCGTTCATATTCTTAACGATATGCTGCCTAATCGCTACAGTGATTGCCTTTTTCTTACCAGCAGTTAAAAAGAATCAAACCGCAACAGATCTATCTACTATCGAAGCAGTAAAATGAGTGACTGATTTGAGGATTGAGATCCATGATGTTATTCATGTAAATAGAAATTGGCTTAATTTCTACATTAAAGAAAAGGGTGAGGAGAATTGAGTAAAGCGAACATAAGAAAATGGATGGAAGAAAATGAAGCTAGATTTTCGGATTTGGCTAAACAAATTTG
>CAWBCW010000015.1:0-86712 GCA_963787345.1 uncultured Bacillaceae bacterium | reverse complement strand
ATCTAATTGATCACGAAAGCGCGAAGCTTACTAGCCAGCAAGTAGGAGCACCGTGGGCAGGCGAAGTTCAGTTTAATTTATTATATGAGCGGATTGTGAAAGAACAACCAGATTTATTAGATTGATAGACTCTCTATTAAGTAGAGGGGAGAGCCATGCAATACGGAGTTGGTTCCGTATTGCATGGCTCAAAACTGTTTTCCGGCTGCGTTTAAGGAATGATCGTTTTATACAGCATTCATCCCCTGAATCAATCAAAAGGGGATGATTGTATTAAAGCTTCTTGAATCAATGAGTAGAATATTCCCCTTTTAAATGTACCTACCTCCTGAAAGTTTTCCTTTCTCTATAGTAATATATGAAAAACATTTCTGTTATAAGGTAAATGAGTAGTCTAATTAGTCTGAATAGGTTAAAATAATTAAGTGTTTTAAAAATATGAATATAGTGATAATTCATAAAATTCTTTCTGGTTATATTTTTAGAATATTCGATTAACAATAACGAACTATAGAGAAAGAGGTAGATTGTTTTGACATCGACTAGAAATAACAAATTGACAAATATTTTTTCCTTTTTCAATAATGGGGGAGATTATTATTTCCAAGAAAAGCGCATGGTCATTTCAAGTACGGATGCATGGGGGGTATTAAGGAAGGATCTCATTGACACGTTAGGAATCCAACGGGCAAAAAGGTTTCTCCTTCGATACGGTTGGCATTGTGGAAAATACGAGGCAAGGATTTTTAAGGAAATGATGGATTGGGAAAACGATATGGATTGGCTTGTAGCAGGTTCGCAGATGCACCAAATTGGCGGCCGGGTATTATCGTATCCAGAATACTTTGAGGTAGATATGGAGAAAGGAACGTTTAATGTTTCTGGGCACTGGATTGATTCGTATGAAGCGAAGCAGCATTTGCAGCATTACGCCTTGTATCATGAACCGATCTGTTATTTTCTTATTGGTTATGGTGGGGGCTATACAAGTGAATGTATGGGGAAAAGGGTTATTTTTAAGGAAACGGAATGTGTTGGAAAGGGCGATAAGCAATGTCGCTATGTAGCAAAAACGGTGGAAGAATGGGGTTCTGAAATCGATGATGATTTGATTAACTACGAGGAACAAGACATTGCCGATGAACTTGATATCGTCTATCGCCGTGTGGAAAGACAAAGTGAGATTCTGCATGTCGGAACGTCCATCACTAAAAATTTGACCTCTGCTCTTCTTCAGGATAAGGGGATGAATGAATTTGCAAAAATCCTTGCTGATGACTTAAGTCTGCCGGTTTTTATCCAGAATCAATACTTCGAGGACATTGCTCATTATGCGGATGAAACGTATCCAAATGTTCAGGAATATCAATGGGAGAACATGAAAGATTTTATTAAAAATGAGGTATCAGACCATGTCCTAACGCAAACTGAGTCCTATGAGATGGCCTCTCAGCAGCACCTTCTCGTTTCTCCAATAATTATTCAAAATGACGTATATGGCTACATTTCTATTTATCGGGAAGGCGTACCATTTGGGGATGCTGAAACTGATTTTCTTGAAAGGGCCGCAAGTATTTGTGCTGTAAAAATGTTAAATGAACGGACAGCGATTCAGACGGAAGAGCGAATGAAGGGGGACTTGTTGGAAGAACTCTTTAAGAGTAAAACGAATACGGCTGATATTGTTAAGCGGTTTTCTTATTTTGGCTATAACATGAACAAGCCTCATTATGTGGTAACCTTTGAACTGCCGAATCATTCGCTTTTCCCCGAACCGGAAGAACGTACTGCAAAGAAAGGGAATAACAGCTTGAAGGCATTGATGAATTTCTTTGATCGAGAGGAAACGTACTATCAAACGACCTTTATTAAGTTGCAAAAGTATAACAAAATAACGGTTTTAATTTCAAATGAGTACCTTCAGCAGAAAAAAATAAACATTAAGAAATTTGCTGATGACTGTTATGAATTAATACAAAAGGATCAAAAATTGGATGCCATTTATATTGGAGTAAGTAAGCTATGTACAGAAGCTGAGCAATATAGCAAACGATTTAAAGAGTCAACTAAAGCAATTGAAGTCGCGAAAGCGCGAAATCGGTTAATGAATACGAAAGATAGTACCGTCGTCCATGCGGAAGAATTAGGACATATCATGATTTTGCTTGATGCGAGGAAACCGGAGGAGTTATTGGCGTATGCTCATGAGTTTTTACTTGATTTAAAATCTTATGATGAGAAAAATTCGACAGAACTCGTTCGAACGCTCTTTTATTATATTGAAAATGAGTGTAATCTCCATAAAACCGCTAGAGAAATAAACGTATCAATAAGTGGGATGCGTTATCGCATAACAAGAATTGAAGAAATTATTGGGGTCGACTTGGCAAAGGCCTCATCAAAATTTGAGATTCAAATTTCCTTACAAACCTATATGGTGTTTAATCTTTTGTAATTTTTAACATACAAGTGCCAAGCCTATTTTCGCTATGTGGTTTTCTCCTCATAGCCTTTTTTTACGGCAATTTAGACAATTGGGGTGATTGGTTTGACGTTAAATAAACAATTTCAGGTTCGTCTCGGGTTTTATATAATCGGGATTCTTTGCCTTTCGTTTGGGATTAGCTGCTCGATCAATTCCCAGCTGGGGGCTGCTCCCATGCCCTCCTTACAAGTTGGACTCCAGCAAACCATGGGACTAACGGTCGGCACTTGGGAGTTTTTCATTGGCGCTATTTTGGTTACGATTATGGCGATTGTCCGAAGAAGCCGTCCAGATGTATTGGCCTTTCTTTCATCTTTCCTTACTGGTTTAGGAATTGATATGTGGCTATTTATTACGAAACAAGTGTGGATTCCTGAACTATGGATGGGAAAGGTCCTTTTCTTCTGTTTAGGATTGACCTTCATTGGTCTTGGGGTATCCCTCTATTTGCAAGCAAAGTTTTCCCCTGCACCACCTGACGGAATGGTCCTTCTTCTAGAAGAATTATTTAAGATGAATCGTGCCACATCAAGGACAATCTTTTCTGGGGCTGTCGTCGTGTTTGCTTTAATCTTTAGTGGTCCGGTTGGATTGGGTACGTTAATCATGGTCGTATCTCTTGGTCCGATCGTGGCCCGATTTTATCCGATTATGGAAAAGTTGTTTCAACGTTTTACATTTAGCAGGAGTCTCCCACTTGTATGAGCGGGGGATTTCCCTTTGTTAGAAAAGGTTTTTCAGCATTATCAATCGGACCTTTCCGATAAAACAAATGAACTGTATGTTTCGGTTACATCATATTGAATGTTTCCAACCTAATCGTATATTGTTTGAAAGCGTTTAAATCATTAAGATATACATATAATCTAAATTTTCTAAAAACAAAGTAAATTATAAATAGGGGGAATTGATATGTTATCAAAACAAGATAATCATTTATTAACAAGAGTGGGTCCTGGTACGCCAATGGGTGAATTGTTCCGACGCTATTGGATTCCTGCCTTAAAGTCAGATGAATTAATAGCTGATGGAAAGCCGCAACGAGTGAAATTACTTGGAGAGGAATTAATCGCATTCCGTGATACGGAAGGGAAAGTCGGTTTGATGGATGAAGCCTGTCCACACCGAGGTACTTCATTGTATTACGGCATTAATGATGGATGTGGACTCCGTTGTATGTATCATGGCTGGAAATTCGATACAAATGGAGAGTGTACGGAGATTCCATCAGAAGAAGGAGATCCGAAGTTTAGAAAGCAAATTAAAATTAAAAACTATCCAGTAAAAGAGGTAAAAGGAATCGTTTGGACTTATATGGGACCTGAGGATACTCAGCCTGATTTCCCTGAGTTTTATTGGATGGGATTACCTGATGAGTATATGATGTCTGAACGAGTTTGGCAGGAATGTAACTATGCACAAGTAATGGAAAATGACCTTGATTATGTACATGCGGCGTTTCTTCACAAAGCTCATGGAAAACAAGAGACAGGTGAAGGAATTTTAAGTACTGATTTAGGAATTGATCCGGATCATCCACTTGTGAAAAATCCACCGGTTAAGCAGGATGTTGAGGATGCTAACTTTGGAAAACGTTGTGTGGCGGTTGGAATTGGCAACGAAACAGAAAATGCGTTTATGGAAATTCACTATATTTTCCCGTTCTATACATACCCACCAAGATTTAAGGGCGAAGATGGAATGTGGCATGCATTCATTCCAAGAGACGACTATAGCACTTGGACTTGGGATGTTCAATTCTCACATGATCGTCCAATTGATGCTCAGGCGAACCATGAACGTCGTGGTTTAAAAGTAGATGAGCATTTCAAGAAACAAATCAGCCTTGAAAATGATTACGAACAGGATCGTGAGCTGCAAAAAACAGGAAACTTTACGGGTATTCGTGGAATTGCCAACCAGGATCATGCGGCAACTGAAACGATGGGGCCAATTGTTGACCGTTCGAAGGAGCACCTTGGAACAAGCGATTTACCAATTATTCATATGCGTCGCTTATTGCTTCAACAAGTGAAAGCATTCCAAGAGGGAGCAGAGAACTTTAAGTTAGACAATAAATCCCTAAAAGATCTATATAGTGCAGGGGTCTATGACAGCAATCAAAAATCATGGCAAGAGGCATTTCCAATGGAAGAAAAGTTTAAAGTGGATGGTTCAAAAGTAAAATCATAATTAATAGGGCGGCCTTTTACTAGATTGATAGAAGAAGGAACGATCATCAGTGGGGTGATTTCCTTTTGTGAGGAAATCACCCTGCTCGTACTTTTTAACTTCCTTCAGCAAATATTTTTGTACCGAAAGCTTGCGACAGGTACAGAAGTCTCCCACTTCTATAAGTGGAGAGATGAATGAAGTTAAAGCCTCCGGTGGATGCCACAGATTTTTAAAGGAAAGAATACCTTCGCGAGCTCGATAAAATCTGGGCGCAAATTCGCCGAGGCGAATTTGATATAGAATTTCGAAGTGAAAGCAGGGATTACATGACATTAGAAGAGTATCTACGAACCATTTTAAATGATGAGGAAGTAGAATTAGCGATACTAGAGCCGGCCTTTACTTTTAGTCTAGAAGCTTATGAGGAGACTAGCTATGAATGAACTTCTTTTTGATACGATTGAAAATGCGGCAAAGGCGATAAAAAATAAACAAATTTCACCAGTTGAATTAACAAGGATGACCTTAAAACAAATTTCTGAGCATGAACCTAGAGTAAATGCGTTTATTACTGTTATGGAAGAAGAGGCACTAGCCCAAGCGAAACAATTAGAAACAGAGTTATTGCATGATCAAGTACGAGGGCCATTACACGGGATTCCGATTGCTGTCAAAGACATTTTAGAAACAAAGGGTGTAAAGACGACTGGCGGTTCTAAAATATTTGATAACTGGATTCCTTCTGATGATGCGGTGGCGGTTCGAAAGTTAAAAGATGCCGGAGCTATTATCATCGGAAAAGCGAATCTGCATGAATTTGCCATGGGAGCGACGACAGAAAACCCTCATTATGGCAGCACGAAAAACCCTTGGAATGTGGCAAGAATTCCTGGCGGATCAAGTGGGGGATCTGCGGTAGCAACCGCAACAGGAATGGCTTTTGGTGCAGTAGGAACAGATACAGCTGGATCGGTTCGACTGCCGGCAGCGATGTGCGGCACGGTTGGTTTTAAGCCAACCTATGGAGTTGTCTCAAAACGCGGCTGTCTTCCATTCAGTTGGTCATTGGATCATGTCGGACCGATGACAAGAACGGTTCAAGATGCGGCAATTATGCTTGAGGTCATGAAAGGTCACGATCCAAAGGATCCAGCTTCTGCCAAAAAATCGGTGAATGTGCTGACAGACTCTTTACAGGATTTAAAAGGAGTCAAGCTTGGTTTTTATGAACCTTATATGTTTGCCGGAATTGACGCTGATGTGAAAAGAGTTATTGAAGAAGCCTTCCGTCAACTCCAATCATTAGGAGCAGAAATTGTCCCGATTGATTTGCCGGGAATCGATGAAGCTCTTAACGGATTAAAAGCTATTGCCCAATCAGAGGTCGTCTCGGTGCATGAACCATTTTTGAAAAAATATGGTCATTTATATGGAAATGATTTGAAATACCGTTTTGATTTTGGCAGTGATATTTCTGCAAATGTCTACCTTCGTGCCCAGCGCAGAAGAGAACAGTTTGTCAGAGAAACAATTAAACAAATGAATGGGATTGATGCATTAGTTGGCCCAACCAATGTTCAGCCACCGTTTGAAATTGGAACGATGGTTCCGGAAATGGCGATCAGCAATATGTTTACTCTTGGTAAAACACCATTAGCGAATATTCTCGGTTTTCCGGCCCTGTCTGTTGCTTGTGGGTTTACTTCGGAGAATCTTCCAGTTGGACTACAGTTGATTGGAAAGCCATTCACCGATCAAAGGGTTCTGCAAATTGGGGACTGTTACGAGAAATCGATGCCATGGGTGCAGGCATTAAAAAACAATTTGAATTACGTACAACAATAAAGGGAGACTTCCATCAGTGGGAAATCTCGACGTACAGAACGTGCTCGTGCAGGTGTTACGATAGGACGTCGCATTTTTAGCCTGCTTCATTCCCACTGATGGTTCGTCGTATCTAACACAATAAAACATTCTAGCTATTTATAAACTTAGTGAAATAAGAGGGGACTAAGATGATTCAGAAAATGGAGCATGTAGCGATTATGGTTCGCAATATGGATGAGACGATCCAGTTTTATTCAGATGTTTTTGGGTTTAAAGTACGTCTTCGTGGTCGTAAAACTGACCGAGAAATGGCCTTTTTATATCTTGATACACAGTGGAGCATGGAAATTGAACTGATTCAGGAATTAACAGAAGGAAGTGAATACAGTGAAACAGGAATTGTTAATCATCTCGCATTCACTGTCGGAAATATTGAGGAAACCATTCGTTTTTTAAAGGAGAAGGATATTACATTTACCTCAGATGATGTAAAGCCAACCCTTGAGGGTGGACGAATGATCCTCTTTCATGGACCAAACCGTGAGCTGTTACAGTTAGTAGAACGGGTAAAAGAACCGAGTAAATATAATAAGGAGGGCTAATATGGGTAGAGTACTTCGTCTTGGCCGAGTGGAATTAAATGTTCTAGATTTAGATCAGTCAGTAGACTACTATACGAATGTGATTGGATTAGAAGAAACGGGACGTGCAGGAAATAGTGTCTATTTAAAAGCATGGGATGAATTTGATCATCACAGTTTAATTCTAACTAAATCGAATAAAGCGGGTTTAGTTCATATGGCCTTTAAGGTCGAGACCGTTGATGATTTAGCTTATTATGAAAGAAAAGTTGAAGAGTTTGGCTGTATCACTTCTCGAATTTCCAGTCATACAAGATTGGCAGAAGGGGAAGCGGTTCATTTTATTTTACCAACAGGTCACCATTGTGAGCTCTATTATGAAATCGGTTTCCTTGGTACAGCAGTGGGAACTCGCAATCCTCATCCGTGGCCAATAACGGCAAAAGGAATTGCACCACATCGTCTTGATCATTTATTGCTAACAGGGGATGACTTGAAGACTGTTACACGATTCTTTGTCGAAGTGCTTGATTTTAAACAAAGTGAAAGAATTGTAACCGAAGGCGAAGAAGAATTATTAGGTAGTTTCTTATTTACGACCAACTCTGCACATGATATTGCGTTTGTCCATGGACCTGATGCAAAGCTCCATCATGTGGCTTTCCATGTGGATTCCCTACATGATGTGTTTAAAGCGGCAGATCTCTTATCAATGCATAAAGTTCCGTTTGATGTTACGCCTACCCGACATGGAATTACTAGAGGACAAACGGTTTACTTCTTCGATCCTTCTGGAAACCGAAATGAAGCATTTGCTGGCGGCTATAAGGCATTCCGTGATATGCCGACGATTACATGGGATGCATCTGAAATTGGAACCGGTATTTTTTATCACCGTAGAGAATTGTCCGAATCCTTTATGAAGGCATTAACATAAATTCATTTTTACTAAGCGAGGTGATGGCATGTATAAAGTATCATTAAAAGCAAGAAGCCAAGAATTTGAGTATGAATGTGCTCCGAGTCAAACGCCGTTACGAGCAGCTCGGGATCAATTCATTCCCTTTCCGACTGGATGCCAACGTGGAGGCTGCGGAATGTGTAAGGTTAAAGTGTTAGCAGGCGAGTACGATCAGGAAACGATTAGATCTCATGAATACCTTTCTGATGAGGAACTAAAGAACAATTTTGCACTTGCTTGCTGTATGACTCCGAAAAGCAACCTAGAATTGATTACAATTGAGGATTATGAAAAGCAAAAAAACAAGTTGGTGGTTGCTAGTAGTAGCTGAGAAAGCTAGAATAACGGAGATCAAGGGATACGGTTGTTTCAAGAAGGACAAGCCTCAATCCAAATAAGATGGTCAGACCTAGGTATGCTTATACAGTAAGCATTAGGGACTGACCTTTTTTGTATTGATAAACCTTGTCCCTGTGACGTCTCAAAAAATCTTGTTTCATAAGAATGTTTCACAGAGCGGGTGTAAGGGGACGGAAGCACAATTCCTGTAAATGCTAACATTTCAAGTTATAATAATAACTGTAGGAGGGTGATAGCGTGAAAGCAATTCAAGTTACACAGTTTGGTGGACCGGAAAAATTAGTATATACAGATGTTGAGGATGTAGCAGTAGGCAAGGGAGAGGTATGTGTTCGTTTATATGCAGCGGGTGTTAATCCAGCTGATGTCTATACATTAACAGGTACATATGCGACTGTCCCTCAGTTGCCTTATACCCCAGGGGTAGATGGTGCAGGGATAGTGGAAGCGATTGGAGAAGAAGTCTCAAATGTTCGTGTTGGTGATCGAGTATTTATTGCGACCTTAAATGGAAGTTATAGTACGGGCACATTTGCTCAAAAAGTAGTATGTGATAAAACGAACGTTTATCCATTGCCAGACAATGTATCTTTTGAACAAGGTGCGGCATTAGGAATACCGGCATTGACTGCCTATCGTGCATTATTTCAACGTGCAAATTTGAAGCCTGGTCAAATCGTGCTTATTCATGGAGCGAGTGGCGGGGTTGGGTTACAGGCTGTGCAAATGGCAAAAGCCCACGGTGCTAAAGTGATTGGAACAGCAAGTAAACCAGAGGGTAAAAAAATGGTTGAGCAAGCTGGCGCAGATTTTGTCATTGATCATGTGACAGAAGCAACGATTAAAGATGTGCTCGCCTTAACAGATGACAAAGGACCCGATGTCATTATTGAGTTTTTAGCAAATATTAATTTAGAAACAGATTTAAAGCTAATTTCATCATTTGGTAAAATTGTAGTTATTGGAAATCGCGGTTCAATAGAAATAAATCCACGACTTGCTATGCAAAAAGAATGTGATATTTTAGGAACAGCTCTTTGGAACGCACGGAAAAGAAGAGTATGAACAAAGCATTCAAGGTGTCATTGATATGCTAACAAGCGGTGAGCTTCGTCCAATTATTGGTACAACTTTGCCATTGCAGAAAGCATCACAGTCCTTTGAACAACTAGCAAAAGGGATTGGAAATGGAAAAGTAGTTTTAAGTATCGATTAATGTAGTTAAGAGGGGGAGGCCCCTTGTACAAACGTTTACCCACCTTATAATTGTGTAAGGTGGGTATTTTTTATTTGGATTTATTCATTTATCAATGCATCAACAGCTGGGAGGTCCGCCGGCGCCCATTTTAAGGATTCTAAGTTTTCTCGTTTGAGCCAAATTAACTTAGAATGTTCGTTTGCAATTGGTGGGCCCTCTACAATCTTACATTTAATTGAAATAAGATTGATCGTAAAGCTGTCATATTCGTGAATATGATCATTAAACACTTTAGTATTTGTTTCCACTGTACAGCCCTAGTTCTTCGGATATTTCTCGTTTAAGCGCTGAATAAATATCTTCACCATTCTCTACCTTACCACCAGGAAATTCCCATCGATTAGGAATAGACATTACAGGCGATCTAAGAGCACATAAGATTTCATGTTGCTCATTTTCAATGATTGCTGCGACTACTTTTATGAGCTTTTTCATCATTATCCTCCAAAATAAATTCGAATTATCTTGATCATATCATTTTTGAATGAGATTATTTGACTATAAGTTCAGGTGAAGAAAGAATTTTTACGAATGATGGTAAAATAGAACTGAATCGAGCAAAGTCTGAACGGACTTTAACATAATCTATTAATTATTAACTATGATAACAGTCGGAGGTAGCCTTATGAGCAGCAAGGAAAGATATCAAAGCTTATTTAATAAAATTAATCAATATACTACTACCGAGGGAAAAGGCATTACAAGGATTGCCTATACCAATGAAGAACAAACTTGTACTCATGCTTTTATGCGAATGTGTAAAGCTGAGAACTTAAATATCAGGATGGATGCTTGTGGAAATGTGATTGCTAGAAGAGAAGGAAGAATAAGTTCTCTTCCACCCGTTGTGATGGGATCTCATTTGGATACTGTGTACCAAGGCGGCAAATATGATGGGGTTGTAGGTGTTACAGCGGCATTGGAAGTCGTGAAAAGATTAAATGAAAAAGAAATTGATACAGAGCACCCGATTGAAGTCATTTCTTTTGCCTGTGAAGAATCTGCGCGCTTTGGTGTATCAACAGTAGGCAGTAAAGCAATGGCAGGTCTCATTGAAAAGGATAAATATCGGAACTTAATCGATCGTGACGGGATCACAATGGAAAAGGCATTTTCCTTATGTGCACTGGATTTCGAAAGTATTGATGAAGCGAGTAGAGCGAACGAAGAGTTTAAAGCTTTTTTTGAATTACATATCGAACAAGGTCCCATATTAATAAACAATCATAAAAAGATTGGAATTGTTACAGGAATTGCTGCTCCAGTGAGACTTATAATAAAAATAAATGGAAAAGCATCTCATTCTGGAACAACACCTATGGATATGAGGCAGGATGCTTTCTTAGGTGCCGCTGAAATAGCTTTAGCTCTTGAAGAAGTGGCCAAACATGAACAAAAAAATGGAACAGTAGCAACGGTAGGGGTAATGGATATCCAAAGTGGTGCCATGAACGTAGTACCTGGTGAAGTAGAAATGAAGGTAGATATTCGATCCATTTCGAAAGAATCACGAAATACAGTTTTGAGTAAACTATACGAAAGCATTTCTTTAGTGGCAAATAAAAGACAGCTTGAAATTGAAAGTACTGTGATTAGTGAGGAAGAACCAGCATTACTTTCTTCCGAACTAAATGAAACGTTAACAAATTTATGTGAAGAAAAAGCTTATTCTTATCAATTAATGCCGAGCGGGGCAGGGCATGATGCGATGAATATGGCAAAGCTATGTCCAGTTGGACTTATCTTTATTCCATCAGTAGATGGGCTTAGCCACCACCCAAATGAATATACTGACATAGATGATATAGTAATGGGTATAGATATTCTGGAAGAAGCAGTACTTCATTACGCCAAAATAGTATAGATCTGCTAAAGACACTGATTTAAAATAAAAAGAGCTCTATGTATAAATTAATGTTACAGTTAGAAAGAAAATCTAAAAAGTGGGTAGGCGAATAACATGATTGAGATAAAAACATCTCCATTAAGTGACGGAGAATTCAATAGAGGGGTATTTGCTACATGTGACATCAAAAAGGGGATGCTTTTACATGCAGCACCTGTAATTTCTTATCCAAATGACCAGCATCAACATATTGAGAAAACCTTACTCGCTGATTACGCTTTTGAGTATGGGATCAATCATACTGCGTTTCTTCTTGGTTATGGAATGTTGTTTAACCATTCTTATGAACCTAATGCGAATTATGAGATTAATTTTGAAAATCACACATTTGATTTCTATGCTTATAAAGATATAAAGGCAGGAGAAGAAGTATTAATTAATTATAATGGCGAAGTTGATGACAATGATCCACTGTGGTTTAATCAGGAATAAAAAGGAATGGAACAAACATTAAAAAGTTTCCTAAATTAGCTTTCAATAAAGATATATAATATTTTCCATTCTATTGTATTTTCAGTAAATCAGGTGTTATAAAAGACGTATCTTATGTTTCGGGTTGAAACATAAGATACGTCTTTTTGCGGTTAATCGTATCTATATTTAACAACCATTACGTGAATCGGTATATTTTAGTATAATGTAGGAAAATAGAAAAACTTGGAGTAGTTGTTATAAAAGCTAGATTCAGTGAATCCGATTTTGAAAATAGGTAATATGAGAATTAATATAGAGCTTAACATAAGTAAGATTAAGAGATGATAATTTAGGGAGGTAAGGTTAGTTTGTATGACTCACTTTCTTTAGAGGAACGAAACGATTTATTATCCCTTGTGACACAAGAGCAAAGGGAATTTTTGGAGAATAACGTAAAACGTGGCCGGACAACTATTTTTGCTCAATTTATGACTTCCGAAAAGGTACAGGCGATAAGGAAAACCGATGAAGTTGATTTATCAGATGAAGAAAAAGATGTTGTCGGTTGGAAAATTGTTAATTATCATGATTATGGCAACCTTGACGGCAAGTGTGCTTGTAATCGACCCATACGATATGCATTCACTGTACAACATACAATAACGAAAAAAAGAATTACCTATAGTAAATTCCATTTAGCAGAATTTTTAAGCCTGAAAATAAGTGATATTGACGAAGTGATGAATCATATTTGGAATATCGATTACGAATTAGATGAATTGTTAATAAAAATAAGAGATAAAGATTATGGCTATGAAATTTTTGATGTCTTAAAAGGTAAAACAGAGATACCTAAAAATATTCAAGAACATGTAGACCATGGCATTCCTTTATTAGATCGGCAGCTGAAGCGTCTTGTTAGAGAAGTGGAAAAAATACAGGAAGAAGAAGCTAGAAAAAGACAAAGAAAACAGCATGAGAATCTGAAAGAAGCTGAAAAAGAGCAAATGGCAGAGTTTTTGGCTCAGGAAGAATTAAGACATGAGCAAAGAGAGGCTTTCCAAAAAGCTCAAGAATTACTAGAAGAAAAGTTTCATTTAAAGCAAAAAGAAAGACAAGAGAGAGAACAAAAACTACTTGAAGATGTACATACGGAGTTTTCAATAAATTCCACGATCGGTGAGATGGCCTATGCCTTTGTGAAGCATGGAGTTTCTAGCGCGACTAAAATTAGTCATATGATAAGAGAAAACTATAATGTTAATAAAGAGCTTTCTAAAGGGATCTATGAAAGACCTAGGGTTTATCCAGAAGTTTTAAGAGCATTAATAAAATACTCAGAACAAGGTAAGGTATTTTTTGATAAGGAATCTTCTAATATCCAGGACTGTATTTTTATTTATAATCGAGAAGAAAAGTTCGCAGAACAAGGGCTGTTTGAGATGCAGACTACTTTATTTTAATGGAAATAAAATGCAACGGGAAAAAGACGATTAGAAAAGAAAAAAACTAAAGACAATATTATATGAGTAACGGTGAACCGTTAAAGGATCAGTCTTTTGATTATGAAGGTGCGCAAATATCGGAGAAAAAGAAAGCTCGTTAAGTATTCTATACTTCAGGAAATAAGGATTGGTTAGATGTTGGAGAACTTTGTTACATATATTTGAAACCAGTTAATAAGAGAATCCTGGATTGAATTCTGGTAGAGTCACAGCAGGGGAGAGGTAATAGCAGAATACTCGAAAAAAGGATGC
The DNA here is from genome assembly GCA_963787345.1 of uncultured Bacillaceae bacterium. GTDB lineage: Bacteria > Bacillota > Bacilli > Bacillales > Cytobacillaceae > Bacillus_BD. The sequence continues at coordinate 72,988 of CAWBCW010000015.1, read as the reverse complement.
TTTAAAATCAATGGTTTGGAGCATCCTTTTTTCTGTTTTTTATAAAGAAAAGGATAAAGTTCTTTGAAGTTGTATTTGGATGGACGCCAATCGTTAAGGGGCTGATATCCCAGCGGTTGATACGTTGCTTTTTGTAAGGCCGACAGAGTCCTTGAATGTTTTTACCCAGCAAATTGGCCGTGGTTTGCGTCTGCATGATGGTAAAGAGAAATGTGTCATTATCGATCTGATTGGTAACTACCGAAATGCAGATATTAAGCTCAGTGTGTTTGATACAAATCCTGAAGAGAAACAGAAGAAAAAAGTGACAGAACCACCTGTTCCACAACTTTGTTCATTTGGTCTGGATGTTAAAGTCATTCATTTGCTTAATGAAATGGCTAGAAAACGGCAACCGCGAAAACAGAAACTTTATGATGATTATATGGCTTTGAAACAGGAACTTGGCCGAAGACCTACTTACTTAGAATTACATCTAAAGGGAGGATCCCAGTCCTCTTTTTATAAACAAGAGTTTAAGTCCTATCTTGGTTTTCTCTTATTGGCTGGTGAACTAACAGAAAGGGAACAAGAAGTTTTTCGTCGCTATGACCCTTGGATAGTAGAAGTGGAAAAGACGGTCATGTCAAAAGTTATAAAATGGTGGTCTTAAAAATTATGCTCAATCGAGGCGAAAATCATTATGGGTATCAAGATGAAAAGTAAGAATTTGTTAATAAATTAGTTTTAAGGGCAAGAGAGTGGGCAGGAAACAAGAATTCTTATTAAAGTAACGGGCGCGATTGTTCAAGAGGATCAATAATTAAATTTAAAAGGTGATACATATTATACATGATTAATATATATCACCCTTTATTTTTTATGACTTTTGAGGTACAGAGGGGCAGGTACCTTCTCCATTTAATAACCTTATGAAAAGAATCGATGAAGAAAGGTAAAGTAAGACCTGAAATTATATAGGTCTGAATTTACTTAATATATGGAGAGACGAAGTGCCTGTGCTCTAGTCCCATTCAAGTTCGTCGAGTTACTCGGAGTGTTTATACAGACTTCTTCTTCCTAAAAAATTAATGAAGGCTGGTAACGAGGAGACGGATCTCGCATTTCAAAAATTCCTATTGCAACATGAGTAGTACCTTCACCGTGTTTCTAACCCTCATAAATAAACTCTTTCTTCCTTTAACAATTTCTTTATCTAGATCCATTAGGTAAATTTATGTTCTCTCGTATTTACTGGCTTTGTTCTTACTAATAGAATGATTAGCCCACAAATAATAGCACTGATTCCCATGGCCATAAAGGCGATATTATAGTTACCACCGAAAGCGGTAATTAAATATCCAGTAATAATTGGAGATAGGAAACCTCCAAAAGTAGAACCAATATTAATAATCGCAATCGATGAGCCGATCACTTCTTGCCGGATCAATTTATGTGGCCAACTAAACAAAGTAACAAATGTTGCATTTGATGTGAGTGTGAATATAAACATCATAATAAACGACATCACTAAGCTACCCGTCAGAGCAAAAACGAAAAGCACTAGTGCACATACGATAATACTAATGACAGCGAACAGCTTATTATTACCTTTAAAAACTTTGTCCACCATAAAGCTAGAGCTAAGTGCACCAACACTCATTGAAATGGCATTGATACTCAAAATGATGCTGATTTCTTTTATACCAAATCCAAATTTAGCCCCATAAAGTGACGGCAACCAGGAAACGTAGCCATATAGAACAATATTTAGAAATAGGAGTGCAGCAAATAAGATAAACACATTTCTGTCTTTAAACACAACACTGATTGGGATTTTATTCTCTCGTTTTACATTAGGATCCTTTTTCTGTTTCGGAAAGAAGAAAAAGATCATTAAGATTGAAACCGCATATAAGATCGCTAGTCCATAGTAAGCATAACGCCAGTTCATATTAATTAACGTGGAACCTAATGTGAAAGCGAGAATCCCGCCTATACCGGAAGTGGATAAGATTAATGATTGGATAAACATCTTTTGTTTGGGCTCAATGTTATTTGCGACAACCTTTGCTGAGCTTGTTGGTACCCCAGCATGACCAAGTCCTGAAATTAACCGGATAATCATTAGTAAAACTAATGAACTGACAAAACCAAAGAAAATGGTTGCGATTAGAATGGTACCAATCGAAATTAACAATACTTTTTTAGGACCAATTTTATCAGAAAGCCATCCACTTGGAAATTGCATGACGGTATACCCGATGAAGAACATACTCATTAATAATCCCGATTGGCTAGCATTTAACCCCAATTCCGCTTCGATTGGAATAACGGCTGTGGCAATCATATTTTTATCCATATAGGTTAGAGCATATCCAAGCATAACAGAGAAGATTAACATCACGTTATTTTTCTTCTTTTTTTGACTCATGTATAACACCTCTAGCATTTTCTCATTTATCTTATCTATTTAGTAATCCCCTAAAAAAGTAAAAAAAAGCACTTTTCTCCTTTGTTTTTAAATGTGTGGAAAGGGGATACAGATACCTTGTCCATTTAATAACCTTATGAAAAGAATCGATGAAGAAAAGTAATATTCGTAAAAGTAAAGTAAGACTTGAAATTGTAAAGGTTTGAATTTAGTTAATGTATGCAGAGATGAAGTGCCTGTTTTCTAGTCCGAAGTAGGTGTTTTTAGAATCGTATCGAAGTACTTTATTAAACGAAGGAGGGAATCTATTGGATAAAAAACTAAGTCTAATTTTAGGGTCGTTATTCATTTTAACGAGTGGACTAATTTTTACGATTGAACGATTAAGTGCATATGTTTATTGGGCAGCACAAATAAATACTGGAACGTATGATACTACTCCAGAAACAATGCCATTATTCGATAACCTTTTCATAGCGTTATTTTTTCTTATTGGAATTGTCTTTATTGTCGTGTCTTTCAAGAAGTAGTGAATATTTATACATATTTGTAAAGTTGTACTTTTCTCACTAACTGGCAGTTTAGCGAAAGAAGGTATATACGAGAAGGATGAAGAAATGAACTTAAATAGATAAATAAGTGAAAGACTTTTATTTCCAATGAAATAAGATTTCTGAGACGAATTAGGGAGAGAGGTCTGGCATATAGTGAACGCTCATAAAAATAAACGATTTAACATTTTCATTTGTTTCTTTCTTATTTGGATTTTGTTTGGATATACTCCTGAATCTAGCTTTTCTGCAAAAGAACAGCACGTTTTAGAAGGAAAATTAGAGGATTATATGGCAGAACATGAAGAAACTGCCGCTGGTGCAGCAGCAATTGTGATAGACCAGGATGAAATAATTTACAAAATGAAAGGCTATTCAAATATAGAAGAACAAGTGCTAGTAAATGAAAACACTGTTTTTGAATGGGCATCCGTTTCTAAAATTCTAATTTGGATTAGTGTTTTACAATTAGTAGAGGCAGGAAAGCTTGATTTAGAAACAGATATCGAAACTTACTTGCCAAATGATTTCCGCTCCAAAACAAAATTTGAGAATCCTATCACGATGTATCACTTAATGCATCATAACGCGGGATTTGATGATAGTTATACAGATTTAATGATTCATCGTCCAAACAAAAAGAACTCACTAAGGGAAGTGCTCGAAGATGCAGATATTAAACAAATATTTCCCCCTGGCGATGTTGTTGCTTATTCAAATTATGGAAGTGGACTCGCTGCCTACATTGTTGAAGAAGTTAGTGGTCTAGACTATCGAGAATATGTACGGAAGAATATTTTTGAACCACTTCAAATGACGAAAACAGCAATAGACCCTGAACAAGACGATAACAAATGGGTGAAAGAACAGAGGGGGAAGGTGCAGGGATATTCGAATACACTGGAATTAATTGAACCTAACCTTTACACGGTTCCCATGTATCCGGTAGGTAGTGCTATGGGAACAGCTGGAGATCTACAAAAGTTATTACAAGCGTTATTAGCTGAAGATGGAATCCCTTTATTTAAAGATAAACAAACGATCGAATTAATGTTTGAACCAACATTGTATTATCCAGAAACCAATATTCCAAGGGTCGCAAATGGTTTATTTTATTTGCCATCGAAAAGTCAGCATGTTTATGGTCACGGTGGGAATTCCAAGGCTTTTAGCTCCTCTTTTTATGTAGATAGGGAAGAACGTGTCGGCGTTTTAGTGCTGACGAATATTAAATATGAAAATACGTTCACATCAGGAATACCAGAAATTATTTTTGGTGAATATGTTCATGTTGAAAATGACATAAATTTGGAAAATTCATCCCAATGGAAAGGTATTTATGAGCCAGCTCGGTTGCCTCGAAAAGGATTTAGTAGAGTGCATGGACTATTTTTAAGAATCAATACGAAACAGAGTGGGGCACACGATTTAACGATAAACAACTTATATTATTCACAACTAGAACCAAGCATCTATAAAACAGATGATGATTTTGGTATGTACAGTCTGGACGTTTATTCAAAACATCCAAAAACTAAAAAAATGTTATCTAACACATATTCAGATTTACTTTACGTTCCTTATTATAAACATCTCCTAGAGTGGGGAGGAATTATCCTAGGATTACTAGCTGTAACGTTTTCTTTAATCTATGTTATAGTCACTATTTTAAGAAGGATATGGAATAAAAAAAGCCTAAATATATTCCTTTTTGCCCAACATATTTTAAACCTATTAATGTTTACTAATGTTCTTTGGATATTTTATCATACCTTATCAATGGTAAGTTATTCATTTCTCAAACCATTTTTAACTTTAAATCTTATTTATATAGTTATCGTCCTTGTCAATAGTGGATTTTTAATTATTAAAATAAAAAGTAATAGATTATCTAAATATAAAAAACTAGTTTGGATTATGACAATTATTTTTACATTTATTTTATGTGTAAATATTTTGTATTGGGAATTTTATTATTAAATCGTTTTGTGAAAGTCTTTATTGTAAAAATGCTTAAAATAGACAGATGTGAAAATGGAAGAACGCTTTACAATTTAAAATCAAAAAACTACCTGCAAATTAAAACTAACGCAGGCGGCGATTGTTTAATAAGCGTCATTTTTATTATTAAACAACCCGGTGCATTCCTTAACAATAGATGTTTAATTTTTATTCCAGCACAGATGCAGGATAACAGAAAAAGTATTAAGGGAATAAGTTCAGTAGTTCTGTTTGATTTGATTTTGAATATTATTAAAGATACGTTACTACATTCTTTCCAGCGATCATATCAAGCGATTAAATAACGGAGGGGAAATTTATATGGAAAATATACTAAAAGTATCTTCAAAGTCAAATCCGAATTCAGTTGCAGGTGCAATTGCAGGCGTAATAAGTGAAAGAGGAAATACAGAAATTCAAGTGATTGGTGCTGGTGCTTTAAATCAAGCGATTAAAGCCATTGCGATTGCAAGAGGATTTGTAGCTCCTAGCGGTGTGAATCTAGTTTTTGTTCCTGCATTTACTGAAGTTTTAATCAACAATGAAAATAGAACAGCAATTAAATTAATTGTAGGTTCTAGAAAAAGAAGATAGATGAATAATGGGACAAGGAGAAGGGGATGAAACTTGCCTCCTTGTCTCAATTTTTTTATTTTAAAAACGTTTTAAGTAAGGATATATCCAATACTTTCAATTCATTGTTATAAAATATTCGATTAAGTCGTTCTGCTTAGGTAAATCCCTACCATAACTGGAATCTTTCTACTAGTGCAGTTTAAAGCAAATGTATGTTATAGTTACTCATGTAGTGATGAACGAAACAAACATGAAATGGTGAGTAGTCGCAGCTCATGTGAACATGAGTTGAGGAAAGTCCAGGCTCGCCCGGTGCTGAGATGCCCGGAGTGTTCGTGCCATCTGTAAAGGTGGGCAGAGATTATCTCTGACGGCGGAGAAATCAGCTAAGTCCTTATGGATATGCTGAAAGTATCCTGAAAGTGCCACAGTAACGGAGTTCTTCTGGAAACGGAAGAAATGGAACGAGGTAAACGCCACGAGCGAGCAACCCAAACTTTGGTAGGGGCACCATCCTGTGGGAAGTGAACCGAAGGGATGGATCGGTCAAATTGATCGATAGTTATATGACTACACCTGTTTGTGCGAGATTGGCATCGTTTGAGCACACAGGAACAGAACCTGGCTTACAGCCATTTCATGAGCCGAATCATCTACATCGTTATATATAATAAATAACATAAGGTATGTTTTTCATATACATACCGTGCTAAATGGGGAGTTAGCGGTGCCCTGTTACCCGCAATCCGCTACAGCGGGATTGAATGCCTATTTGAGGCTTGAACATGTAAGGCCTGCCTTACAAAAGTGAACGTTGACAATGGGGTCCTGCGCAATGGAAACCTATGAATCTGGTCAGATCCGGAAGGAAGCAGCCATAAGTAGACTTTTCCATGTGCCGTGGGGCAGCCTCGTTCGAGTTCACGTTTGTAAGTAACGCTTGGATGTTCCTGTCGAGAATAGGATGCACGGTTTACATACAATCGGTCGGCCCTTCGAATGGTTTTCATTGAAATCATTCGAAGGGCCGATCTTTTTATTTAGGCACTTTTAAAAAGACTTGTTGCTTCTAGTGATTTATGTTTGGATGACCTATATTTTGTTGCGACAGAGCCGATATTTAACATAACCTTAAGTTTGAAAAAATTGCTTTTGTGAAATAATGATGTATGATAAAAGCACAATGAACCTCGGAAAGAAAAAGGATACTTTCAATGATGAAAGGAGAAAAAAAGTGAATACTGCAGAATATGAAGTACTGTTAAAGGAAGCCGTTAAAGCGGCACCAGATTGGCTGAAGAAGGATGTCGAAAACATTGTCGGTAAGGAGAAATATGCTGGTGTGAGTTATCTGATATCAGAATTGCATCACACCTATACATTTAGTCTTAGACATATCCTATCGGCTAGTCATCTATCTAGTGAGTGGTCAGAGGTTTCAAGAGAACGCCTAAATTTTATTGATAATAACATTGATATTATTGTTGCTCTTTACCATGAAATAAAGAATAATCAATAAGATGAAAAAAGAAACGTCATTTGACGTTTCTTTTTTCATGTATTATTTTAAAAATCGTTTGAAGTAATTCTTCATCGGAATCCAAAAAAATTCAACATCGTCCTTGAGTTCAATGCCATCGGATATAAAGTTGAGCGGATTCAATTGAAATTTCACCGTTTGAGTAAGTAAGGATAGATCCAATAGAACTGGCTTCACCGAGAATCAGGTTTTCTGTAAAAACAAAATCCTCAGGAGCTCCTTCATCAAAATATTTCTCTTCTTGACCTTTTACATATTCAAACGGATGAAAAAATTAGAGAAACCAAGCTTTATCTAACTTATCATAATAGGGTTTTAGCTGCTTTTGAAGTTGTTGAAAAGCTAGCAACTCTTCCTTTTTTAGAATGTCAATATAGGCATTTGTTTGAGCCGCTTTCAATTGATAGGGGGCTATTTCTTAAGCAATGAGATAAATTGATTAAACTCTTGAGTATCTAAGACTTCCTTTAGGTTCCTCTCCATCCCTACAACCTCTCTTTTCAAACGGACTTTAAAATAATTATTATTATCTCTAAAATACGAGGTATTTATTCGTTATTTCTCAGGTTTAATATACGGGAGCATTTGGACAGTAACTCCTACAGAAGCACCGCGAATAAAATCTTGGTTTTCTAAGGCTTTAAAATTTTGAGCTTGACCAGTGAGCATAACTCCTAAAATTTTTACCTCATTAAATGGTTTATTTTTATTTGTATCTAAAAATTCCTGAATGGTCTCGTTATGCCCATTAGGGTCATATCGTTTAAGTTGATCAATAAAGCTGCTGTATGCCTCTTTAGGTGAATCAGATGGATCAAATCCGTAAATCGATACACCAGAAGGTCCTTTGCTCTCATCTGCCATTGGGGATGCCATATACAACCATACGATGTTTAAGTTATCAGGGATTTTTGTTTGAATTTCTTGTAGTGTATAAGGCTGATCGAAGGAAATTGCAACTTCCGCCACATGATTTTCCATTTGTGAAAGTTCCCCTAGTTCATTCTGTACACCGTCATGATACTCTTGAATGGCTGGATGATAAAATGTCGCAACTTTATTTTTGGTTTGTTTGTCATACTCATAGAATTCTGTGTCAGACCAATAAAATCCTGGTACTAACTCATTGTAATCAACTTGAACCCGAAGCCAATCATACGAACTTGTGAGTGTACTCCATTGAACTAAATAACCATTAACATTTTTAGAACGATTCGTAATGATGTTTCCGCCAAACATAGAGGAATTACTCGTTACTTGAGAGTCAATTTGAATATTAGGTTCGGCAATGGCATTATGTAAAAAGAGCTGTTCGTGAAGTCTTGTAGAACTTTTTGCTGCAAAATAATTGCCTGTTTTATATAGAATCGGTAATAGAATAAGTACAACAAGTATTGAAATTAGAATGATTTTTAGTATTTGTTTTCGTTTAGCTTTTTTTAAAGCATCTTTTAATGAGGTATCCATTAACGTTTTCCTCCTATTTTTGAGTGAATAGATTTGCGGGCACGATATAGCTTTTGTTTTACGCTGTTTACTCCAATGTCCAAAATAGTCGCAATTTCTTCATATGAAAAATCGTAGTAATACTTTAAAAAGAAAAGTTCCTTGTATTCTTTTTTGATGTCTTTTAATAAATGGAAAATCTCATCCTTATTTAAAATCTTTTCAAATTCACGGTCTGTGTGTTGAAGCTTTGAATAAATTTCTTGGGTTAAGTGAATATTTTGCTGATCCTTTTTCCTTTTCAAATCAATATACTCATTGAGTGATACTCTAAAAAACCACGGGCGTATATTGCTCTCCGTTAGGTTATCTAACAATAAATAAACTTTGTAAAAGGTATTTTGAATGATATCTTCCGCATCTTCCTTTTTTGCTCCTTTCGCTAGTAACAGCTGGAGCACTTCCTCTCCTAACTTAATAAGATAGGAGGCCAGTGCATCTTCTTTTTTCATCCTTTTTCCTCCCTATACTTATACAACGAATGATCCTGTAAGAATGTATACACTTAAATTTATTTTATCTAAATTAATTAATAGATGGGGCTGTAATGCTTTGTATGATTTGAACTTGAATATTATTAAAGATACGTTACTACATTCTTTCCAGCGATCATATTAAGCGATTAAATAATGAAGGGGAAATTTATATGGAAAATGTACTAAAAGTATCTTCAAAGTCAAATCCGAATTCAGTTGCAGGTACAATTGTAGGCGTAATAAGTGAAAGAGGAAATACAGAAATTCCAGCGATTAAATCTATTACAATTGCAAGAGGATTTGTAGCTCCTAGCGGTGTTAAATTAGCTTTTGTTCCTGCATTTACTGATAATTTAATCAATTTAGCAGCAATGGGAAGTTGGTATCGTATCCAATACATACATAATTTTAAAACAATCGTAAAAAATAGTTGATAGTTGGAGGCTTTATAAACTTTGAAAGATGGCATGACCGTGATGATAAAAGTGAAACAAACCAATGTTGGATAAAAAAGCTCAAGCACGCTTAGAAACTTTTTGCTTTGGTTCGTTAACGAAAGAAGCATGGGACAAAATCATGAAGGAGCTGTCGACAATAATTAAAAATGGAGTCAAATGTATGTAAAAATAGACAAACGCACTTTAACGTTTGTCTAAGCCCTTACGTATTAATTCTAGTATCGTTGCTGTTCGAGTAGTAATTCCTTCTTCTTCTTGATATTGTTTAGTTTTTTTGATGATGGATTCTGGTAAGCGCATATCAATCCGGATTCCCTTTTCTGACAATTTTATCCCTCCTCCCTTTAATTATACAGTTATATAACGTACAATATAAAGAGGGAGCGGGAGGTGAACAAGATGAAGAAAGCATTTAAAACAGAAATTCTATTAAGTGATCAACAACGTGAAAAGGTTCATCAGACAATAGGTGTTTGCCGTTATGTGTATAATTTATATCTATCTACTGCGCAAGAACATTATGAAAAGACAAAAAAACACATGTCTGGCTATGGTTTTTCCAAATGGTTGAATAATATCCATACAAAAAAAACAGATTTTTGGATAAAAGATGTATCAAGTAAAGCAGTTAAACAGTCTATCATGAATGGAGATCGAGCTTTTAAGAATTTCTTCAAAGGTTTGGCGAAGTTTCCAAAATTCAAAAAGAAGAAAAATCAGGATGTGAAGGCTTATTTTCCGAAGAATAACAAGACAGACTTGTTAGTACAACGTCATCGAATCAAAATTCCAACACTTGGGTGGGTTCAATTAAAAGAATATGGCTACATTCCCTTAAATGTAAAAGTAACTAGTTGTACAGTATCCCAAAAAGCCGATCGATATTACATTTCTGTTTTATGTGAGGTTGAAACAAAAGATAATATGCAGATTAACACACATGATGGAATTGGCATTGATCTAGGAATTAAAGACTTTGCTGTGTGCAGTCATCACAAATCCTTTGAAAATGTCAATAAGACACAAAAGGTAATGAAATTAGAAAAGAAATTAAAACGACAACAACGCAAGTTAAGTCGTAGTTATGAACAATATAAAAATCGAAAGAGAGGTGAGTTCTGCGCTAAAAACAGGCAAAAGCAACTTATAAAAGTTCAAAAAATGCACGCTAGACTAGCCAATATCCGACATGAATATGTTCGATCTGTGGTGAATCAGTTGGTGAAAACCAAGCCAACATCTATCACAATCGAAGATTTAAACGTAAAAGGCATGTTAAAAAATCGACATCTATCAAAAGCAGTGGCCGGGCAGAATTTTTATTACTTTAAAGAATGGCTCAGAGCTAAATGTAAGCAGTACGGCATTGAACTAAGACAAGTAGATCGCTTCTATCCGTCTTCCAAGTTATGTTCTTGCTGCGGCCATAAGAAAGTTAAACTAAGCTTGTCGGAGCGAATATTTAAATGTAATAGCTGTGATGCAGAGATAGATCGAGACTTTAATGCGAGTTTAAATCTAAAACATGCAGCTGAATATACAGTATTAACCTAACTAGTCTGTATATATGTAGGGTGGGCTACATCCGAATTTACGCTTGTGGAGTGTTATACCAACTGTAGTAGCGAGCTTTTGGCGAGACAGGACACGTAGAAGCAAGAAAGTGTCTAGCGTAGACGAATGGGTATATTTGTCTATGTTTTTAGTAGCAGATCGATTATGATTAAAAAATGGTTTCTTATTGTTTCTAGTACAGTTTTATCTATCGTGTTCCTTGTAGGTTGTAACAATAATGACCAAGATCCGCCGCCACCGGAAGATAATAATGTGATTGAAAACGGTGAGATAAACGATACCGATGGAACTCAAGATCAAAACAATACCCCGGATCCTGTCAATTATCCTCGTGATAATGAAAACAATAATATGTTTAGGGATGATGACTATGATATGGATCGGGAACGCTATGGAACCAATCATAGATGATAGAGAAGATGGAGATGATGTAGATGATGTAGAGAGAAAAGTCATTCCATTAGGCTAAGGAAAAAAAGTCGTATTTCCTTTAGATAGAGGAAGTAGGAACTGGTTATGGTCAGACTCTTTAGTTACAGGAGTGGCAGTAACCTCAACAAAAACTCTAAATGTATTTGTTGTAAATTCATCTTGTTTCTACAAAAAAGACTCTATTCGAAAATAAGAATAGAGTCTTTCTTTGATTGTGATTTTAAAATGCTTTATTTTGAAAATTGTTTCAAGTAATTCTTCATCGGAATTTCAAAGACTTCAACATCGTCTCTGAGTTCAATGCCATCGATATAAAGTTGAGCGGATTCAAGAGAGATTTTACCGTCCGAGTAAGTAATAATATATCCAACGGAACTGGCTTCACCAAGGGTAAGGTTTTCTGTAAAAACAAAATCCTCAGGAGCTCCTTCATTAAAATATTCCTCTTCTTCACTTTTTTTAATCATTTGATATGTGGCACCGTCAATGCAGGCTACATCTGGATGATGAACCCCACAATCACTGAAACTAACGAATAGGTATTTTCCATTGACTAGGTCATGAAGCATTTCTTCAATATCAGCATGTCCGTAAATATTAAAAGCTTCATAAAAATCAATATCATCTAACTCCTCAACAAGGAAAGCAGGAACATTAAGAAAGTTTTGCCCCTTTTCAATGGACTTGTCTAAAAAGTCAACGAGATCAAAATCATTTATTTCAATACTATGCAGTTTCAAAGTTGTTTCTCCTCCAATACGATATGTCTATTACTGTTAACATTATACTATATAATTATAATTTTCGGGAAAATGAAGCTCAGCTCATTTGATTTTGGCTATTAGAGAAACAGAGCTTGAATCATAAAATAACTAACGAAGAATATAGTCTCTATGGTATTTTTCAAACATTAGAACCGGCCCGGTGTTTCTTTTCAAACCGGTACGCTGACAAAAAACTCATCTAGAAGAGCGGCAACCGCTTTTCTTTCATCATCGGCGTTTATACCTAATACTAAACTGATCCTAGAGGAGCCTTGATTCATATGTATCATTTCAATATTAATTTTTTCCTCTGCAAGAACCTTTGTTGCTCTGGAAATGCTGTCGATATTATTATTCATCTCTCTTCCGATAAGCATAATTAAAGCAAGATTCCGTTTAATCGTCACTTGATCTGCCGAAAGTTCCGAACTAATCCGTTGTATTAGTTCACTTTCGATATCCTGGTGTAATTGATCTTTATGTAAAACAAGGTTAAGAGCATCAACTCCATCTGGTATATGCCTATAATAAAGATTAAAATCCTCAAGCAACTCGAGCAACTTTATTTCAAACCCAACTTCTTTATTCATTCTGTACTTGCTGACATAAATACTGCAAAAATCATTGTCGCTCGAAATTTCAACGACGGATCCATTTTTCTTTTCATCTACTAATGCTTCTGATTCTAATAGACTTTCTCTATATGTTAAATCGATCATCTTATCATCCCCTTGTAGTCATTCACTTTTTTTGTTTAGATAACAAACATAAAAAACCTCTTCTATCAAAGATAAGAAGAGGTCATGACTATTTCATTCCTCCTCTTATCTTCCAGAAATAAATCTGCAGAATTTGGCACCTTTTCAAGATAAACTTGAAGGTTGCTGGGCTTCACAGGGTCTGTCCCTCCACCGCTCTCGATAAGAGTTATTAAATATTCGGCTTTTTAACTATTTGATAAAATATATCATATGGGTATTCCATCGTCAATCCTCTGAAATATATGAAGTATTTGTAACATGAGTACCGTCCCCGTTTTAACCGTTATTTGGTGAGATTGAAACAAAGTGGTTATAGAAAGTATTAAAGAACCGCACTTTAATATGCGTTTCAAGCTGGCTCAGGATAGGCGAGCCTTCAAATCACTATCATGAATGGGAATGCTGATGATAGCTCGTTCGTTTTTCAAGGGGATTAGCTAAAGCTTTTGTCTTAAATATCTGCGCATCCCTTGTCAAGAGCGAGAGATCTGGATGATGTGTCTGGCACTTTTGTTGTAGGTAAGAAAATGAGAGTTTATTCCAGAGAAAACAAATAGAATCATATAAAATCCAACTGATTCCCATGTCTAATTTTTACTAGAATAAAAAGGACAGTCACCATTAAAATGTACCCTGTAGAGTAGACACTTTGAAAAAAGGACTACTCTATAGAGTGTTTTTTTGTATACTTCATTTCATTAGAAACAAAAAAAGAATCATTGAAGAAAAATAATATTCGTAGAAATAAAGGGAGACTTGAAATTATGGAGGTCTGAATTTGTAGAGACGAGGTACCTGTGAAGGACACCGCAAATCTCAACCCTATCGAACTGGGGCCAGCTAACAAATCGTTTTAGCATAAAAACTTATTTAATTATCTCTTTGTTTTGATCAAAAAATAGGCAGTAATCCATGCCGTAATTGGAATCACTAGAGCCACACCCGTTCCAGCACAGAATATGGTAATCATTTCAGCACTAAATATTTTTGAATTGAAGATTTCCCCAATCGTATAGGATAAATTTTTAAACCAGATAAGCAGGGCCATATAAGCACCAAAGAAAGCGAAGAATAATGTATTTGTACTGGTTCCTAATATATCCTTTCCTATTCCTATACCAAATGCAAATAACTCTTTCCTGCTAATGGATGGTTGGTGATGAAAGGCTTCACGCATTGGAGAGGAAATCGCAATCGCTGCATCTGTAATGGCCCCTATGGTACTCATAATAATCACAGAAGCTCCAATTTTAATAAAATCGACTCCAATATAAAGGGAATAGGCAGCAAGCTCCTCTACTTCTTCTTCTCCAAATCCTTGAATCATTGCCTTTTCTGTTACAACGATAATAAAAAAGAGCAACAATGCTACGGTGATCATAGAGGAGATAAAAGCAGTTTTAGTCGTCGTATTCACTTCATTAATATAAAATAGATTAATACAACTAATAACCGTACATGCAATCAATGTAAGGATAATCGGATCGGAATTTGGATTCGTCATAATCACGGTAGTAATGAGCAGTACACCAAAGTTGAGGAATAAAGCAAAAAAAGAGCGTGCTCCTTTTCTTCCACCAATTAGGATCATCAATAAGAATAAAATAGCTGAGAGAACCACTAATACATTCATTGTCTTTCCTTCTTTCGATTAATGAAAAAAATAGTCGTATATAACCCGATTGGAATGGTTAACACAATCCCAATCCCACCTGCTAGGGCCCGAGCTACTTCCAAAGAAAGGTTCATGGAAAGGGTAAACCCTAAGGGAGAACCATTCTTCAAATACAAAATCAGCATAGGAATGGAGCCGCTGATATAGGCAAAAAACAAAATATTGGTCATGGGTCCCATAATATCTTTTCCGATTTCCAATCCTGAAGTTTTAAGTGCTTTTATTGAAATGTTATGATTGTTTTCATACAGCCCAAAAAGAGAAGAAGACATGGTAATGGCTACATCCATAACTGCACCTAAAGCCCCCACGAATAACCCTGCCATAAACACCATCCGATAAGGGCTTGCGACAAACTGCATTTCTTCATAGCGAAGACCTTTTTCGGAAGTTAACACCATGACGCTATAAGTAATGAACAGAGAAATAATGGTTCCAAGCAGGGTCGCAACAATGGCCGCATAGGTTTTTTCGTTAAAACCGTTAACGAGTAATAAGGAAATAACTGTAAATAAGATCACGCTGATACTGCATATCCATAACAAACTAAATCCGGATGTTTTCAAATAAATATCTAAAGCATAAGATAACAAAAGCGCATTGACAACCAAACTGAGCACCGACAGCAGCCCTTGCTTTTTTCCAACAAGCAGCAAAGTCAAAATAAAAATCCATGCCACAATTAAAACGTATTTATCACGTTTTACATCATTGATTGTTCCTGTTAAATGTGAGTTTCCTGCAGTGTTTGTATCAATCGAAACAAACACTTCATTTCCAACATGATATTCGTGGTCATAAGCTCCGGATGAAGAATATCCATTCGTTAAATAGATCAGCTTTCCTTGTTCCTCACCATTTTTCAATTCAGCTATAATGTGTTGGGTAAATCGTTCATCTTCATTTTGATACATATCCATGTTTTTTGTTGTTTCTACCAGGTTTGTTTGAATAACTTTCGCTATTGGACGGTCATAAAAAGAATAATTGTGATAAACAAAAAATACAGAAGCGGCAATACAAAGTGCTAGTATTATGTACAAGAAAGTAGGTTTGCACCTCCATTTTTTTAATTGGTTTACTATAATATTCATGAAAAAACCTCCGACTATTGGGGTGGTATCCAATATTTAAAGCTTAACCAATTTAAAGGAACATGTAAATATTCATCGTATATGGTTTCGGGGAGTGTATCCTTCTTGGTTAGTAACGGGACTAGAATAACAGGAATGTTTTCATCACGTCAATAAATAATGTTATTCCAGAAAAAGATCTAAATTCTTAATTTGCAAATCTTAATGAATCGGAAACATAAACACTCCATTTTGAAATCACAATCAAAATGGAGTGTTTAGTATGCAGTTATTATAAAAATGGTTAATCCTTTCAATGTACAATGAGCCTCTTTTGTTGTCCTTTTACAATGGGGATTTTGTTACCTAAACAAATCGGTTAAACAAACCATCGTAATAAATCCAATAATAAAAGCAAAAGTAGAAGCTCTTTCATTACCATCTCCATGACTTTCAGGAATTAACTCTTTATAAACGACAAACAGCATAGATCCTGCTGCAAAAGCAAGAGCGTACGGAACAATCCCCTCAAGTAACTGGCCAAAGAAGATACCAATAAGTCCTGCAGCGAATTCATCAAGCCTGTCAAAGTGGAGATAGAGAATCGTCTTCAATCGATTGAAACCTTGAGTGAATAAAAATGAGGCGACTAAAAAACCTTCCCGGATATTTTGCAAGCCAATAGCAAAGGTGACCAACGGCACCTAATTCTTGTGCAGAGCTCATATTACTAATTCCAACAGATAATCCCTCCGGTAAATTATGTATCGACATAGCAGTCAAAAATAACAATATTTTCGTGTTTCCAGGAGAGGGCTCACCAGAGAACCGTTTAATCAACGTGAGCTAAAAGGATTTCTAATAGGGTGAGGACCAAAGTGCCTATTAAAATACCGATGACTAAGACTGTAATATTGGAGAGTTTGATAGCAGATGGAATTAATCCATATGCTGATGCTGAGACCATAATTCCTGCAGTATTTGCTAATAATATATCCTTTCCTTTACGGGAAATGTCATTTATCATGAACACAGCCATAGCACCTATGCTTGTACAAAAGGACGAAATTAGAATATTAGTTATAGCGAGCAACCCCATTAGAATCCTCCAGTAGATTAATCGTTGTTTCATTGTATGTTTATAAAAAAAAATTAGAAGGATGTACGGATTAATTGCAATTAATGATAGGTCTTTATGGTTAAAAGTTTCCCGAGGGCAAAATAATTGTTATAGGAAAAAAATATTGACATAATCCATCTGAATATTTATATTGTAAATAACAGAAAAAAGTTTACTTAAGGCAAAAAAGTAGGAGGAGGACAAATATCCCAATGTTTAGAAAAAAGACTTGGAGTTTATTATTATTGAGTTTTATTATTTTATTAGGCGCATGTAGCCAATAAAGTGATAAGTTCGTTTTTTTTTATCAAGTTCAAATGCGCAAAAAACAATCAGAAAACGAAAAAATAAAGGTTCTCACAACGATTGCACAAATCGGAGAACCATTATCTGTTATTGGCGGGGATCGTGTAGAAGTAAAAAGTTTAATGGGACCTTCTGTAGACCCTCACCTTTATCAGGCTACACATGGAGATATTCAAACGATTGAGAAAGCAGATTTGATTTTTTATAATGGTTTAAATTTAGAAGCGAATATGGTGAATATTTTTAATGAAATCGCTAAAACAAAACCTGTTCTTGCCGTAGGGGATACGATTGATGAAAAACTTTTATTAAAAGATGAAAATAATGCTGTCGATCCACATATTTGGTTTGACCTTGACCTTTGGAAACAAGCACTTGATGCAGCTGTTGAAGAATTAAAAAAATATTCTCCTGATGATTCTGAATACTTTGAAAATAATAAAGATTAATTATTTTGCTGAATTCGATCGCTTAAAAGAAGGAAGCTTAAAAGCTAGCAGAAATTCCAAAAGAACAAAGGGTACCTTGTGACAGCACATGATGCCTTTGGTTATTTTGGAAGAATGCATGATATAGAGGTTATTGGGTTGCAAGGTTTAAGTACCGATGGAGAAATAGGTGTTTCCGATATTCAACAAACGATTGATATTATTAAAAAATATCAAGTGCCTGCTGTATTCGTTGAAAGCAGTATTAATGAAAGCTCGATCCAAGCCGTGATTGAAGGGGCAAAAAGTGATGGAATAGAGGTTGCGTTAGGCGGAGAGCTTTTCTCTGATGCGATGGGAAAAGCAGGAACAGAAGAAGGTACGTATATTGGGATGTATCGCCACAATATTGATACCATTTATCAGGCTTTAACAGGGGGAAATGAGTAAATGGATGAAAAGGTACTCGAAGTTAAAAATTTAGCTGCAGCCTATCGGAAAAATACGGTATTACATCATGTCAATTTTCTGGTAAAGGCAGGGATCTTTAACAGGAATTGTCGGCCCAAATGGGGCGGGAAAATCTACTTTGATTAAAACCATGCTCAAGCTTCACCCTTCTTTATCAGGGAATGTGCAATTTTTTGGCTCCTCTTTTAAAAAAATGAAGAAAAGAATCGGTTATGTCCCGCAAAGAGGATCGGTTGATTGGGATTTTCCGACCATTGCTCTTGATGTCGTGATGATGGGACTATATGGGCAAATCGGGTGGCTGAAACGGCCATCGCGATCCCATCGGGAAAAGGCTTATGATGCATTAGAAAAAATGGGCATGGCGGATTATGCAAACCGGCAAATCAGCCAGCTTTCCGGCGGGCAGCAGCAACGGGTGTTTCTTGGCACGTGCCTTAGTGCAAAATGCTGATTTGTATTTTATGGATGAACCGTTAGCTGGTGTAGATGCAGCAACAGAACGGGCCATTATGAACATTTTGAAAGAGTTAAAAGCTTTAGGAAAAACCGTCATGGTGGTGCATCATGACTTGCAAACTGTTGAAGATTACTTCGATCATGTCCTTTTCCTAAATCGTACCGTCATCGAGCATGGAAAAACAGCTGAAGTATTTACCGAGCATCATATTGCTGCAACGTATGGAGGAAATATGCGCTGGATGAAAGGGATAAAACAAAATGTGGTCCATCCTGTTAAACAGTAATACACAATGGGTATTGCTCAGCACGATGATTTTAGGGGTTGCTGCAGGGGCAGTGGGATGCTTGTCCTATTGGAAACGGCAAAGTCTTATGAGTGATGCTCTTGCTCATGCAGCGCTTCCTGGTGTTGTTCTTGCCTTCCTTCTGTTTCAAGAGAAGCATCTATTGATCCTCATTAGCGGTGCAGCAATCAGTGCGTTAATAGGGGCCTTTTTTATTGGCTGGATTCGATCATCTACGAGAATCAAAGAAGATGCAGCGATGGGAATGATTTTATCGATTTTTTATGGTTTCGGGATTATGCTTTTAACCGTAGTCAATCGGACGGCAGGAAATCAAAGCGGCTTAAGTGGATTTATTCTGGGTCAATCCGCTTCCATGGTTGCAATTCGATGTCTGGACGATGCTCACCCTGGCCATTTTGGTTATTGCGATCGTATTGATTGGCTTTAAGGAATGGAAAATTTATTTGTTTGATGCTTCCTTTGCTAAAGGACTTGGTCTTATCTTTAAAAACGATGAATGTGTTGTATACCATCCTTCTTGTCACCACTATCGTCATTGGCATTCAAGCAGTCGGAGTCATTTTAATTGCCGCTTTACTTATTATTCCTGCAGTCAGTGCCCGTTACTGGACACATTCCTTTAACTGGATGATTTTCATCTCGTCTCTATTTGGTGGATTATCCGGAGCAATTGGTACCATTTTAAGTGCATTTGGCAATGGCTGGCCTACAGGTCCGTTTATTGTCATTATCGCTTCCACTTTTTTTATCATCTCCCTCTTTTTCGGGAAAGAAAAAGGAATTTTGATTAAATATTGGCAGTTAAAAATGCAAAGAAAACAAGTGATTAAGGAACCATTACATGCTCCTTTTATGAAAGAAAAGGGGGTAAAGTAAATGACGTATACAGCTTGGATTATCGTAACGGCTTCATTAGTAGGATTATCCTGTGGTTTAATTGGGGTATTTTTGATTCTTAGAAAAATGGCGATGATGGCTGATGCGATTAGTCATACCGTCCTTCTTGGTATCGTCATTGCTTTTATTATTACAAGGGAGCTAAGCGGCATACATATGCTTGTTGGAGCTATTCTAGCGGGACTCTTAACAGCGCTGTTAGTTCAGTGGCTTCATTCACTTAATGTTCAGCAAGATGCTTCTATCGGTACAGTGTTTACCACTTTATTTGCCATTGGCGTCATTTTAATCGAATTATTTGCCGGGAATGCCCACTTGGATGTGCAGCATGCTTTAATGGGAGAAATTACTTTTATTCCTTGGGATAAAATGTCCTTACCTCTTTTTGGAGAAGTCCCGAAAGCAACTGCCTTACTTGCCCTTGTTTTTGTGATTGTTCTTCTCTTCATCATTGCCTTTTATAAGGAATGGAAAATTACGACCTTTGATCCAGCACTTGCGGCTAGTATCGGGATTCCTGTTTTAGTTATGCATTATTTGTTCATGAGTCTTGTATCCATTACAACAGTCGCCTCCTTTGATGCGGTTGGGGCCATCATGGTTGTCGCTATGCTCATTACACCAGCAGCATCGGCCTATCTTTGGACCGATCGGCTTTCCATCATGCTTGTTTTAAGCGGATTGTTTGGCGTAATTTCTGCTGTGATCGGTTATTATATAGCCGCTCTGGATTGATACATCCATCTCAGGGTCCATGGCTTTTGCAACGGGAATCCTATTTTTAATCAGTTTTATCTGTTCCCCAAAACATGGGCTTATCGCAAAATATGTAAAACCCGTAAAAGCCTCCACCTTTGAGTAATGTTTATCAAAACTATTGTTTAATGGAAATGGTTGGTGAAAATGAAATGCTCACTTCTGGAATGAAACTGTATATGAAGCAAATATACTTACTATCAGATGGCGCTAATAAAGTAACCCTCATACTTGTAGCAAGAGCTCTTGGAGTGAACCGTGCAGATGTTTCGCGAATGACGAGAACATTAGCGATCATGTATTCATTCGGTATAATATTATGGGATATTATTTCTTACCGAAGAGCGAGATCAACTTGGCCAAACTCTTATCAGACAATATGAAGTCTTAAAACCGATTACCTACACACGATAGCGAAATAATTAACCACATTTATTATAGGAAATGGAATAGCTTCAATTTAATATATTTACATCTGTTAAAGAGAGTATAAAAATGCTCAATCTATTCTGTAGCCAAGAGCAGACTCGTATTCAAGCATTTTATCAATTTTGTCATTAACTTCCTCTAGTAAATGTTTTTGTACCTAAAGCTTGCAGCAGGTACACAAGCTTCCCTCTTCTATAAAAGGTTAGATAAATGCAAGTCTTTATCGATTCATTTTTTATTTAAACCCCTCTGAAAAGCTTTAACCTCCAGCTATTGTTTAGATCTTTTAAGGATACAATCTCTGAGCTCTCTCAAGAAAAAACTTATAAAAATTTTATCATATATGCTCCTATTATTTATATAAATAAAAAAAGGAGAAACAGTCAGCTTATTTCTCCTTTTTTCCCTTATTTTACTTGTAGTTCAGCAATCATATCTTCTAAACGTTCTTTTTGAGCTACTAATTCCTCTATAGAAGGTTGATAAGAAGACGCCTTTTGAGTAAAAGCTACTTGTGGTTGTACTAAGCGCTGCAATTGACCGCTATTTTGCTCGTATAAACGATAGCCCACTGCACCTACCACTGTTCCAGATAAAAATCCCATTAAAAAATCCTTGTTCAATGCCATCTTGATTTCCCCCAATTATATTCTTTTTTATATAATTATACAGATATGTATGAAGATATTTATCATAATGGATAGACTATTTTATTCGTCTCGCATTTCATGTAATAACTCTAATACATTCACTGCCCATGTCACCATTGCTCCATGTAGCATGTTAGCTGGTCCTAATGATCCTAAACTTAAGATCCCTGTGAGGATATCAGGATGGCGAAATTTGTTGTTAGTTCCATGTGATAAAACAGCATATCCAGTCGCAATACGGCACCATATGCTAATGCAGTTGGCTGTTTAAAAGATGCATTTTGAATATAGGCAAGCAGTAGTAAACCACCTGCTATGAGAGAACGAAATAACTCCCCGCGTATTTTCGGTGTTACATGGACCCATTAAGTTATTTAATGGATTAAAAGGTTGTTGATGAAAAAATAAAGACACACATCTTAACAAATGGTTTCGTGAAATTTCATCCGATTTGTACTGAATCAGCATGGTTTGAATAATAGGCTGAATTCGTACATCTTGAATGCCTCTTAAAGAAGAAAACATTGTTTTAATCTCTTCATAATTCATGATTTTCTTAATGCAGGAATATGTAAACGTAGTCGTCCTGGAATATCATGTAGGATATAGAATTTGGGTCTCATAGTTCTCGTCTCCTATCCATAAAATTCTGGCACTATTCAACACCACTCCAATTGTTGCTGCATTATGAATGGCTGCACCTGCAATAGGAGAAATGATACCAAGTGCTCCTAATAAAATAGCCCCTCCATTAATTAAAAATGTAGCAATGAAATTTTGTTTAATGATATTCATCGTTTTTTTCGATAATCCAACTAATTCTGGTAGCACTTTTGGGTTATCAGATGTAATAATAATATCACTTGCTTCACAAGCTATATCTGTCCTTTTTCCTTCCCATTGTCACTCCAATATTCGCATGAGCTAAGGCTGGAGCATCATTAATTCCATCTCCCACCATCATAACGGTACTATTCCGTCTATATTGTTTTACATACTTCGCTTTATCTTCAGGCAAGGTTTCTGCATGATACCAATTAAGACGAAGACGACGTGCCATCTCTCTTGCTACTGTTTGTTTATCTCCCGTTAACATAATAATGTCATGAATTCCTTGATGACGTAACTGGTGTACTGCACGATGCATACCAGAACGAATCCGGTCAAAGATACTAATAATACCAATTAAGGTTTTATCATAGGCTACATAAATCAAATTTTCGTCTTTCTCTAGCTTTTCAATAAAATGGTCCATGTTAATTTTTAGTTCTTTCATAAAGCGAAGGCTACCTACTACAATTTGTTTTCCTTGTAAAAAAGTTGTAATCCCTTTTCCAATTACATTGTCTACTTTGTGCGTCCTCATCTCGTGCAGGTATCTTTACCTTCCATTCTTTTGCCTGTTTGACGATCGCATCGGCAATAGGGTGAGACGAATTTTTTTCTGCAACGCTGCCAATCGAATCACTTCTTCTTGTTCATATCCGTCACACGAAATGACTTGTTGTACAACAGGTGCTCCTTCTGTGATGGTACCTGTCTTATCAAGAATAATCGTCTTCTAATTTCGCCATTTCTTCAATGTGATTGCTTCCTTTTACTATAGCCCCCTTTTTTGCTGCTTTTCCGATTGAAGCATAAAGAGCAGTAGCAGTGGAAAATTTAATTCCACAGATAAAGTCAATGACTAACATATTCATCGCCCGATTTACATTTCGTGTTAATAAAAAGGTAAGCAATGCTAATCCAAATGAAACAGGAACCATTTTTTCGGCTAAATGATTAGCCATATTTTGGATAGGGGCTTGTTTTTCTTGTGCTTCTTCTAATAGTTTGACGATACGCGAAATGGCCGTATCATCTCCCACTTTTTCTACAAGAACAGTGAGCTGACCATTCTGTAAAATACTTCCCCCATAAACTTGTTGTCTTTTCCAATTTCCTTTGGCATATATTCTCCTGTAATAGAAGATTCATCGACGATTCCCTGTCCCTTGAGTTACAACCCCATCAACAGGAATTTTCTCTCCTGTAAATACGACGACCGTATCACCTATTTGAACTTGATCGAGTTCTACTTTTTCCTCTATTCCTTGTTCATTTACTTTCCATGCATAGGTGGTATCAAGATTCATTACAGAATGGATATACTCCTTCGTTTTTTCCGAAGTATATTCTGTTAGCCGCTCACTAATAGTAGACATCATCGTAATAACAAGTGCAGATCCTGGATTTCCTAAATAGAGAGAAGCAAAAATAGAAGCAGCTGTTAACGTGTTCGCATTTGCTTTTCGATTCTTGATAAGACTCAGAGTCCCATCTTTTATAACACCAAGAGATGTAAAAACAGAGGTGAGGATAGCTGCCCAATGTCTAATTCTTTTCACTACTAAAGAAAAAGGACTACTTTGGATATACCAGTTTGCTAGAAACATAGCTCTACAAGCGACAACAGGTAACAAGTTTTCTCCATGGAAGCGGTTGAATCTTTTCTGTTGCAAATTGGTTTGAATGAACTTTTTAAGCGTATACAAGGATAAGGTAGGATCGTGGTGAATGAGTACGTTTCCTGTTTCTTGTTGTATATGTAGCTGAGTAAACACCAGGAATGTGATCGAATGAAATATTCAATCATAGCAGGACTCAATGAACTTTTTAGATGAAAACGGGTTCGACCTGGTAAAGAGTGAACCACATTAAGCATGTGGTTGATCACTTCCTTTTTCTTTTATTATGCGTATAAGCCCAATAAAATAAACTGGATGAAAATGCAGGAGTGTTACTGAATGCATGTATCCCTTTTCCTAGTAAAAACAAAACAAATAAACTGTCGAAATCAGCAAACCCATTTGTTTGTCTTTTAATTCCTTTATCCACTATACCTAATGTTTTCTGCATTCCTTTCATAAGCGTAGCATCTGTATAAAGAAGTGCATCTGATGCAGTTTGGACGATAAACTGCATTAATTCATCTAACTCTTGTTGACTAATATGGGGAATGACAAATTCTAATGTGAGACTTCCTGTAATAGGTGAAGCTTCAGAGGATAAAATTAAAGGATACTTTTCTACATTCTTGCTTAAAGCGTTAGCCACTATTTCATTTTTCCAACTATCACATTGTATACGCAGCCTTCCTGGCATGGCGTGTACAACTTTTATCTTTTGGTCTCGAAACTGAGACATTACTTTTGGCGTAATTAAGGACATGCCCTATTCCCATAAGAGTAGAAATCAAGCTTCTCATCTCTCCTTATTTCATTTACTTTTCTAGGTACACTTGATCAAGTACTCGAAACCATGAATCTAGTTCTTGTAAATTTGTTAGATAGGAAGTGTCATAGGTAATGACTAAACTTCCTGTTATGAAAGTAGGTTGAACAGAAAAAATCATGGACTGTGCTTGTAATTCTTTTACGACTTTCTCCATCAAGGTTATGTTCGTTTTCCATTGTAAAGACTGAAGACGAATACGTCCTGGGATAAAGTGAATGATTTTAATATCATATTTTTCAAGCTTTTGTTTTACGTGATTAAATAATAGATAATCTTTAATTTTCCCCAACATGACATTCTCTCCTATTTTTCTACACTTTACCAAATATGTTTCCTTAAGGCAACTGTTTTTTTGAATAGTCTAACTTTTATTTCTTGTTGGCGAGTATCTTACCTAATTACTATTCCTTGCAGGTAAACCATTTAATAAACACTCAAATTTCTAAACACCATAAATTTACTGAAAATAATCAACTGAATTTTAACCATGAAAAAGGGATGGGAAAACTAAAGTGAATATTGATGAGAAATTGTGTATATTAAAAAAAATTTAAGTAATGAAACTTTATTGGTCTAAGGAAACATTTTGAAGGTGGTAAATATAATATAAATAAAGCGAGTTGATTTAATATGTATCTATCTAAACGAATTAAAAAGAAAATTGTCGTAAATGCCTATCTTTGTAAGGTTTTGGGCGTGATAAACGAAAGTGATTATCATTCAATCGTTAACAAGTTTCAGTACAACAAATAAATTCAAACTTAAAGTGAGGGTCCAATAGATGCTATAGGTAATGTTCTTCTTTTACCCTTCGTTTTTTCCTTGAGCAACACTTATTCTTGAGGGGAAATTAACTTTGTAAAACCTGTTCCTTACTGTTTATTTTATTATTGTGTTTTCTTTTGTTTGTCTTCACCTAGGCAAGCCTCCTACTATCTTTTTCACCACCTATTATCGTAGAAATTTTTCTTATTATTCTAGTTCGTCGAGTTACTCGGAGAGTTTGCTTCTTCTTCTTGAAAAATTAATTAAGGCTAGGTAATAGGAATAGAACCTATTGAACGATGCTCATTTACTGTTATGCAAGTGCCTAGCAAATCATTGATGTTTGAAAAAATATGGCGGCTTCGGCTGCTTTTTTGTTGTTCCAACTAATGAGGCAGTCGACGACGTCATGAATCCTGTAAGAATTGGTAAAGTTGCCCATGTTTAGTATGCACTTCCTGCTATTGGGAAACATAAATTGGCATGCTATTTCGAATGGAGGAATTTAACATGGGCAAAACAATTTTCATTACGGGTGCAGGCACCGGGCTTGGCAGAGGTGCAGCAATGGGTCTTGCTAAAAAAGGGCATCGTGTAATTGCTGCTACAGAACTGACTTCCCAAAAAACAGACCTTCTGCGGGAAGCAAATGATCTGGAACTGGATATAGAAGTGATTAAAGTTGATATTACGAACCCTTTGGATCTGAAACAGATTGAGAAGTATGATTTTGACGTATTTGTTGCAAATGCTGCGATTAATGAACGAGGGCCGCTCGGGGAAATGCCGATGGACAGATTTCGGGCACTTTTTGAGGTGAATGTTTTCGCAACCTTGGAAACAGTACAGATCGCTGCACGTAAGATGGTTGAAAAGGGGAGCGGAAAAATCGTCTTTATGAGTTCAATTTCTGGAATTTTAGCATCTCCATATAACGGTCCATATGCTGCTACAAAGCACGCGATTGAAGCGATTGCTCATACACTAAAGTTGGAACTTCAAGGATTTGGGGTGAAAGTTGCCACCATTAACCCTGATGCCTTCAAGACAGGCTTTAATGATCGGGCGGCAGAAGAGCTATGGAAAGGGTACGATGAAGAGAAGAACTTCACGAAAAAAGAGGATATAAAAAAGGCGGAAGAGGGATTAAAGAACCAGTTTGACCCAGAAGATTTAATTGCAAAAATGGTAGAAATTATCCCAGCTGACCATCATAAATTCCGAACCACCTATCCTCAGCAAACGGAGAAAAAGATGAAGCAAGAAGAACAAAAGTGGTGGGAGATGGATATATAGGATGCTTTACCCAGTTCTTTTAACTTGTGGTATGGGCCGTTGATAAAGAGGGGAAAAGAGAGAATGCTCTTTTCTCCTTTTTACATTTTGCTGAAGATGACTGTAACGCGGAGACGGATCTCGCGTTACAAAAATTCCTAATGAAGCATGAGTATGAACTGCACCTCCAATTGTTAGTTTATGTGTTGTGTCTAACAATTGGGGTGCAGTTCAAATTCATCCCCTCAATGAATTAAGGAGGGGGGTCTTCCGCTTTTTGACGTAAAAATGGATAGGTTAAAGATTGAAAATAAATAAAAAGGTCTGGGCTAAAAATAGCTAAGACCTTTTGTTTTTGACGTATGACAGCGGATGTCACGGATTTTTATCGAGCTCGCTCGATAAAAATCCAGATGCAAATTAGGCGGGCGAATTTGATAAAATCTCTTTTTATTTCGATAATCCTAAAATTAACTCTTTATAGATATCGAAGAATGCAAAGTAGTACTCTTTGTAGACATATTCATCTGTTTTGTGTGCCATTTTTGTTTCTCCGGGACCAAACATCATGAATGGGAAGTTGTCGTCTTTACCTCGTAATAAGTTTGATGCATCCGTTACCCCTGGCGAACCTTTAACCGAAATATCTAAACCTAAATGTTTTTTACCGAGTTCTTTCGCAAGATCAACCATTTCAGACTGTCCTGAAGTGAAAACACTTGGTAATGACATGGTCACTTCAACATTAATAGTAGAGCCTTCTTTATTGTAAATGCTTGCTGTTGTGTTGAATAAGTCAATGACTTCATCGTTATCAAATTCCGGAATCGTACGCACGTTTATTTCGGCTACTGCTTTTTCTGGAACGGAGTTTACTTGATTCCCTGCATTAAAAATCGTTGTGCTCATAACTAATTTATCTAGAACTTCATTTTTACGATCATCGCCATTCAATTTTTCGTCTACTTCTAATAAATATTTCATCAATGGATTAATCGCGTTATAACCTTGGTCCGGCATAGAACTGTGTGCTGCTTCACCAATAGACGTGACACGCAAGTTAAGTGATCCTTTGTGAGAGTAAATAATCGTGTCATGAGAAGGTTCAGCTACCCATAGATAATCTACATCATCCATATAGCCTTCTTCGTATAATTTTTTAGAACCTGCGCCACCGACTTCTTCACCAGTCGTTGCCATAAAACGAACCGTACCATTTTTTAGTTCATTATTTTCTTTGAGTTCAATCATCACTAAAGCAAGGTTTACTAAACCTCCTTTCATGTCATTTGTTCCACGTCCGTATAATTTCCCGTCTCTTTCTGTCAATGTGAACGGATCTGAAGTCCACTCGCTTTCATCACCAGGAGAAACGACATCCATATGACCAGAAACGCCAATGACTGGACTTCCGCTTCCAATTTCAGCCACTAAGTTAACACGAGTGTCTGTAACTGGAACAATTTTAGATTCAATACCGTATTCGGCAAATAAATCTTTCAAGTAATTTGCCACTTCGATTTCGTTTTCATTAACAGATTTAATCGCTATTATGTCGGATAAAATCTTTATCTTTTCTTCTTCTGTAAAATGTTTCATACTAAATCCCTCCAAGATTTTATCTGTCTATCCTCAATGAGAATACAACTGTATTTTGCCCAAAAGTCTAGTAATAAGTTAACCACTCGTAACATGAGTACTATTCCGTGTTGGATAAGGTAAATCCCTTCCATAACTGGAATCCTTCTACTAATGCAGTTTTAAGCAAATGTATGTTAAAGTTATTCTTGTAGTGATGAACGAAACAAACATGAAATGGTGAGTAGTCGCAGCTCTTGAAAATGAGTTGAGGAAAGTCCAGGCTCGCCCGGTGCTGAGATGCCCGGAGTGTTCGTGCCATCTGTAAAGGTGGGCAGAGATTCTTCTCTGACGGCGGAGAAATTAGCTAAGTCCAATTGGATATGCTGAAAGTATCCTGAAAGTGCCACAGTAACGGAGTTCTTCTGGAAACGGAAGAAATGGAACGAGGTAAACCCCACGAGCGAGCAACCCAAACTTTGGTAGGGGCACCATCCTGTGGGAAGTGAACCGAAGGGATGGATCGGTCAAATTGATCGATAGTTATATGACTACACCTGTTTGTGCGAGATTGGCATCGTTTGAGCACACAGGAACAGAACCTGGCTTACAGCCATTTCATGAGCCGAATCATCTACATCGTTATATATAATAAATAACATAAGGTATGTTTTTCATATACATACCGTGCTAAATGGGGAGTTAGCGGTGCCCTGTTACCCGCAATCCGCTATAGCGGGGTTGAATGCCTATTTGAGGCTTGAACATGTAAGGTCTGCCTTACAAAAGGGAGCGTTGACAATGGGGTCCTGCGCAATGGAAACCTATGAATCTGGTCAGATCCGGAAGGAAGCAGCCATAAGTAGACTTTTCCATGTGCCGTGGGGCAGCCTCGTTCGAGTTCACGTTTGTAAGTAACGCTTGGATGTTCCTGTCGAGAATAGGATGCACGGTTTACATATTATAGGTCGGCCCTTCGAATGGTTTTCAATGAAATCATTCGAAGGGCCGACCTTTTTACGATAAATGGAGAAATGTGGGGTAGCGGATCATGGCTGTTCTATCCCGAATTAGGCAGGAACTTACATCTTCTTCACCATCATATAAATAGCAAACTTTAAGAGGGATGGATCATTTTTATGTTCTTTTCCGATACCTAATTCTTCTTTAAGTTACATGGCTACATTAAAAGTCATCATTGTAATCATAGCGAAATCCGTCTTTTTGGGCAGAGACACTCTCTTTTATGTGCAAATGGTCCGTTTTATTTTGTGAAACCTGTTCCTTGCTGTTTATTTTATTATTTTGTTGTCTTTTGTTTGTCTTCACCTAGGCAAGCCTCCTCATATCTTTTCTACAACCTATTTTCCCTAGAGAATCTTCTTATTATTCAGGTTTATTAAGTTATTCGGAGTGTTTATACGTCTTTCTTCTTCCTAAAAAAATTAAAGAAGGATGGAGGAATGATACTAAGGTCACTGTGACCCCTGAATAAAAATGATGTGATCTATTGGAGCTTAATATTCCTGCATCATTTGGTATCATAAAGATTTAGCAGATTAGAAACTACTGTCATCACATTAGGTTACATGAGTAATAGATTCAAATGGAGGAAAATAATATGAATTATGATTGCATCATATCTGGAGGTGGGATTGCTGGGTTAACAACGGCAATTGCATTACAGAAAGAAGGGTATCGTGTAAAGGTTTTGGAACGTGCTAAAGAGTTAAAAGAGGTTGGAGCAGGGCTGGGTCTAGGAGCGAACGCTTGGAAAGGGCTTGATTGTTTAGGGGTCACAGAGGGTTTAGCAAATAAATGCAATGAAATAGAAACTATGAAATTGTTAGATCAAAAAGGGAGTCCCATAAGTATTCTGGATATGGCCGGCCTTAATGAGAAATACCGAATGGCTTCTTTTACTGTGCATCGGGCAGATTTGTTAAATACGCTTTTTTCTAGCCTTCAGCCAGATACAGTTGAGTTTGGAAAAAAGGTAGTTGATTATGAACAAGACGAGGACAAGGTTACAGTGCTTCTAGAGGATGGAAGTGCGATTAAAGCAGATGCGTTGATAGCCGCAGATGGAATTCATTCATCTGTACGAAAAAAGTGCCTTCCCGATGTAAAGCCGCGCTATTCAGGCTATACGTGCTGGCGTGCAGTTGTGACTGTTCCAAATGAAAGTGTTGTACCTGAAGAATTTACAGAAACATGGGGAGCAAAAGGGAGATTCGGTATCGTTCCTTTAAAGGATAATCAAATATACTGGTTTGCATGTGTTAATGCTCCTTATCAAAGCAAGACGATGTCCAATTTTACGAAAAGTGATTTATATCGTCTATTTCAAAATTATCATTCGCCAATACCGGAATTGATTCAAAGGACACGGGAGGATGAACTGATATGGAATGATGTTATTGATCTAAATCCGATTGACCGTTTTGCTTTCGGAAAAGTCCTTCTTATCGGTGATGCTGCACATGCAACTACCCCAAATATGGGTCAAGGGGCAGGTCAGGCAATTGAAGATGCTATCATTTTAAGTAAAGTATTAAGAAATAAAAGAAAAAAGGAAGATGCATTTATCGAGTTTGAAAAATTACGTATGCCCAAAACAACAAAGATTGTTAATCTGTCATGGAAGATAGGGAAAATGGCACAGCTGGAACATCCTTTTCAAATTGGAATTCGAAATTCACTGATGCGAATGCTTCCTGCCAAAATGCAAGAAAAGCAATTGGAATTTGTTTTCCAGACAGAATTTTAATAGACGTTTAAATTAGTCTAGAAAGTAGACACGTCAGAGTTGATATTCTGTATCACAAATATACTTACAAAAAGGACGTATTTTGATAGTGACATCATTGCGCTAACTGGTAGTTATGCATGGTTTTGATTATTAAGTTATCATGCTACTTCGATTCAAAAAACAATATCGAGGGATTCGTTCCCAATTTGGGTGATGACTCATACAATATGGAAGTATCGAAACCCAAGGAGTGAATGAGTTGCTTACATTGGAAATTGCCAAACAATTGCTCGCGGTTGCGGAACAGAAAGCCCATCAAATGGGACTCGCCTTCGATATCGCAATTGTCGACGCCGGGGCGAACTTGGTCGCCTTCCACCGGATGGACCATGCCCGGATCGCCGGGATCGAGATCTCCAAGGGGAAGGCCTGGACGAGTGTAGCCATGCAAATGCCCACGGCTAACTTAGCCCAGTCGGCGCTTCCCGGCGGTCAACACTATGGGGTCAACACGACGAACCAAGGGAGGGTCACCATCTTGGGAGGCGGCATCCCACTCGTCCGCGAAGGCATGATCGTCGGCGGTATCGGCGTCGCCGGAGGTACCATCGCGCAAGACATGGAAGTGGCCAATGCCGCCGTTCAAGCGTTCGCCGCTGCGCATGCGAATCCTCCCACGGGTACCGCTCGGACGTTTTGGTAAACGCGTAGTAGGAATGGATTAGAAGTACAAAAGAGAAGTTCGTCTACCCGGCGTCCTCTTTTTTTGCTAGTCTACGGCGGGGGAGCAGGCATTCGAATTAACTAAAAACGGAAAATAATAGCGACAAGCCATTCCGCTAAAGGGTACGATAGCGCAATCGGTTCCCCTGCTTCTACCTTGCGGAACTAACAAGTGTTCGTTAGCACAATACCGAATGCCCGCCTTTCACGGCGGCTTTTTTTCTCTTTCTAAATCAACAATAAAATATAACACAGCCAATTTAAAAGTAAGAAAGGGGATGGCAGCGCTGGATAAGAAAAAAATAGGAAGTATATTAGGTGCTATGTCGCTGTTGCCTGTAATTATAAGTATTATTATTTTCTATACTCAAAGAGGTCCAAATGCTGATATTTATTTCTTTATTAACAGTTTTAGTATTTTAACAGTTATTGGTCTTTTATTTGCAATATTCTCTTGGGTAGTATCTAAACGCCTTATTCTTCTTATTGTTGGCTTACTAGGGAACGGCTTTGTCTTGGCCTGTGCATTTTTATTGCTATTAGCAATGGGGATAAGCGAGTCATAAAACTATTCCTGAATGATAGGGGCGGTTTGTTGATTAAGAAAACCGAATATAAATACTTGGTGAAAAATGAGAAATAAGACTGTTCATTTTGGAGTGAGGTTATTGGATATTGCAATTTGAAAGTCTTAGAAATCAATGTATTTAATAGGGGGGATCATAATGAAAAAAGTTTGTAATCAATGCCAAACTGAAATGATAGAAGACTGCAAAGTAAATGTTGAGGGTGGCATGTATGGAATTAAGATTAGTCAAAAAGGTAAAGGAATTTTCAATAGTATTTCTGCAAAGCCTAAAGCATCTGTATGTCCAAACTGTGGTTATGTAGCTTTCTATATTGATGAGTTTAGAGAATTTAATAAGTAAATACATATTCCATGAGATGGAACTCAAGTATGATGCCCATCCTGTTGCTTTGGATGTAGTGAACATGATGAAACAAGAAATAAATCTATATCGTAATCATTCTCATGATTACAGTTATATTTTCTATGGAATGAAAAAAATTAATCGATGGAGTAGGGGAATTGATTGTTCAATCAATCAATTCCCTTATTATCATAGATCATATGTTTTGTATTAAGAGGTGCATTCTTTTATGGGAGTGTAACACGCAGACGCTAACCTGATACTTATTTGTGTTCCTACTTCACACTAATGGGGGAGCATATACGGGTTCCTTGTTCATCATCATAAAGCTAAATGTTAAATGACCTTGTCTTAAAATTCCATCATCCTTTCCTAAAGGACTTGATTAACGAATAGGAGTCATCTTGTAATAATTTAAACATAGAAATTGCGGGTCGAAGATTGACCTCAATAATCCAAATATCCCCATTTACATCTACTCCTAAATCAATTCCAAATGCTCTGGTTTTTGGGTAATAGTAGGACAAGTGCTGGACGATTGTCAAAGATATTTCATTGAGTTTCAATTCTATATTGGAAGGATTGACATTCGATAAACATGATTCTTCTAATGCCTGGCCGACTGGCATAATTGCTTTTGCTACATTGGTAATGACATAATTATTGGCCGCTACTTTCGCACATTTTGCAGTTACAGTCCACTCACTGGAATTTTTTTTACGCTGGACCATAACTCTAATATCGAAGGGATTTTCCTGAATTGAAATTAGAGGGATTCTTTCTTGTATAATGTATTTCTTTTTTTTTATATAGTTGTTTTCTTTTAAAAACTCATAAATTTGCTCATTCCCTTTAATTATGGTCCTTTGATATTCATGATGAACTTCAAAATCTTCATTATTAGGTAAGCTTGTAATTTGAACAACGCCTCTGCCGTGTGAACCAAAACATGGTTTTAGCATTACTGTAGGATAATTTTTCAGATATTCCAATAGTGATTGTTTGGATAATCGATTTGTTTTTGGCAGATAGGGCAGTAAATTGATATTTTCCATCATCAAGTTATGTTTTTTCCACTTGCTGCTTGAAGCATTCATTTCGCTTCACTCTCCCAAAAAAATAACTTTCAAAATAGTTTATACGTGTCATTTCTTATGTGCTTGTACAAAAGCGAAAAAGGGCTGAATCAGGAGCAACATTTTTATTCTCCTCCAAAAAACTGCCTTTTTCGCACAAAAACAAAGCCGCCATTAATGCAGCTCTGTTCTTTAACTCTTGTACCCGCTTAGTTTAAGTATATTCCTTCACAATCTAAATTGGTTTACTGAAATCAAGGGATTTATTGCAACGTCATAAAAATAAGCCCCTATTAAAATTGTATTTTTATACCACAAAGTTTGTCCACACAAAAAATCTCTCGGTAGAATAGTTTAAAGTATGTAAAAATTAGTTTTTCGCTGTAACAAATATATTAGTAGAATGGAGGTTTTTATTTTGGGTGTTCGAAAAGATTTTCTTTACATTGGTGATGTCAGTGACAACACCGTAAAACGTTTTGATGCATTCACTGGGGTAGATGCTAACCCTTTTGTAACATCAGAGAGTGGCGGCTTATTCGGTCCTCGAGGGGTTATTTTTGATCATTTGGGTAATCTTCTTGTTTCTAACCAGAATGTTGGACAACCCGAGAACGGTGAGGTGTTGAAGTACAATGGACAAACTGGAGCGTTTATAGGTGCAGTCGTCAGTTCCGACCAAGTAGGAGCCCCGTTTGCGCCGCGCGGAATTGTCCTCTCTGACAACAATATTTTATATGTAGCAGACGTAGAGAGTCCGACCGGTGAGGGAGAACTAAGGGCATATCATTATAATGGCAGTACGGCAGAATTTATTGGTACTTTCGACCACTCTACCTTCGATGGACCATTTTTCCCCCGTGGTGTGGTCATTGGGCCAGACGGCTTGCTTTATGTCTCTATAAGTAACAACGAATTAAATAGAGCCGATGGCTGGGTACTTCGCTTTGATCCGGAAACAATGAATTTTATTGACGTGTTTGTTCAAAATGACGGCATCACAAATCCCCACTTCCCAGAAGGCTTAGTCTTTGGTCCCGATGGCAACCTCTATGTTACCAGTTTCCGCATAGACCGTGATGACCCAAATCAGCTTGATAATATTTTTATCTATGATAACGAGGGAAAATTTGTTGACAAAATTGACCTTGATGCTGTCGGAGGATCGCGTGCTTTCGCGATGGCATTGCTGTTCGGACCAGGTGGAAGATTATTTGTTCCCATTTCGGGTAACGGACCAGACACAGGCTCAGTACGGAGTTATGATGTTCAGACTAAGACTTTTGATGTGTTCATCTCAGCGGTCGGACCATTAGGATCTCCTTGGTATTTGACATTTAGACAAACGAATCCTGGGACTTTGGCATACAAAGGCTAGAGGTTTCTTGTCATAATCGAGTTTTGGCGTTAAAAACTCTACAAATCAGAAAAATGGCGTGGTAAAATTGTTGTCAGCTCGCACGCCGTTCTATTGCAAATTATATGATATGTACCTCAAAACGGACTCTTTGTATGTTTTTGAATGTGAAGAGACTGAAAATAGACAAGAAATGAATAAAAACTTGCCTATTTTCAGTCTCTTCGTCATTCAGTATCTTAAAAATAACTCCCTATTATGGAACAACCCATTTCCAATACACCCTTTGGTTCATTAATTTCCTTCTTTCTCCAATCAAAAACCCCTTCAGATAAATGATCTAAAGGGGGGATTGTATCTTTTTTGAAATCTTGTTTTCTAGTGAACGGTTTTTAGAGCAGTTACCTAGGAAACAGATCACTTCATATAATAGTTAATCAGTTTTTTTCTTTCTAGGGACTTTTTCAATGGTTTCGAAACGTCTAAGATCACTGAAAATATTCTTTTTATTCACTTTCAGCAGTTTCGAGGGCTGATGTTACTTCGGTTTTAACTTTATCTCCAAATTCTTCAAGTTTGAGAATAAATTTATTTAAAGATTCGCTCAAGGTGGATTGAAATTCCTCTATCTCTGCTTCAACTAACGCTTTTTCCTCTTCTTTTTGAATTTCTGCTAGGGATTTCTCTTCTAGTTCCCCCAGGCTTTCAGGTTTTTGAAAATCGGTGGCTGTTGCATGATATTTCATGACATCTGAATACAACCTAGCCGGGGCGCCTCCACCTGAAGTGTTTAGATAATTTGTTTCACTTGGTTGATCAAAGCCAAAATGAACAGACATCGTAATGCTTGGTGTATACCCAACATACCAAGCATCCCTTGATCCTCCATTTGTACCAGGTTCAGTGGTCGTTCCTGTTTTACCTGCACTTGGAACTCCAATATTAGCGTTTTTTCCTGTCCCAGCTTCATCTGTTACAACCTTTTGCAAGATTTCTGTTATTCTGTAAGCATTTTGAGAGGAAAACACATCTATCCCTTTCACCTTGGCACTTTTCTTCTTCTTAATGATGTTCCCTTTATTATCTTTAATAAATTTAATGGCTTTAGGGGGTTCGAAATATCCGTAATTAGGGAAAACAGAAAAAGCTCCTGCCATTTGGATAGGGGTTACTCCTTTTTCCATTCCTCCTAGTGCAATATGCAATTGGCGGTCTTCTTTTTGAATTTCGATTCCCATTTTTTCCAATGCTTTGATTCCTTTATTCACACCAATATCCTCTAAAACCTTAACAGCAGGAATATTTGCTGAACGGATGAGGGCACGTTCTATAGTAATTTCACCTTCATAATTATCACCAGCGTTTTTAGGTGCGTATCCACCGAAATCATGCTTTTCGTCTAAAACTTTCGATTGGCTGTTCCATTTTCCTGTTTCAAATGCAGGACCATAAACGACAAGCGGTTTTAAAATAGAACCTGGCTGGTAATATTGATAGGCACGATTTAAATAGCCTATCATGAAATTTCTGCCCCCGTAAAGGGCGATAATTTTATGGCTATTGTTATCAACGGCAGCCATGCCTACTTGAACTAAGTTTTCGCCATTATCGTCTATATAGGAAAAAGATTGGGCGGCATTGTACATATGATTTTGAAAGTCAGTATCCAAATACGTATAAATGCGATATCCTTTTGTCTGCAGTTCTTCTTTTGATAGGCCGTAATCTTCTTTCGCTTCTTTTAATACATAATCCACATAAGCATTTAGTGAATGAGATGATTGTTTTACTGGTTCATGTATCGTAGTAATCGCTTGTTGAACTGCTTTTTCATATTGATTTTGAGTAATTGAACCGTTTTCTTTCATTACTTTTAATACGGTGTTTTTTCGATGATTCGCTTTATCTAAGTCATGGATGTACCTTTCAGGTGCTTTCGGTAGTCCTGCTAAAAAGGCGCTCTCAACTAAAGTCAAATCATAAACATTTTTGTGAAAAAACTGTTTAGCAGCTGTTCCCACTCCATAAACACCTTGTCCTAAATAAATTTGATTCATATACATTTCAAGAATTTCATCTTTGTTATATTTCGTTTCAATGATCCAAGACAAAGCAGCTTCTTGCCATTTATGAAACAGGTTTCGATTATTAATATCTCCATTCACATTTTTAATTAATTGTTGTGTAATCGTACTGCCTCCATGCATTCTTTCTTCTGGGTTGAATGCCTTTCTAAAAACAGAACGAACATACCCGATAAAAGAAATCCCAGAATGGTAGTAAAAGTTTTTATCTTCTATATCGACAAAAGCGTCTGTTAAATATGGAGGTACTTCATTTGATGTTATAATCTCTCTGTTTTTACTGTTATGAATCACTTTATAAACTTGGTTTCCTTTTTCATCATAAACAAATGCATTCGTCGTTCCGTTTTGTAATAAATCCTCATTAAACGCATAATCAGCTAGTTTATGTGTGTCAGAGATGGCAATATACGAAACGAAACCAATATGGAGAATGCCGGCTGCTATAAATCCAGCAATAAAAAGCATAGCAGGATAATACCAAAGAGTTTGCAACGTTTCTTTCGACCATTTCGTTTGTTTATGGGTTTTTCTGTATTTGAATAATTTAAAGCCAGACCAACCAATCAATCCCATTAAACCGAGGATCACAACAAGAAAAATACCCTCAAGGACCCAGTTTTTTTGAAATTTAAAAAGATGCCCTAAAGGCCATAATAAAAAGGGTAATTTTGGTAATAGAAATAGTATAAGAAATGTAAGCCCTATAGGTAGTATGAATCGCGTAATCTTCTTAATTACATTCAAACTTCCATCTCCTTTCAAATTGT
The DNA here is from genome assembly GCA_963787345.1 of uncultured Bacillaceae bacterium. Lineage (GTDB taxonomy): Bacteria > Bacillota > Bacilli > Bacillales > Cytobacillaceae > Bacillus_BD. The sequence continues at coordinate 34,772 of CAWBCW010000015.1, read as the reverse complement.
TTTCAAATAGATGGATATTTATATATGAAAGCAAAAATTAAATTCCTATTCCTTCTTTATACGCTTATTTATTATAAATGTATAATAAAACCACTCATTCTTGCACATATAATGTCCTTGTTTCCGGAAGGTTTTGATAAGATTTATTTTTTATGAATAAAATATGTGTGAATATTATAAAGGGAATTTTTAAATCATTAATTGCTAAAAACAGTAAAAACGATGGTAATGTCGGCACAAATTTACCTCCAGTTATGACCGATAATAGGCTGTAAGCTATAGGTCTGAAGGGACAGAACTCTAAATTTCATGTTTCAAAATATGTTTGATAAGTTAAAGGAAAAAATGGTGATCTAAAGAAGCAGAGCATTGTAATTTTTAAAAATCTTGTTTTTTAGTGAATGGTTTTAAGAGCTGTTGCCCGGGAAACAAGTTGCTTTAACATTACATTATAAGTTCTTATAATCCCTTGTCCTAATTAACTGAATATTAGAACTTTAACTTTTTTTCGAATAGCTCTAAAGCTTGATCTAAAGAGAATTTAAGCTTATTTTATCAAATCTATTAAACGTAAACGCCCTTGAACTATTTTGAATATTTTGATAGCTTAAATAACCATAAGCGGCAAATGATCTTTGTTATGATTTCTGTACAAGTCAACTTAGTATTTATTTTCGTCATCTTTTTCTTTGAGAAAGTAATTATTAAATTTTTTCTGAGGGATTAACGGATTCTTGCCGCACGTTATTCAAAAAAATTAAAGGAGTGATAGGATGGGTATAGGAGTTTATATTTCTTTAGCAATCTATTTTATTGGGATGTTGTTGATCGGGTATTACGCCTATAAGAAATCAACAGATAGTATTGAAGGGTATATGTTAGGTGGACGCGGTTTAGGACCGGCTGTAACGGCTCTTTCAGCGGGTGCGTCAGATATGAGTGGATGGATGCTTATGGGCTTACCGGGAGCCATGTATGTAACAGGGATGTCTAGTATATGGCTAGCTGTTGGTTTAAGTATAGGAGCTTATTTGAACTATATCCTTGTAGCACCACGATTAAGGACTTATACAAAAGTAGCAAACGATTCCATTACGATCCCCGACTTCTTCGAAAATCGTTTTAAAGAAAATGCGAAAATACTACGACTCGTTTCAGCCATTGTGATTATCATCTTTTTTACACTTTATACATCAGCAGGCATGGTGTCTGGTGGCGTACTTTTTGAATCTGCCTTTGGTTTAGATTATAAACTAGGGTTATTTCTCACAGGTGGGGTTGTTGTCGCTTATACGTTATTTGGTGGATTTTTAGCCGTTAGTTTAACGGATTTTGTTCAAGGAATTATTATGTTTTTAGCTCTTGTATTGGTACCCATTGTTGCCTTTACCGATTTAGGCGGGATCCAGCCTACCTTCGATGTGATTCGTGACATTGATCCTACATTGCTCGATTTCTTTAAAGGGACAACGGTGATTGGGATTATCTCATTATTGGCGTGGGGCTTGGGTTATTTTGGGCAGCCACATATCATCGTTCGTTTTATGGCCATTACTTCAGTAAAAGAGCTAAAGCCTGCACGTCGAATTGGGATGAGTTGGATGATTATTTCGATCCTTGGTGCCATGTGTGTAGGTCTTGTTGGAATCTCATACGTCAATCAAAGAGGAGTGACACTTGAGGATCCTGAAACTGTTTTTATTATGTTCTCAAATGTATTATTCCATCCGCTTATTACTGGATTTTTGCTATCAGCGATTTTAGCGGCGATTATGAGTACGATTTCCTCGCAACTTCTCGTTACATCTAGTGCATTAACAGAAGATATTTATAAATCATTCTTTAAGCGAGATGCATCGGATAAACTACTTGTTCGAATCGGTCGTTTAGCGGTACTGCTTGTTTCAATCGTAGCGATTCTTTTATCCTTAACTCCAAATAATACGATTCTAAATTTAGTTGGGTACGCATGGGCAGGATTTGGTTCAGCGTTTGGTCCAGCCATTCTATTAAGCTTGTATTGGAAACGTATGAACGTCTGGGGTGCACTTGCAGGAATCATTGTCGGTGCAGTCACGGTTATTATTTGGATCAGTAATGAAGCTCTTAAAGGGCTTATGTATGAAATGATTCCTGGCTTCATCTTATCATTCGCAGCCATCATCGTTGTCAGTATCCTAACAGCTAAACCTTCAACAGAGGTCGATACAGAGTTTGATGAAATGAAGGCAACATTGAAAGCTGAGCTTAAATAAGAGGAAGATTCAGTGAGAAGGCATAAGAATAGCAAAATTCCTCTATAGAGTAGCCATTAAAAAGCCTTCTTGTAGGGGAATTTTTTGTTTACTTCCGCATCTCTATTGTGATAAATATTAAAACGGTAGGGGACTGATCACGAAAGGTTTCCAATTCCCACGATATCCTTGCAAGTGTCTAACATGATTTAATAGATCTAACATGAGAATTTGAATTTTTTAACACAGAGGAGTCTTATGTTTCAAACTTTTAACAATATTACTATTTTCACCATTTAAAGTGTGTTTTTTGGCTAATGTTCAGGAATCTTTCAAAAAGCCATGGAGTGTACTTAACATCATGCAGGGGCTAATTCAGTTTAAATGAATGTAGAGTTCTACAAATCACCATGGTTCATATAATAAATGGAATTTATCGTTTATTGGTTCAAGCTTGTATAGACAGTCATAGTAAACATATTTTGAATTAATTAAATGAGGTGACAGGGATGTTTTATCATGAGGTTCAAGCGGGTGATTCTTTATTTACGATCAGTAATCAATACGGGATTTCAATCGATCAGATCCGCCTTGTGAACGGTCTTGATCAAACCAATATTGTTCCAGGTCAAGCCCTATTAATTCCACTATATACGTATATTGTTCAACCAGGAGATACCTTTACTTCGATATCCAGGAAATCTTTCCTCACTATAGAGCAACTTGCAAACGCTAATCCCACTGTAAATCCAAATGCCTTACAACCAGGGATGAGGCTTACAATTCCTACTATCTCTAATTATTACGCATCGACACTAAGTTTCTACGTGAATCGAAGCTCGGAATTAGATCGGGCTTTAATCAGTGATTTTGCCCCGTATAGTACCTTCATTTCTATGTTCTCTTATAACATTGCTAGTAATGGGGATCTCGCTAACACGTTAAATGATTTAACGGCGATTGAAACAACGTGGGGTTTCCGGGTACGGCCTCTTGCAACCATTACCAATCTGACACCTCAGGGGTTTAGCCCTGAACTTGCTCATCAAGTGTTAAATAATCCAACTGCAAGGACGAACCTTGTGAATAACATTTCCTTTTTAATGACCAATCGGGGATATGGGGGAGTAAATATCGATTTTGAGCGTCTTCTGGAGGAAGACCGAGACCTTTATACAGGTTTTCTCCGTGAATTGGCCGATCGTATACGACCACTAGGGCGGACCGTAACCGTTGCTGTTCCAGCTAAAACAAGCGAAGACATCCCTTGGCTAAGGGGATATGATTATGGAGGAATCGGTTCAGTAGTAGACTTTATGTTTATTATGGCGTATGACTGGCACCATGGGGGTAGTCCACCAGGGCCTGTGGCTCCGATTACGGAGGTAAGAAGAACAATAGAATTTGCGTTACAGAATGTGCCTGCAAGGAAAATTACGATAGGTATGCCTTTATATGGGTATGATTGGACCCTTCCTTTCACTTCGGGGAGTATAGCACCGGCCATTTCCAATAAAGTTTCTGTTGAAACGGCTATGAGATACCAATCACCTATTCAGTATTCAACTGAATTTGAGTCTCCGTTTTTTCATTATGTAGATCAACAAGGTAGAACACATGAAGTATGGTTTGAAGATGTAAGAAGCATAGGAGCTAAAATGTTGCTCATTCATGAATATGGGTTACATGGCCTAGGTGCTTGGCAATTAACACTTGGATTTACACAAGGGCCTTGGCTTTTAACAAAGTTTTTTACCATTATGAAAGTGTAAAATGAGGGTTAGAATTCAGATATGGGCTCTGACCCTCTTTTATACTTCGTTTCAAATCTTAATTAGTGCTCTTTTTCTTCTTTTTGCCATTGAAATCAAGCCCGTACAAAGAGCGGCAATCACGAACAACCCGTCCACAGTGGAGTTCATTTCAACTGATGAGCGTTCAATGGCGACACTACTTAACAAAGAACCGAATGCAATGCCAAAATGGACGGACGAATTATTTAGGCTGATTTGAATATTTGCTGTTTCTGGTGATATGACCATGAGGTAGCTTTGCCTTGGAGGTGCGATAGTCCAACTCATCATCCCCTATATCACGAGAACGATTAAGAAAAGGGGTAAAGCTAAGGTGGTGTGGGGGAATAGAGAAAATAGTGACACCAAAAATGACAATAAGGCTAAGGATAGTAGGTTTTTCACCAAAATGAAATGTCAGTATCGAACGGTAACTAAACAATTTTTTTGTGCACGCATCAACAGAAGAATTGCCTGTGTAACGGCAATCACGCCAAAAAAATCGTCTCAAATTGGGATGGGTAATCCTCAACTGAAAGTTCCTCATGAAATCCATCAATTGCTAATCCTCATTATTGACCAATACATATTGGAGAAAATCCTCCTTGAACACGTCAATCGACTCCTTAGATGTCATATCAAGCGCATGGAATCCGCTTTTTTCTCATTCAATCACCGTTAATAGGCCAAACTACTCGAAGCCCCTGTAACAATTGCCATTTTTTCTTCATGATCTCTTCAAACCATCAATTTTAGCTTTATTTTAACAGAATATGAACATTGTCCCCGTGTTTCAAAAAAATAAATTGCTTTTGATGTAACGGAACCTACGTCCCCACTATGTCATATAGCTTGTATATGACATTTGTCATACTATGTATATGACGCTTGCTACTAACATGTTGGATTCTTTTCCTTTATTATTGGAATTACGATAAAACAGGAAGGGAATTCAAATTATGACCTTACAAAATACGAAAACATTGAAAAAACAAATTGCTCCATTTGAAAAATCAACTACAAATGAAAGTGTATGGCAGATCATCAACACCGTTGTGCCATTTATAGCATTATGGTTCGTGGCTTATATAAGCCTCTCCGTTTCCTATTGGTTAGCGTTAGTACCAATTGTGATGGCTGCTGGATTCTTAGTTAGAATTTTTATCATTTTTCATGATTGCACGCACAATTCATTCTTCAAAAGCCGACGTGCTAACCGAATTGTTGGAACCGCTATGGGTGTTTTAACATTATTTCCTTTTGATCGATGGGGAAATGAACATGCGATTCATCACGCGACAAGTGGAAACTTAGATAAGCGTGGTACTGGTGATATTTGGACGCTTACAGTAGAGGAATATAAAGCAGCACCGCTTGGGCTTCGTTTAGGATATCGTTTTTACCGTAATCCACTTGTGATGTTTGGGTTAGGGCCGATTTATCAATTTGCACTTAACAATCGATTTAACCGTAAAGAAGCTAAAAAGAAGGAACGTATGAATACGTATTTAACAAACATTCTTATTGTTGCTTTGAGCGGATTGCTTTGCCTTGCAGTAGGCTGGCAGGCATTTCTTCTTATCCACGGATCGATTTTCATGCTAGCAGGTTCAGCAGGCATTTGGTTATTCTATGTACAGCATACGTTTGAAGATTCTTATTTCGAAGAAGATAAAGAATGGGAGTATGTGAAAGCAGCTGTAGAAGGAAGTTCTTTCTATAAGCTTCCAAAAGTCTTCCAATTTTTAACAGGGAATATTGGTTTTCACCATGTTCATCATTTAAGTCCGAGAGTTCCTAATTATAAATTAGAAGAAGCACATAACACGACACCGCCCTTACGAAACGTGCCAACGATTACACTTGCGACAAGTTTAAAGTCCCTTCGTTTCCGTTTATGGGATGAGAAAAATAAGAATTTTGTCAGCTTTAAAGATGTGAAAACATTGGCGGAAAAAAGAGTTGCGGTTAAGGTAAAACCTGAATTGTAATGTTCTCGTTTGCGATTAACTCCCCGTTAAATATGGGGAGTTTCTATATAGAAACTGCTTCCAAAAAAAGGAGAGAATGGAAATGATTACTATTGTCATTGCCGAAGATCAAGAGATGCTTCTAGGGGTCATCAGTTCCCTTCTTAATTTGGAAGAGGATATGGAAGTGGTGGGGCAAGCCAGAAATGGGGAAGAAGCTCTTGAACTAGTACATGAATTACAGCCTGATGTTTGTATAATGGATATTGAAATGCCCGAAATGAACGGACTTGACGCTGCACAGGCTTTAATGTCAACAGGATGCAAGGTTATTATATTAACAACCTTTGCAAGAACGGGTTATTTTGAACGCGCAATCAAAGCGGGCGTAAGAGGTTATTTATTGAAGGATAACCCAAGTAAAGAGTTAGTTTACTGCATTCGAAGCATTATGGATGGACAGAAATTTTATTCAACTGAATTAATAGATGATGATCCAATAGTTCTCGACGAACAGAGAACAGAACGGTTGGCCGACGCTTTTATGGACCATAAAACAGCTAAGCCTCCTAGGAAAATAATGAGATCGGTTAAAAACTATTTTTCAACGATTATCGGCAAAATGAAGTTACGGGCTGGATAAGATTAGGGCCTACTGGAAATACAATCATTCAAACGATACTACAGGAAGATGCTCGAGAAACTTCGATCATAAAATCCTATTTAAATTCCTTCTCGATCGTGAAGGAATTTTTTTATTTCGCAATAAAACGAGACAAGGGGGAGAGGTTCATTGTCTCATTTGGGAATTTTATATGAGGGTTAAAGATTCTTTTAACTGGGGGTATTCCTTAATTTCTTGGGATACCTTTCGTTCATTACTCATGATTCTCAGCCTTCCCTACTAGTGTACAACTGATTTCGATTAAGGATCATTCGTAGCATCACTTTTCATTATTCTCCATGGCAGTATAACTTCTATAGAGTAGCAAAGACCAAGATCATGGTTTTGCTACTCTTTTTTAGTAGAATAATAACGGTCATCGCTACATTAACGTGTTAACACAGTAGGGATTTGACCCCAATTTTTATTTTGATTAAGGATCATTCGCAGCATCACTTTTTCAATTATTCTCCATGGCAGTACATGTTTTACAAGCAGCTTTCTTCACTCCAGCTCCTACCGGGTATCTAAAACGAGGTCTTTTCATTTGAGAAGCAATCTTCGTAATTAATTTTGTACATCGATAGGAACCCCATAGTTATTTTTACTTGAATTTATCACCGTTAAAAGAGAAGTCATATAGGAATGATACACGGAATCAGCCTTACGTTCGATTGAATCCATCGCATTCTAAATATTGGTCTAATACGAGCTGGGCTCTATTAAGATGACATCAATCTCAAAGGATTGAACCTCGAGAGACAAACTTTCCTTCAAGGGCATGTTTGGCGGCAACATAAGGGGAGAGACCTTGGACCCCCATTTTGCGACTAATGTTGCTCATATTAATCATTCTTCCACTTTTTCATATTCTCCAATTATTATAGATTGTTATATAATTTTTAAAAAATATTGACAGAATTAATTAAATAGTTATATAGTCTAAATGTAAACTAGATAAATAAAAAGGTTAACAATGGATCGGTAAAGTGATAAGTGTTTGAACTGCGGAAAAACATATCCAGAGTTATTAAAAGTGTTTTAACGTGTACACCAAAACTTAGAGATATCACGAAGGAAAGCATCAAAAAGTGGTAAAAGATCACAGTATGTAACCTTATAAATTAATCAAATGGAGGAATGAACATGAATAAATGGATTGAACTTGCTGATGGAGTGTTAGAGGGGAAGGAATTAACAAATGAGGAGGCTCTTTCTATATTAGAATGTCCAGATGATGACGTTCTAGTGCTCATGCATGCGGCTTTTAAAATTAGAAAATACTATTATGGTAAAAAAGTAAAGCTTAATATGATCATTAATACAAAATCGGGGCTATGTCCAGAAAACTGTGGCTATTGCTCGCAATCTTCTATTTCAACAGCACCGATTGATTCTTACAGAATGGTAGATAAAGATACGATTCTCGAAGGAGCAAAGCGTGCTTATGAATTAAATGTTGGAACGTATTGTATTGTTGCCAGTGGTAGAGGCCCCTCTAATAAAGAAGTCGATCATGTAGTAGAAGCTGTAAAAGAAATAAAGGACACTTATGGATTAAAAGTTTGTGCCTGTCTAGGGATTTTAAAGCCAGAACAAGCAAAGCGACTAAAAGAAGTTGGGGTAGATCGCTACAATCATAATATCAATACCTCAGCGAGCAATCATGAAAACATCACCACTTCCCATACATATGATGATCGTGTCGGTACAGTAGAAACGGTAAAAGAAGCTGGGATGTCTCCATGTTCAGGTGTCATTGTCGGAATGAGAGAAACAAGGCAGGACGTAGTTGATATGGCGAATAGTTTAAGAGCACTTGATGCCGATTCCATTCCGGTTAATTTCCTGCATGCGATAGATGGTACACCGATGCAAGGAGTAAAAGAATTAAATCCACTTTATTGTTTGAAAGTATTAGCCCTGTTCCGTTTTATCAATCCAACGAAGGAAATTCGCGTTTCAGGTGGACGGGAAGTCAATCTAGGTTCATTACAACCACTAGCACTATATGCAGCTAATTCAATTTTCGTTGGTGACTACTTAACAACGGACGGACAAGATGAAACGGATGATCAAAAAATGTTACGTGATTTAGGCTTTGAAGTAGAGTCAGTAGAAGAAATGAAAGCCAGCTTAGCAGGAGAGAAGTGACTTTAAAAGTTTACTAGAGATAAGGCTAACATGACAACAACCTCTCTGTTTTCTCTATTCCGTGTCAGAATTTATTTGCTTTATAAGAGAATAAACGAGGGGTTATACTCATGTTAATTTACAAATAAGAAAGGCTGACATTCAATGAAATTAAAAAAATTAATTTATGTATCTATGTTTGCGACCATTATGGGTGTTTTAGGAATGATGCCACCAATCTTTATCGGGATTTCACCGGTGCCGATTACATTACAGTCTCTGGGAGTTATGTTAGCTGGAAGTGTACTCGGAGCTCGCTTTGGTGCAAAATATGCAGCACTTAGTCAAATTTTGTTTTTATCATTAGTCGTAGCGGGGCTTCCGCTTTTATCAGGAGGACGAGGCGGAATCGGTGTGCTTGTCGGTCCATCAGCTGGGTACTTGCTTGGTTATGTGGCAGGGGCATTTGTCATTGGCTGGTTCGCTTACCGACTAAAAGAAGGAAAGTTTATTAAACTCTTACCGATTAATCTTTTTGGCGGGATCTTCGTTGTTTATTTATTCGGGATACCGATTCAAGCCTTGATCATGAATATTTCACTCGTCGAAGCCGTGTTGACAAGCCTTGTCTTTTTACCTGGGGACGTAACGAAGGTCGTTGTTGCTTCCGTTCTTGCCGTGAGACTCATGAATGCAGCACCGTTTAGAAAAGAGGTTCGTGCATAAAATGCGTGTGACAAGTCCATATGAAATGTTTGCTGAAAAACATCCAAACCAGCCTGCTGTCATAACCGATGAAGAAGTGATCCTATATCGGCAATGGCATGAAGATGTCCAAAGGGTAGCGGCTGCTCTTTCAACAGAAAAGGCTGTAACGAAAAGAGTCGCTTTATTTTTGCCTAATGGGTATCTGTTTTTACAGCTTTTTGCAGGTGCCTGTGAGGCAGGTTGGGCGAATATAGTTGGTGATATTCGTTGGAAACCGGCGGAAATCACGGAACGCCTTCAACAAACGGAACCAGATCTCATTATTGCAGATGTGAAAATGAAGTCTATTTTCCGATCATATCGTGGTAAAGTTCTTTTTTCTGATGAAGTGGAGAACTGGTTAGATCAGGGGTGTGAATGGGAAAAACTGCAAGAAGACAATATGCCATTTTATATCGGGTTTACGTCTGGATCAACAGGAAAGCCAAAGGCATTTGTTCGCTCTCAACGTTCCTGGGTCGAAAGTTTCCGCTGCAATGCTGTGGATATTGGGATAGAGCCTGGTGACCATGCCTTAATCCCAGGTTCCTTTGTGAGTTCCACTTTTTTATTCGGTGCTTTGGGTACTCTCTTCTTCGGGGGCACGGTCTATCTATTAAAAAAGTTTAATCCTGTACGATTCATGTCTTACTTACAAACACATCCCATTTCTACGATTTATGTCGTGCCGACCATGCTGCAGGCGTTAATTGAAGAAGGGTATACATACGATGGAGCCGTACGGATAATCTCCACAGGGGCTAAATGGCTGCCACGTACAAAGAAAGAAATGTGGAAGAGGTTTCCAAATGCTTTTCTTTATGAGTTCTATGGCTCCTCCGAACTAAGCTATGTCACGGTATTGAAAAATGAGGAGCAACATGATTTTCCTGATTCAGTAGGACGAGTGTTTCATAATGTTGAATTAAGCATTCGCAATCAAGAAGGTCTGGAAGTAGTGGTTGGTGAAGAAGGAATTCTTTATGTGAAAAGCAAGATGCTCTTTGACGGCTATATCAATAATGAGGAAGAAACGAACAAAGTTCTGCAAGGTGATTGGGCAACCGTTTATGACATTGCCAAAAGGAATGAAGAAGGGTATGTCTATATTCTTGGCAGGCAAAATGACATGATTCTTTATGGAGGAATCAATATTTACCCGCAGGAAATTGAACAGGTGTTGAAAAAGTGTGAGGGCGTTGAGGAAGTGGTTGTAGTAGGAATCAAAGATGAGCACTGGGGCGAAAAAGTCGCTGCCTGTGTAAAAGGCAGTGTATCACTCGACAAATTGAAACGTTATTGTTTAGAGCATCTCACATCCTATAAAATTCCAAGATTATGGAAAAAGACAGAGACTTTCCCTTATACGACAGGAGGAAAGATTTCCCGGCAAGAAGTAAGGAAATGGTTTTCTCAGGCTTAACGGGCAGTAAGACCCCCACCTCAAGATTCTGAGTACAATAAAAGAAGATAGGTGGGGGATCAACTGCCCGTAAAGCTCCGATTGGTGAAATAAGATTTATCTTTGGGCTTCAGCCCGCAAGATTTGCTCAATCAGGCTCTGCGTGACTAACCATCAGCGGGGGTGGAAGAAAATCCCTACTGATGGAAGTTTCACTTTATTAACAGACATGATTTTGTACAGAAATGGAGGGATCTCACCATGCCAAAGGCCGTAGTTGTCAAAGCGAAACGGACAGTCATTGGAAAAAAGGACGGTTTTTTAAAGGATTACTCACCTGAACAACTTGCCGCATTTGTCATAAGAGAGCTTGTACAAGATTTGCCAGATACGGTCGATGATGTGATTTTAGGAAATGTCGTCGGGCCTGGAGGCAATGTTGCGAGACTATCTGCATTGGAAAGCGGACTGCCTTTTTCCATCCCAGGGGTTACGATTGATCGGCAATGCGGGGCCGGATTAGAAGCGATTCGTCTTGCCTGTCACTTGATTCAAGGCGGAGCAGGGCAGATTTATATTGCCGGTGGGGTTGAGAGTACGAGTCAATCTCCATTTCAAAAAAGAGCTCGTTTTTCGCCTGAGTGGATTGGTGACCCGGAGATGGGCGTTGCGGCAGAGCATGTCGCGGAAAAATACGGGATTACGCGCGAGATGCAAGATGAGTACGCATTGCTAAGCTATCAACGGGCTGTTGAAGCGATCAATGAGGGGTATTATATGGATGAACTTGTTACAATTCCGGGGATCCCTCTCCAGGATGAGAGTGTCAATTCTAAAATGAATTATGAAAGAATGCTTCGGCGTTTGTCTCCTTGCTTCAAAGTGGATGGAACGATAACATTGGGGAATTGCTGCGGCATTAATGATGGGGCAGCGGCTGTTCTTATCATGTCTGAGGAAAAGGCAGCCGAGCTAGGGTTTGAGCCCATCCTTCGTTTTGTTGATAGTGCAGTCATTGGTGTTGATCCAAATTATCCAGCACTTGGCCCGATTCCATCTGTTCGTCATCTCCTGCAGAAACATTCTCTTACGACAAAAGATATCGATTTGTTTGAAATCAATGAAGCCTTTGCTTCTAAAGTAGTGGCCTTTGTCAAAGAGCTGGAGATTTCTTATGAAAAAATCAACAGAGAAGGGGGCGCGATTGCATTCGGTCATCCGTACGGAGCGTCCGGTGCCATCCTTGTCACAAGATTATTTCATGAGATTCAGCGATACAAGACGAACTATACGATTTCGTCCATTGGAATTGGTGGCGGTATTGGAGTTGCGATATTATGGGAGAGTTTGCGATGAAAACGGTGACAGCTGTTGTTACAATTACAGAAAAAATGCTCCAAGACTATGAGGCTATTTTTGGCAAGCAAGTAAGGATCCCGCCCACTTTTCCGTGTGTTTTTTATCGTGAAATCGAAGTGCCATGGCATTACGAGGGAGCGCCGATACACCGAAAACAATCGAGTGCATGTTATGTTGAGCTCGAGATTGGGGAACGATACCGCTGTGTAGTGACGCTTGATCAAAAACGTCAAAAAGGAGATTATCTGTTTTTTATTCAATCTTTGATTGGGTATGACATGAAAGGAAGAGAGTGTTTTCAATGTGTGTCCGAATTCGTCGTTCATTCACCATTACAGGTGAAATGATCAGAAAATATGCCATCCTCTCAGGAGACTTTAACGCGATCCACCTCGATGTAAACGAAGCGGAAAGATATGGATTTTCTGCACCGATTGCCCATGGAATGTTAACTATGGCCCTTGCTCAAAATCTCGCAAATGAGTGGATCCTTAAGGGAATGAGGATAACTGATTATGAAATGAAATTCCTTTATCCAGTCCACGTCAACCAAACCATCCATGTCGAGGCAGAAATGAAACAAAAAGACGAAAGTCAAATGAACGTTTTCCTCATTGGGCGTTGTGAAAACACTATCGTCGTAAAAGGGAAAATGATTATGGAACCGTCTCTTGGGCATTAGCCAAACTTCATTTTATGTTGGAGGAATGGGTAAGGATCCTATTGAACAATAATCAGAATGGATCTCAATCAATCGCGGGGGCTGAGCCCTTTTCGTCAATTAATCAATTCCAAAAAGTTTTTTCCTAGTATGTACTCCTTTTGATGATCAGGAATTCGAAGTGAATCAATCCAACTTCTCTCTTCTCCATAATCATATTGATTAAATTGTTTCATCCCATAAGGTCCATCACATCCATAAAGAACTTCTTGATAGACTAGAACATTCACAGCCTCAATTACAATCGATGGGGTCATATAATCACTTGAGGTGTCGACATATACATTTGGTTGATCTATTGCACATTTCCATAGTTTCTTCCAAAAAGGAAGACCGGCATGAGCATATATAATCTTCAGTTTAGGGTATTATTCAAGTAAATATTTATATGAATCTTTTTCCGATGATAGATGAATGATCATTGGAATTCCTTTTTCCTCACACATTGCTCAACAGGATCAAGAGCCTTAATAGAATATTGATGCATGAATGGATGAGCCTTGACCCCAATAAAACCGGGTTGTTTGAGATAGAATTCAACTTCTTTCACGGATTGGGGAATCTTAGGATTTACGGCTGCCCATCCTAGAAAACGTTCTGGAAATCGGTCGATTGGCAGAGCTACAAGCTCATTATTCGGTTTAGTAAAGATTTTGTATGACTGGCCATAAAGGTGGGAAAAGTCATCGTGAACTAAGCCATCCTAAATGGAAAAGCCTATAGGAGGAACACGCAGGAAGAGAAAATCGAAGCAAAGATAAATTCAAGTGTAAGAATTGTGGTCACAACAATCATGCAGATTTGAATGCCGCAAAAAATATAGCAACAAGCACGAGCTTGGTGGCATAGCTAAGAACAGTCGTGAGACAGATCCTAGTTAAAGTCCAAGTGCCCACTAGGTATAATCCTAGTTAAAACACGGAGGACTGTTCTTCTTCACGTGGGGAGTCCCGAGTGGCACGGGATATAGCGGTCATGATGACAACGGGTCAGAAATGGAACAACATGGTGACTGTCGTGAGATAGACACTCCGTTAGAGTGAGCTGCTACCGCACTTCTACTTTGGAAGCACGGTATTTCAATGCCGTGAGGATGTCACATATTGGCAAATGGTATGGTGGTATCTAACTTACCTCTAATTCGTTTTACGTTGATTTTTTCTCCATTAAGCCATCGCTCAAAATCAAAGATAATTGGCTGCTTGTCTCCTCCAAGGGCAAACCAGGCTTTTCTACTATTCGGGAAATAACCAGCTGTATGCAAGGTTCCCGCCCATGCTTCATATTTTTCAGAGAATACACTCTTGTCCGTACTATTCATCAATTGAAAAGCGGTGTTAGCAGTTGAAAAGTGGCTTTCCTGGTGCTTTATTGCTTGATATCTTTGGTGAGAATCCTCGATCTGGTAACGATTCTCGTGAGTTAATATTTCAAAGTGATTGGTGCAAATATTAGACTGATGGGTGATTACTTCTCTTGGAGAGGCTTCGACTACAATGGACTTCCCAGTTTGATCAAGCAGCACATAGCTGAACGAACGACGATGGGGAATTTCTTTCAGAAGTGAAATGGCTTCCTCGACATTGGCACATGTTTCTAACACAATCCGTCCAATCATATTACAAATAAATCCGGTATCTGATCTCACACGATTGATCAGGTTATATCCCATTGCTAATCCTTTTTCGTTCATCCCATCTGTGCGTCCTGTTATTTGCATCGATGGACCAATCGTTGCATAGCCCCGGTCTGCCGGATGATATAGAACATATCGACCTTCATAGGAGAGAGGGTCATGATCATAGTTTCGCATGAGAAATTCGGTGCCTGTGAAAATCGAACAACCGCTTTTACCATATTCAAGATAATAGCCGCCAAATTGAAGGATGGTGTCGCTCAACTTCATTTTTAAAGACTCGGACAAACCAATTAATTCATCCCAAATTCCAGGAGCAAAGGAAAAAATCATTTTTTTAACTTCTTTTTCATCTATTGTATAGTTGTATTTTGTGGATGGCTTGTTCCATAGCTTTTCTCGATTAGCAAGGATAAGAGAATCCTTTAAAAGCTCACCTTGCCTATAGCCAAAATCATAATGGTTTCCTCGAAACTGAATTACATCGCTATATACGCTTATCAATATTTTTCCTCCAGTTACTCTTCAATGAAAACATTTATAGTAATAAAATGTTACGAGAACCGCTTTTAAAAAAACGGTTCTCGTATTTGATTTAATTGTACAGCCCTCTAGCTCAATCTTCAGCTACAATCACGTTTTAATCAACGCTCTTTTTCTTCCTTTTGCCATTGAAATCAAACCTGTACAAAGAGCGACAATGACGAACATCCCGCCGACGGTAGGATTCATTTCAACGGATGAGCGATCAATAACGACACCGCCTATTAAAGAGCCGAATGCAATGCCCAGATGGACGGCCGAATTATTTAGGCTGATTTGAATATTGGCAGTTTCGGGTGAAACGCCCATGAGGTAACTTTGCATTGGAGGTGTGATAGCCCAGCTCATCATTCCCCATATCACTAGAACGGTTAAGAAAAGAGGTAAAGCGAAAGTGGAGTAGGGAATAGAGAAAATCGCAACACCAAAAATGACAATAAGACTAAGAATCGTAGGTTTTTCACCAAAACGATCAGCTAATGTACCACCGATTGCTCCGCCACTTAATGCAGAAATGCCAAAAATTAAGTAGATGATACTGATCCACGAACCGTCTAACCCTAATGTTGTTTTGACAAAGGGGGTTAAAAAGGAATATAACGTACTATGTCCTGTCAGAAAAATCACGGAAGTAAGTTGAGCAAATAATATCCTGTGATTTTTAAGTGAGGCTAGTTGTTTTCCAATTGATACCTGTGGAGTTGGAGCCACTCTCCCCATGAAAAAATAGATTCCTGCTATCGACAGAATGCTTAGCCCAGAAATGAAGATAAAGGGGGCTCTCCAGCCAAACGTATTTCCGAGCATTAATCCAAAGGGAATGCCTAGTACAAGGGAACCGCTGACGCCCATATTCACAATGCCAATCGCCCGAGCGCGATATTGCGGCTGGACAATATTCGCTGCCATTACTACACATAAAACGATCAGCAACGAACTACTCCCTGCAGAGATGATCCTTGAAATGAACAAAACGGAAAAGGAAGGGCTCACAACAGCTACTAAGTTTCCAACTAAAAAGATAAATAAAGCGACTAATGTTAAACGTTTCCGTTCAATCTTTGCTGTTAAAACAGATAAAATCGGAGCAGAAATAGCAAAAGTAACAGAGAAAATTGTAATTAATAACCCAGCCTGTCCAACACTAACCCCTAAATCAGTTGCAACGATATCTAAAATACCACCAATAATTAACTCAACCATCCCAACTACAAACGAGACGATTGTTAATAAATACACACGTTTATCCATTTGGACACCTATCTTCTATTATATAATCATTTAAAATAATAGCGTTCTTTCTCTATGTATACAAGTGTAATAAGGTGAAACGAGGGAGAGATTTGGGACCGATGAAAAAGTCAATTAAACAATAGTGTTGAGATTTTGGATATGAAAATAGACCATCATTACGATGGTCTTCCTTAACTAAAGTGATCTATTTGTTTAATACTCAACCTCTTTTATTTTCCTCTTATAATCTAAGTAGAGCCAAAAAATTAAAAAGAACAAGAAAATGATAATGGAAACGGGGATCAACCATAGGTTATCTCCATTTAGATACGAGCCTAAAAATATCATTGAGACCGACATCACAGGTGCCATTACATAAAAGGCTTTAGCATTATAAAACCAGCCATAAGGAAAAAAGTGGGCTCCTATTATAATTGCAAAAAATAAGATAGCATCGTTCGGACTTTTTATCATTCCCCAAAAAAGTATAGGGAAATAGATAAGCTGAGCTAGATTTAAGTACAAACCTAAATGACCTAATGGATTATTTTTAAGCTTCCAATCAGCTTTTATCAAAGTAGAAAGCCCAACGGATAAAGGGAACATGAGACCTGTTGAAAACAACATATAAATGTTTTTCTGATAAATTTCTATTGACTGTAAAAATATGATTGTAATGATTGACCAAATGACAATAGCTGAAAGTAAAAATCCTATTCCGTTTTTTCCTCTTACGGATAGTTCATTTCTAACCCCGTTTAATTCCAAAGCTTTCTCCCCTTTACGTTATTCAACAACCTCGTTAGTTGAATATCCATTTAAAATTCTATTACTATACAACATTTTCTATATAAACTTTTTAACTACTTTAAGTAAAGTATATCATTGTCTTTAAAGTTATAACATTCAATATATACTTAATATTTAAAATGATTATCCATTTAACTGTCGAATTAGGATCATAATCAATAAAAATAGTAACTAATATCCATCTAAAATTTTTATATTGTTTTAATAAAGTCCCTTAATTAACAACAAAAAGAACAGACTAAAATATTGCTATTCAGCCTGTTCTATTAACATTTATTGCTTCTTTTTCTCTTCCAACAGAGAACCTGCTGCTATAATTATCGCCTTTGTCTTCGATTATTGGACTTTTTAATTTTCATTAATTTGGTTGAAGGTTGTTTTTTTATCCATTTTAGAAAGCGTGATAGTTGGGGATCTTCTTTTAATTCTTGAATGGTTGTTAAACGCGCAGCAATTTCTTCATTTGTGTAAAGGGCATGAATTTGTTTATGACAGGGGATACATAAATGAGCTGTAGGACCAAATGTACCACCCATTTCTTTCGGCAATAGGTGATGGACGGTCGTATCAACATCTTCTCGTTCACAAAGTTCACATGTACGCAAGTTTGAGCCTCCTAATCAATCAAATTCGTCCGTCGAATTTGCGTCCGGATTTTTTCGAGCTTGCTCGAGAAATTACCTTTAAAAAATCCGAGACATCCGCCGGCGGCTTAACTTCCTTCAGCGGAAGTCTCCCGCTGAAGGAAGTTAACGATTCGGTTGGATTTGTTTCATAACCTTATATAAATGTTATGGTGTCCTTTCCATGCTAATTTATGGGCAATTATTATTCGGATGGTCACTAATGACATAGGTTTCATCCAAAAACTTTCTCCGCCGTTATATTAGTAAATATTCATAAAGGGAAAATGAAAGTGACAAAATGTGAAGTAGTTATTGTGTAGGTGGGGGTTGCAAGTGGAACGGCTGCGATCAATGCAAGCAAGAGCCATCACCAATCGAAGGCAGGGGGGATATTTTAATTCGGGTGCGCATGCACTGTATAAAGGACAGCCATATGTACTGAAGATAACATACATTATTTAAGAATTTTCCCTATATACATGTAAAGGGAATAAATATTAGAAATGCATGGGGATTTATAGTAAGGGGGCGTTGGTATGAATGAGGTTTTTGAGAAGACAGCAAGATTTGAACATCGTTTTTGGCTTCAAATCCTAGGTGATCATTCTAGGTTTATTTATCAAGCCTTAGCACCCGTTCAAAAAGAGGAGATTGAAAAAGCTTCAATATTTATTCGAGTATTCGATACACTTCTGGATCATGCCAAATCCATCGACTCTATAGAATTAACAGAAAAAGCTGAAGTAGAGACAATAAAACTTCGAGAATTTAAATTAGAATTATTAAGAAAACACCTTATCGGGAAAATAAAAATTCACCTGTCACCCACCTTTATTAATCATATGATTAATGAATTAGAAGAATATTTACGAATTTTAAACCATTTAAAAGGAGGGCAAGTTCCCCCTACTTATCATGAACTGCATCATCATCTTGTATGGTTATTAGATGCTGCTGGTCATTCAGAGGCGATTTCATCAAATTTAGACGGTGTTGAAAAAAGGTTAAGAGAGAAGAGTGATTCATTTACGAAGCAATTTGAAGATTTTTATTTAAAAGCTGTAGAAATGGCAGGGTATTTAAGAACGAATTTAGCTGAGTTTCCTGCTTTGGAAAAATTCAATTCAGACACCCAGTTAGAAATAAAATTATTTCAAGGATTTTTAAAAGAAATAGAAGAACTAAGGCTAAGTAAGCAAGCATTAGGGACATTTGCTCCGTTAATGGCGGACCATATGTTACGTGAAGAATGCTATTATCTAATGAAGTTAAGTGAATCAGCAAACCTTGATACACCAAACTGTGATCCTACTAAACCTCGGATTAAAGAGTGAAGAAGATATATTTGTCTTAAATGAGAAGTGCTAAGGAGATGGATATCTTCAGCACTTTTTTTAATGATTTTTTTGTTTTCAGTTTAATATCCAATTGTTTAAATGTTTCATTATAATAGAGGACCCGTAGCGAGCTTGATGGCAGGGCATTTTTCTGCTGATATCGCCTGCGAGGTACGATAATTTCTTGCCAATCTTCAACTAAACTTCCAGTTACTTGAAGAAGAAAAGCGAGTCAGATTAATTTACAATCGCACCGGTTAATAGAGTAAAATTAATTTGTTACACACTTGAAATATGTCATTTCTAAACCTGATTTTTCAATAATAGGATATCCACCAATATTAAAACAGTTATTGGATGCTTCCGTTACTTCTACATAACTAAAATAAGATTGAGAAGCAATAATCGTCGCAATAATTATTAATGTGGTTAACCCCAACATTACTAAACCTTGTATGGAAGTAATTCTCTTAACACTCATATTTCCACCTCATTTCAAAACCTTCGTCATATTTATTTTGTTTAAAATACTAAATACAGTATAAACATTCCAATTTTAACATACAGGGGCTAATCAATAAATGGATCGATGGTCGTTTAAAGTTTAAAGCCTTTTTTCACTATGATAAAAGTCATAACCTATCCTTCGATGATTATTTAAATATATGAGTATTTATTACTGAAAAGAGCTACAGTACTGACGGTGTAAGGTTTTCTATTGTAAAGTTAATGTAATCTTTAGTGCGTCACAGGATGTTTTGAAGGGAAAAAAGCTTTGGAGATATTGCTTTTCTAGAGGCGAGAATACTAGTGTAGGTAGTTACAAGAGTATAATTGATGATCGCTCAGAAGTACTTAGTAAGATGATGGCTGTTTCGCAATCTTGGATAATCTGTTACAAGCAAGCGATATAAATAAATCAGTAATAGATCTTGAAATCTCCAAAACATGTATGGCAGTAACTACTATTATAATAGTGTAGGAGTGAAGTTATGGAAAAATCAAATTATGTACTAAAGGCCAATGAAAGGGTCTTAGTTCCTAAAAATGAAAACTCCCTGTTTAGTAAACTTAAACCGGCAGTTTGGATCATTGTAGGTGTTATCGTAGTAGGTTCTATTATCTTTCAAGATAATCTATTCAGCGAATTATCATGGTCGATCCGGATCATGCTTATTGTGATTGCGATTGGAGTAAGTTTTGCTGGTGGATATAAGAGAGTTCCATCGCCTTTTGAGATTCGGTTTTATGATGACTATTTCATTGTTTATCGCAAGAAACATTATTACAGTAAAAAGGTCATCAGAAAAGAATATAACAAGTTTTTTTACAAGGATATCCAAAAAGTCGAGTATCGGACGGGAACAAAACGAATTCACATTAAAGGGGTTATCGAAGGAATCTGGTATAACTATAACAAAGATGGGACCTTGCCTGAAAAACCGAATTATCATCGAACGACAGATGGCGGGATTTGTTATTTTTACATGACAGAAGCTCCAGAAGTGGATTTTGTGGCTGAAATTGAAAGTCATTCCCCAATTAAAGTTGCTATCGTGGAATAGAGGCAGGAGGCTGTGATGAAAGCAAAAGAGTTAAGACTAGAACACGAAGATGTAAATCAACAAAATCCGGGTGGTTACAGCAATAATGAAATGGAAAAACCAAATTATGTACTAAAAGCCAATGAAGGGGTATTAGTTCCTAAAAATGAAAATTCCCCGCTTCAAAAGCTTAAACCTGTAGTTTGAATCATTGTAGGTGTCATTGTAGTAGGTTCGATTATCTTTCAAGATAATCTATTTAGCGAATTATCATGGTCGACCCGGATCATGCTTATTGTGATTGCGATCGGAGTAAGTTTTGCTGGTGGATATAAGAGAGTTCCATCACCTTTTGAGATTCGGTTTTATGATGACTATCTCATTGTTTATCGCGAGAAATATTATCATAGTAAAAAAGTGATAAGAAAAGAGTATAATAAGTTCTTTTACAAGGACATTAGTAAGTGCCAGTATCGAGCAGTCACTAAGCGGATCAACATTTTTGGGGATGTGGAAGCCATCTGGTATGACTATAACAAAGATGGAAGTTTGCCAGAAAAACCGACCTATCATCGAACAGTAAATAGTGCGATTTGTTATTTTTACACGACAGAAGCTCCAGAAGTAGATTTTGTGTCAGAAATAGAGAAACACTCTCCGATAAAGGTAGTTGTGGAAAAGCATTAGGAAGCCTGGGCACTATTCTCAGGCTTCTTTATCCCAATATGTATTAACTTTATTTAGATTTATGATTAAGGATCATTCGTAACATTAATTTTTCAATCATTCTCCATGGCAGTATACTTTTTAAGAACAGATTTCGCTTCACCCCAGTTCCTATCGGGTACCTGAATCGAGGTCTTTTCTTTTGGGAGGCAATCGTCGCAATTAATTTGGCGACATGAATGGGATCTCCATAGTTACTTTTACTCGAATTCATCACGGTTAAAAGAGAAGATATGTAGGAGGCATACACCGAATCAGCCTTACGTTCGATCGCATCTATCGCACTCCAAATATTGGTCTCATATGAGCCGGGTTCTATTAAAATGACATCAATCCCAAAGGGTTGAACCTCAAGAGACAAGCTTTCGCTATACCCTTCGAGGGCATGTTTGGAGGCTGCATAAGGGGAAAGACCTGGAAATCCCATTTTGCCACTAATGCTGCTCATATTTATAATTCTTCCACTTCCCTGTGCACGCATCATCGGAAGAATCGTCTGTGTAACGGCAATCACGCCAAAGAAATTCGTCTCAAATTGGGAGCGATAATCCTCAACTGAAATTTCCTCATGAAATCCACCAATCGCTAAGCCTGCATTATTGACCAAAATATCAATCGATGAGAATTGACGACAATACCCCTTGAAAATGTCAATCGACTCCTTGGATGTCACATCAAGAGCATGTAAAGTAATCGAATCTTGTACCTTTTCTTGCTTACTTTTTTCGATTAAAAGCTCAGATTTATGTAAATCTCTCATGGTGGCAATCACATGGAAGCCATTTTTCGCTAATTCAATAACCGTTAACAAACCAAAACCACTGGAAGACCCGGTAACAATTGCAACTTTTTTCTTCATTAAGATCCCCTTATTATTTGTATTTATTTTAATATTATTGCACTATGTGCTAAATACACAATCGAATTTAATTAATACGGTTGTCCCTCAATTTGAAAAAAAATTGAGGTTCGACTCACACTAATTGTAAAACTTAGTTGGAACAAAGAAAACACTTAGATCCATTTTTAAAAAATGAAAAGCATTCATTGTCGCATAAATGAATCTGAATCTATACTTGAAGGGCTGCTAATTGTTAATTAAGTTTATAAAAATCACATATGTCGCATAATAAAGTAGTAAATTTAAATCAAATCATTTATTTTTGTAGTATCTCGCTTTAATCATCTATTGCGAAAAAAGTTTTGAAGGAGGTTATTCCATGTTTGGTGTTTGGGGGATTTCAGACGCTGCTCGTTTATGTTACTTCGGGTTACATAGTTTACAACACAGAGGTCAAAATGGGTCAGGAATCGTTGTGAGGAATAAAGGAAAGTTAAAAGGACATAAGGGTTTAGGGCTTCTAACCGATGTGTTTAAAGATGATCGTCAAATTGATGATTTAAAAGGGGACGCTGCCATTGGCCATGTTCGTTATGGTAAGGCTGGCAGTGATGAAATGAAAAATATTGAACCTTTTTTATTTGAATTTCACGATGAAGAATTTGCTTTAGGGTTTAATGGGAATCTTACAAATGCAATGACTCTACGAAAAGAATTAGAAGATCATGGTGCTATTTTTTCTTCCAACTCAGATGCTGAAGTTTTAATGCATTTGATTCGTCGAAGTGAAAAAGACACCTTAATCGAACGAATGAAAGAAAGTTTGAATAAGGTCAAAGGGGCTTTTTCCTATTTAATTTTAACCCCTAATGAAATGATTGGAGCTTTGGATCCGAATGGTTTTAGGCCATTTTCAATTGGACAATTGTCAAATGGTGCTTATATTTTAGCGAGCGAAACTTGTGCGTTAGATGTTGCTGGTGCTAAGTTTATACGTTCCGTTGAGCCAGGAGAAATCGTTATTGTAAACAATGACGGCTTCCAAATTGAAAAATATACGGAAGATACAATGGTATCGATTGATTCAATGGACTATATTTACTTTGCACGTCCAGATTCTGATATTGTAGGCGTTAACGTACATACAGCACGTAAAAATATGGGACGAACGTTAGCGGAAGAAGCACCAGCAGCAGCGGATGTTGTAGTCGGTGTACCAAACTCTTCATTATCAGCAGCGAGTGGTTATGCTGAAAAGAGCGGCATTCCCTATGAAATTGGATTAGTAAAGAACCAATACATCGGTAGAACATTTATTCAGCCAACTCAAGAATTACGTGAGTTAGGAGTACGAATGAAATTATCGGCTGTTCGTGGGGTTGTGGAAGGTAAAAAAGTCGTTATGGTCGATGATTCAGTCGTTCGGGGGACAACGAGCAAACATCTCGTTCAGTTGCTGCGTGATGCCGGGGCAATTGAAGTGCATGTAAGAGTTGCTTCACCGCCTTTTCGATATCCGAGTTTTTATGGAATTGATGTTGAGGATCGTAAAGACTTGATTGCGGCGGACCATTCTGTTGAAGAAATCGGGGAAATGATTGGTGCCGATAGCCTCGCATTTTTAAGTGTTAATGGAACAATCCATTCAATTGGGTTGAATTTCGACGCTCCATACAACGGATTATGTATGGCGTACTTTACAGGAGAGTATCCAACCCCGTTGTACGACTACGAAGCAGACTATTTGAAATCGCTGAATATGTAGGTTCCTGTGACAACCCTTTTGTTAGACTTCTATTAAGTACATAAGAATCCCACATTTAAAGCTGTGGGAGTTGTCAGGTAGTTACAGTTGTTATAAAAAATAGAGGCGGATCTTATGTTTCGAACGGAAACGAGAGATCCGTCTTTCTTTGGGTTAATCGTATCTATATTTAACACCGATTAAGTCAGCAGGTATTTTATAGTATGATATAGAAAAGTTTGGGGCGGTTGTTAAGGCAATTACAGTTCTCGAAATAATCGACCCACAGAAGGGTACTAATCTGAAAAAAGGTGACAGAAATAATAAAAAATGAACATCTAATTATTGAAATTGATTGTAGGAAGTTTAAGGGATTATATTTAAAACGTTTAAAAACCTTCTTTTCTAAATTAGCCGATCTTCTTGAAGTCATTCATGCTTTAGCGAAAATTCACGGTTCTTCCATTGAAGAAGTTGAAAAGATCAGAGTTGATAAAAAAGCGAAAAGGGGAGGCTTCTCTGACAAGGTCTATTTGTTTGAGGGTAGGGATGAGTGAATCTCCCGACATTGAAATAACGAGCATCTTATAATTACTCAAACATGCGGTCAAATAACAAATCAACATGTCTGATTATTAACCGACGCAGCTTCGGACAGTATATGGAAAATGAGGCTTGATAAACTCGAAGATTCTTCCCCCTCTGAACGGACCTCTCTTAGTTCTTATGTAATAAAACAACGAATAGTATGTGTTATTTCTATACGACAGAAGCTCCAGAAGTAGATTTTGTGTCAGAAATAGAGAAACACTCTCCGATAAAGGTAGTTGTGGAAAAGAATTAGGAAGCCTGGGCACTATTCTCAGGCTTCTTTATCCCAATATGTATTAACTTTATTTAGATTTATGATTAAGGATCATTCGTAACATTAATTTTTCAATCATTCTCCATGGCAGTATACTTTTTAAGAACAGATTTCGCTTCACCCCAGTTCCTATCGGGTACCTGAATCGAGGTCTTTTCTTTTGGGAGGCAATCGTCGCAATTAATTTGGCGACATGAATGGGATCTCCATAGTTACTTTTACTCGAATTCATTACGGTTAAAAGAGAAGATATGTAGGAGGCATACACCGAATCAGCCTTACGTTCGATCGCATCTATCGCACTCCAAATATTGGTCTCATATGAGCCGGGTTCTATTAAAATGACATCAATCCCAAAGGGTTGAACCTCAAGAGACAAGCTTTCGCTATACCCTTCGAGGGCATGTTTGGAGGCTGCATAAGGGGAAAGACCTGGAAATCCCATTTTGCCACTAATGCTGCTCATATTTATAATTCTTCCACTTCCCTGTGCACGCATCATCGGAAGAACCGTCTGTGTAACGGCAATCACGCCAAAGAAATTCGTCTCAAATTGGGAGCGGTAATCCTCAACTGAAATATCCTCGTGAAATCCACCAATCGCTAAGCCTGCATTATTGACCAAAATATCAATCGATGAGAATTGACGACAATACTCCTTGAAAACGTCAATCGACTCCTTGGATGTCACATCAAGAGCATGTAAAGTAATCGAATCCCGTACCTTTTCTTGCTTACTTTTTTCAATTAAAAGGTTAGATTTATGTAAATCTCTCATGGTGGCAATTACATGGAAGTTATTTTTCGCTAATTCAATAACGGTTAACAACCCAAAACCACTGGAAGACCCGGTAACAATTGCAACTTTTTTCTTCATTAAGATCCCCTCATTATTTATATTTATTTTAATATTATTGCACTATGTGCTAAATACACAATTGAATTTAATTAATACGGTTGTCCCTCAATTTGAAAAAAATTTGAGGTTCGACTCACACTAATTGTAAAACTTAGTTGTAACAAAGAAAACACTTAGATCCATTTTTAAAAAATGAAAAGCATTCATTGTCGCATAAATGAATCTGAATCTATACTTGAAGGGCTGCTAATTGTTAATTAAGTTTATAAAAATCACATATGTCGCATAATAAAGTAGTAAATTTAAATCAAATCATTTATTTTTGTAGTATCTCGCTTTAATTATCTATTGCGAAAAAAGTTTTGAAGGAGGTTATTCCATGTTTGGTGTTTGGGGGATTTCAGACGCTGCTCGTTTATGTTACTTTGGGTTACATAGTTTACAACACAGAGGTCAAAATGGGTCAGGAATCGTTGTGAGGAATAAAGGAAAGTTAAAAGGACATAAGGGTTTAGGGCTTCTAACCGATGTGTTTAAAGATGATCGTCAAATTGATGATTTAAAAGGGGACGCTGCCATTGGCCATGTTCGTTATGGTAAGGCTGGCAGTGATGAAATGAAAAATATTGAACCTTTTTTATTTGAATTTCACGATGAAGAATTTGCTTTAGGGTTTAATGGGAATCTTACAAATGCAATGACTCTACGAAAAGAATTAGAAGATCATGGTGCTATTTTTTCTTCCAACTCAGATGCTGAAGTTTTAATGCATTTGATTCGTCGAAGTGAAAAAGACACCTTAATCGAACGAATGAAAGAAAGTTTGAATAAGGTCAAAGGGGCTTTTTCCTATTTAATTTTAACCCCTAATGAAATGATTGGAGCTTTGGATCCGAATGGTTTTAGGCCATTTTCAATTGGACAATTGTCAAATGGTGCTTATATTTTAGCGAGCGAAACTTGTGCGTTAGATGTTGCTGGTGCTAAGTTTATACGTTCCGTTGAGCCAGGAGAAATCGTTATTGTAAACAATGACGGCTTCCAAATTGAAAAATATACGGAAGATACAATGGTATCGATTGATTCAATGGACTATATTTACTTTGCACGTCCAGATTCTGATATTGTAGGCGTTAACGTACATACAGCACGTAAAAATATGGGACGAACGTTAGCAGAAGAAGCACCAGCAGCAGCGGATGTTGTAGTCGGTGTACCAAACTCTTCATTATCAGCAGCGAGTGGTTATGCTGAAAAGAGCGGCATTCCCTATGAAATTGGATTAGTAAAGAACCAATACATCGGTAGAACATTCATTCAGCCAACTCAAGAATTACGTGAGTTAGGAGTACGTATGAAATTATCGGCTGTTCGTGGGGTTGTGGAAGGTAAAAAAGTCGTTATGGTCGATGATTCAGTCGTTCGAGGGACAACGAGCAAACATCTCGTTCAGTTGCTGCGTGATGCCGGGGCAGTTGAAGTACATGTAAGAGTTGCTTCACCACCTTTTCGATATCCAAGTTTTTATGGAATTGATGTTGAAGATCGTAAAGACTTGATTGCAGCGGACCATTCTATTGAAGAAATCGGGAAAATCATTGGTGCCGATAGTCTCGCATTTTTAAGTGTTAATGGAACGATCCATTCAATTGGGTTGAATTTCGACGCTCCATACAACGGATTATGTATGGCGTACTTTACAGGGGAGTATCCAACCCCATTGTACGACTACGAAGCAGACTATTTGAAATCACTAAATATGTAGGTTCCTGTGACAACCCTTTTGTTAGACTTCTATCAAGTACATAAGAACCCCACATTTAAAGCTGTGGGAGTTGTCAGGTAGTTACAGTTGTTATAAAAAATAGGGGCGGATCTTATGTTTCGAACTGAAACAAGAGATCCGTCTTTCTTTGGGTTAATCGTATCTATATTTAACACCGATTACGTCAGTAGGTATTTTATAGTATGATATGGAAAAACTTGGAGCGGTTGTTAAGGCAATTACAGTTCTAGAAATAATCGATCCACAGAAGGGTACTAATCTGAAAAAAGGTGACAGAAATAATAAAAAATGAACATCTAATTATTGAAATTGATTGTAGGAAGATTAAGAGATTATATTTAAAACGTTTAAAAACCTTCTTTTCTAAATTAGCCGATCTTCTTGAAGTCATTCATGCTTTAGCGAAAATTCACGGTTCTTCCATTGAAGAAGTTGAAAAGATCAGAGTTGATAAAAAAGCGAAAAGGGGAGAATTCTCTGACAAGGTCTATTTGTTTGAGGTTAGGGATGAGTGAACCTCCCGACATTGAAATAACGAGCATCTTATAATTACTCAAACATGCGGTCAAATAACAAACCAACATGTCTGATTATTAACCGACGCAGCTTCGGACAGTATATGGAAAATGAGCCTTGATAAACTCGAAGATTGTCCCCCTCTGAACGGACCTCTCTTGGTTCTTATGTACTTTTTCCTTTTGATATTAAAAGATAAAAAATATAGTTTTGAGACACAAGAATGTTATCGTTTTTATCCAAATATGAATTAAAAATTTGTTCCCTTCATATAAATTAAAAGGTATGAATATACCTTCGATTCTGTGTCTTAAAGTTACAGGGGATTTTTACGGTGGGTATATTTTTAGTTAATAAGAGATAGAGGGATTGCGGTATATACTGGAGGGATCTGGAATGAATGGGGATCATAACTTATTACATGCTGATACGGGTGTTACATCTGGGAGGTTTGTTGAACGATCGTTAAATGAGATTCGTTTTTGGTCTAGAATTATGAAAGAACATTCTTTATTTCTTCGGTTAGGTTTTAGGGCAGAAGATACTCAATTAATTCAAGAGGCCAACCAATTTTACCGAATATTCGAGCAGATAGAACAAGTTGCACATACTTACACCAATCAAACCAATCCTGAACAAATAAGAGGATTTAATACAGAAGTTCAACAAGCAGCAACTAGTATTTTCGCATTTAAACGAAAAGTACTAGGGCTAATTCTCGCATGTAAATTGCCAGGAGCCAATAATTTCCCACTATTAGTTGATCATATAAGTAGAGAGGCAAATTATTTTAGAAAACGATTAATTGAATTAAACGAAGGAAAGTTAAAACCACTTCCAGAAGCAATTATCAAGGAAAATGTTTTCTTTTTAAGAATTATGGCTGATCATGCGAAATTTATTGGACACCTTCTTGATCCATCAGAAAGAAAGCTTATTGATGTGGCTCGAAACTTTAGTAATGATTTTGATGAATTGCTCTTTCAAGCTAGGGATTTAGAGGGGATGAGACCTCAATCTCAGACAGTTCCTCTTTTGGATCAATTCCTTGATCAGAATAGAGTGTCTGTAGCTTCTCTTAGAGATTTCAAGAAAACGGCACGTGATTTAATTGAGCAATGTAAAATAAAGAGCATTATTCATCCGCTATTAGCAGACCATGTTTTCCGTGAAGCAGATAGGTTCCTTGAAATTATTGATATGTTTGATGCTCATCTGACAAGCGATCACTCCAAAAAATTTAGAATAGAAGAAGAGTAAAGCAACAAAGGTAAACAATCTTCTTCAAGGGAAGAGGTGTTATTTCAAGAATTGAGTGATTTTAGAATTGGACATAACTTCTAGATATTCCAAAATAGGGTGCCTTCCCGTAATAAGGAAAGTGCTTTTTCTCTTTTAGGGGTATTTTCGTGAATAAGAGATGTAATGATTGAGAGTACATGGAAGCGATAATATAACAAGTAATAATTAAAAGAAAGAATCTCCCTTTTTATACTCGGGGCAGTCCAAAAGGTCAAAAATAATGACTTTTTGGACTGCCTCTTTACTAATCAGTTAATCAAGAGAAGAAAAAGACGACAACAAACCAAAAATAAACTTTTTTCCCTTAGGTGAATTTGTTTCTAGCATTAGTTGAATCTCAATATCTGTACAAGTCAAATTTCCATCAAATAGTTTCATTAAATCATTCATAGTAAGACATTATGAGCATTATGGTAATTATGTTTCCTCAGTGATACCCGAACGATATGATGCGTTTGTTTTTGTAAATAACACGCCAGTTACCTCCGCTTGAAGTAACTGGCGTGTTAATTTAATACATATCGTTTTGTGTATCTTTTCCAATTGATGTTCGTGGACGGTATCGAAAATGAATAGTTTATAAAATTTATTGTTTGGCTGATGATTTTCTGATTAAAGTTAATCAGCTTTTAATTTGAAAATTGTTTTCTTTAAGAACCATTTCTTCTAATTCGTCTTTGTTTCAATCTAAATGAGAAATAAAGAGCAGATATCTCCGTTTAAATATCATTCCTTTTTCACATTCCTTTAGAAACCGAATCCATTTGTTTTTGCGTCTTTTTATGATTCCAAATAATAAGTGGAATCAGTAGAAGGGAGAGACAAGCGCTGATTATGCCTAATATCGCATAACTAGAATAAGCAAAAATGATGCTTGATAGTAAGCTTCCACTGGCTCCACCGAGGGCAACACCTACGTCGATCGATCCTTGTGTTTTTGCCCGATTTTGAACCGTTGTCGCGTCTACTACAATGGTTGTTCCACTAATTAAACCGAAGTTCCATCCTAACCCTAGTAAAACGAGAGCAATGGTGACGAGCAGAACAGAATCACCAGGAACAATCGCTGCAACTAATCCGGAGGCTGTTAATGTGAGAGCAGATGCAACAACCATTTTTGTGCGCCCGATTTTATCAACAAGTGAGCCTGTTACAAGTGACGGCAAGTACATGGCCGCAATATGCAGTCCAATCACTAACCCAACAGCTGAAAGGGTGTTGCCGTGGTGTTGCATATGAACAGGAGTCATTGTCATGACAGCGACCATTACGACATGAGTTAAAATTAACACAAATGCTCCCGTAAGGATCCCAACTCGCTGTCCTTGTGGCTGGGAGTGTAATGGTTTGGTTTTTGTTAATTGAAGATTTTCCTCAATTGCCCGTGCAACGATTAAGGGATCAGGTTTTAAAAACGTGAAAATGACAAGCCCTGCTGCCCCGTAAGCAACCATTGCGAGTAAGAATGGACCAGCAAGTGTAGGAATTCCGATCGTATTCGCTAAGTGCCCCATTGGTGTGACAAGATTTGGGCCTGCGACAGCACCAAATGTAGTTGCGACGAGGGCGATACTGGCAGCTTTTGCACGTTGATTTTCCTTGGCTAAGTCAACGCCGGCGTAGCGAGCCTGTAAATTGGTCGAGGTTCCAGCACCATAAATGAATAAGGACAAAAATAAAAGTACAATATTATTCAAATCGGCTGCAATCACGACTCCTAGTGCACCAATGCCGCCGACGATAAATCCGAATGAAAGTCCGATTCTTCTCCCATAAGATTGTGTCAATCGACCAACTAAATAAGCAAACAAGGCAGAACCGAGGGTAAATAGCGTTGTTGGCAGACCTGTTAAACTATCAACACCGAGCATATCTTGTGCTAGTAAGGCGCCTACCGCAATCCCAGCAGCCAAACCTGCTCCACCCAGTGTTTGTGCGATCAATATGATCAGCAATGTTCGTTTGTATAAAGCCTGTTGAAGAGATTCTGAACGTGCGATTTTTTGAATATCATTGGTTTGAAGTTTAATAATATTTCCCATCCTTCCCTATTAACTCATATGGGTATTCTATTTTATAAGAGATGAATAAACAATAAGTATGCTCTGTGAAACGGGTTGGCTTCTGTATTTCAAACCTCGAAGCACAGTTCCAATAGAATGACTATATAAGTTTTATAGGAGCGGATCTTATGTTTCGAATTGAAACATAAGATCCGTTTTTTGGGGGGATGAGTGCTTCTATATTTATATAGGGCAATGGAATGCTGATGACCTTTGTCCCGAAATGTACGGTCTTTTTTAATTAATATGTTAAATAGACTTTACATTATGTTAAGTATAACTTGCAATTAGAATATGGAAAGTATTGGAAGGTGGCTAAATGGAAATTCACTCTCGTGTGAGAGAGCTACGGGCAAGATTTGACCTTACCCAGGCAATGTTGGCTGAGCAAGTAGGGGTAACGCGACAAACCATTGCAGCAATCGAAAAAGGAGATTACACACCATCACTTTTATTAGGGTTAAAGATTTGTAACGTATTTAACTTAACAATGGAAGATGTTTTTTGGTTAAGGGAAGGAGTGGAGTAGAGTAGAATGAACAAAATAGTTTTATCGGCAATCTTAAATATCGTCCTTGTCATTTTATTCGCATGGGCACTTGCAGCGCTTTATGGTACTCAGATGCAATTTGCTGAAATTATGAAAGATCCTGAACCACCATGGGAAATTTCAGTAAACGTGTTACCTCTCTTACTATTTTTTGTGATTTGTATACCTATCTCGGTTTATTTTTTGGTTAAAGGGAAAAGAAAGCACAAAAGCATGTGGAAGGCATTCATGCTCCCGAGTGAATTTGAAGAATTAGACGAAAGGGAACAATTGATCACAGCAAAAGCATGCAGAAGCGCTTATATTACGGTGTGGTTTACTGTGCCAATAGCGGCTTGGTTGCTGATCTTTTATCCCATCATTCAAGACACCATTCCCTATTACCCAATTATGATTCTATTACTCCTGCCAGTTGTCCAAATGATTAGTTACTTTTACACTCTTCATAAAAATTTATAGAAAAAGGGTAAGGAAATGATTTAATGGATGAATGGTCTAAACGAAGACTAGAAGGTTAGGATTTGCCTTTTCTATTTAAGAATATCTTTCTACGGTGGATAAATGAGATGATAAGGCATGAAAAGGGGGAGCTGTCACAATGATAGCTCCTATTAATATGGAAATTCCCACCATTTACTCCATAAAACTTTTATAGTATAGTAGTATAGTGATTTATGCCATTTCGCTTAATCTACTTTTTAAGAGCGGGGGACCCAATATTTACCGCGGAATTTCCACGTGGGGTGAATCCTATCTATAGGAGGGGCTTACTGATTCCCATAGTCCTAACCCGAGAGCTAACCTCGTAAGCGTCTAAAGGGAACAAATGAATAGAGGATATAGTAGTGTGAATTGACACAACAACCTGTGTCTTTTTTTGTGGGTCAATTTCCGTTCTTATATCAAGTTCGAGGCATCCGCCGGAGGCTTAACTTCATTCAGCGGAAGTTAGATCATCTTTGTTTCTCTTGCCTAAGCATACATTTATAACAACAAGAAGGTAGGGTAATGGATGAAAAAATTTAAATTAAGTTTAGCTAATCAAATTTTTATTGGTCTTATTTTAGGGATTGTTGTTGGTGGGATTTTCTACGGAAACGAAACGGCGCAAAGTATTTTACAACCATTGGGCGATCTGTTTATCCGTTTAATTAAAATGATTGTTGTTCCAATTGTTCTGTCTACGATTATCGTTGCCATCGCTGGTGTTGGAGATTTAAAGTCAGTTGGTAAACTTGGCGGCAAATCATTAGCTTATTTTATTGGTATGACATTTATCGCTATCGCGGTTGGCCTCATTTCCGCTAATATCTTTCAGCCTGGTGCTGGACTAAATATGAGCAGCCTGCAGAAAAGTGATATTTCTGGCTATGTCCAAACATCGGAAGAGCAAGAAGGCAAGTCGATCGCAGATACTCTCTTGCATATTGTTCCAACGAACCCAGTACAAGCAATGGTGGAAGGCGATATGTTAGCAATCATCTTCTTTGCAGTTGTATTTGGTCTTGGAATTGCAGCAATTGGCGAGAGAGGAAAACCAGTACTGCGATTCTTTGAAGGTACAGCACATGCCATGTTCTATGTGACAAATCTCTTTATGAAGTATGCCCCAATTGGTGTATTTGCATTACTGGGTGTTACAATTTCTAAGTATGGTTTCACATCACTGATTCCTTTAGGAAAGTTAGCCCTTACTGTATATGGAACGATGATTTTCTTTGTTTTTGTTGTGTTAGGTTTAATGGCCAAAATCGTTGGATTTAGTATTATTAAGCTATTAAAGATGATTAAAGAAGAATTAATATTGGCATTCTCAACCTCAAGTTCGGAAACCGTGCTTCCAAGAATTATGGATAAGATGGAGAAAGCGGGCAGCCCAAAACACATTGCTTCTTTCGTTATTCCAACGGGTTATTCTTTTAACCTAGATGGTTCGGTTTTATATCAAGCCATTGCATCTCTATTTATTGCACAAATGTTTGGGATTGAACTAAGCATTTGGCAACAAATTACATTAATGCTAGTTTTAATGGTTACATCGAAAGGGATGGCTGGAGTACCAGGTGTATCCTTTGTCGTGTTACTCGCTACATTTAGTACCATTGGATTACCTGCCGAAGGGTTAGCGTTTATTGCTGGGATCGACCGTATTCTTGACATGGGACGTACCGCTGTTAACGTAGTGGGGAACTCACTAGCAGCGATTGTTGTGGCTAAATGGGAAGGCCAATTTAACCCTCCGATTGAAGAAGAAGAAATTGTTGAACGAGTTTCATAATAGTAAAGACTAGTAGCATAGACCAGATTCATGAGTTGTACTACTATTTTGTATAGTAGAAGTGAAGGAAGGTCGAACAGCTGTGTCTTTAAAGTAGAGTTGAACTGTTTTGAAAAAGTTTAAGCGTATATAAAAGAAAAACCGGAATTTCCTATCTTTGTAAAGAAGGGATTCCGGTTTTTCTTTTGAATTAAGAACCTGTTAAATGATCGTTTTTGTACGGAGAATTTTGTGTAATACTTCACAAAGAAGGACTCATTTTGATTAATCTTTTTTTAAAAAACGAGTTCTATTGATCATGATTGTTCATTGCATATCCTCTTGATTTCTCAAGTTTTTTCCTTCTAGATAATTCCTTTATTGTAAGGGGTTTTCCTAAATGGTTACCTTTACGTCTTTCTTCAATTTTATATCTTCCACATTGCATTTTTAAGCATTCACCTTGCACATTAGGGTCTTTTTTTCGGAACATTTCTAAGCAGTAACATTT
>CAWBCW010000014.1:0-8814 GCA_963787345.1 uncultured Bacillaceae bacterium | reverse complement strand
GGTAATACTTGACATTTTTTTATAACAGTACTCACAAAAGAGAGTAAAGAGCAACGTCCTATTGAACAAATGAAATATGAGAACTAATATAAACTACTTCTAATGTTGGATAGATTAGAGAAAGCCCTTTTTCTTTATGAAGGGCTTAAGAGAACTAATCTGGTTCCAGTTCAGTATTCATCCCCTGCTTTTAATTAAGGAGATGAATACTGAAAAAGCTTTTGAATGAATATACTTTTTGCTTGTTTATCTAGGCTTAAATGAAGCCAGGAAACGGTTTTGTGCCAAGTAGTACGGAGCCAGCTCCATCATACATGCCTTCACCTAAAAATGCGTGTTGGGTTACGACCATCGCATCCCTTAGATAACGCTGTAATGGATGTCCGTCATAGATTGCCGTAATCCCTGCAAGCATGTAAGCGGATTGAACAACACTCGCACCGGCACGGGTCGCCTCAGCCGCAGCTAAACGAAGCATACTTGTTTGCTCAGCAGAAACTTCGTCTCCCTTTAAAATCGACTCCCAAGCGGATTCCGTAGCCTCGTAGAAAAAGGCACGTGCGGATCGAAGCTTAGCTTCCGCCTCTGCTACACCCATTCGCACATATGCGCGATCGGCCATCTTAGGTGCCCCAGAAACAGTATTGCGACCCGCAGCCATTTGAGAAACTTCGTCAAGTGCTGCACGGGCAACACCGAGGTTCACCACAGCTAGAACCTGTGCCGCATAAGCGATCGTTGGATACTGAAAAATCGGTTCATCTATAGTTGGGACACCGCCGCGAACAAAGGTCCATTCTTCAGGAACAACAACATCTTTTACCCTTAGATCATGACTACCCGTTCCACGCATCCCCATAACTTCCCAGTTCTCTACGATTTCCACGTCCTCAGGTCTTAGCACGGCTGTTAACGGCTTGCCACCTTCCCCAACGCCAATTCCGACCCCAAGAACATCTGCCCCCTTTGAGCCACTTGCAAACCTCCAAAGGCCATTTACATTAAATCCACCCTTTACTTTCTCAGCAGGTTGGACTGGGAATAGACCGCCTGCGAAGGCAATATCTGGTCCATTGGCATATAATTGGGCAAGTGTCTCTTTCGGCAGAGCTGCTAAGTAGACATTAGCAGAGCCAAAGCTTGCTACCCATCCAGCAGAACCATCTGCTTCAGAGATTTTCTCGATTAGTTTAAGAAATTCTGATGGCGAAGTCCCAGCCCCGCCAAAGCATTGTGGTACGTGAGCACGATAAACGCCCAGTTGCTTTAGTTGTTGGATCATATCACGAGGAACGTGACGCTTCGCTTCAAATTCATCCTTTCGATTTCGGATTTCTTCTAACACATAGTTCATCAGGTCCTTACTTTGGATTTCAACAGTCATCTCTATTCCTCCCCATTTCTTATTCATTTTTTTCTCCTATTAGAAATAATTGGCTTTCTATTTCATCGATTCGACGTTGGATTATCTCATTAGTCTTCCACCATTGATGTCAAAGGTGGCTCCAGTTGTAAATCCACCAGATTCAGAAGCTATGTAGGAAACTAAGTCTGCTACCTCTTTTGGTTCTCCTACGCGTTTAACTGGAATGCTCTCAACCATTTTCGCTATTTTTTCGGGATCCATTTTATCCATCTCTGGCGTACGCACAGCAGCTGGAGTAACCGCATTAACGGTAATGCCATATTCTGCTAAGGTTCTGGCAAAAGTTTTACTTAGGGCTATTTGTCCGGCCTTCGAAGCAGAATAATGAGCTCCTGAAGTTAATGGGCCAGCCTGACCACCGAATGAAGACATATTAATGATTCGTCCCCAGCCTCTTTCTTTCATCGCCGGAATAACCGCTTGCGAGAAAAAGAATGTACTTTTTAAATTCACAGACATTACTTGATCCCATTCCGCTTCATCAACCTCTTCGATTGACGTTTCATAACGAATCCCTGCATTATTTACGAGAATGTCAATTCTTCCCCACTTCTCTACAACCTCATCAACGGCCTTTTTAATTCCTTTAATATCAGAGACATCTAATTGGATAAACATCACTTGCTCTTTATCAAACGCTTCTTGAAACTGCCTCTTCGTTTGTTCAAGACTCTCTTTGTTTCTAATGACAAAAACGACCTTTTTTCCTTCATTCACAAAATTTTCAGCAACCGCTAATCCGAGACCTTTATTAGCTCCTGTAACAATCGCAACTCTTTGCTCTTTCATTTCCATTAAAAACCTCTCCTTTGTTCGCTCGTTAAAAGTTTGAGAAATACAATCTTTATTGAAATCAAATTCGCCTCGGCGAATTTGCGCCCAGATTTTATCGAGCTCGCTCGATAAATTTCCTTTAATAATCTGTGGCATCCGCCGGAGGCTTTAACTTCATTCAGCCGGGTTTGAACCCCCACTAAATTGATTAAAACTTGCATTCATCTCTCCACTTATAGAAGTGGGAGATTTCCGCTGAAGGAAGTTAAAACGTTTCCATAAGATAAGACCGGATTTCAAGATTTCGTTCATCTTCAAATATTTTCTCCATGAATATAATATAGAATATTTTGAATAATCCAACTACTACACATTAGGTTTGAATAATTAAGAATTATTCGTACGATTCGTATTAGAACATTTCAAATGGTACATTCATAAGGATAGTGCAGACTCTGGGGATAAAATCCACTCTCTACTCTCTAACATAAGAAACTTATCCTTATTAAATAAAAAAGTGTCTGGTACCGTAGAACCCTATCCAGTACTCATCAAATGGTACTAAATAGGATTTTGTGGTTTCCAGACACCCTGGTATTTAAATTTTCTGAATTTTATACCAAGAATGTAACGATCCCTGGGAATAGAATTAGAATGGTTACAAGAATCGTATACGTAACGATAAAATACCCTGTCCCTTTGAAAACAGTTGTAATCGGTATATCCTTCGAAATCCCTTGAACGATAAATGCGTTCACTCCAACCGGCGGCGTAATACCACCAAGGCTTGTTACGATACATAGGAGAATCGAGAACCAAACCGGATCGTATCCAAGTGCAATGATTGCTGGAAAGAAAATCGGGATGGATAAAATTAAGAAACCTAATGCATCCATTATTGCCCCACCAATCACATAGATAAGTAAAATAGCAATGAGGATCACAACAGACGGTACCGCAAGATTACTAACAAATTCCGCCACAGAAAACGGAAGTCTTGTAGCTGTAATGAAGCGTCCGAACACAACTGCACCAACGACTAGAAACAGCACCATAGAAGTTGAACGGATCGTACTATCTATTGCATCTACCAAACGTCTCCATGTGAATTTCCTCATCACAATCGTAATAATCAGAGCACCAAATGCTCCAAATGCCCCTGATTCTGTTGGGGTAAATAAACCATAGAATAAGCCCCCAATAACAAAGGTAAATAAGACAAATACTGGAATAACCCCTGTTAACGATTTTATTTTTTCCTTTAAAGGAAATTTGGGTCCTGCTGGCCCCATTTCAGGGTTTTTTTGGCATAGAAAGATAACCGTTAAAATCATTAAAAAGGTAAGTAAGAATCCTGGCAATAAAACCGCAGCAAACAAATCCTGAACCGACTGCTGTGTTTGAATGGCAATAACAATTAACACGGTACTTGGCGGGATTAAGATTCCTAATGTTCCCCCAGTTGCCACACTACCTGAACTAAGAGCAGGATCGTATTTATACTTTTTTAACTCCGGTAAAGCGATCGTTCCCATTGTCGCTGCAGTTGCTGTATTCGATCCACAAATAGACGAAAATCCAGCACTAGCTAAAATGGTTGTGCTTGCCATTCCCCCTTTAAATTGTCCGAGCCACTTATAGGCCGCATCAAACAAGTTTTGTGTGATTCCAGAGCGGAAAATGATTTCACCCATAAAGACATACAATGGAATAATGGCTAATGTATAACTAGAAAATTGACCCCAAATATCAGCGCTAAGAATATTAAAAGCCGCTTCTTTTCCCATAAAGAGAAACAATCCAACAAAACCGACGATAAACATCGTGAAGCTGACAGGCATGCGCAGAAATATGAGAAGTAATAAAGCAACGATTCCGATTACCCCGACACTAATTGGATCCATAAGTTTTCCCTCCTTTTATTTCAGCAATAAGGTCTGTCAAAAGAACGAACACGAAGACCGAAAACCCAAGAGCAGAAAGAAAAACAAATGGGTAATAAATAATACCTAAAGTTTGCGAAACATTTTGATTGGCAGATAAGTTAATCGCATATTGGAATAGTTGCCAGCCCACAATACTAAAGAAGCCAAGAGAAACGAAAGCAACTACAATTCTTAGGGCCTTTTGTATTCCTTCAGGGAATTTTACGACAAGCAAGTCAATTTCCACATGGCCACGGTGTATTTGTGTATAACCGAGTGCAAAAGAAATGGAAATGGCAGCCAGCCAACCGACAATTTCAGTTGTTCCGAGTATTGGGGTTGAAAAGAATCGTTTAATCCCATTAATGACAATCAGAAGCATCATCGCCATCACGGCACTTCCGGAAATCCAAGCGAATAATTGACTGACTCTTAGGGCAAATGTTTCTAACACGCCCTTGTTTACTGCTTTATTTTCTAAATTCAGGCTCACTAACCCTTTTTCTGCTGTTAACTCTGTTACTTCACTCAACCTAGATCCCTCCCGAACACTCATTTAGATTAATAAAATGATTACCCCCTAGTAAAGGTGGAATAGGGAGTAATCATTTTTTCATTTTTTATTCCTGACTATATTTTTCAACAAGTTCCTTCAGACGCTCTTGATATTCTTGCCCTGGTAAACCTGCATCTTCAGCTTTTTTCACAGCATCTAATTGTAGCTTCTGTCCAATCTCATCCCACTTTTCTTTATCTTTAAGGGAAACGACTTCAATGCCATGTTCATCTTCGCTCCACTTCGAGACCTCATCCACATACTGATCTAAATAATCGCCTGTAAAGTCAGTCATTTCTTTATTTAACTCATCAATGACCTTCTGTACATCTTCAGGAAGAGAATCCCATTTACTTTTATTCATAACAGCAACGAATGTATTTAGTGTAAGTGGATAATCGGTTATGTATTTTACCATTTCAGCGTATTTCATATCCTTTAATACTTCACGCGAAGATACATAACCATCAACAATTCCTGTTTGTAGCGCTTCTGCGACTTCCCCTTGAGACATCCCTACTGGAGCGGCTCCTAGTTCTTTAAATAAATCGGTTGTCGCACCTGAAATACGTAATTGCTTCCCTTTTACATCTTCCAAGCTTTCAATTGGTTTTTGCGATTGAATATAAGCTGGCTCAGAAGCAAAAGCTGTAATAATCTTGAAATCCTTTAATGCATCTGGTGGATACTCATTTACTAAATCAGACACGACTTTACTAGCTACTGCTGAATTCGGATATCCAGAAGGCATATCAGAAATCGCTAATAATGGAAATCTTCCGGGTTCATACGTTGTTGACGATAATCCAATATCTGCAAGTCCATTGGCTACTCCGTCATACATATTTTCTGCAGTCAATAAGGATCCGCCTGGGAATGTATTGACTTTTACTTTTCCATCTGTTCGTTTTTCTACTTCTTCAGCCCACTTGTCCATTTGCACGGCTGGGAAAGTTCCCGCAGGAGCAAAGAATGCATAGTTCAGTGTAATAACATCTCCATCGCCTGCATTTCCGCCACTCGATGAGGAACCGCTACAGGCTGTTATAATTAGCATTGTTATTGCCGTTAAAATAAATAGTAGTCTTTTCTTCATTGTCTTAATCCCCTTTTATTTTTCAAGTAAGAAAAACGGCCTGCCGATAGAAGCTTCTAATCGAAAATAACGATCTAATCCAGTTGCACGGAATGAATGAGTCATGTCCGTTACGGTTTGAAGATCTGGAATATTATATAGGAAACATGCATGCCATGCAGTAGGACCAGAATGCCCTGCTGTTAAGATATCACGGTCAAAAGTACCGAGTAATTCAGACCCATTTTGACTCCATGATTGCACAACCTCATTTAATAAAGGAAGAATTTCCGTTTCTTTTTGTTCCTGTGTAGTATCAAACCAACCTGTTGATTCGAAAGTCATAAATACGCGTAGTTTTTCTGGAATTTGCGGTGCACCATGTTTCATTTTACTCATTACGTCATCCCCTTTGATTGTTTTAAAAAATACTTCAATTTAATTTTTTTATAATTTGGGCTTAAATTTGTCCCTAATTTTTAAGACAATATGGTTTGCAATACTCTAAATGCATTTCCACCAACAATTTTTTCGATTTCTTGAACTTTGTAATTTTTCTTAATTAACCATTTAATCATATTGCTCATCGCTTCTGTTGGATTCTCTAGTCCTTTGACATATGGAGAAGCATCGTAATCTTGATTTCCATGAGACTCATGAAGCGATAGCATTGAATCAAAGGCATCTTGCAGAGCGACATGGTCTCCAAAGAACGTATCAGGTCCTAATCCAACATGATCAATGCCGACTAAATCGATCAGATACTCTAAATGCTCCATTACCGATTCAATCGTATGTTCATTCGGATTCTTCGAAGAAAGTGTCGTATTTGGTGCAGCACAAACGCCAATAACTCCCCCTTTTTCAGCACAGGCTAAAAGCACTTCATCTGGTTTCATTCTAGGTGAATCCCAGACTTTTCTTGCCCCTGCATGGGTAATCATGACAGGCGATTGGCTTGCTTCTATCACATCTAGGCTTGTCCGATCTCCACAATGAGAGATATCTATGACCATTCCTAGCGTGTTCATTCTTTCAACTACTTTTCTACCAAACTTCGTTAATCCGCCATCAAAGCTTTCAGTTAACCCAGATCCTAATGTATTGGCATCATTATACGTAATCCCCATACAGCGAATGCCGAGTCCATACAGAACATCCACTCGATCGACTTCATTTTCAAGAATGCTAGCCGCTTCTAATGAAGGCAGAATGGCTACTCGTTTTGATCGCTTCGCTTCCTCTAGATCTTTGTAGGTTTTAGCTAGATAGACTGTATCCTGTTTGGCAATGTCACAATAACGAATCCCTAATGTTAAAATAACATCGTCCCACTTTAGCCCATTTTGAGAAGTAATAATGGAAATTCCATCCATGAAATTCTCAAATATGACATCAATACCGGAACGTGCTAAGCCCTCATAATCAAATTCTGTATGAAGTTGGCGACAATACGGAATGATATCGTCAGGATTTTTTGGAACAACAAACCCATGGTCCCGTAGAGAAACGATTGGATAATATTTTTGAATCGTATTAAAAATTCGTTCCTCTGATTCTGACAGCTTCATCTCATACGTTTGCCGGTATCTTTCCGATTGAGGGAGAGGATACGGTTTATAGTGTTTCCCTGGTGTTAAGTATTGAAAGGATCGGTATCCATCATAAAGTTTATCTGTCATCATCATCCCCCCTGTTTGTGAATCATTATTTTATGCAATTGCTTATGTAACCGTTATCACTTCATTAAATTAAAGGCGTTACTATTTGGTTACTCAGACGACTGATTATGTACTCAATCTGTTACAATCCAGTGCTCTCTTTCATGACCTTTCATTTATGCAAAATATGACCCTTTCTGTATACTCTTGATAGTTTATATCATAGAACATTCTGAAAATTACGACTACAACACAATCAGTTGGAATTATACATTCCAATTCATACGATTCATATAGTCCTTTAGAGTTGCAATTTGCATGAATAATATAAATCAAAATAAGACCTATTCTTTATGTTGAAATAAAGATAAATAGGATAACCAGTACTCTCTAGAAACGAAAATTTCCTATTATCCTATTCAGTTCACTAGATTAGGAGAATATAGGCGATAACATCTACAGTAATAATTAAACAAATGGTATATCCTAAATTCCATCGAACAGTCGAAGAGGGTCTATTCCGATTATATTTGTCATCATAGACGAAACAACATTAAATGGATTTACCATTAATAAGGCCAATAATGTTGCGATTAATAAAAAGGCAAGACCATTTT
Organism: uncultured Bacillaceae bacterium; assembly: GCA_963787345.1. Classification (GTDB taxonomy): domain Bacteria; phylum Bacillota; class Bacilli; order Bacillales; family Cytobacillaceae; genus Bacillus_BD. The sequence continues at coordinate 780 of CAWBCW010000014.1, read as the reverse complement.
CATTTCCAATAAAAAATGGATTTAGGATTTGAGCTAACAAAACAATTAATACAACTGCATGGATGCCTAAATAAGATAAGAACCATAATACCAAGGAAACGAAGGTACAAAAAATAAACAAATGCATAAAATCAAACTGGGAAACTAATATCTCATTTAGAAAGCTGAAAACCGGTGATTTCTGTACCATCGTTAAAACTGGCCGATAGAAAAAGAATATTGAAGTTTGCCATTTTTTTCACACCTTCTGGCCATGCTTTTTTTAACCGGCGAATAAGAATTGGAAACTTACGAATAGACATACTCCATACTAGGGAGAATGGAGCCAATATTAAAATGATCGATATTAGCATACCAAAGCCCCAACATACGATTCGTTAACATAACCATCGCAAATAGCAGCAAGATTACGAGTAATAATTGCGCTGATTTTTGCAATTCTTTTTTTTGGAAATGCCTCAATTGGCCTCTCCTCAAGTTCGTTGATCAATAAGTTGTATTTTCTTCTTTGCAATAACCAATCAAAGGTTAAAAAACAGATACTGACGCCCAAAAGAATAGGCAGGATCACTCCGTAATTGGCATTCGTCACGTCCACTCCGACAAGCACCACCATTTCAATCGGACTCCAAAAGAGTGCAAGAGCAAATGGACGAATCATCGAACTGTTTAAAAAATGCTGTTTCAATTCATTCGAGATAACGGGTATTTTTTTACCAAAGCTATGTGCCCCAATCGGAATCGCAACTATCGCTAAAAAAACACTTAAAATGTAGACCC
>CAWBCW010000013.1:0-10115 GCA_963787345.1 uncultured Bacillaceae bacterium | reverse complement strand
TTTTTTAACGATGATTTGATATGTATCATAAATTATAGATTTGGAGGTATGTAAAAGTGGTCGAAAAAATTAAAAGAGAATGGTTCTCCAATGTAAAAGGCGATATCCTTGCTGGTATTGTTGTAGCATTAGCCTTGATCCCGGAAGCCATTGCTTTTTCCATTATTGCGGGTGTGGATCCAATGGTTGGGCTTATATGCTTCGTTTACGATGGCCGTTATTATTGCATTTGCCGGAGGAAGACCTGGAATGATTTCAGCAGCAACTGGTGCCATGGCACTGCTAATGGTTCCATTGGTAAGAGATTATGGACTAGAGTATTTGTTTGCTGCAACTCTTTTAACCGGTATCATTCAAATCATTTTTGGGGTATTTAAAGTAGCAAAACTAATGAAATTCATCCCTAGAGCTGTCATGATTGGATTCGTTAACGCATTAGCGATTTTAATTTTTATGGCTCAAGTTCCTCACTTTATTGGAATTTCAGGTATGACCTATGTTTTTGTCGCCCTTACATTATTGATTGTATATGTAGTACCAAGATATTTTAAAGCCATTCCAGCACCCTTAATTGCGATTGTTCTTTTAAGTGTTGTTGCCATTTTTGGAGGAGTTGAATTAAGAACAGTTGGTGATTTAGGGGCCATTACTCAATCATTACCTGCGTTTTTAATACCAAATGTTCCATTTACATTTGAAACACTAGCTATTATTTTTCCATATTCCATTTCTCTAGCGATTGTAGGTCTTATTAGAGAGCTTACTAACTGCATCGATTGTAGATGATATGACTGGGACTGAAAGTAATAAAAATCGAGAGGCAAGAGGGCAAGGAATTGCCAATATCGTGACGGGTTTCTTTGGTGGAATGGCAGGTTGTGCGATGATTGGCCAATCTGGTATTAATGTAAAATCGGGTGGTCGAGGTAGATTGTCTACATTGGTTGCCGGTGGATTTTTGATGTTTCTTATTATTGTATTAGGTGATTTAGTGGTACAAATTCCAATGCCTGTCCTTGTTGGGATTATGATTATGGTATCCATTGGGACTTTTGATTGGACTTCATTCACTTATTTAAGAAAAGCTCCTAAAACGGATGGTTTGGTTATGTTAGTAACCGTAGCGATTGTCGTAGCGACACATGACTTATCAAAAGGAGTGATCGCAGGGGTCATTTTAAGTGCGATATTCTTTGTGGCAAAAATTTCAACAATCAAAGTAAAAGAACAGTCTCATCCATTAAATACAACTTTTACTGTAGAGGGTCAATTGTTTTTTGCATCTGTTGAAGGGTTTGTAGAATCATTTGATTTTGCTGTTAAAGGTAAAAAGATCATGATTGATTTTTCTGAAGCACATATTTGGGATGACTCAGCGGTCGGAGCGATTGATAAAGTCGTGTTAAAATACCGTGAAAATCATAATACAGTTACGATAAAAGGCTTAGATTCTGCTAGTAAAAGACTAGTTGAAAAACTAGCTATATATAATCAACCAAATCCAAATGTGTCTGGACATTAATCTTTAATAGGAGTGGGAAAAATGTATAAAAACATTTTATTAGCGGTAGATGGCTCAGAACATTCTTTGAGAGCAACGAAAGAAGCCATTAAACTAGCCACTTTGGTCAATGATTGTACGATTGAAGTTGTTTATGTAGTGGATTATTCAAAATCAAAGGATCAGGTTCTTCATTCTCAGGGGAAAGAAGAGTTAGAAATGTCACGTAGAAAAAAACTCTTACCAATTGAAGAACTGTTGAAATCAAGTCATTTGTCATACAAACTTAAGTTATTACATGGAGATCCAGGTCCAGCTATTGTAGACTATGCAAACAAAGAGAACTTTGATTTAGTGGTAATCGGTAGCCGAGGTTTAAATTCATTACAAGAAATGGTATTAGGAAGTGTGAGTCATAAAGTCGTTAAAAGGGTAAAGTGCCCTGTTCTTATTGTGAAGTAATTATAGATTAAATGATTTATATTCTTTTGTTTCCAGACGGCATCCAGATTTATGGAAAAATAGGATGTTATGCTTACAACTTACCAATATAATCATTTGAAATGAAAGCATTTCTTTGTCATGAGGAATGTTTTTCTTTGAGCCTGAAATCAAGATAACGATAAATAGTAACTAAAAAGAATAAAAATTTATCCTAATTAAAAGGTGTCGAGACAGGTCCTCCAACCGAAAATGAATAAAGAGTTTCACTACAGGCGACTAACACAATTTAGTTTCCGATTTCTTCTCTAATTGTTCCTCTAACAGATGAGATTTGTTTTAATAGGTCTGGAGACAAATGGGCAATATCAAATGACTCTTTTTCCATACAGACACCTCTTTTTTAGTATCATCTTTAATATTCTTAAAATTGGTCTGTTTCATACAGTGAAAAATGAAAAAAGGGTTATGAGCACGTGCTTTATTTGTATTCCAATCCACCTGTAGATTAATGTGGAGAAAGAATTCGAATATCTTGTTTACTATATTCCTCTACCACATGGGATGGTAGGGAGCTATCCGTAACGATCAGGTCAATGTCCTTTAGTGGACAAACATTGATGTAAGACGATGTCTCAAACTTTGTTGAATCCGCCACTACTACTTTGTATTTGGTCCGTGAAATCATGGTTTGAATAACGCCTACTTCATGCATTCTAAAATCGGTTAAACCGTGTTCAAGCGACAATCCATTCACCGTGATGAAAGCTATATCAATATTAAAATGAGAAAGGACTTCTTCACATTGCTTCCCATATAAAGTATATTCCTCTGGATTAAAAAACCCGCCGGTGAGGATGACATTGAAATGCTGATTCACTCCAAGAATTGATAAAATACGGAGATCATTTGTAATAATGGTTAATCTCTTGAACCTGTCAACCAGTTCTTTCGCAATTTCAATCGTCGTTGTCCCACCGTTTAGAGCAATTGCCTGCCCTTCTTCAATTAATTCAATCGCTAATGAGGCAACTTCTTGTTTTTTTTCGAGATTTTTAACTTCTCTTTCATTAAAAAGCTTATTGAGGACATTATCATTATTTTGGATTAAAACAGCACCGCCGTGAACTCTTTTTACCATTCCTGTTTTCTCGAGAACCTCTAAATCCCTTCGTACCGTATCAATCGAGACATCCAATAAAGTAGCAAGCTCAGAAGCTTTTACAGCTTTTTGCTGTTTTAAAAAGGATTTAATCATTTCATGTCTTTGCTCTTGTAACATCATATAGCTCTCCCCCATTCCTTTAAATAACCCGTATAAAAAGCATAGCATAGATTGCAAAAAAGCAAAATAAAGCAAAAAAGAGCATTTTGTAAAGTAAAAGTTATATATATTATTTGAAAATAGTGTAAATGTTATGTAATTAAACTGTAAAACCCATTGTAAAACAGCAAAAAACGGATTAATCTTGCATTGTGAAGCAAAACAAATAACGAACAAGAAGGGATCTAACAAAATGGGGAACTACTATAATCCAGTCAAAATTAAAATAGATACGATAGATGTCATTCAGGATGTATTAAATACGATCGATTCTCAACTAAAGAATATTGTCCTTTTGCATCGAGGAGGTGACTTTTCAGAATCTGAGGCTGGACGTAGCCTTTATAAATGCCTTGAGGATTTTGAAGTCAAACAGTTAGAAGTGAACATATCCAATCCTGATGTGGAAGACTTGTTTCATTACTATAAACAAATTGAAAACTTTGATTATCAATGCATAGTAGGAATTGGGGGTGGCAGTGTTCTTGATCTTTCGAAATCCTTAGCTGCTTTAAAGGATATGGAAATCGATTCTACCTCTACTTTACGCTCTGTGATTAAACAAAAGCTTTATATAGAAAATCAAAACTTCGTACCATGGATTGGCATTCCGACAACCTCAGGTACGGGTTCAGAAGTTACTTGCTGGGCAACGATTTGGGATCGAGCTAACGGAGTGAAAATGTCCGTTGATGGTGAACACTTATATGCACATACGGCCATCATTGACCCAACGCTAACAGCATCATTACCGAAGGGATTAACGGCTTCAACTGCTTTAGATGCTTTATGTCATGCAACCGAGGCTTACTGGTCAAAAAGCTCCAATGAAATTTCAAGAATCTATTCATTAGAAGCGATCAAAAAAATCGTCAACAACTTTGAAAAGGTATTAAATCAGCCTAATGACCTTACATTAAGAAAAGAAATTGCTTTAGGAAGCTTGTATGCAGGTCTAGCCTTTAGCAATACAAGGACAACGGCATGTCACTCTATATCCTATCCTCTGACATTGGAACTTGGAATGGTTCATGGGATAGCGGCAAGCATCACGTTGGCTAAAGTGATGGAAATCAATTTTGACTCTATTATTGAAAATGATAAGTTGCTCCAAGCATTTGGTGTAAGCAGCTGCAGCGAAATTCAAGAGCTTATTGAGCATTTTCATGAGCTATCAGGTTTCTCAAGCAAGCTCAGAGATTACAAGGCTAATGAAGAAATAATCAAAACGATTGCGGCAAATGCCTTTACGAAGGGCCGGATGGATAATAACCCTGTTGCTTTAACGAAGGAAGATGTCACACAAATTCTACTATCTATTTATTAAGGAAAGGGAGAGAAAAAAATGAAGACTAAATTTATATGGACAATGCTCTTAATATTCACTGTTTTATTAACGGCATGCGGTGGAGGTAATAACAGTACTGCAACCGTTGATGATGTGATTAAAATGGTTTGGTATCCGAACGAGTCTGGTGAAGATTTGAAAGCATCCCGTGACGAAATTGGACGATTCATTTCAGAGGCTACGGGTAAAAAAGTAGAGCATCAATTAACAACTGACTATGCGATTGCGATTGAAACGCTAGTTAACAACAATGCAGATCTTGCATTTATGGGAGCACAAGCTTATGTGGAAGCAAATAATAGAAATGATGCTGTTCAAACAATAGCAGTAAAATCTGGTGAATCTGGTACTTTGGATGATGCGAAATACTATAGCTGGTTAGCGGTTAATGTGGACGAACAAGACAAGTATAAAGAAAACGGGGAATTTTCACTTGATACGATTGCCAATACAAAGTTCTCATTCGTTTCAAACAGCTCAACATCAGGATTTAAGGTTCCATCCCAAAGCATTATTGCTCATTTCTCACAACAAGAAAAGTATGCAGATTTAACGGAAGAGGATTTAATGGAAAGCGGACCATTATTCTCTCAAGTATTATTTGGAAACTCTCACCAAGGCTCCGCCGTTAATTTATTATCAGGTAATGCGGATGTTGCCGCATTCTGTGATACTTGTGTGGAAGAATATGTAGAGATTGCTGAAGGGGAAGAAAATACAGCCGGTGCTGTTTATCGCGTTAAAGATGGTGCTGCAGAACCCTTTAATACGGTTACAGGCAAAGAATTTACATTAATGAGTGCTACGCCTGTATTAAATGAACCATTTGTAGTGAATATCGATACCATTGGGTCAAGAGGATTTTGATAAGATTCAACAACTATTAACTTCAGATGAATTTGCTAATAATGAAAAGATCTTTGCTCCTGAAGATTCAGGACAGAGCGCTTTATTCTCTAAAAGAGATAAAGAAAGACTAGTGGCTGTGGAAGATGAATGGTATGATCCAATTCGCGAAATTTCAAAATAATAGACTTTATCATCATTAGAGAAAAATGAATAGAAAGAAGAGTGTGCATATGCGTATATTCGTTATTCACACTCTTACTTGCAAATTAAACTAAAAAGGAGTCCATGCGTATGTCTTTGTTAAAGGTAGAAGGCCTTGGAAAATCATATACAGCAGACAAAAAAATATTAAAGAATATTAACTTTGAAATAAAAGCAGGAGAATTTGTTTCGATCATTGGTCCGTCCGGTGCTGGTAAATCGACTATGCTGCGTTGTATGAATCGAATGGTTGAATTTAATGAAGGAAAGATTATTTTTAACCATCATGATGTTGGAAGTTTAAATAAAAAAGAATTACGTAAATTGCGAACAAATATTGGGATGGTGTTTCAGCATTATAATCTTGTTCCTCGTTTGACGGTAATTGAGAATGTGCTTCATGGCAGATTTGGTTATAAAACAACCCTGCAAGGACTGTTAGGCAGATATACAGAAGAAGAAAAAGAACGTGCCTTTTACCTGCTAGAGAAGCTGGGAATTCATGAACATGCTTATAAGCGGTGTGACCAATTAAGCGGTGGTCAGCAGCAACGTGTTGGCATATGCAGAGCGCTTATTCAAGAACCGAAACTTATTCTTTGTGATGAACCGATTGCTTCGCTGGATCCGAATTCTTCTAAAGTAATTATGGACCATTTAAAATCGATTAGTACGGAAATGGGCATTACCTGCTTAGTGAATTTACACCAAGTGGAAGTGGCGCAACACTATTCAGATCGAATTATTGGCTTGAATAAAGGAGAAATTGTCTTTTATGGAGCGGGCCGTGAGCTTTCTGAAGAAAAAATTCAAAAAATTTACGGAACTAAAACGAAAGATTTAATAACAGCGTAAGGAGAAATGACCGTGAATGAAAAAACGATGCGAAAAAGCAGATGGCAGACAGTAATCTTTCTATCTGATCATTATCGTTCTTACCTATTTATCATCAGTGATTACAAACTTTAACTTTGTAGAGGGGATGGCTGACAATCCCTGAGGCCATAGGCTGGATCTTTTCTAATTTAATGGTGACACAGGAATCGTTTGATAAATTGCCTAAAATCCTCGAAAAATTAGCTGAAACGATCTTTATGTCTATTGCGGCAACAACGATAGCGGCTGTTGTTTCTCTATTCTTAGGGGTATTTGGATCAAAGACAACAAAAGTGAATAACTTTTTAAGTGTATTTGCCCGTTTTATTGCTTCCGTATCAAGAAATATTCCGGTTGTCGCGTGGTCGTTGGTTTTGCTCATTTCTTTTGGACAAAATTCCGTAACAGGCTTTCTCGCTTTATTTGTTGGGACGGTAGGGTTTTTAACAAGGGCATTTATCGAATCGATTGATGAAGCCAGCCAAAGTTCTGTTGAAGCATTAACGGCAACAGGAGCAACCTATTTCCAAATTGTGGGTAAGGCGGTTATTCCACAATGCTTGCCGCAGATGATTAGTTGGGTATTGTTTATGGTGGAAACAAATATTAGAAATGCCACATTAGTAGGGATCTTAACGGGTACGGGAATTGGATATACCTTTGATATGTATTACAAGATGTTAAATTATGATGTCGTAGCACTTGTGACATTATGTATTGTCATTACCGTTATTATGGTGGATCTTATTTCAAATTATGTACGGAAGGTGATTCTATAATGGAAGCAACCTATATGAAAAGAAGGAAAGACGGACGTATTCATATAAAATCGGGCAACAAAGGGGATCAAGCCGTTAGATGGACGCTATTGATTTTGACACTTTTGACCGTTGTTGCCTTTCTATTCTTTAACTATGCAGGGCTGGAGTTAGGCTCAGCGATTACGGAAACGGCTTATAACTTGAAAGTGATGTTTCTTGAGCCGGCATTGAGTCATTTTGATTTAGGAGAAGCCGTCTATCAAGTTGGAATTACACTTGGTTTAGCGTTCTTATCTACGATCATAGGCGCCATCATTGCTTTTTTCCTTTCTTTGATGGCGGCAACAAATTTATCTCCTGTATGGTTATCTAGAATCGTTCGGATATTTGTTGCGATTATTCGGGCTGTTCCAACCGTATTATGGGTGTTAATCTTTGCGATTGCCGCTGGGTTAGGAAGTGAAGCAGCCATTCTTGGTATGTTATTTCACTCTATCGCTTATTTAGTTAAAGCATTTTCAGAGGCATTTGAGGAAGTGGATAAAGGCATCATTGAGGCGTTGCAAGCAACGGGTGCCAACTGGTGGCATATCGTGAAAAGTGGTATCTTACCGTCTACTTTTACCTATTTATTATCATGGGTTTTCTTGAGATTTGAAATTAATTTTGGTGTAGCCGTTGCAATGGGGGCAGCAGCTGGAGCGGGCGGAATTGGATTTGAGCTATTTATGGCATCGAGTTTCTACTTCGATTTGCGGGAGGTTGGCTTTATTACCTACGCGATTCTCATTATTGCCTTTCTATTAGAAATCATTTCAACCCGTATGAAAAAACGTTACTTCCCAGCAACGTCTGACTAAACCATAGATGAAGGAGACTTTAGATCACCATGGAACACTACAAACTTTTAACACCAGGACCTTTAACGACGACAAGCACGGTTAAAGAGGAAATGCTTTTTGACCGATGTACTTGGGATGATGACTATAAAGTAATCACTCAAAAAATAAGGGCAAAGCTTCTTGAATTTGCAGGAGCTTCAAAAGAAGAGTACACGGTTGTACTCATGCAAGGAAGCGGATCATTTTCAGTGGAATCTGTATTGACTTCTACCATTTCCAATGATGATAAAGTGTTAATTCTATCGAATGGTGCCTATGGGGAACGAATTATAAAGACGGCTCAATATATCGGGCTTCATTACTGTGAGTATAGTTATCCATACAACGAATTTCCAAATGAAGATGAAATCAGGAATATGTTAAACGCAGATTCGGACATTACCCATCTGATTATGGTGCATTGTGAAACGACAACAGGGATTTTAAATCCACTCGAGATGGTTTCAAAAATATCGCAGGAATTTGGAAAAACTTTAATCGTTGATGCTATGAGTAGTTTTGGCGGAATGGAGATCAACATACCCCAACTCGGAATTGATTATTTAATCAGTAGTGCCAATAAATGTATTCAAGGAGTTCCGGGATTTGGCTTTGTGATTGCTAGAATAGAAAAGCTTTTAGCTTGCGAAGGAAATGCGCGTAGTTTGTCATTAGATTTATTTGACCAATGGAAAGCAATGGATAAGGATGGAAAATGGCGATTTACTTCCCCTACACATGTCGTAGCTGCGTTTTCTAAGGCTATTGATGAATTAGAAGATGAGGGTGGAATTTCAGCAAGAGCCTTACGCTATCAAAATAATAATCAGATATTAAGAGAGAGACTTGAAAAACTAGGATTTCATGCTTATATTCCAGAGGAAAAACAATCACCGATCATTACGGCCTTTCTGTTTCCAAATGAACATTTTAACTTTGATGAATTTTATTCATTTGTAAAAGAGCGAGGTTATGTCCTCTACCCGGGGAAGTTAACAGATGAGGATACCTTCCGCATTGGAAATATCGGTGAAATCTATCAAGAAGACATTGAAGAATTATGCAATGTAATAGAATCTTACATGGGAGTGATGAAAAAATGAACAAAGTAGAAGGAGTTATTTTTGATTGGGCGGGTACAACTGTCGATTTTGGCTGCTTTGCACCCGTAAACGTATTTATTGATATTTTTAAACATGCAGGGATTGAAGTGACAATGGCAGAGGCAAGAGAACCAATGGGAATGTTGAAAATTGACCATATTCGTGCGATGTTATCCATGCCGAGAATCTCTGGATTATGGGAAGAAAAATACGGAAAAGCATTTACGGAGCAAGATGTTGAAAATTTATATGCTGAATTTGAACCTGCACTCATGTCTTCTTTAAGCGAGATACAGACCCCATCCCAGAGGTTGTAGAGACTGTGCAAACAATAAGAAGTCAAGGATTGAAAATTGGTTCAACAACAGGATATACACAAACCATGATGGATGTTGTGGTTCCAAATGCCTTGAAAAAAGGCTATGGTCCAGATTTTTATATGACACCCGATGGAACCAATTCGTTTGGAAGACCGTATCCTTATATGATTTATCGCAATATGGAAGCATTGAAATTATCAGCATCATGGAAGGTAGTAAAAGTAGGAGATACGGCCTCAGATATAAAAGAGGCGGTTCATGCAGGTGTTTGGGCAGTAGGTGTCGTAATCGGCAGCTCTGAAATGGGATTAAGTTTAGATGAATACCACGCTCTATCCGTAGCGGACCAAGAGAAAGTGATTTCCCAAACAGAGGAATCCTTTATACAACATGGGGCGGATTTTACCATCAAATCGATGAGCGAACTGCCGCCATTAATCGAAAGAATCAATCACCTTATTTCAGAAGGGAAAAGGCCTTTTTCTAAATAAAAGGGGGGTCGGAGGGACA
>CAWBCW010000012.1:0-13095 GCA_963787345.1 uncultured Bacillaceae bacterium | reverse complement strand
GATGATTTTACCAAATGCATAATCCAATAAATATAACAAGATGTATCATTATTGTTTGTAATATAAAAACAAAAAAACGTGAAAGAATGATTTGTGTTCTCGAAACAGGAAGAGATAACTTATAAAAATATTATGCTTCTCGTATCAATTTCCCTCGTATATATTTGATTTGTAAACAAAATGGCAAAGAAAGCTAAAACAAAAGGAAGCATGATAAACCATTGACCATTTACAAATCCGTCTAAAGTTTGCATATCTGTTAGTTCTTTTAAATTTTTAAGAAAGAAATATTCTGTAACGCATCCGTTAATTGTTGACCTTGTTTTTGGAAGGAAGGAAATGATAAAACAATTACAAAACTGAGTACTCCCATAATCAAGGACCAAACACATGCATTCAACCAGGACGTTTTCCATTGCAACTTGAAAAAAGCTTTCATTCAATACCATCTCCTTTATAATAATTTAAAAAGATGGACTCTAATGATGGCGGCTGAATCGTTAAATGTTCAATGGGTAATGCTTGTAAATGTTTCAATAAAGGTTCCAATGGGGGACGGCATTGAAACGAAACATATTCTTCGTTTTGTTTAAAGTTTTGTGTGTCCGGAATCAACACAGATCGTTTTTCCCGTAATCTGAATCGAATATCATAGGGAAGTCCTTTGTATAGTTCGACTAATGTCCCAGTAAAAAGCAGTTTCCCAACGTTAATAATTGCAATGCCATCACATAAATGTTCAACATCGCTTAAAATATGGGAACTCATAAAGATTGTTTTTCCTTTTTTCTTTTCTTCAAGCAATATACGATTAAATTCCGCTTGCATTAATGGATCTAATCCACTTGTCGGTTCGTCTAAGATAATAATGTTAGGGTCATGGGCAAATGTTGTAATAATAGCCAATTTTTGCTTCATTCCTTTTGACATATCTTTCACTTTTTTCTTTCGGATCAAGTTCTAAACGTTCAAACAACTCCTTCGCCTTATCGCCCGATTTTTTATGGACTTCAAGCGAAAAATCAACAATGTTTTGTGCACTTAATTGTTTAGGAAAAACAATTTCACCAGGGTAAATATCCAACAATTCGTCGAATCTCCAAACTGTTTTTTTCAATATCCAATGACTGTATCGTTGCTTTGCCGCTGTTTGGGCGAATCATTCCTAATAACATGCGAATGGTTGTACTTTTACCTGAACCATTTGGTCCTAAAAAGCCAAATATTTCACTCTCATTTACATGCAGCGAAAGATCTTTAATCGCATGATGTTTTCCGTAATACTTGTTTAAATTAGTAATTGAAATCATTTTGCAGTCTCCTCCTTTCATATATAAATTTTACCATAAAACAGACGCCCTTGTTTGAGTGAGGTAGGAGCCGAGTAGGGGATTCGGCAGCGACGACTAATCACATGAGCCCTGGGGCCCCGAACCCAAAGGAAACGGAAGCGCCAGTGAGCAGAAACTTCATTGAGATGTGTTTCGCCTCTTGAATTGGCTTGCGAATTATTACTCGAGTGTACCGGTGCGGGCTTGGGTTTTCTTCTTTGTGTTTACTTCAATGCAGGTATGCGGGTGGGTTGCTTCTTGAATGGTCTTCAGCATGGCTGCATAGTGAGTATGCTTTTCTCGGTTGAGTGTGGGCTTCGGAGACCTGGGCTGGAAGCGATAGCTGGAGGCTGGGGGCGGAGAAGATCCGCACGGGCTGTGTGCGAGAGCTTCTTCGAATTGGCCAACGAAAAAAGATTAGAAGGAATAAACGTTTCTTCTTTTGAAGAAAGGTTGATTCCTTCTTTGTTGTTGTATTTATGCAGTGATGCGGAAGGGTTCCTTCTTTGATGGGCTTCAGCATGACTGCATCGCGTGTTTTGAATTGCACGTAGAGACTTTGATTGATTGCACCGACGACGAGGTATGGAGCCCCTAACCGGAAGCTTATGCTGAAGGTAGTAGGCGGAGAATTGTCACCTTTGGGTTTTCTTCTTTAAATTTGCTTCAATGCAGCGATGCGAAAGTTGAGTTAATAATAATTTAATCTTTTATTTAGAGTCATTTTCTATTCCCATGGCTAAAATTAGTGGTAGAGTTAGATTACATAATAAGTTAGGAGATATAGTATGAGCAGCATTATGAATATCGTTGATATTTTTCTACATTTAGATCAGTATTTGTCCGTTTATATGGATCAATTTGGGTTTTATATTTATCTCGATCCTATTTGTTATTGTTTTTTGCGAAACAGGTCTCGTCATTATGCCGTTTTTGCCGGGGGACTCGCTGATATTTGCTACGGGGGCTTTAGCGGTAGCCGGTTCGATTAACGTACTGCCGATTTACCTGATTCTTTGCATCGCGGCAATACTCGGCGATACCTTGAATTACTCCATCGGACATTTTTTGAGAGACAAGGTTGCAGCGCGGGAAAATATCCGGTTTATTAAAAGGGAATATTTAGATCGGACGAGTGAATATTTTGAAAAGCATGGAAGCTCGACCATCATTATCGCCAGATTTATTCCAATCATTCGGACCTTTGCACCGTTTGTGGCTGGAGTTGGCAAAATGCCTTACCGCAAATTCATTTCGTACAATGCCATTGGGGGATCCTCTGGGTCAGTGCCGCTCTATTTTCTGGCTACTTCTTCGGGAATATTCCGATTATTAAAGATAACTTCAGTATTGTCATTCTTGGAATCGTCGTTGTTTCATTACTCCCTGTGGTGATTACGTTTATTAAAAATAAAATGGCATCAAAAAACATCCGCCATAACTAGTGTGAGGATTTACTAATTGAAAAAAGTAGATGGAAGATAGAGTATTATGCACCTAATCCCTTCGGAACCACTTATTCAATTAAATGGCGCGATTGTTCAATAACACTTAGATTGAAACGACTTTATTTTTATATTTTTAATTGCTAATAAAAAACAAACTTAATATGAAATGAATGATGCAAGCGATTATCCATTTATACAATGTAACCATAAAATTGAAATCAAGGAGTCAGTCTAAAATCATGTGTCTACTGACTTTTTTCATATGTTCTCTTTAGATAAGACCCATATTTCATACTTACAATAAAAAACGACGTCCCAGTTTTCGTCGTCGACGCTCCGGGCGGTGGCGGGAAAATTACCCTGCAACCGAACTACATTCTCTCTCAATCTCCTACAAAAACGGTGCTACGTAACTTCGAAGGCGTGATTACGACCTATCCAGAACCAGAGCAGTATACACCAGGTCTCGCCGATGATTATTTTAAAGAAATTTATCCGAATGCAGGGGAGAAACGTTCGAATATAGGAATATCTGGATTATTGAATGATAGCGAGTTTAATTTAGTGCCAAAAGGATTAAAGCGGCTTGAACGTCGCGAGGAATATGAAACGAATCCTGAGCATGCCTCGTTAAAAGATCAAAGGGAAAAACGAGACAGTAAAAGAAAAGAAATTTCAAGCTCAGCAAAAAAAAGAATACCCCATCATCAAAGGGAGATGAATGATCATGGAAACTTGTCCATGGTGTGAGGTCGGAACATTACAATCGGTAACAGATACCGTCTTTTGGGAATTACCAGATGGATCAAGGGCAGTAGAAATTGACGAAACGCCATCTTTTTATTGTGATAACTGCCATGCTTTGTTTCAAAGTGATCAAACGACGAAAGAAATTGAGGATCAATTGTTTTTAATTGATACGAAACAATTGGGAAAGCAGACGACGTATGAGGAGTTAATGATGATGAAGCGGGTGTTGAAGCGGAATTATTTTGATTTTGGAGAATAACAAGATAATTAGAAGGTACCTCACCTTACTTTATTGGTGAGGTTTTTCTGTGCGCCTAGCGGGTGATGTCTATAGGGTGCAAAGTTCAAATTTATAGCTACCGAGCCCTTTTACCATTTCAGGATCTCTATGTGAAAAGAACAAGCTGTCTTTCGTATCTAATGTAGCAATCGTCTCCATATCTTCTTGACTCAATTCAAAGTCAAAGATATTGAAGTTTTCGATGATTCTTTCTTTATGAACAGACTTAGGAATTACAACGATTCCTCTTTGTGTTAACCAACGTAAAATCACCTGGGCAACGGATTTATTATGATTTTTAGCTATCGATACTAAAACTTCATTCCCGAACATGTTATTTCTTCCTTCAGCGAAAGATCCCCAGGACTGTATCTGAACATTGTTCTCTTTCATAAATTGAGCACTTTCTATTTGCTGGAAGAAAGGATGCGTTTCGATTTGGTTTAAGGCAGGAGTTACTTCATTATTATCAAATCATAAAGAATAAAAAATTCCCGAATTGTTGGATATTTGAACAAAATTTCTGTATTGATTATGTTTTTGTAAGCCTCCAGTTTTTTCATTCCACGAAAGTATGTTATTCTATTAAAAATCAGCCTTTGGTAAGATTTTTGGGATTACATAATCAAGGGATTTAGGTTATGCTGACAGCTAAAATGTAGAAGAGATTGTGGAGTTTCCTTACTTGAACTATAGGTAGTTTCACTACATTTGGTAATATTCGGGATCAGTAGTATGAGCTTATATTCTTTACCGAACGTTCTCAATTTGGTATATTGATGATGGGAGGAGGAAAATAGAATGGCAAGAAGCAAAGAATTCGAAGAGAACGAAGTATTAGACAAGGCGATGAAGCTCTTTTGGGCACAAGGTTATGAGAAGACATCCTTGACCGATCTGGTCGAGCATATGGGAATCCATCGCAGAAGTTTGTATGACACATTTGGCGACAAACATACGCTGTTTTTGAAAGCTATGGATCGTTTTCGTGATAAAGTCAGTGCTGAGCTTACGGGAGAAGTTAAACGCTCCAAGACTGCAGCGGAGGCTCTTCAGTTTATTTTTAGTTTCATGATATATGGTGAAGAGAACTCGCCTTCTGGCTGTTTAATGGTGAATTCGGCGGTGGAATTGGCAATGCGCGATGACGATGTGGATTCAAAGTCCACTGAATCATTCACACTATCAGAGCAGCTACTCAAGGATATTATTCTGTGGGGTCAGAAGGATGGAGAATTTACCTCAGATTACGATGCCGGCGAACTGGCGGAACATCTGCATACTGTATGTGTTGGGTTAAGGGTAATGACAAGAACCTCCATTCCCAAAGAAAAACTACACCGTATAGCCAATTTATCCATAAAACTTTTAGATAAATAATTATTTTATTCTTAGAATTATAGTTCCTATATGAGTAAGTCTGAGCTGTAGTAAAGCTTACTCCTAAGAAGATATCATTGCTTATGCATTTTTTAGAATGATCGTTCTCGTATATGAGTCTTGCCTTACTTAAAGCTCTCTCCATGAAGGGATCATTCTTTTGTGCTTTTTAGAATGGTCGTTCCCGTATATGAGTCTTGCCTTACTTAAAGCTCTCTCCATGAAGGGATCATTCTTTTGTGCTTTTTAGAATGACCATTCCCATATAGTGAGACTTGCCTATGTCCAAAACTTCTCCTTAAGGAAATCATTACTTGCGTAGTTTTGAGTAGGAAGACATTTTGTTGTACCAAAATTAAATAATAAAAGGAGCACATAAAAATGAAAATTTCTGAACAAGTCGCATTTGTCACCGGCGCGAACCGAGGTTTTGGACGCCATTTAGCACTTGAACTTCTATCCAGAGGAGCTAAAGTTTATGCTGGTGCAAGAAATCCGGAGTCTATTGACATTCCCGGTGTAATTCCTGTAAAGCTTGATATTACCAACCCTCAAGAGGTAGCTGCAGCCGCAATGGTCGCTAAGGATGTTACGCTTTTGATCAACAATGCAGGATCGTCTACAGGTGCTTCTTTGATTGACGGAGATCTCGATAAAATACATTTGGAGTTTAATACGCATTTCTTTGGCACACTATCCATGGTTCGTACTTTTGCACCGATTCTAGCAAATAATGGGGGAGGATCGATTCTGAATATTCTTTCCGCATTATCTTGGGTTAGTTCGGGAACTGTTGGCGCGTATACGGCTGCAAAGGCGGCAGAGTGGGCATTGACGAACGACCTACGTTTAAATCTCTATCCTCAAAATGTGAGAGTAGCTGGATTACATGTAGGCTTCATGGAGACAGACATGACGTCGAGCTTAGAAGTTCCCAAATCCAACCCTAAGGATATCGCAAAAATTGCTATTGATGGATTAGAATCCGACAGCTTTGAAATTGTTGCTGATGACGTGAGCCGAAAGATCCAAAGAGATTTTGCAGGTGGTGTACCAGCGATATATCCACATCTCTCCTAATACAAATTACTAATACAGTGATTTGTCCAAGATTTCAAACAAAAGGTAAAAGGACACACGTATACAACGGGTAACATAATTTGAAGAGGAGTGTACAAAAATGGATAAATTGTGGAGCAAAACGAAAATTGGAAATTTGGAATTACCTCATCGTTTAGCGATGGCACCAATGACACGTAGTAGAGCGCAAGAAGATGGTACACCGGGAGAACTAAGTTCCCTTTATTATGCTCAAAGAGCATCTATGGGATTAATTATTAGTGAAGGTACACAACCTTCTGATGATGGACAAGGTTACTTATGGACACCTGGCATCTATACTGAAAAACATATTGAAGGGTGGAAAAAGGTTACGGATGCGGTGCATGAAACAGGTGGATTTATGTATATCCAATTAATGCATGTCGGTCGTATGTCGCACCCTGACAATACACCACATCATCGTCAAGCAGTTGCACCATCTGCGATCGCACCCGGTGTAGAAATGTTTACTGCTAAAGGGATGCAGGAAATACCCGTTCCACGTGAGTTAAGTGAAGAAGATATTCAAACGACAATTGCAGACTTCCGAAAAGCAGCATCTGCAGCTATTGAAGCAGGAGCTGATGGCGTTGAAATTCATGGAGCAAATGGTTATCTAATTAATCAATTTATCGGAGTGAATTCCAATAAACGAACGGATAAATACGGTGGATCAATAGAGAATCGTGCTCGCTTTGCTATCGAAATAACGAAAGCAATCGTTGAAGAAATTGGAGCAGAAAGAACGGGCTTTCGTATTTCACCAGGGACACCTCTTGGTGGGATTGAAGAAGGTGAACAAGGTCCTGAAGTTTATCTCCATCTTGTAAAAGAATTAGCTCAATTCAACTTAGCTTACCTTCATGTTATGCATTTAGGAAACGAAACACTGCTCCATGAAATTCGTTCAATTTGGTCAAATCCATTATTAGTCAATCGAGCTGGTCGAGCTCTAGAAGATATTAGTGTAGATATTGATAATGGCGTTGCTGATATGGTACCAGTCGGTGTATGGTCATTAGCTAATCCGGATTTAGTAGAACGTCTCAAAAAAGGGTTTCCTTTGAATGAAGCAGACCGTACAACATTCTTTGGTGGTAACGGAAGCGTGGGTTATACGGATTATCCTACGATGAAAGAATTAACATCTCAAGAGGGGTAAGTATAGTTTATAGAGTGAAGAATGGCGTACAACTGAAAAATTGTACGCTATTCTTTCATCAGAATTAGACATTGTGGGAAACAACTGTCTTGGTAATTAATATAATAAAAGTTTATGCCGTTTTTTTGGCACAACCTGAAAATCAGTGCTTAACGCATGAATTACGTGTATTTGCAGGCGTTTGGTGCATTCTTGGCTATAACCCTTTCAAGCACTGGTTTTTATTTTGATTCACCTACATTCAACGCTAGAGATTGCATTTCATGAAAAGGTACCAAAAAATTGTAAAAGAAGAGGGTGGAAAAATGAGAGCTGCTCAAATGCAGAAATATTCAAAAGAAGTTCAAGTGGAATTGAATGATGTTAAAATACCAGAAATTAATAGCCGTGAGGTACTCGTTAAAGTAAAAGCAGCAGGTGTTAATCCATTAGATATCCTTATTTTAAATGGGAGTATTCGAATGATTTCTGATTATGCTTTACCAGTAACTTTAGGGAATGAACTATCTGGTGTTATTGAGGCTGTTGGAAAAGATGTTAAGAACTTCCGCGTTGGTGACCACATATATACTAGGTTACCGGTTAATCGAATTGGAGCTTTTGCTGAATATGCGGCTGTCAATGAAGATGCTATATATATCCATCTTAATTTTCCGACATAAATGATCGGTCGCCCTACTTTCACTGCTTATGTTTTCCTAACGTAATAAAGGCTTGTTCAAGCAGGCCGGCCTCGCGTTTCTCATGTCGATTTAACAAGTTGAATATATATATATCGATTATCCCTAAAAATCTATCTTTTATTGAAGCAGCAGCTGTTCCTCTTACTGCTTTAACTGCTTATCAAGCATTGAATGACGTACTCGATGCTGAGCCTAACAAAAAGTTATTTATTCCTGGAGGAACAGGTGGATTTGGTGCAATGGCAATCCCTATCGCCAAGTCAATGGGGTTATATGTTATTACAAGTGGTAGTGAAAGAGGCAGATCACGTACACTGTCGCTTAGCGCTGATAGATTCATAAATTATAATGAGGAAAACTATGCCAACATTCTATCTGATATAGATTATGTTATCGACACCTTGGGAGCTAAAGAGATAAAAGCAGAACTTGGTATTTTAAAACCTCAAGGGAAATTAGTATCGTTGAAAGCAGTCCCAAATTATCGTTTTGCAGTGGAGAATAATTTTTCAATGTGGAAAAGATTATTGTTTGGATTAGTGGGTGCTCAAGTAGATTTTTTAGCACGTAAAAATAAAAATGAATATCACTTTTTATTCGTTCAAGCCAGTGGCAGTCAATTACAAGAAATCACTAATCTTGTTGAAAAAGAAAATATCACGCCCTCAATAGATTCAATATATAATTTTACTGACATTAACGAAGCGTTAATTAAAGTTTCTACTGGACACTCACAAGGTAAAGTTATTATAACCTTCTAAACAAAAATTATAGTTGTTAAACTATAAGGGGCTATCCTTTTATAGATGTAGCTGCCAATAGGGTGTTTTTTTTATTTTATGATGTAAAAGGTGCACCATTCCTGTAATAAAAAAGTGGAATATAAAGTTTGTGATGAAATGTACTTAAAGTAACGGGAGATTATTGAACAACTACCATCATAAATTGAGGTTTAAAACAATTAAAGGGATAACCATAAATTAAGAACACTGTCCATTTCTACCACCATACATAGTATCCTTTTATATACTATATAACTTAAAAGTGCGTACTTTTTAAAATGATATTTATAAGTAATAATAACATTGTAAGTTAAAAATAAAACGATAGTATTAACAGAACGTATATGAGTTTTCGGAAGGTAAAAGAAGAATACGTTTTGAAGAGAAAGGCTGATATAAAATGACAAAAATCGGTATTTTAGTTGGTAGTCTGCGGAAAGAATCTTTTTCTAAAAAAATTGCATCCAATGTTGCGGCTTTATTCCCTGAAGGATATGAAAGTGAATTTATAGAAATCGAAAATTTACCTTTCTATAATCAAGATTATGATAATGAAAACAATGTTCGGGCAGAATATACTACTTTCCGTAACAGAATAAAGGAAATTGACGCTGTTTTATTTGTAACGCCTGAATATAACCGTTCTGTACCTGCTGTATTAAGTAACGCACTGGATGTAGGTTCCCGTCCTTATGGAGCAAGTGTATGGAATGGCAAACCGGCAGCTATTATCAGCCAATCTCCCGGTAATTTGGGTGGATTTGGCGCAAACCACCATTTGCGTCAGATTATTACATGCTTAAATATGCCAGTGGTTCAACAACCAGAAGCTTATATTGGTAATACCACAGCTCTATTGGATGAAAATGGCAAAGTTAAGAATGAAGGAACTATTCAATTCTTACAATCATTCGTCGACACGTTTGTTAATTTGATTAAGAAATATCAAGCGTGAGATAATTTCAGTTCTTTTGCAAAGAAGATTAAATGTTCTCTGGCTGAAGGTAAAGAAAGAGGTTGGAGCATATAGCAGAAGAAATTCTGTTTTATGCTCCAACCTTTTTGTTTTAGAAAATAGAATAAAAAAAGACAAACTCCTGACTTTAAGGATAATGACACGAGCAAATTACAACAATCTCAATGAGTTAATCAAATTCAGAATAACTATTTCCGTAAACTCCTTAATCTTCTAAAGTTTCGAATTTACCCTCACGATAATCCTGATAAGCCTGTCGTATTTCTTCTTCTGTATTCATTACGAAAGGTCCATATGCTACTACAGGTTCTTTGATAGGCTCACCTGCAAACAGAACAAGTCGTAAGTTTTCGTTTGCAGAAACATGAATACCACTCCTAATCTCTTCATCTGCGGAACCTAGCCACATCGCTTGCCCTTTTTTCGCTTCGACTTTATTTTCTCCGAATGTGCCACTTCCTTCTAATACATAAATATAGCCATTATAAGTACCAGGAAGATCTTGAATAACGGATGATCCTTTTTCCAAAACCATTTCTACAAATGTAACAGGTGCGTAATTCAGTGTATTCGATACAATATCTCCTGACGAACCTGAATATACCCTAATTAAAGCACCATTCTCCTCACGAACAGGCATGTCTTTTGCATGCATATTTTGATAACGGGGTTTTACCATTTTATATTTACGAGGTAAGTTAACCCAAAGTTGAAGGAGATGAACTTTTTCACCATCAAGTGGTGATTCATTATGAAGAACCCCTCTACCCGCAGTCATAAATTGCAAGTCTCCCTTTTCTAGAATTCCCCCTGCACCAGTAGCATTGTCATAATGTTGAATTCTTCCATCAATGATATATGTTAGGGTCTCTATACCACGATGAGGATGCACATCAAATGCTCCTTTTTCAAATTTATCTTCCATTAATAATAAAAACGGGTCATAATCTACCCAATTTCCAGGTGCAAGAACTGGTCCAGCGGTATGAATAGGACTGATTTTTTGTTCGTTTACCGTCCATATTTTTTTTATTTCACGAAGTTTCATATTTTCATCCCCTTTTTTAACTATTAGAATCATAATAAATCATTAAAATTAATTATGTAAGTATGCACTTTAAAGTGATATAGTATACAAAAGGATACTAAAGGAGGTTAACATGAAAATACAACCTGAATACTGTAAAGTACAAGGTGCTCTTTCAATCCTAGTTGGAAAATGGAAGCCAACTATCTTATTGTATCTAATGTCGGAGGGTACAATGCGATACGGGGAATTAAAAAAAGCACTAGTAGGTATTACACCCAAAATGCTAACAAATCAATTACGAGAATTAGAAGAAGAAGGGCTCATAAGTCGGGAAGTATATCCTCAAATCCCACCAAAAGTTGAGTATTCAATAACTGAGTATGGAATGACATTGAAGCCTATTTTGGAAGCAATGCATGAGTGGGGGACGAAGCATATAACAAGAAAAATGGAGAATGTAAAGCATTAATTTATTTTTTTATAATTGTCGTTAGACCTAAATAAAAGTTTTTTTTGCATATGTACTAAAACTTGCTTCTTCAACTAAAGGACCATTTAACAAAATAATTAAAGCGTCATTTTTGCATTTATCACTATTCCGCAATCGGGCGCTTTCCTGTAGCAAGGAGCAGCCCTTATTTACATTTTCGGGGAGGTTTATTGAATTAGAAATAGTAAAATTCAGATTGACCGATATTAGAATACATTATAAAATAAGGGAAATTTCAAAAATTATGTAAACACAATGATTGGGAGTATTAAGGAATGTTTATTGTTTAGAGAGCTGTCGGCTGGTGAAAGACAGTCAATAAAATCCCCAACTCGCCCATGAGTGGTAAGGCTGATATATAGGTCTTAACGGTTGACCCCGTAATCGGTTATTAAAGTGGATTTGTTTATTATACAAACAAATCAAAAAGAGTGGTACCACGTAGGTAAAGCCTGTCGTCTCTTATGAGATGATAGGCTTTTTTTATTATTTTTATAAAGGGGGAGAAAAAATGGAAACAACAAATTGGCAACGACAAGATGTTACACAACATTATCTGGAACAGGTACGTGGGGGAATTCCTTTTGGAGCTGAACAAGCCAAAATCATGCTTCAAGTAGTCAATCACTTTACTCCTAATCCGAAAAGAATTATGGATTTGGGATGTGGAAATGGCTTTTTGGCTGAAATTTTACTTAAATCTTACCCAGAGGCTTCTGCTGTATTATTAGACCATTCCGAACCAATGATTGAACATGCACGCATTCACATGAAAGATTATATGAATCGTTGTGAAATTATTCATGGTGATTTCAGTCATTCTATTAGACAATATGCTGAACCAGATTCAGTGGACTGCATTGTTTCCGGGTATGCCATTCATCATCTTCCACATGAAAAGAAAAAAGAATTGTATCAGGAAATATACAACACCTTAGTACCAGGTGGAATTTTCATAAATATTGAGCATACAGCTTCTGCGACTCCTAAAATTGAAAAATTGCATGATGAGCTTTTTATTGACCATCTTTCTACTCACAATAAAAGGGATAGAAAAGAAGTAGCTAAGGAATATTACAATCGCCCTGATAAAGCAGATAATATACTAGAAAGGGTAGATATTCAGGTTAATTGGCTTAGAGAAATTGGTTTTAAGCATTCGGATTGTTATTTTAAATGGATGGAACTTGCTGTTTTTGGCGGAGTAAAATAAAAAAAACTTAAAAATTCTTGGTTGGTGCCTGGCACTTAATTTTGATGCTTCAAGTGAACCAGTTCATGCGCTAATACATAGTCAATCATCGATGTAGGGGCTAAAAAGATTCGCCAATTCAATAAGATATTACCTGCAGGTGTACAGCTGCCCCAGCGTTGTTCCTGGTCTTTAATGACAATCTTTTTTGGTTCTTGCTGAAGTTTTAAGGTAAATCGTTTTATACGATCATGAGCAAATGAATTTGCTCGTTGTTTAACCCAATTGACGTACAATGGGTATAAGATGTCGCGGTGTTCTTCTTCTGCAATATCATGTGAAAGCTCTGCAAAAAATCGACTTTGATAAAAACGAAAGCTCGGTTTGTCGCAATCCATTTTTTGTACTTTTAATCGATAGTGCCGACCAAGGTAAGGTAGTTTTTCTCCAGATAAAAAGGAACGTTCCGTAACGTTTGTGTTCATTTCAG